>NZ_CP033069.1:3800526-4423202 GCF_003669015.1 Acidovorax sp. 1608163
AGGCCATGGGCGGCTTTGCCAAACAGGGTGCGGCTCAGCGCATCAATGCCCACCACCTCACCACGAAACGGCACCAGGTTCAGGTAGGCCTCCAGAATCTGGTCCTTGCGCCAGCGCCGGTCCAGCACCTGCGCCGCCACCGTCTGCCCGATCTTTTGCACCACCGAGCGCCCGCCCGGCCCCTGGCGCCAGTCGCCATCCAGCAGCCCAGCCAGTTGCATGGTGAGGGTGCTGGCCCCCCGCGTGCGCTGGTTCCACAAGTTGCCCCAGGCGGCGGCCGATGCCGCGCGCCAGTCCACCCCGCTGTGCTCAAAAAACCGCTTGTCTTCGCTCAGCACCAGCGCCGTGCGCAATGCGGGCGACACATCGGCCAGCGGCACCCACTGGCCCCGGCGCACCGTGGCATCGGTGCGCAGGCGCTGCAGCACCTCACCCTCGGCGGAGAGGATCACCGTGTCGGAGGGTCGGAAGTCGGCGCGCACCTCGTCATAGGTAGGCAGCGCCCAAGCCACAGGGGCCACCACCAGGCTGGCGAGCAGCACAACCAGCCACGCACCAGATCGCGGCCATGTGGCGCAGGCACGGCGGGCAGACACTGGCGTCACGGCCTGCCTGTGCAACGCCTGGGCAGCGTGTTCTGGCTTCACGCGGGAGCGTGGCACACCGCTTCGATGTTGTGCCCGTCCGGGTCCAGCACGAAAGCGCCGTAGTAATGGGGGTGGTAATGCGCCCGGATACCGGGCGCACCGTTGTCCCGACCGCCGGCCGCCAGGGCGGCCGCGTAAAACTGGTCCACCTGCAACCGGCTGTCCACACGGAATGCCACATGGACGCGGGTGGGTGGCACCGCGCTGCCGGTGATCCAAAAATCCGGCTTGGGCGGAACACCAAAACCCGCGTGGTCTGTGGTACCCGTCTGGGCCGCAGAAACCTCCATCACCAGCGCATAGCCGAGGGGCGCCAACGCTTGCTGATAGAACGCGCGGCTTTTGGCAAAGTCCGTGGCGGTGATGCCGATGTGATCGATCATGGCGATACGGTCTCCGTAGTGGCCTGTTCAAGCCGCTGCAAACTGCTGGACATGGGCGCACGGGCTATCACTTCGCGGCCCCCACCTTCACCCGTGCATTCGGGTATTCGCCAAACATCTCGGGCGCATACATGGCCTCCACCCGGCTGGGGGGCAGGGCAAAGTCGCCCACGTTGTTTAGGCGCACCGTGTATTCCATGGTGACGGTGCCCTTGGGCAGGTACTGGTAGTAGCTGCGGAAGGACTCAAAGCTGCGCTCTTCAAACGCGGCCCAGCCGCTGCCGCTTTGCTTTTCGCCCTGCGTGGCGATTTCCGAGTCGCGGCCCAGGCCGCTGCCCAGGATGGTGGCGCCGCCCGGGATCGGGTCGGTGATGGCCACCCAGCTCATGTCGGCGCTGGCGTTCACTTCCAGCTTCACGCGCAGCACGTCGCCACGGGTGTACTGGCCTGCGGGCAACGACTTGTTGGCCTGCTCGACGGGGGTCACGGTCTTCTTGATGGAGTAGCCCGCCGCGAACGGCGCCTTCAACTCCACCGCCGCCACCGATTGCAGGGTGAGCCAGGGTTTGCCTGTGCCCTGGTGGGTCACCTCCAGCGCCTCTTTGCCACCGGCCTTGCCCCAGGGCAGGAACATGCTGTTGTTCTTGAGGTTGCCCGGTGCTGCGGGCGCGCCAAACCAGGTGGTCTGGTGGGTGGCGCCGCTGGCGTCGGTGGCCTTGATGCGTTCGACCTTGCTCCAGTCCACGCTGGCGTTGTTGCCGCCCATGCTGGCCTTGGTGGCGCCCGCCACGGGGGTGGCTTCAAACTTGGCGCTGAACTTCTCCAACGCCAGGCCGCCCCACAGGTTGGCGGTGGTGGTGTGCCAGGCACCGGCCTGCTGGCGGCTGATGAAGCCGTTGGCCAGGCGGCCCATGTCGTCCTTCCAGGTGGGGTCGTCCATCACGGCCAGCATCAGGCGTGCAGTGTTCACATCACCGTTTTGCATCAGCCACCACCAGTAGTCGTCCTGCTCGGTGCTGAAGATGAGCTTGGTGCCCTGGAACGACAGGCGCGCACGCAATATTTGCATGGCCTCGGCCAGGCGCTTGTCGCGCTCCGGCACGTCCGCCACGCGCTTCAAAACATTCACCCAATCGATCACCGAGTGCGTGGGCCACTGGTTGGGTGCAATGGTGATGCTGCTGACCATGCGGCCCTGGGCCTTGCCATAGCGCGACAGTGCTTCGATGGCAGCGAGCTTGCGCATGTCCAGGTCTTTGCGTGGGCTCCAGAAGTTGCGCTGGATGCGGCCCTCGATGAAGGCGATCAGGCCACGCTCCATGGGTGCGCGTGCTTCGTCGGGCAGCGCAAAGGCGGGGTCAATGGCTGCGGCCTCGTGCGTGGCGGCCAGCACGTAGGCGGTGAGCGTGTCACTGCCGGTGTTGGCATCGCCGCTGCGTGGCGGGAAGTAGTTGGCCAGGCCGTCGCTGTCCAGGTAGGTGGGCAGCTGCGCCACCACGGTCTGCCACAACTTGCCATCGCGCAGGCCCACGGCCTTGCTGGTCTTTTGCTCCAGGCAGGCAAACGGGTAGGCAGCCCACCAGTCGCGCACACCGGGCAGGCCTTCGGCCAGCTTGGGTTGCAGCGACATCTTCAGCCCACCCCGGCCGGGGATGGAGTCTGCGGGCGGGGCGGCGTCCAGTGCGAACTTGCCATCCACCTGCACCAGCGTGGCCTGCTGCACCGTGAGCGGTACAGCGGGCACGATGCGCTGACGGGCCTTCAAGGCATCGGTGGCGCCCGCCGTGGTGTCGCGCGCCTGGATTTCCCACAGGATGGCTTCGGCGCGGGTCTGCGCCAGCTGCGCGGGCGCAGTCACATCCCAAGCCACCTCGCGGGCTTCACCGGCAGGGATGTCGATGGTCTGGGGCTTGAGCTCCAGCAGCGTGGCGCGCGGTGCCACTTCGACCTTCATGGCCGCCTTGGTGGTGTTGCGCAGCGTGATCTGCGCACGGAAGTTATCGCCCTCGCGCACCAGTGGCGGCAGGCCGCTGATGATCTGCAAATCTTGCGTCGCGCGGATGCTGGTGCTGCCGGTGCCAAACAGGCCCGCAGACGCATCGGCCACCGCCACGATCTTGAAGGTGGTCAGGGCATCGTTGAGCGGCACCGTCACCTTGGCCTGGCCGTTGGCATCGAGCTGCACATTGGGGTTCCACAGCAGCAGCGTGTCGAGCAGCTCGCGCGTGGGCGAGCGGCCACCGCCACCGCCTGCCGGTACAGCCTTTTTGCCGTAGTGGCGTCGGCCAATGATTTCAGACTGCGCGGTCGCAGTCTGCACGCCCCAGCTACGGCGCTGCAGCATGGCTTCCAGCAGGTTCCAGCTGGTGTTGGGCATTAGCTCCAGCAGGGCCTGGTCTACGGCGGCCAGCGCCACCTCAGCATTGGCCGCAGGCTTGCCGCCGGGCAGCGTGGCGGTGATGGTGATTTGCGCCTTGCCGCGCACGGGGTAGCTCTCCTTGTCAGCCGTCACCTTCACATCGATCTGGTGGGCCTGGGTGCCCACGCGGATCTCGGCCAAGCCCAGGCGGAAAGCGGGCTTGGACAAATCGACCAGGGCCGTGGGGGCCTGGTATTCCTTGCCTTCGTACCAGAAGGCACTCCACCACTCGGTGGGCGCCTTGAAGCCCCAGGTAAAGAAGCTGTACCAAGGCACTTCACGCAGGCGCCCGCGCAGTGCCAGCACGCTCACATACACGTTGGGCCCCCAGTCCGACTGCACCTTCAGGCTCACGGTGGGGTCTTGCCCATTGAGCTGCACCACATGGGTTTCGATCACGCCCTCGCGCTCCACCGCCACCAAGGCAGTGGCAAAGCGAAACGGCATGCGCACCTGGAACTTGGCGGTTTCGCCCACCTGGTAGCTCTTCTTTTCGGGCAGCAGGTCAATGCGGTCATGGTCCTCGCCACCAAACCACAACTCGCCCTGGCGGGTGACCCACACGGACGAAGCGGCTTCGCTGGTGTTGCCATCGCGGTCGGTGGCGGTCACCACCAGTTCCACCTCACCCGCCTCGTCCAGCTTGGCTTCGCACAGCAGCAAGCCCCGGCTGTCGCTCTTGCCCGTGCACACCGTGCCCAGGTCTTTGGTCGATGTCTGGTTGTCGTAGCTGTAGAAGCCGCCCACCATGCGCTTGCGCGTGGTGGTGGTGATGCGCGCCACGGCCTGCACCTGCAGCGCCGTGCCCGGCGCAGCCTGGCCGTTGTGCTGCAGGGCCAGGGCCTGGAAGCGGATCTTCTGGCTGGCCGATGCCCAGCCCTCGGTCTTGACCCCAGCCACCACGCCCGCAGGCCACAGGGTGTGGGTGCTGCGCAGGGTTTGCACTTCGCCATTGGGGTCGGCGTAGGTGGCCTCCAGCAGCAGGTCTTGCGGGCGGCGGGCCTGGGGCAGGTTGTCGATGCTCACCTTGCCCGTGCCGTTCTTGTCCAGCGTCAGCGGCAGCTTGTCGGCCACCACGCGGGCGTCCTGGCTGGCGGCGGCTTCCTCGTCATCACCGGCCCCGGCAGATGCCCCCGCAGCGCCCTTTTGGCGAGGAGGGTTGAAGCTGAACATGTCGTAGTCGGGGTACTGCAGCGCCTTGTCACGCACCAGGGCCGACACGCGCACCGGCAGGTTGGCCGCGCCACCACCGGCCACGTAGTTGATCTGCACATCGGTAGGCACCGCACGGGCCCGCACCAGCGGCTTGCTGTCGGACGGCGCGATCCGCCCTTCCAGCACGGGCAGGCGGAACTCTTCCACCCGGAACTGGCCGGTGGCGATGGTGCCCCGGTCGCTATCGTTGTCACGCAGCTCAATGGTGTACTGGCCCAGCTTGGCCGCAGGCGGAATGGCGAAACTGTTCAGGGCGCTCAAGCCGCCCGTGGGCGTGCGGCGCCACTGCACGGCTTGCTCAAACTGCTGGCCACTGCCCACATGGGTGATGAGCAAGGTGCCAGGGCCGGACTTGGGAGTCTCCAGGCCCTTGCGCGACTCGTGGCGGTAGAAGTGCTTCATCGACACCATCTCACCCGCACGGAACAGGGCGCGGTCGAGCAGGGTGTGGGCGCGCTGGTCGGGCTGGGCCTGGCTGCTGGTGGGCACATTGAAGCGCCAGGGCTCAATGCCCTTTTGCCAGTCGCTCCAGGTGAAGGCCATGTCTTCCACGCCGCCCTCGGTGTGGCGGGCGCTCACGAAATAGGCCGACGAGCCCTGGGCGTAGTCTTCATTGGTGTTGCACGAGGGCGGCACGGGCGACAAGCCTTCGATGGTCGCCACGCCCTGCTCGTTGGTGATGGCCTGGGCCAGCTCGCGCCCGTTGCAGTCCGACACCCGCACCTTGGCACCCTGCATGGGCTTGCCTTTGTCCAGCGACGTGACCCAGACCACGGCGTTTTCACGCCCCAGTTTGAAGTGCACCCCCAGGTTGGTGACCAAGGCAGAGGTACGCACGTACATGGTGCGGCCATCGCCATGGCGCTCGTCCAGCAGCGAGGCGCCCAGCTTTTGCGAAGCAATCTCCACCACATGGAAGCCCGGCGGCAGCGGAATGCCCACCACCTCGAACGGGCGCAGCTCTTTGCCGGTGACCTGCGGCAGATCCAGCGTCTTGACGCCGCCCTGCCCCGCCAGCAGCGAGAGCATGCGCGTTTGCACGTAGTCGCGGTCGTCGTCCACCACCTTGGGCAGGGGGCCCTTCACATCCCGCGCGGCCACGCGGCGCTGGACGTTGTAGCTGTCGTAGCGGGCCACCTTGCGGAACCAGGCAATGATGTCTACATCGGTGGACGGCTTGAGCGTGCTCACCTTGCCAGTGGGCGCCACCATGCCGCCCGGCTGCAGGCCTTGCACTTTCAGGCCCGCCTCCACGTTGCGCAGGGTCACGGGCAGCAAGGCCGGGCCATCGGCCCCTTCGGCAAAGCGCTCGACCACGCCAAAGGACGCGGCCGCAAACTTGGCCAGCGGCGGCATGCCCGCCGTAGCCACCTTCAGCGGAAAGCTGGCGGCATTGCGCAGCGGCCGGCCTGCGGCGTCCTTGAAGTCCTTGGGCAACTCCACGGTGAACGAGGTCTGCTCGGGCAGGGGCGCATCGAACTGAATGCCATTGACCAAGGCGTCGGCATCCTTGTCACCACCATCTTCGCGCCCATACGCAACAGCCTTGAGCGTTTCCTTGGCGGACTTGAGGCGAATCGCCATCGCCAACTTGCGCGGCACCGGGGCGTTGAAGGACAACACCATGGGCCGCAGCGGCAGGCAGGCAGCCTGGGCGTTTTCACGCTCGCAATTGAACTCGGCCGAGAACGGCTCGCGCACCTTGTAGGTGAAGCGCTTTTCCACAGTATTGGCCACGCCGCTGGGCGTGGCCACGCCCTTGCCAAACACCAGTTGCAGTTGCGATCCCGAGGTGAGCCGCCGGTTGCACGCCAGTGCTGGAAACTGCAGCGGGTCTTTGGCCGCCCGCTTGTCCAGCCCCAGCGATTTGAGAATGTCGCTGCGCTGCGCGCCTTCGATCATGCGCACGGGCACGCGCTCGCCCACCCCGTCCAGCGCGCACCACACGTTGGCCTGCACGCTCTCGGTGGTGGCGGGGCCATTGAGCTGCAGCACGAAGAACTGCTCTTCGTCGATCTGCTCGTAGGTGTTGGGACGCACGCTTTGCACGAACGGCCCGCCGCTATTGAATTGATAGCTTTTAGCGCCCGTCAATGCGGCACCAGAGGCTGGTTTGAAGTCAGGCTTGACAGTGGCCGTGCAGCGCATGCCGGGGGGCAGGTCGGCCTCAAAGTCAAACACCCACTCGCGCTCGCTGGTCCAGCGGCCCGTGCCCTTGGAGGCTGCGGCGTCGTTGCAACTGATGGCCAGGGGCGCTGGCGCCTTGGGGTCGCCAAAATTCACCGCCGCCGCGTCGAACTTGGCCACCGCCTGGCGCACCCGCGCCACCTCGCCCTGCGGGCTGAAGCTGACGATCTGCAGCGCCTGCGCCTGGGCGGCCCACAACAACCCGCCCAGCAGCAGTGCGCTGACCGGGGCTTTCCTCCAAAGTGTCTTCATTTGTGCTTTTTGCTCTTGCCTGCAAGGGCCCTGAGCGTAGCCGATACACCCGCTCAGGCGCCACCCTGTGCCGCCTGTCTAGAGTGTGAATGTGTGAGAAAGTGCTGCAGATGCCAGCACATGTGTGCACCCTATACTCCCGCGCAACAATTGGCGCTGCCAGGGCACCACACAGGGCCCGCACAGGCAGCGCACCCCGCGCAGGGAGGCGGGAGCACCACCATGGCCACACGTCCAACGGGCATCGATCCATCTGCCCAGCCCGCCAAACGGCCCGCGCCTTTCTGGCAGCGGCTCAACACCTTCTTCACCTTTCCGCTGCAATCCAAGCCGCTGATGTACAGCCTGCTGCTGGCGTTGTCCAGCATGCTGTTCAAGGTGATTGTCTTTTTGCCCGACGCGCTGGGCATCCTGATCCTGGAGATCGGCATCCTGCTGGCCGCTTCGCGCTACGGCTTCAAAGTCACGGCGCTGGGCTCGCGCGGCATCTACAAGGCCGAGGACTACCCCTCCGAGCTGGACCCGGACTGGAAGAACCTGCCCTGGAAGCTGTTCGCCATCCTGATGGTGCAAGGCTTCGTCGTGGGCTGGCTGCAGCGCCTGAGCCCCACCCTGGGCACCCTGGCCTGGCTGGCCGTGTGCTTCTTGCTGCCTGCCACGCAAATCGTGCTGGTGCAAACCTGCAGCTTTACGGAAACCCTGAACCCCGCCAACGCCTGGAACGCCGTGCGCACCATTGGCTGGCCGTACCTGCTGCTGTGCCTGTTCCTCTTCTTGCTGAGCCAGGGCACCTTCATTGCGCTAGGCATGCTGCTGCCACTCTTCAAGGGCTGGATCCTGCTGCCCATCGTCAACTGGGTGCTCATCTACTTCAGCTGGGTCATGGCCAGCCTGCTGGGCTATGCCATGTACCAAAACCACGAGGCATTTGGCATTGACCTGCTGCCCGGCGCAGGCCTGGACGACGACGAAACCCCGGTGGACCGCCGCACCCCCCGCCAGATTGAGCAAGACGCCATCGACGCCCAGGTGGCCGAGTTGGTCACCGCAGGCAATGTGACCGCCGCCGTGGCCATGGCCTACGAAGAGCAGCGCACCCGGGGCGAAGAGGTGCCCGCGCAGCGCCGTTACCACCGCGTGCTGGCGCTGGCCGAAGGCAAAACCGCCACGCTGCTGGACCACGCGCAGCGCTACATCCCGCTGCTGCTGCGCTCGGGCCAGAGCAGCGACGCCATCAAAGCCTTCCAGACCTGCCGCAGCAAGGATGCCGATTTTGTATTGCAAGACGCCGCCGCCACCCTGAACCTGGCCAAGGCCGCCTGGAATGCGGGCGATGCATCGCTGGCCTTGGCGGTGCTGCAGGGTTTTGACCGCCGCTTCAAGGACCACGACAGCGTGCCCGCCGCCTACGAGCTGGTCGCCCGTGTGCTGCTGCAGGGCTTGAACCGCACCGACATGGCCCTGCGCGTGCTGGCCACGCTGGAGTCCCGCCACCCGGATGCGGAAGCGACACGGGAGACGCGCTGGCTGCTGCGTAACCATTTGCCGCAGGGGGCTGCGGGGGGTTGATAGTGGAATTAGGCGCTAGCAATTATGAAATAAGCGCTAGCAGCTATTGAATTGATAGTGATTGCCTGGACAACGCCCCTGCCCGTTCGGGCTGAGCCCGTCGAAGCTGGGGCTTGTTGGTCGATCTGGCGGTGTGCCTTGGCATGGGGCGGGAGCCGGGGAGTGCGCCCGGCGGCGCAGTAACTTTCTTTCGCTTCGCCGAAAGAAAGTCACCAAAGAAAGGGCGACCCCAAGTCTGCGACCCCTGCGCTGCGCTTCGGGGCAAACCTGCGTCGGGACGGTTGCGGGGTGCGCCGTGGAACTCGCTTTGCGCTGCGCGCGCCGCTCGGACAACCACGGCGAGTCAGTTTACGAAGCACGCGCGCTGCGACGCGCGTGCCACCCCGCAACCGCCCCGCCGCAGGCGCAGCCACAGGGGGTGGATAGCCAAACAGCCGAACATCCCAACAGCCACACGGGTCGTCGCTGCGCTCGACCCGGTCTGCACAGCGCGAGGCGCATGCGCCCGCGAGATGGTGCCGAGCGCAGCGATGGCCCGAGGGGATGTTGGTTGTTCTGCTCCCCAGCCCCTCTGTATGCGCCGAGGAGCACAGCGGCCAGCGGATCAGGGCTCGCGACTGTTTGAGCGCAGTGAAACGAAGCGAGTTTGAGCGAGACCCCGCTGGACGCGAGCACCGCAGGTTGCCCGAAGCGCAGCGCAGGGACGCAGACAGTGGGGTCGCCTTCTTTTGCCTTCTTTTCTTGGCGACGCAAGAAAAGAAGGTGCGCCGCCGGGCGCACATCCCGGCACCCGCCCTTGGCACAAGCAAGCCACCAGATCAGCGAGCAAGCCCAGCCCGAACGGGTGAAAGATGCCGCACGCAGTCACTATCAATTCAATCGCTGCCAGCGCTTATTCCACAAGCGCTAGAGCCAAATTCAATCCCAAACCACCCCTACACCCCACCCAACACCTGCAGCGCCGGACTCCCAGGTGCCAGCTGCTGCAACTGCGGCCCTAACAAAGCCGCCTGCTCCCGCCGCCCCGCATGGCACAGGGCAGACACCAACATGCCCAGCGTCTCGCCCAACTCCGGATGCGTAGGCGCCGTCTTGTGCAAAGCGTTGAACAGCTTTTCCGCATCGCCCCACTGGTGCGCACGGGCAAAGCGGCGGGACAAGCGGGCCATGTCTTCCGGTTGCAAACGGGCACCGGGCTTGGCTTTCTCAAAATAGGTGCGATAGCTTGCGTGCTGAAACTGCAGCGTCTGCTCGTCATGCGCCTGCAGGCGGAAGATGCGCCGCGCAGCGCGGTGAAAGTCCTCGCTGTCGGGCCACAGCGACGCCGTCTTGAACCACGCGCTCAGCACCTTCTGGTCTTGCGGGCGCAGCTTGGCCGCTGCGCGCCACTGGCCCAAGGCCTGCTCAAACTTCATGCCCTGGGCCAGGCGCTGGGCGCTGGCTACGTGGGCGTCAAAGCCATCGTCGGCTGCGGCATCGGCCTCCTCCTGCGTCACCGGCACCTCCAGCGGCTTGCGGCGCACCAGCATGACCAGCGCCATGAGCGAAGCACCCGCCAGCAGGCCGCCCAAGTGGGCCATATAGGCCACACCCTTGCCGCTGAGCCAGTGCTGCAGCAACTCGTTCGCAATCCACGCGGGCAGCAGCAACAACGCAGGGGCCGTGACGTAGTTGAAGTAGAAAAACAGCTGGTAGAAAAACCGCACCCGACGCAAGCGGTACAGCACGGCATACATGCCCATCAGGGCCGACACCGCCCCCGAGGCGCCCAAGCCATAACTGCCCATGCCCGCATAGGCCCAGCCCGCCAGCAGCGAGCCCCCCAGGCCGCCCAGCAGATAGAACGCCAGGTACAGGCCGCGCCCCAACGCCAGCTCGACGGAGAAGCCAAACAGAAACAAAAACACCATGTTGCCGATGAGGTGCCCGTTGCTGCCGTGCAAGAACGTGGCCGTGAGCCAGGTGACCGGGCGCAGCTCAGCATCTTTGGCATAGCTTTGCGCCCACTTGCGGGTGAAGGGAGCGGGCAGTCGGCCTTCGTACTGCGTGCGGGCGGACTTCCAGTCCATGTAGTGCGCGTCCTGCAAGGGCACAAAGCCTGGGCTTTTCAGGCGCTGCTGAAAGCCGTCTTCCTGCTCCATCCAGCGCAACAGCATGCGGTAGTTGCCCGCCTTTTGCAGCGCACGGGCCTCCTTGAGGTGCTTGTCGCGGGTTTCCTCCAGCCAGGCCACAAAGCGGGGCACCTCAATGGCGGGCAAGGGGCTGGACACGTAGTAGGTGGCAGCGCGGTCGCGGGCATTTTCTTCGCTGCGCTGGGGGCCCCAGAACACGATCATGTTGACCAAGATCAGCAGCACGGTCATCCACGGCGGGTTGCGCCAAGTGGGGCGGTGTTCCAGGGGTATGGCGTAAAACATCGGGCGATTTTGCGGGCATTTTGGCGATGTGCGCCCGCAAGGCTACCGCCAGAGGCCCTTGGTGGGTTGCAAAAAAGCCCACAGGGACCAGGATCCCGGTGGGCTTTTGGGCCAAGTCCGCGCGGTCAGCGCGGTGGCGGTGAGATGGCGGTGAGCTAAGCAGCAGTGATGCAAAGGTGGTTATTGCGCTACAAACCCGCTGCTCTTGATGATGCGCGACCAGACCTGGGTGTAGGCGTTCTGGCGCGTGGTCAGCTGCTGGGGCGTCATGTACCCCACCGTAAGGCCCATGGTGGTGAGCTGGCTGTGCACCTCGGGCATGGCCACCACCTTGGCCAGCGCGTTAGAGAAATCGACCACAAACTTCTGCGGCGTGCCTGCGGGGGCGTAAATGCCGTAGTACGGCAGGTCTTCAAAGCCTTTGAGGCCCAGCTCGTCAAACGTAGGCACATCGGGCATGGCGGCCTGGCGCTTGGTGCCCAGCACGGCCACCACATGCACCTTGCCCGCCTTGTGGTTCTCGATGAAGTCCTGCACCGAGGCCACACCCGCGCTGATCTGGTTGCCCAACATGTCAGCCATCATGGGGGCGCTGCCCCGGTAGGGGGCAGAGACCAGGTCGATCTGGTACTTCTCGCCCACCAGCTTGACCAGGAACTCGGGCGTGGAGGCCGGGGCCGGGATGCCCACCGCGCCTTTGCCCTTGCCCTGCGCCTTGACCCAGGCCACATAGTCGTTGAACGACTTGGCCGGGGTGCCACCCGAGACGGCGAACGCGTTCACAAACGTGGCAAAGCCGCCCACTGAGACAAAGTCATGCACCGGGTCGTAGCCGGGGTTTTTGATGACCTGGGGGAGGATGGAGATGGTGTGGTCGTGCGACAGAAACAGCGTGTGGCCGTCGGCGGGCGATGCCTTGAGCGCCTGGGCCGCAATCTGGCCGCCCGCGCCGGGGCGGTTGTCCACCACCACGGGCATGCCCAGCTCGTCCTTGAGCTTTTCAGCCAGCAGGCGGGCGATGGCGTCGGTACCGCCGCCGGGCGGAAAACCCACCAGAATGCGCACCGGCTTGGCCGACTGGGCAGATTGGGCCATCGCAAGCCCCATCGAGAGGGCGGCACCCAGCACCAGAGTGGCGCGGGCAGCACGCAGCAAACCGCTGCGGCGCGAGAGGAAGGATGTCATGCAAAGGCTCCCGAAGTGGTGGTGTTGCTTTGCAAAAATCAAGCCAAACGTGCGCGGTGGCGGGCCAGTTGGGCACGCACCTGGGCCGGGGCCGTACCACCCAGCGTGTTGCGGGCGTTGAGCGAGCCGCGCAGGCTCAGGCACTCATACACGTCCTTTTCGATCTGCGGGTGAAAGCCCTGCAGCACGTTCAGGGGCAGCTCGGACAAATCGCAGTTGTGCGAGGTGGCGGCCTTCACGGCATGGGCCACGGTTTCGTGCGCGTCGCGGAAGGGCAGGCCCTTCTTCACCAGGTAGTCGGCCAGGTCGGTCGCCGTGGCGTAGCCCTTGAGCGCGGCCTGCTCCATCGCGGGCGCATTCACGGTGATGCCGCCTTCCTTCTTGCCGGTGGCAGGGTTCAGCTGGCCGCCCACCATTTCGGCAAAGATGCGCAGCGTGTCCTTGAGCGTGTCCACGGTGTCGAACAGCGGCTCTTTGTCTTCCTGGTTGTCCTTGTTGTAGGCCAGGGGCTGGCCCTTCATCAGCGTGATCAGGCCCATCAGGTGACCGACCACGCGGCCGGTCTTGCCGCGTGCGAGTTCGGGCACGTCGGGGTTCTTCTTCTGGGGCATGATCGACGAGCCGGTGGTGAAGCGGTCGGCGATCTTGATGAAGCCGAAGTTCTGGCTCATCCAGATGATGAGTTCTTCCGACAGGCGGCTCACGTGCACCATGCACAGGCTGGCGGCGGCGGTGAATTCGATGGCGAAGTCGCGGTCGCTCACGGCGTCCAGGCTGTTCTGACACACCATGGGAGACCCGTTCGCATCCACCATGCCCAGCGTCTTGGCCACGCGCTCGCGGTCCAGCGGGTAGGTGGTGCCGGCCAGCGCTGCGCTGCCCAGCGGCAGCACGTTGGTGCGGCGGCGCACGTCGGCCATGCGCTCGGCGTCGCGCTTGAACATTTCCACATAGGCGAGCATGTGGTGGCCAAAGCTCACGGGCTGGGCCACCTGCAGGTGGGTGAAGCCGGGCAGGATCACCTCCACGTTTTGTTCGGCCACATCGACCAGCGACACCTGCAGCTCTTTGAGCAGGTCGCCAATCAAATCAATCTCGCCGCGCAGCCACAGGCGCACGTCCGTGGCCACCTGGTCGTTGCGGCTGCGGCCGGTGTGCAGGCGCTTGCCTGCGTCGCCCACCAGCTGGGTCAGGCGGGCTTCAATGTTCAGGTGCACGTCTTCCAGGTCCAGCTTCCACTCGAAGGCGCCGGACTCGATTTCCGACGTGATCTGGGCCATGCCGCGCTGGATGGAGGCGTAGTCTTCGGCACCGATGATGCCCTGCGCCGCCAGCATTTCGGCATGCGCCAGGCTGCCTGCAATGTCGGCCTGCCACAGGCGCTTGTCAAAGAAAACGCTGGAGGTATAGCGCTTGACCAGGTCGCTCATGGGCTCGGAAAACAACGCAGACCAGGCCTGGGCCTTGGTGTCAAGCTGGTTGTGGGATGGCGCAGACGCGGCGTTGTTGGCTTGGCTGGAGGACATGGGAGGGCAATAATTGGATGGTTCAGACACCCGGACTGCCCGGATGCCGCAATGCAAAACACCCAAATTTTATCGACCCCGCCCCCCGCTCCGGCACAAGCGCCCTCTTTTGGGCCTGCGCAGCCGTCTGCGCAAGGGGGCAAAGCACCTGCGGGACGGGCTTTGGTGTTTGACGCCTGCCAGCTGGGCGTGGTGCTGCGCGCCGTGCTGTTTGTGGAAGCCGTAGTGGGTGTGGGCACCATGTTCGGGGCCGAGACCTTTTACCAGTGGCTGGCCAATGTGGCCCTGATCACTGGAGGTGCCCTGCCCGCCACGCTGGCCTGGCTGGGCACGGCCTGCAGCATGAAAACGATGCTGCAGCGCCTGGGCACCGCCCACCAGTACACCGCGGGGGTGTTGCTGGGGGCGCTGGCAGGGGCCTATGCCTGCGCCATGCTCAAGCTGGCTGGGGTGGCCCCAGGCACCTCGCCCTGGCTAGCGAGCGCGGCCTCTGGGGCACTGCTGGCGGCCATGCTGGTGGCAGCGCTGGTGCTGCGCGCACGGGGCCGCACACCCGCAGCCACCACAGCGCGCCTCACGGAGCTGCAGTCGCGCATTCGCCCGCATTTTTTGTTCAACACCCTCAACAGCGCCATTGCCCTGGTACGCGAAGAGCCCGCCAAGGCCGAGTCGCTGCTGGAGGACCTGAGCGACCTGTTCCGGCACGCCCTTGTCGAACAGGGCGAATCGGTCACGCTGGCCGAAGAAATCACCCTGGCCAAGCGCTACCTGGCCATTGAAGAAGTGCGCTTTGGCCACCGACTGCAAGTGCAATGGAACCTGGACCCACGCACTGATGCCGCTCGACTGCCACCACTGCTGCTGCAGCCGCTGGTGGAAAACGCGGTCAAGCACGGGGTCGAGCTGAGCCCGCGCGGCGGCAAGCTGCGGGTGCTGACCGAACTGCGCGGCAGCCGCGTGGTGGTGCGCATCACCAACACTTTGCCGCCGTCGCACATCAAGACAGAAGGAATGTCGCGCGGCCACGGCATTGCGCTGGCCAATGTGCGCGCCCGCCTGGCGCTGCTGCACGATGTGCAGGGCGAATTCACCGCCGGGGTGCAGGATGGCCTCTACCAAGTGCGCATCACTCTGCCCGTAGAAGGCACCATGCGCCGCGCCCTGAAAGCCGAGCAAGCCCTGGCCGAACGCAAGGCGCAGCGCAAACCGCGCCGCCCCGCCCCCAGGCCCACCTCCAAAAGCCCTGCGCCATGAACATACTGATCGTTGACGACGAAGCCCTGGCCCGAAGCCGCTTGCGCACGCTGCTGAGCGACTGCGCCGACACCCTGCGCACCACCGTGGCCGAGGCCAGCAACACAGGCGAAGCCCTGGGCCTGCTCAGCCCGACAGGGGGGCGCGGGTTTGACGTGGTGCTGCTGGACATCCACATGCCGGGGCAAGACGGCCTTTGCCTGGCCCACGCCATACAGGCCCTGCCGCAGCCGCCTGCCGTGGTGTTCGTCACCGCCCACGCCGACCATGCCGTGAGCGCCTTTGAGCTGGACGCAGTGGACTACCTCACCAAGCCCGTGCGCCGCGAACGCCTGCAGCAAGCACTGGCCAAGGTACAGCGCCTGCAGCGGCCTGCCACCCCGGCCGCCATCTCCACCGTGCCCGAGGGCGAGACCCTGGTCATCCAGGACCGGGGCCGTACCGAGCGCCTGGCGCTGGCCGAAGTGCTGTACTTCAAGGCCGAACAAAAGTACGTCACCGTGCGCACGGCCACCCGCAGCTTCATCATGGATGGCTCGCTGAGCGAGCTGGAGACACGCTACGGCACACGCTTCATGCGCATCCACCGCAACGCGCTGGTGGCCCGCCGCGCACTGCGCGCGCTGGAGAAGCACTACGACCCCGAAGAAGGCGAAGGCTGGGCCGTGCGCCTGCAAGGCTCCACAGAGGTGCTTTCGGTATCGCGCCGGCAAGTGGCGGCGGTGCGTGAGGAGCTCGCGCGATAAGCGCTTTGAAGCACGGAGCCCCTGCGCCAGCGCAAAGCAGCGTGCCAAGCGCCCGGCATAATCGCCCGCCATGCCACTGCCACGCACCTTCTTCCTCTTGCGCCTTGTGCGCCTGTGGGTGCTGGCGTGGTTCGTTGCCTCCATCGGCGTGGCGGTGGCATCGCCGCTGGTGCATCCGCAGTCGCTCGAGGTCATTTGTTCGGGCTCGGGCGCCATCAAATGGCTGGTGCAAACCGACGACGGTGCCGTAGAGATGGGCGCCACGGGCATGGACTGCCCTTTGTGCGTGCAGGCCAACGGGGCACCGCCCCCGGCCCCTGGCCTGCCCCCATTGCCCACCAGCCCGCTGGCCCACGCAGTGCAACCGGTGCCTGCAGCGCGCATCGCCGCAGCCACTGCGGCGCCGCTGCCAGCGCGCGGCCCGCCTTCCTTCCTCTGATCCGTTCGCTTTCTGCGCGCACCTGACGGCCCTGCCGTCGGGGCCAGCAGGCCTTCGTTCGTTTGCACGGCAGGCCCCCACGGCAGCCCCAGTAGCCATCCTGGGCGCCGCGGTTGGCGGCACTGCCGTTTTCAGAGTGCTTTTTTCATGTCGTCCATTGCTTCGCGCCGCGCTGCGGCTATGGGTGCCGCTGCGCGCCTGCCCCTTTTGAATGCCCCTCTTTGCACCCGCAAGGAGCCGCCCAACCCACGGAGCCCTCTGAGGCCCCCGGGCCCATTGAGCCCCCTCAGTGCCAGCCTTTCGGTGGCACTGGCCCTGTTGCCAATACTGGTCGCCCCCACCGCCCAGGCCCAAAACGCGACAGCGGCAGAAACAACCCCCGCCCTGCCTGTGGTGGAGGTGATGGGCAGCGGCGCCACGGCCAACGGCAAGCTCCATCTGGACACCCCCGTGGACACCGGCAGCCGCTTGGGCCTGACAGCGCGAGAAAACCCGGCCTCCGTCACCGTGGTGGACCGATCCACCATCGATGCACGCGGCGCGCAGAACACGCAAGAGATCCTGCGGGCCATCCCTGGCGTGGTGGCGCACAACGCCCCGGGCTCCATGGCCGCGCACTACCGGGGGTTTACCGCCAACTCGGTGGCGCAGCTCTACAACGGCATCAACCCGCAGTACGGCAGCGCCACGCGCGCGGTCGACAGCTGGATCTATGACCGCGTCGAAGCCATCGGCGGCGCGTCCAGCTTCCTGTACGGCTCGGGCGGCGTAGGCGGCTCCATCAACTACATCACCAAGACGGCCGAGCGCAGCGACTTTGCCGAAGGGCAGGTGCGCCTGGGCTCGTACGGCCTGAAAGAGGTGTCCGTGGGGCTGAACCGCCGAATCGCAGGCGGCGAACAAAGCGCGAGCCCAGCGCACTATGCACGCATCGACATCAACCACCGCGACGCAGGCAGCTGGACCCACGGCACCCAAACCCAGGCCACGCAGCTGGCAACCTCGCTGCTGTCGGACCTGGGCGGCGGCCTCACCCACACCCTGGCCTACGAGTACCAGAAGGACCATGTGGACCGCCCCTACTGGGGCACGCCAGTGCTGAACCCCGCCGTGGGCGCGCTGGCCATTGACCCGGCCACGCGCTTTCAGAACTACAACAGCGCCGACGGCATGTACGAGCACCGCGTGCAGTGGCTGCGCTCGGTAGCGCAATGGCGCGTGTCCGACGCGCTGCAGCTCAAGAACACGCTGTATGCCTACGACGCGCTGCGCGACTACCGCAACGTGGAGATCTACACCTTCAACGCCACCAACACAGCCGTCACCCGCACATCGCCCTATCTGCAGCGCCACGACCAGCAGCTGGTGGGCAACCGCCTGGAAGGCAACTACCAAGGCCAGCTGGCGGGCCACAAAAGCGACTGGGCCTTTGGCCTGGACGTGAGCGTGAACAAACAGACGCGCTTCCCGCTCGGCCCCTCGGTCACGGTAGGAACGGTCAACCCCTACCACTTCTCCACCGAGAACTTCTTCGACATCCCGGGCATGTCGCCCTTGTGGAGCCCCGACAAGGACAACAAGATCACCAACACCGCGCTGTACCTGGAAAACCGCACGGCCGTGGTGCCCGGCGTGAACCTGGTCACCGCGTTGCGGCACGAGCGCATTGCACTGGACCTGGTGAACCGCCGCGCCGTGACGGCCACCGCACCCGCCACCTTTAGCCGCAGCTACCACCCCACCACCGGCCGCCTGGGTGTGGTGTGGGACATTGCCCCTGGCGCCAACCTGTACGCGCAGGCCTCCAACGCAGCCGACCCACCCTCGGGCTCGCTGGCATCGGCCTCGTTTGCCGATGTGCGCAACAACAGCGAGCTGACCACGGGCCGCCAGGTCGAGGTGGGCAGCAAGTTCGACTTCTGGGGTGGCAAGGGCAGCGCCACGGTGGCGGTGTTTGACATCCGGCGCAAGAACATGGCCTCGCAAGACCCGTCCAACCCGAACCTCACGGTGCTGGTGGGCGAGCAGTCATCCAAGGGGGTGGAACTGTCAGCGGGCATCCGCCCCACGCCGCAGTGGCAACTGCAGGGCAACCTGTCGCTGATCCGCGCGCGGTATGAGAACTTTGTGCAGGGCGGCGTCTCGCGCGCAGGCAACGTGCCGCAGCTGGTGCCACAGCAAGTGGCCAACCTGTGGGCGTCCTATGCCATCACACCCACCGTCACGGCGAGCGCAGGGGTACGCCATGTGGGCAAGGTGTATGGCAACGCAGCCAACACCAAGTTCTGGCCGTCGTACACGCTGCTGGACCTGGGGCTGGCCTGGAAGATCAACAAGACCACCACGCTCACGGGCCGCGTGCGCAATGCCACCGACCGCCTCTACGCAGAAGAGACACGCGACCAGGTCTACCTGGGCGCACCGCGCACGCTGGACGTGACGCTGCACACCGCGTTTTAAAGGCAAAGGCTCACCATGCGGCACGCCAAACGCTGGCTCTATCTGGTTCACCGCTGGCTGGGGGTGCTGCTGTGCAGCTTCTTTGCCATGTGGTTCGTCTCCGGCTTGGTGATGATGTACGTGGGCTACCCCAAGCTCACGCACACCGAGCGCCTGGAACACCTGCCGCCCTTGCGTGGCGTGCCTGTGGCGCTGGAGCCCACTCAGGCGCTGCAAGCGGCCGCTTTGGCAGGCCCGTTGCAGGAGTTGCGCCTGGCCGTGGCCAGCGGCGGGCGGGCGGTGTACCTGGCCACGCCAGCAGCACCCGACGAGGGCGCGCAAGGCAAACGCCCCCGCAATACAGCCCCGGTGGTCATCGATGCCAACACCGGCGCCGTGCTGCGCGAGGTATCAGCCGAGCACGCCATGGCTTCGGCCCAAGCCTTTGCTAAGGCCAGTGCAGGCGGGGCCATGCCACGCCATTTGGGGCAGATAGACGAGGACGCCTTCACCCACTCACGGGCGCTGGACATGCACCGCCCTCTGCATGTGCTGGCCTTGCCCGATGAGGCAGGCACCTGGCTCTACGTGTCAGGCACCACGGGCGAGGTGGTGCGCGATGCCCCACGCACCGAACGGCTCTGGAACTACGTTGGCACCTGGGTCCATTGGCTCTACCCCCTGCGCGGCAACGCCTTCAACGCCTACTGGGCCGACATCGTGAACTGGCTGTCCATCGCCGGCACGGTACTGGCCCTCACCGGCACGGTGGTTGGCGTGCTGCGCTGGCGCTTTGCAGGCCCGCGCTACAAAAGCGGGGCCCGCTCGCCCTACCCCGGTGCCATGCTGCGCTGGCACCACACGGTGGGCCTGCTGTTTGCGCTGGTGACCATCACCTGGATCTTCAGCGGCCTCATGTCCATGAACCCCTGGAAGGTGTTTGACAGCGGCGCCCCCGCCTTGCGCACTGGGGGCATGCAGGGTGGACCGCTGCAGATCAGCACTGCGACAAACACGCCGCTGGCTTCGGTGCAGGCCCTGCTGGCCAACGCCACCCCGAATACCCGTGAACTGCGCTGGGTGCGCACCGCAGGCCACACCCTGGTGCAGGCCTGGGGCCCCACCAGTGCGCCCACTGTGCTGAATGCCGCCACCGCACAGCGCTACACCCTGGAGCCCGAAGCCCTGGCCGCCGCCGCTGCGCGCCTGCTGGATGCACCGGTACAACGCATCGAAACCCTGACCGACTACGACCTGCATTACTACGACCGCGCCGCCCACACCATGACCGGCGGCACCGACAAGCCCCTGCCGGTGCTGCGCGTGGTGTTTGCCGATGCGCATGCCACCTGGGTGCACATGGACCCCCACACCGGCGCCGTGCTGGGCCGCACCGACAGCCACCGGCGCACCAACCGCTGGCTGTTTGGCATGCTGCACAGTTGGGACTGGCTGCCCTTGCTGGAGCGCCGCCCCCTGTGGGATGCTGTGATGATCGTGCTGTGCCTGGGCGGCGCAGCCCTGAGCCTGACTGGCGTGGTGGTGGGCTGGCGGCGGCTGGGACACAAGCTGCGTGCGTGGAGCCCCCCACGGGAAGTACCGGGGAATTCTCTGCTTATCAAACGTGTTTCAAGTGGTTACACTGCGGCCGAATCGCCCATGCGCCCCAGTGCAAGGGCGTCCGGTCCCCCGTCCCAAGCCCCTGGCTTCACCCATCAGAGAAAAACACGATGAAGAAAACCACAACCCTCACGGCCGCCGTGCTCATGACCCTGGCAGCGAGCGTTGCCCTCGCCCAAGGTGGCTACAACCGCCCACCCGCAGACGACAAACAATATGCCCAGTGCCTGGTGTATGCCGACCGCTTGTACGAAGGCGGCAACGAAGCCAGCCCCATCAAAGGCCAGACCAAGGCGCAGGCCTGGTGCACCTGCATGTGGAACGAAACCCCTGATGACTTCAAAGGCAATTTGGTGAAGTTTGCGGAAACCCGCAAAGGCAAGGAAACCAACAAGCTGTGCGAAAAGCACTCTGACTGGAGCGAGTAAGCGCCACGGTGCCCCGGCGCCTGTGCCCAATAAAAAAGCTGCCCCATGGCAGCTTTTTTATTGGGCATTGCAACCAAGCCCTTGCGCCGGTGTGCGCCCCAAACAGCAGCTTAAAATCAGCCACTCACCCCTTGCTGCGCAGCGTACGGCTCAGCAAGATCACCGGCACCAGCCCCACGGCCACCAGCGCCAATGAAGGCAATGCGGCCTCACCCAGGCGCTCGTCGCGCGCCAGCTGGTAGGCCACCACGGCCAGGGTGTCGCTGTTGAAGGGGCGCAGCACCATGGTGGCAGGCAGCTCTTTCATCACGTCCACAAACACCAGCAGCGCGGCGGCAGCGGTAGAGCGGCGCAGCAAGGGCCAGTGCACCCGCGCCATGAGCCCCACACTCCCCATGCCCAGCATGCGGGCGGAGTCGTCCAAGCTGGCCGGTATGCGCGCATAGCCGCTTTGCACCGACTGCAGCGCCACCGCACAAAAGCGCACCAGGTACGCCCACACGATGCCCACCGCCGTGGCCGTGACCAGGGCACCAATGCCCCACTGCGGCGCCGCCGCCTGCAGCCAGCCCACGGGCAGCAGCAAGCCCACCACAATCACAGCGCCCGGCACGGCATAACCCAGGCTGGCCAGCTGCACCACGCCACGCGTCACTCCATCGGGGCGGCGGCGCACGGCAAAGGCCAGCACCAGGGCCAGGGCCACGGCGATGGCAGACGTGATGCCCCCCAGGCGCACGCTGTGCCAGGCCCACTCCACAAACCGGTCCCACGGCAGCACCGACCAATCGGCCGCCAGCGGGCGCAGCATGAACACGATGGGTGCCACAAAACCCATGAGCACAGGCACCACGCACACCACCCAGGCCAGCACGCGCGAGCCGCCGCGCAGCACCAGCGGCTGCGCCTCGGACGAGCCAGCACGCCCCACACCTCCGGCGGCAAAGCGCATGCGCTTTTGGGCCCGGTGCTCCAGGTGCAGCAGGGCCAGCACCACCACCAGCAGCATGGTGGCCAGCTGCGCGGCTGCCAGGCGGTTGTCCATCGACAGCCAGGCTTTGTAGATGCCGGTGGTGAAGGTTTGGATGCCGAAGTAGCTGGCCACGCCAAAGTCGGCCAGGGTTTCCATCAGCACCAGTGCCACCCCCGCCGCCACCGCCGGGCGGGCCAGGGGCAGGGCCACAGCGCGGATGCGGCGCGGCAGCGGCGCGCCCAGCAGGCGGGCCGCCTCCATGAGCTGCGCAGCGCGCTCACCCAACGCCGTGCGCGCCAGCAAGTACACATAGGGATACAGAGCGAAGATGAACACCCACACCGCGCCGCCCAGGCTGCGCACCTCGGGCAGCAGGCGCCCCTCCAGCCCAAAGGCGTTGCGCAGGCCCACCTGCAGCGGGCCGCTGAACTGCAGAAAGTCGGTGTACGCATAGGCCGTGACATAGGCCGGCATGGCCAAGGGCAGCAGCAGCAGCCATTCAAAAGTGCGGCGCCCGGGAAAATCAAACAGCGTCACCGCCGCCGCGGCGCCCGTGCCCACCACGGCCGCGCCCAGGGCGACCATCACACTCAGCCACAGCGTGGTGACAACATAGCCCGGCAACACGGTGGCGGCCATTTCGCGCAGGATGCTGCCCGCCTGGGCATCGCCTTGCCCCCAAGGCAACCAGGATGCCAAAACAGCCAGCACCGGCAAGGCGAGCACGCCAGCGAGCAGGATCAAAGCCAGGGAACTTAAAGCAAAGGGGCTGCGGCGCAAAGCAAACAATCTGTGGAAACGAGGTGAGAAGGCAGCGGCCATAGCCGCCCGCTTGCGCGGCAAAGCCCGTGTGAGCACCGCAATGGCATGGATGCAAATGCGAATTTTAAGCATTCGCCCCCAGCCACCTAGAATGGCGGCATGTTTTTAGAGGTCTCCCAACTCGATGTGCGCTATGCGGGCCGCGCACAGGCGGCTGTCCAAGGCGTCTCGCTGGGCCTGCATGCGGGCGATATTGGCGTGCTGATTGGCCCCTCCGGCTGCGGCAAAACCACGCTGCTGCGCGCTGTGGCCGGGCTGGAACCCGTCTCGGGCGGCGAGATCCGGCTGACCAAGGAAGTGGTGGGCAGCGCCACGCGCAGCGTGCCGCCCGAACAGCGCCGCATTGGCATGGTGTTCCAGGACTACGCACTGTTCCCCCACCTCTCGGTGGGCCGCAATGTGGCCTTTGGCATCCACCAATTGCCGCGTGCCCAGCAAGCGGCGCGCGTGGCCGAGGTGCTGGAGCTGGTGGGCTTGGCAGGCAGCGAAAACCGCTACCCCCACGAGCTATCGGGCGGCCAGCAACAGCGTGTGGCCCTGGCCCGGGCGCTGGCGCCCCGCCCCCAGCTCATGCTGCTGGACGAGCCTTTCTCCAACCTCGACGTAGACCTGCGCGAGCGCCTGGCGCACGAGGTGCGCGGCATCCTCAAGGCGGCCGGGGCCACCGCGCTGTTCGTCACCCACGACCAGTTCGAGGCCTTTGCCATTGGCGATGTGATTGGCGTGATGCACGAAGGCCACCTGCACCAGTGGGACGACGCCTACACCCTGTACCACCGCCCGGCCACCCGCTTTGTGGCCGACTTCATTGGCCACGGTGTGTTTGCCCCGGCCACGCTGGTGCAGCGCGGCAGCAATGTGGTGGCCCAAACCCCCCTGGGTGATTTGACCGACCTGGCCGAATGCCCCCTGCCCAGCAGCTACCCCGGCGGAGAGTGCGACGTGCTGCTGCGCGCCGACGACATCGTGCACGACGACCAGGCCCCCGTGCAGGCGCAAATCGTGCGCAAGGCGTTCCGAGGCTCGGAGTTTTTGTACACCCTGCAACTGGGCAGCGGCCTGCAGGTGATGGCCCATGTGCCCAGCCACCACGACCACGCCGTGGGCGAGTGGATCGGCATCAAGGCGCAGGTGGACCACGTGGTGACGTTTGCGCGCGGGTAAGGCAGCGCGCTGCGGATGCCAGCCCCCCGCATTTGCCCTGGACTGACCGTCGTGCGACGGCCCACCAGCTGCGTATAGACTTCGACCAAGCCCCTTGCAACGACCCAGGTCTTGGACACCCGAATGGCAGAACTTCTTTTGTGGCTTGCCGTGCATATGCTGCGTGCAGCAGGTGGCCCACTGTATGCATGGCTGTTTTGCGGGCCTGCAAAAAGAAAGTTACGCAAACAAGGCTCAAGGCACCTCAGAGCCTTGTCAGTGCCTTCCAATCTGCCTGGCTACGCACTCATGGGGAGAGAGGTGCAAGTGCTGCGCACGCGGGAATCGTTCACGTTTGACGCGCACTTTGTCCTGCAATACCAGTGCATACGCGTGCTGAAAAACTTGCACGGTATCTGCTTTTACTACCGCTTTCAAAGCGACGGATCGGCGCTGATCAAACCTATTCCTGAGGGCACCGCCAAAGTCCTTCTGAAGGGCAAGAAGCCCCGACGTCCAGCGCCACTCGCCGCTCCAAGTTTCACCCGGTCTTGATCCAACCGTTGCGCATTGGGGTGCCAACGGGCTTGACTCGGCCAAAAGCAAACAAATTGTCACAAATGGCAGGCTCAATACCTCTGGGCGATGTTGCCCGTTGAGCCCCCTGCCTGCACACCACAGTGCTGGTGCGCAGCCTGCTGCCACCAGCGGCCGAGCGATGCACCTCAAGGGGGGCGAAAGCACCTGCCATGACCGCTTTTGTTGACACCCGTCCACGCACCACCAACATCCTGGGCCGCCGCCTGCTGGCCACTTTCATCGCTGTTCTGCTGCTCACGCTGGCGGGCTCGGCCATAGGTATCTGGTCGCTGCGCACGATCGATGCGGCCACCCGCCACGCTATCGAAGACAACGTGGTGACCGAGCGCCTGGTGGCCGACGCCTACCGACTGCAGTCCATCAATGCCGAGCGCTACAAGGCCATGGCCTTGAGCTCCGAGCCTGAAGTGGGCGAGATTCTGGCGGCCGACATTGGCCGCACCCAGGCCCAGTACAGCGACCTGATTGCCCAACTGGCCAGCCGCCTGCAGGCCCCTGCTGAGCAGGCCTTGCTGACCGACACCCAGACCAAAGCGCAGGATTTTCAGGCCGCCGTGAAGGAGCTGGTGACCGCCCGCGACTTTGGCCTGACCGAGCGCATCCGCAAGGTGTTTGCCGAGCGCTTTGAGCCCAGCGCCGCTGCCCTGCTGGGCGCCCTCCAGCAGTTGGGCCAGTCGCAACGCAATGCCATTGACGCGGCAGGCGCCCACATCGCCCAGAGCAGCCACAACGCCCAGTGGGCGCTGGCCCTGTTTTGCACGGCGGCGCTGTTGCTGGGCAGCGTGCTGACCTGGTGGCTGGTGCGCAGCATCTCGCGCCCCATCGGCGTGGCCAGCGCTACGGCGCAGCGGGTCTCCAGCCTGGACCTGCGCCAGGACATTGCGGGCCACGAACGGGACGAAGCGGGCCAGCTGCTGCTGGCGCTCAACTCCATGCAGGAAGCCCTGCGCACGCTGGTGACGCAGGTGCGCCACTCGGCCCACAACGTGCGCCTAGCAGCCCACGAAATGGCACAGGGCAATGCCGACCTGTCGGAGCGCACCGAGGGCACGGCATCGAGCCTGCAAGAGACAGCGGCCGCGCTGGAGCAGGTGACACAGCGCCTGCAGCAATCCACCGAAACCGCCCAGCGCGCAGAGCAGATGGCCAGCCAGGCATCGGCCGTGGCCCAGGAAGGCGGCGCTGCAATGGCCCAAATCATCGAGACCATGCAGGGCATCCAGCGGTCATCGCGCAAGGTGGAAGAGGTCACGGGGGTGATCGACAGTATTGCCTTCCAGACCAACATCCTGGCGCTGAACGCCGCCGTGGAAGCCGCCCGCGCTGGCGAGGCAGGCCGTGGCTTTGCCGTGGTGGCGGCCGAGGTGCGCCAGCTGGCCATGCGTGCGGGCGCTGCCGCCCGCGAGATCAAAGGGCTGATCGCCTCATCAGCCCACAGCGTGGAAGCCGGCACCACCCTGGTCAACGGCGCGGGCCACACCATGGGGCATATCGTGGAGTCGATCCGCAACGTGGCGGGCATGATCAGCGACATCAGCGCCGCCACCCATTCGCAAACCCGCGACATCCACGACATCAACACCGCCGTGGCGCGGCTGGACGAGATGACGCAGCAAAACTCGGCCCTGGTGGAGGAGTCTGCTGCCGCATCGGAAGGGCTGCGCCACCAGGCCAATGACCTGACGCACCTGATCAGCCAGTTTGTATTGCCTGCGGAGCGGGCCGAGCCGCTTCAGGTGCGCGATCCGTTGCGCAATCAGATACGTAACGGGCTGCCCGCACTGCCAAGGCCTTGAACGCGGACAGCCCAGCGGGCACGTCCAGCACACGCCCCATGCGCAGGGCCCACTGCAAGCCCACGCTCCATCCACGAATGCGTGGGCCTATCCGCGTGTGAGTCCGCAGGGCCCAGCACGCTGTTCAGGACTTTGCCTTGCGCTCCAGGGCCTCAATACCAGACCAGCTCACCTGCGCCAGCAACGCTTGCAGCGCCTGCACATCCATGTAGTCGGCACGCGCACTGAGCACGACGCCGTTCTTCAGAACCACATCGAACTCTGCGTGGCTGTTGTCCTTGTGGTAGCGCTGACGCAAAGTGCGACCGCCCTCTTGCCAAGTCTTTTCCACACGCACTTCGTCTTCTTTTTCTGACTGGCCCATGCCTGCAGCCATCGCGGCCATCTGGCCCAGCGCTCCTGCATCGGTGATCTCTACCTTCACTTGCCGGTCACCCTGGGTGTAGGTGGCGCTGGCGTGGCTTGTGGGCAGGCCCAATGCTGCGCCGTCTTGCACTTCCAGTGCGGTGCGCGGCATGCCACCCAATTGCTGTGGCAAGGCCGCTTTCAGGCTCTGCGCGGGCAGCGCTTCGCTGTTTTGCGCTTTCTCCATCTGGCGTGCAGCCTCTTGCATCTTCTGGCTGGCTGCCTCCAAGCCTGCGACATCCACCGAGACTTTGCCGGAAGGGGTGCTCACCGTCATGCCCCCAGCCCCGCCAAGCGCCACAGAGGGGCCGTGCGAGCGCGTGAAAAGGGAGCTGACCCCCATCATCAACAGCCCCATCACGATGGCGGCCACCACCACCACGGCCGTGTAGGGCAGTGATTTGTCCGGGGCACTTTTCATCAGCACAGGCAAGCCGGTGTAGAGCAGGTAAAACGAATACAAGGCCGCCAGCAGGCCGAGTATGGACAGCGCAGGCAACAGGGTGAAAACACCGCCCACAAAGGCGGCGGTCATGGAGTAGGCCGCCAGCTTGAGGGCCTGGATCTGGCTCTTTTGCCCGCCGAAAGTCGGTGCCAGCGCATCAACGATCAGCCCAAGGACAAAGACACCCACCAGGCTCAGCGCATACGACAGCACCATGTTGACCAGGCCTGAGACCAGGGGCACGCGCACAGACACCCCGAACACGCTGAAACCAATCAACGACATCCCCACAAAGCCACACAGTGCGGGGATGAGCGCCAGCGGCATGACATAGCCCTTGAACAGGCTGAGCGTATCGGTGGGCTCCGCCTCGATGGTGCCCCAGGCTTGCTGGGGCTGGAGCAGAAGGTGCTTGGCGCGGTCAATGATGGATGGCATGTGGCAGGCCCTGGGTTGGCTCGCGAAGAGGCACCACAGGGCCTCATGCGAAGGAAGAAACACACCGCAAGCAGCGCCACAGACCCATGCCACGGACGCTTTGTCTTTGCGCAGGGCGCGGGACAAGGGCTGAGCGGGTGCGATGGACCTGCGCCGCAAGCTGGCGACAGGAAGCGCGGACGATAGCGGACGTTGGCCGCAAAAGCACACGGGTTGCCGCAGTGCGTTGGCAAAACCGTGTAAAAGTGCGCAGGAAGGTGTGCGTCAACCCTGCTGGCGCAGCCCGTCCACCACAGCCTGCAGGTGGAGCGCCCATGCGCGGCGGTCACGGCCCTGAGGGGTTTCGGGCTCGCCGTAAGTCACCACGGCCTCGATGGCGGGGGCGCTGAGCGTGCGCCAGATGGAGCCGAGCAGGGTTTCGTCGCCGATGTAGCTGGGCGCAAAACTCGTGGCGCCGCTGGCAAGGTCCACAAACCGGAGCCCCACAGGCTGCACCGGCGCATTGGCCACCACTGCAGCCTGCAGCAAATTGGCATGGAACGGCAGCATGGTGCGGCCGTCACCCGTGGTGCCTTCAGGGAACACCGCCAGCACCTCGTGCCGCTCCAAGGCCTCTTGCATGGTGCGCACCATGCGCATGGCGTCGCGGCGCGAGCTGCGCTCGATGTACAGCGTGCCCGCCGCCGTGGCCAGGGTACCAATCAGTGGCCAGCCTTGCACGTCCGACTTGGAGATGAAACAGCAATGGCGCGCAGCATGCATCACCGGAATATCCAGCCACGAGATGTGGTTGGCCACCAGCATGACGGGCCCACCGACCGGCGGCTGGCCCTGCACCCGCAGCGAAATGCCCACGCAGGCCAGCATCTGCTGCGACCAGGCCTGCACACGGATGTATTGCTGCTCGGGCGTCAGCCGGGGGAACTGCAGGGTGACCACCCACAGCCCCTTGAGCAAATGGCCCAGCAGGCGCAGCATGCGCCAGATGGCACGCAAGGCCTTCATGGTGCGAGCCTGCCTGCGGGTTGCCTACACCGCCGCAATCCCAACTCAGCCTGGCTCACGCTCAAAGGCCACTTGCCCGCCGACCACCGTGGCGCGCACGCTGCCGGGCAGCTCGTAACCCGAGAAGGGCGTGTGCTTGCCCTGGCTGCGCAGGGCATCGGCATGCACCGTCCATGCGGCCTGGGGGTCGAACACGCACAGGTCGGCCACACCGCCTTCCACGAGCTGGCCCACGCTGGCTTGCAGGGTGCCCAGGGCCGTGCCCAGCACGCGGGCGGGCTCGGCGGTGATGGCGGCCAGCGCGCGCGGCAGCGGCACGCCCTGGTCTTGCGACCACTTGAGCGCCAGCGACAGCAGCAGCTCCAGCCCAGTGGCGCCGGGCTCGGCCTCGGCAAAAGGCAAGGTCTTGGCGTCTTCGTCCACGGGGTTGTGGTCGGACACCAGGGCGTCGATGGTGCCGTCGGCCAGCGCAGCGCTGAGCGCATCGCGGTCGCGCTGCTGGCGCAGCGGGGGCGACAGGCGGGCGCGGCTGTCAAAAAAGCCGATGTCCACGTCCGTGAGGTGCAGCGAGTTGATGCTCACGTCGGCCGTGACCTTGAGGCCATCGGCCTTGGCGCGGCGCACCAGCTCCACACCGGCAGCGCTGCTGATGCGGCACAGGTGCACGCGGGCGCCGGTGGTCTTGAGCAGTTCAAAAATAGTGTGCAGCGCAATCGTCTCGGCCGCCACGGGCACGCCCGACAGGCCCAGGCGCGTGGCCAGCGGGCCACTGGCGGCCACGCCCTTGCCCAGGTGCATCTCTTGCGGGCGCAGCCAGACGGTGTAGCCAAACGTGGCGGCGTACTGCAAGGCACGCTGCAGCACCTGGGTGCTGGCCAAGGGCACTTCGGCCTGGCCAAAGCCCACGCAACCGGACTCGGTCAGCTCGGCCATTTCGGTCAGCACCTCACCTGCCAAGCTGCGCGTGAGGGCGCCCAGTGGGAACAGGCGCGACTGGTGCAGCTTTTCGGCGCGGAACTTGAGCATCTCGACCAGGCCGGGCTCATCGAGCACGGGGTCGGTGTCGGTGTCGGGCGGGCAGACCAGGCTGGTCACGCCCCCGGCCACGGCGGCGGCCATTTCGGATTCGAGCATGCCTTCGTGCTCATGGCCGGGCTCGCGCAGGCGCGCAGCCAGGTCCACCAAACCGGGCAGGACGATGCAGCCCGACGCATCGATGGTGCGGGTGGGTGCGAAATCGGCCGGGGTGCGGTTCAGGCCCACGATGCGGCCCGCCGCCACGGCG
The DNA here is from genome assembly GCF_003669015.1 of Acidovorax sp. 1608163. Classification (NCBI taxonomy): domain Bacteria; kingdom Pseudomonadati; phylum Pseudomonadota; class Betaproteobacteria; order Burkholderiales; family Comamonadaceae; genus Acidovorax; species Acidovorax sp. 1608163. The sequence goes on from NZ_CP033069.1 coordinate 3,830,165, forward strand.
ACGTCGCCAATCTGGTCAAGGCCCGAGGCGGGGTCGATCACACGGCCGTTCTGGATCAGGATTTTCATGATTTCAAGCCAAATTGGCCGCTAGCGCTTGATGGATAAGCGCTAGCAGCTATTAAATACATAGCATTCACACCGCTCAACATTTTGCCCGGCTATTCGCACCACAGCCGACCGAATGCCAGTGCCACCGTGGAACCGGCTTCGCCGGGCCACTGGGGGCGTCCCCCTTGGGGGAAGACGCGAAGCGGCTCAGGGGGTTAGGCTTCATTTCCGGCAACGATGGACATGACCGCCATGCGCACAGCGATACCGAACGTCACCTGCGGCAGGATCACGCTCTGCTTGCCGTCCACCACGGCGGAGTCGATCTCGACCCCCCGGTTGATGGGGCCAGGGTGCATCACGATGGCGTCGGGCTTGGCCAGCTGCAGCTTCTCCTGCGTGAGACCAAAGCTCTTGAAGTACTCCTGACTGGAGGGCAGCAGCGCACCACTCATGCGCTCGTTTTGCAGGCGCAGGGTGATGATCACATCCGCGTCCTTGATGCCTTCTTCGAGCGTGTGGCACACGCGCACACCCATCTGCGCCATGTCGCTGGGCACCAGCGTGCGCGGGCCCACCACGCGCACTTCGGCGCAGCCCAAGGTGGTGAGGCCGTGGATGTCGGAGCGCGCCACGCGCGAGTGCAGCACGTCGCCCACGATGGCCACCGTGAGGTTTGAAAAGTCTTTTTTGTAGTGGCGGATGGTGTACATGTCCAGCAGCCCCTGCGTGGGGTGGGCATGGCGGCCATCGCCCGCGTTGATCACGTGCACATGGGGCGCTACATGCTGGGCGATCAGGTACGGTGCCCCCGACTCGCTGTGCCGCACCACGAACAGGTCAGCCGCCATGGCCGACAGGTTGGCGATGGTGTCGAGCAACGACTCGCCCTTGCTGGCCGAGCTGCGCGCGATGTCGAGGTTGAGCACGTCGGCCGACAGGCGCTTGGCCGCGATCTCGAACGTGGTGCGCGTGCGGGTGCTGTTCTCGAAGAACAGGTTGAACACGCTCTTGCCGCGCAAGAGGGGCACCTTCTTGACCTCGCGGTCGTTCACGCTCACGAAGTTGGCGGCGGTGTCGAGGATGTGCGTGACGATGTCGCGCGGCAGGCCTTCGATGGAGAGCAGGTGGATCAGCTCTCCGTTCTTGTTGAGTTGGGGGTTGCGCTTGTGCAGCACGGTCACGCCTCCTGGAGTTGGAACTGGAAAGTGCCCTGGTCATTGCGCGCCAGGGCCAGCGACTGGCTGCCTGGCAACGCCACGCGGGCGGCGGCAAAGTCGGCCTGCACCGGCAGCTCGCGCCCGCCCCGGTCCACCAACACGGCCAGGCGCACGCTGGCGGGGCGGCCGTAGTCGAACAGCTCGTTGAGCACGGCGCGGATGGTGCGGCCGGTGTAGAGCACGTCGTCGAGCACCAGCACATCGGCGCCGTTCACGTCGAAGGGCAGCGCCGTTTGCGCACCAGCGGCCAGCCCGCGCTGGGCAAAGTCATCGCGGTGCATGACCGAAGACAACACCCCGGCGGGCCCTTCCAGGCCCAGGTCTTTTTGCAGGCGTTCGGCCAGCCAGGCGCCGCCCGAGGCAATGCCCGCCAGGCGCGTGGTGGGGGTCAGCATGCTGCGCACGCCGCGCAGCAGCTCGCGGTACAGGGCCTCGGCGTCGAGCACGAGGCTGCCGGCCTGGCCGGCAGGAGAAGTCGTCATGGGAGGTTCCTCAAAAACTGTTCCAGGATGATGCAGGCCGAGGCGGCGTCGGCGTCCTTGGCGCCACTGGCGATGGCTTCGGTGGTGCTGTAGCGCTCATCCACCTCAAACACCTGCAGGCCAAAGCGCCCGCGCAGTTGGCGGCCGAACTTCAGGGCACGCTGCGTGTTCTCGTGGCTGGCGCCGTCGGGGTGGTAGGGCACGCCAATCACCAGCGCGTCAGGCTGCCACTCTTTGATGCGCAGGGCCACCTGAGCAAAGCGGGCATCGCCCTCGGCCTTGATGGTCTCTTGCGGGCTGGCGGTGCGCAGCAGTCGGTTGCCCGAGGCCACCCCCGTGCGCTTGAGCCCAAAATCAAAAGCAAGAAAAGTCTGAAACTGCGCGGGAACGGCGGGCTGAACGGGAAGCCCGGTCATGCGTGCCCCGCCTCAGGAGAGAGCATCCAGGCCTGCAGGCCCAGCAAACCCAGGGCCCGGTCATAGCGCTCGGGCACGGGGGTGTCAAAAATCACGGACAAATCCGCGCCGACGGTGAGCCAGGCGTTTTCGGCCAGTTCAGACTCCAGCTGGCCCTCACCCCAGGACGAATAGCCCAGCGTGACCAGCACGCGGCGCGGTCCCGCGCCGGTGGACAGGGCCTCCAGCACATCTTTGGACGTGGTCATCGCCAAGCCGCCTGGGATGGCCATGCTGGACGCGTAGGCCGACTCATCGTTTGCCTCGCTGCCTGCGAGCATGGGCTCGTGCAGCACAAAACCGCGCTCGGTCTGCACCGGGCCGCCCTGAAACACGGGCGTCTGGGTCAGGTCATCGCGGCGCAAGGACAGATCGACCTTGTCAAACAGGCCTTTGAGGGTGATATCGGAGGGTTTGTTGATGATGAGCCCGAGCGCACCGCGTTCGCTGTGCTCGCACAGGTACACCACACTGCGCGCGAAAGACTCATCTTCAAGACCGGGCATGGCGATCAAAAAATGATGCGTCAGGTTGATGGGCGCAGAATCGGAAGACATTGCCCAATTTTAACGGTGAACATGGAGCCTTCTTACGCCACCGGCCTTGTCTGGTTCCGACGCGACCTGCGCGCACTGGACCATGCCGCCCTGTACCACGCACTGACCCAATGCCAGCAAGTGCATTGCGTGTTTGTCTTCGACATCGACATTCTTGCCCCCCTGCCCCGCGCCGACCGGCGCGTGGAGTTCATCCGTGAATCGCTGGTGGAACTGGACGCACACCTGCACGAGCTGAGCGGCCATGGCCAGGGAGGCCTCATCGTGCTGCACGCGGCAGCAGCCGATGCAGTGCCGCAGCTGGCCCAAGCCGTGGGCGCCCAAGCCGTCTTCACCAACCACGACGACGAGCCCCAGGCCCTGCAGCGTGACAGCGCGGTGCGCACCCAGCTGGCGCGCAGCGGCATGGCCCTGCACACCTACAAAGACCACACAGTGCTGGAGCGCGGCGAGGTGCTCACCCAGTCGGGCACGCCATACAGCGTGTTCACCCCCTACAAAAATGCCTGGCTGCGCAAGGTGAACGCGTTTTACCTGAAAAGCTACCCGGTGGAGCGCCACGCGCACCGCCTGGCGCCCCGGCCTGCGGCCCATGCGAAGCCCGTGCCCACGCTGGGCGATATCGGCTTTGAGCCCACGGCGCTGGCGCAGCTGAAGCTGCCCACCGGGAGCCGGGGGGCGCAGCAATTGTTTGACGATTTTCTGCAGCGCATCGAGCGCTACGAGGACACCCGCAACTTTCCCGCAGTGAAGGGGCCGAGCTACCTGAGCGTGCATTTGCGCTTTGGCACCATCTCGCCCCGCTTACTGGCCCGCACCGCACACGCCTTGGCACTGCAGGGCAATCCAGGCGCTACCACGTGGCTGAGCGAGCTGATCTGGCGTGATTTTTACTTCCAAATCCTGTACCACCACCCGCATGTGGTGGAGCACAGCTTCAAGCCCGCCTACGACGCCATTGCTTGGGAGCAAGGCGAGGCAGCCCAGGTGCTGTTCAAAGCCTGGTGCGATGGGCAAACAGGCTACCCCCTGGTCGATGCGGCCATGGCGCAGCTCAACCAGACCGGCTACATGCACAACCGCCTGCGCATGGTGGTGGCCAGTTTTTTGGTGAAGGACCTGGGCATCGACTGGCGCTGGGGCGAGCAGTATTTCGCACAGCAACTCAATGACTTTGATCTGGCCGCCAACAACGGCGGCTGGCAGTGGGCCAGCTCGAGCGGATGTGATGCGCAGCCTTACTTCCGCATCTTTAACCCCGTCAGCCAGAGTGAAAAATTTGACCCGGACGGCAAGTTCATACGCCGCTATCTGCCGCAGCTGGCCCACCTGCGCAACGCCGCGCTGCACGCCCCCTGGGAGGCCAAGCCGCTGGAGTTGCAAGAAGCCGGGGTGAGCCTGGGCCACACCTACCCCCACCCCATCGTGCAGCATGACGAGGCGCGCCAGCGGACGCTGGAGCGCTATGCAGTAGTGAAAGCAGCGACCTCCTAGAGTCCGCGAAGGCAGCAAGGTGGGGCAAAGCCCCACACCAGCCGTATCCCGCCACGCCCATGAAAAAAGCGCCCCGCAGGGCGCCCTTTGTGCGTGGTGCATCAAGACCGCCACTGGCGGCCTTGGTTTTACACCTCGGCAGTCGCAGCCGCAAGGCGCGCGTAGTGCTGAATCAAGCTCAGCAGTTCCTCGTCCGAGTATGGCTTGCCCAGGTAGTGGTTCACACCTAATTCCATCGCATGCTCGCGGTGCTTTTCAGCGATCCGCGAGGTGATCATGATGATGGGCAGGTCACGCAGTGCGCTGTCGGCGCGGATGTTGCGGGCCAGGTCGAAGCCATCCATGCGGGGCATTTCGATGTCGGAGAGCACCACGGTAGGGCGTTCTTCTTGCAAGCGTTCCAGCGCCTGCAAACCATCGGCGGCCAACGACACACGGTAGCCTTCGCGCTGCAGCAAACGCTGCGTCACACGGCGCACCGTGATGGAATCGTCCACCACCAGAATCAACGGCACCTGGCTCGGCCCGGCCATCATCGATGAGGTGGGCGCCTTCGGTGCACCGGGGCTGTCGGTCTCCACCAGCATGGACACCCCTGCACTGGCCGCACGCACCTGATCGCCATACACCGTGGACAACGCCACTGGGTTGTAGATCAAGACCACCGCACCCGACGCCAGCACCGACATACCCGCCAAGCCTGGCAAACGCGACAGCTGTGGCCCCAGGTTCTTCACCACCACTTCCTGGTTGCCCAGCACTTCGTCCACGTGCATGGCGATGCGTTGCGAGGCGCTTCGGAAGACAACCACCGGGCGGGTCTTGCCTGCGGGCTCGTTACTGCGGGCAGACGATTGCAACAATGCACCCGACCAGAAGAACGGCACGCGCTCCAGGCCATCGTCAAAGTAGCCCGTGCGATAGGCCTCTTCCAGATCCTGTGCAGAGGTGCGGCGCACGATCTCCACCAAGTTGGCAGGCACGCCCACGGCGAGGTCACCCGCACGCAGCATCACCACCTGCGTCACCGCCGTGGTCAGGGGCAGAACCATCCGGAACGCCGCACCTTGGCCAGCCTGGGTGGATGTCTCGATGCGACCGCCCAGGGCGTTGATTTCTGCACGCACCACGTCCATGCCAATCCCGCGACCGGACAAGCCCGTCACTTCGGTGGCCGTACTGAAGCCCGGCATGAAAATCAGGTTGGCGGCGACTTCGTCGCTCAGTTCATCCCCTGACTCCATCAGCCCTTGGGCCAAAGCCTTCTCACGGATACGAGGCAAGTTCAGGCCGGCACCGTCATCGCGGAACTCCACCGACACGTCGTTGCCTTCGTGGCGCAGATCCACCGTGATCGTCCCGGTGGCCGGCTTGCCCGCAGCCAAGCGGGCTTCGGGCTCTTCAATCCCGTGGGCCACGCAGTTGCGCAACAAGTGCTCGAAGGCCGGTGTCATGCGGTCCAGCACGCCACGGTCCATTTCAATGGAGCCGCCGGTGATGTCCAGCTTGATCTGCTTGCTGGTCTCCTTGGAGGCCTGGCGAACCACAGCGTACAAACGCTCGGCGATGCCTTCAAACTCCACCATGCGGGTACGCAGCAGGTCACGCTGCAACTCACGCGCTTGGCGGCCCTGAGCGATCAGGTCGTCTTCGGCACCTTCCATGGCACGTTGCAAATTGCGCTGCACCGTAGCCACGTCGTTCACCGACTCGGCCATCATGCGCGTCAATTCCTGCACCCGCGTGAAACGGTCGAACTCCAGCGGGTCAAACCCTGCGGCAGAGTCTTTGGCCAGCGCCATGCGAGACTGCATCTGCGACTCAGCCTGCACCTCGATGTCGCGCAGTTGTTGGCGCAAGCGGTCCAGGTTGCCTGACAGATCGGTGAGCGAACTGCGGAACTGGCCCAAGCGCACATCCAGGCGCGAGCGGCTGATCATCACCTCACCCGCCTGGTTGACCAAGCGGTCCAGCAGCTGGGCACGCACGCGCACCGACTGGTTGGCCGCCACACGCAAGGGCGCCAACTGCGACGGGCCAGGCAGGCGCACCGCAGGCGTGGAAGGCATCGCTTCGCTTGCGGCAGCAGGCACCGCAGCCAACTGTGCAGCGTGGGCTGCGACTGTGTCCGATACTGGTTGCTCTGCCTCAGTTTCTGGCACTTGACCGCCGTTGGCACTCAAGGCGTTGAAGTTGGCTTCCAGTCCGTCAAAGCTGGCTTGCAAGGGCTCGACTTGGTCGGCAGTGACCGTTTCCACGTCGATCTGCTCAATCGCCGACTCCAGGCGGTGGGCCATTTCACCCAAACGCATTGCTCCGGCCAAGCGGGAGCTGCCCTTGAGGGTGTGCAAGGCACGCAACACTTCACTGCGCGCGCTGAGATTGTCGGGCCGGGCAGCCCACTGACGCAGAGCACCACCCAGTTGAGGCAGCAGTTCGGCAGCCTCTTCCTCGAAGATCGGGAACAGGTCAGGATCAATGACGTCGACCACATCAATGTCGTCGTCCACATCGGTACTGATCACCACAGGCGTAGCATCGCGCTTGACGACCGACAGTGCAGGCGCCACCGGGCGAGGCACCACCACGGGCGCCACAGGCTCGTGGACCGCCGGCACTTCGGTGACCGGCTCTTCCACCATGTCCGGCGCTGGCACGACATCGTCCAACACAGCCTCGGCCTCTGCAGACTCTGGCTCGGCATGCAACTGCGTGTGCATGTCTTCCAGATCATCGTCAGGGGGTGACAAGGTGTTGTTGATCTCCGTCTGCAGAATCTGGCGCAAGGCCTCAACCACCTCAGCACTAGGCTCTTTGAGGAAGCCCGCAGCAAACTGGTGTAGCAAGCGACGAATGTCTTCGGCGGCCGCCATGAACACAGCGGCTTGCTCTTCGGTACCACGGGATTGCAGCTGCACATGCTGCAGCGCATGTTCCAGCACCCGCGCCATGTCGGACAACGCCGTAAAGCCCACCGTGGCTGAACTGCCAGCCAGCGAGTGCGCCAAGGCTACAGCGGTGTCAGGCACAGGCTCGTGGAGTTCGAGTGCCCATTCCTGCAGGCTGGTGACCAGACGGCGCGACCATTCATCGGCCTCGTTGAGGTACACGTTGTACAGCGGCAAGCCGATGCGCAGGGTCTCAATGACTTTGACCGCTTCTTCACGGGCCACATCTTCCATGGCCAGATCTGCATCGCTGGCCTCGTCGGGCACCACGGCGGCAGGCTCTGCCACTTCGGAAACAGGCAGATCCTGCACCACCAAAGGTTCTTCCGCGATGTCCGGAACCGCGAGATCCAGCGGTGTCTCTTCGACAGACAACACGTCCACTGCAGGTTCAGCCGCAGCTTCGACCAACTCAATGTCCAACGCAGGGAGCGTCTCCTCAACCACAGGCAAGGCTTCAGCAGCCACTGCCTCCAACTCTGGAAGCGCTGGCTCCTCTGCCACCGCAGGGGCCGCCGAGGCGTCCATGAAGCCAAGGTCTGGCAACGACAAATCCAGAAGACCATCGTTGGCAGCTTCTGCGGCCACCGCAGGGGCCGAGCCAATCTCGGCTGGAGGTGTCAGGGCTGGCTGCTCAGATTCAGACAGTGCCGAGGTGAACGCAGAGAAGTCGATTTCTTCCGCCTCGGTTGCCGTCACAGGCTCTGGCAACAAGACTTCGTTGCTTTCGCTCAGCAGCAAACCATCTGCGGCAATTTCGGTGGACTGGAAGTCCTGGAGTGGCAGTGCCGCCTCCACCACTTCAGGCACTTCAGGCACTTCAGGCACTTCAGGCACGATAGCCTGAATGGGCGCTGCCGCAACAGCATCTGGCAACCCTTGCTCCGCAGCAACGGCCGATCCAGGCAGAGCCAGTGGTACCACTGCGCCTTCAAGACGCATGGCGTCGGCAGAGCGGCGGAATGGGTCCGATTGCCACGACGTAGCAGCACCTGTCGCAATGTCGCTGGCCCATCGATCAAAGGCCTGCAGTGCATCGGATGACAACTGCAACAAGGCAGGTTGCATCGGCTTTTGCTCGGCCAACCAGGCGTTGAGCAATTGCTCCATCGACCAGGCAGCTTCACCGAAATCATTCAACCCCACCATGCGCGAGCTGCCCTTGAGGGTGTGGAACGCGCGACGCAACGTAGTTTGTTCGCTGAGGTTGCCGGGTTCGTCGTTCAGTGCCGCAATCGCCGTCGTTCCATTGACCACGACTTCACGGGCTTCCTCCAGGAAGACTTCCAGCAGTTCATCCTCAACAGCTAAAGGCTCTTTGACTGCCAGAACCACAGGCGCGGGCTGTGCAACCGGAGCTGCCACAGGCGCGGGGGCTGTATCGAAAGAAATCTCGGGGCCAGCGGTACCACCACCGGGGATTCCAGCACCGGGGCCTCGTCCATCGCGCCAGGGAAAGGCGAGAAATCGGTCGGCACGCCATCGGGCTCTTCCACCTGGAAACGCGGAATGACGTCTGGCAACGGCAGCGGTGCGCGCTCTTCCAGCTTGGCGGGTGTTTCTTCGCGCGCATCCGAGGCACGACCACGCACCTTGCCCGTGAGAATGCGCAGCTCGCCCAACTCCTCGTCGTAAACGAACAGCTTGCGCGCCATGGCGCGCTGATAGCTGAGCATGTCGATCAGGAAGCCCAGGGCACCCAGGCTACTGCCCAGCTTCTCAAAGGCGCCGGGCTTTTCGTCTTCGGGCACTTCGTTGATCAGCAAACGTTCAACGGTGTCGCGCATGCGCACCACAGCCAACGAAGCCTGATCTAGGCCCAGCACCGAGAGCACGCCGCGCATCTGCGCCATGAAGCCCGGCACGGCAGCCAGTAAAGAAGTATCTTGTGGGCTGCGGAAAAACAGGTCCATGGCCTTCTCGGCCTCGGCCAAGGTAGCACGCAACTCGTCCACCACACTGCCCATGGTCTGGTTGTCGCTGACACGGCGGTACAGCTCTTCCATCCAGAGTTCCAGAGGTTCTGGCTCGGCACCGGCGCCCACTGCGGCCAAACGTTCAGCCAGGCGATCAGCGCGCTGCACCATCTGTTCGTCGGCCGCGTCCAGTTCTTCAAAAGCGGCCTGCAGGTACAACACCGAGGTGGCCACCTCCATCGCCAGGGCCGCAGAAGGAGGCTCACCCGTGCGGGTGATGGACTCCATTGTTTGCGTCAAGGCAACTGCCAGGCTTTCGCTGCCGGGGTTGAGCTTGCGCAACGAATCACAGACCAAACTGAACTGGTCTGCTGCGGGCTTGACCTTGTTACGGTCCCCTCCAGCCAAGGCGGACCATGTCTCCGTAGCGGCCGCAATGCGCTTGCGCGCCTGGGCCAGCAAGGCGGGGTCAAAGCGACCAAACCGCACGGTTTCATAGTCAACGGGCTTGAAGCGGTCGAGCGCGAACGCGTGCCGAACCGCTTGCAGTGCAGGCGTTTGTGCGCTTTCAGATTGCTTGGCTTGCGAGCAAAAGAACAGCAAGTCCTGGACCAAACGGTCTGCAATGGTGGTGTCACCCTTGGCCAACGTGGCGTATTGCATGAGCACGCGCGACGCAACACGCTTCACGTACACATCGGGCGGCAACAGGCCTTCCGTGAAGGCTTCGAAGAAGCCTGCGCAGATCTTCCAGAAAGCGCGGGCTTGGCGATCCTGCTGTGCGGCCACGAACCCCAGGCAGGTATCACGCATGCTACGAGCGGCCTTGAGGTCGCCCGTTTTCACAATTTTCAGGACCGCTGCATCCAGACGCGCACGCGCATCTGCGCCGTAGAGCAAGGGGGTGGCCGTGACCGTCAGGTCGGGCTCCCTGAAGCGCCGCTCCACCGGCCACAGATCGGCCGGATGTACACGGTCCGCGCCAGCCAAAGCCTGGACATCGCGGTACTGCGGAAACAGCGCGACCGGTGAAGCAGGCTTGCCCGCGAGGACGCTTTCCAGGTACTCGATCAGCGCAAAGCTGGCCCGCTCAATGGTGGCAGCAGCGTCGTCGGTGCAGAGTTCAGGGCGCTGTACAAACTTCTGGACAGCGGATTCCATGGCACGCAAAACCAAGGCCGTAGGGCCCATGCCCACCATTTCCAAGGCACCACTGGCTTGGTGCAGTTGCTGCCTTGCAATGCGCAAAGAACCAGCGTCCAGAGAAGCCAGATCCGATTCATGGGCTTGTTCAGCATCGCGCACAAAGCGGCGCATCGATTTGACGGCCCCGCCGAGGGATTTGCGCAGTTCGTCAAGCACCCAAGCCAGTGGCCCGAGATCTTGATCTCCGTGGGTCCACTCTGCGGCCGGTGCATTATTGACATCAATAGATGACATGGATTCGTCCCCGGCTGCAAAGAGCCAGCTGGTTGATGACTAGCGTCAGGCGATCTTGAAACGTGCCACCGATTGGCGCAGTTCTTCGGCCATGTGCGAGAGCTCACGAACCTGTTGTGCCGTGGTGCGGGTACCTTCACCCGTTTGCTCGGTCACCGCAAAAATGTGCTGGATGTTGTCGGCCACTTCGTTGGCCAAAACGGCTTCACGGGATGTCGAAGACGAGATCAGCTCAATCAGTTCAGCCAGACGGCGCGACACGCGGTCAATTTCAGACAGCGCAGTACCAGCAGAGTCAGAGAGACGCGCACCTTCCACCACACCCTGCGTGGAACGCTCCATAGCGGCCACAGCGTCTTGGGTATCGGTCTGAATGGCCTTCACCAGCGCAGAAATCTGGCGTGTCGCATCTGCGGAACGTTCCGCCAGACGCTGCACTTCTTCCGCCACCACAGAGAAGCCGCGACCGGCTTCACCGGCAGATGCGGCCTGAATAGCGGCGTTCAGCGCCAGCACGTTGGTCTGTTCGGTAATGTCAGAAATCAGCTCCGTGATTTCACCAATCTCTTGCGAGGACTCACCCAGGCGCTTAATGCGCTTGGAAGTGTCCTGGATCTGGTCACGGATGGAGTTCATACCACCGATGGCGTTTTGCACGGCCTGCAGACCGGAGTCAGCGGCTTGCAGCGATTGGCGGGCCACCGTAGCAGACTCTTGGGCTTGGGTAGACACTTCGTTAATACGGGTCGCCATGTCCAGAACCGAGCGGCCGGTTTCACGAATTTCGCGCAGCTGCTCGGTCGAAGCCGCCAGCAGTTCGGTCGAAGTGCTGTCCACCTGGGCCGTTGTTTGGGCCACTCGGGTCGCCGTGTTCTGCACGCTGCCCACCAGCTGACGCAACTCTTCCACCGTGTAGTTCACCGAGTCGGCAATAGCGCCAGTGATGTCTTCCGTCACCGTGGCTTCCTGGGTCAAGTCACCTTCAGCCACGGATTGCAGTTCGTTCATCAAACGCAAAATGGCGGCCTGGTTGGCGTCATTGACGCGCTTGGCTTCCTGTTCTTGGCGCTTGGCGTCCTTTTGTTGAACTTCCGCAGTGCGTTGGCGATTACGGCTGTCCAGCAGCTGAACACGCGAGAGCAAGAAACCGCAAACCAGCAAGAACGCGCTGGCCAGCACCAGGGCAGCCAATTGGCCGGCGCCCACACCAGTTTGGGCAGACAGCTTGCTTTGCAGCGTTTCCAGTTGGCGACGCAGTGGTTCGCTGTCTGCAATGATGGCAGACTGGGCTTCACGCGCAGACACCAGACCTTGCAGGTTGCCCAGAATCGCGCTGGCTTGTGTGCGCGTCTGTTCGTACAGTTTCACCAGCCCGTCCAATTGCTCGCGGGTCTGAGCGTCCTTGGTGGCAGCCAAACGCAGTTCAGGGCTACCGTCCAACATGCCTTGTGCGATTTCCTTGAACGAGTTCAAGTCCTTGCCCAGCAAGAACACGGCCTCAGGGCTCACGCCTTCCATGGTCTGAAATTCGTTGGCAGACTTACCGATACGCTGGGTCAACATCACCAGCTGGCCCGCTGCAGAGATTTCAGAGGCTGGAGCGTTTTGCTGCAGCTTCAGGGAAGACACTGTTTCAGCGATTTCCAGCAGGTCGGACGACTGGCGGTTGATGGTGCGCAGAGCGTCACCCACCTGGGTCAGGATCTTTTGCTGGCCCATCACCACGCCAGCGTTGCGCTCAGCGCGCTCCATCATGGGGTTTACAGCATCCAGTTCCGGCTTGTAGGGCTCGCCCAGCGCAGGCACGCCCAACTCGCCATCACCACCGGTCAAAGCGCGGATGTTACGAGCCAACACGCCCGAGCTTTCCACCACGTCCGGAAACGCCTGGGGGCTACCCACCAGCGCCTGCGAAACCGATTTGGCCAAACGCTGCGACTGCATCAAGGACTGCCCGGTCGCAGCCAGTTGCTGCGCAGACTGGTCGGCTTGGCGCAGCACCCATGCGGCAATCACACCAAGGGTCACCACACCCACGGCCAGCAATGCCAGCAAACGTCGCTGGTGCGCAGCCGCTGTCGCACTGCCCAGCACAGGCAAAACAATCTGTTCTGCTTCAGCGCCGAGGGCGTCGGCCGCATCGGCCTCAGGAGAGTAAGAGTCACCCTCGCCTTGAACACTGTTCATGGCATCCACCTGATAGGGGTCGCGCGACGTGCCCCCATCGGAGGTGCCAGCAGACAGCAAATCGTTGTTGCCGTCAGCACCCGGCTCTGCATCTTGCGGTGCAGGCTTGCGATTGAACAGTTTTCCAAATTGATTGACGACGGACATGGTGCAGCCTTACAGAAAAACTCAAGCACTGATGCTTAGGAATGCGGGATGTTGGGACAGGATTTGGAGATTCAGCTCTTGCCAGCGAACGCCACCCGCGTCGACATAGACAGTGCCGAAAAAGGCAGGAGCATCTTCAGGAGGGGCCTCGGACGAAACAAAGGCATCCGTGCCGCGCAAGCCAGCCAGGCGGTCCACCAGCAGCGCCGCATTGACATCCAATACGGCGTTGAACGCCAGCAGACTGGACTCCGACAGCATTTGCTCGGTCCGCTGCACGGACGAGCCCAGCAGGCCAGCCAGATCGACCACCCCCACCAAGCCACCGCGCAAATTGGCAACTCCCAGGAACCACGCCTGGGTGTAGGGCACAGGCTGCACAGCAACCCAGGGGAAAATTTCGCCCGACTGCGCCAGAGGCAACAAATAAGACTGGCCAGCAGATTCGACTGCCAGCCAGGATGACACGGACAAGCCCTCAACCCTCGCGGCCTGCAAACGGCCGGCAAGACGTACCTGGAGCTCCCGGAGGGCTTCGCGATTGGCCATGAACGCGCCGCTGCCTCAGTTCAGTGCGTCAATTTTGGACTGCAGCTCAGCCGGGTCCACCGGCTTGGTGATGTAGCCACGGGCACCTTGGCGCATCCCCCAGACGCGGTCTGTTTCCTGGTTTTTGCTGGTACACATGATGATGGGCACATCGGCATACAGCGGGTCGCGGCTGATGGCACGGGTCAGTTGAAAGCCGTTTTGGCCAGGCATGACAACGTCCATCAAGATCAGGTCTGGCTTCTCTTCAGCCAGACGACGGAAAGCTTCTTCGGCGTTTTCTGCCGTGCGCACTTGCATGCCTTTTTTCTGCAGCAGGTCTGTCAAAAACATCAACTCGGTCTTCGAGTCGTCGACGACCAGCACTTTCTGGATGGGCATTACATCGCTCCTAGTTGGGAATTGCCAAATTGCTGCACAGCCTGCAGCAACTGGTCTTTGGTAAAGGGTTTGGTGAGGTATTCCTGGCAGCCGACCATGCGGCCACGGGCCTTGTCGAACACACCGTCTTTGGAAGAAAGCATCACCACCGGGGTATCTGCAAAACGGGCGTTGCGCTTGATGATCGCGCAGGTTTGATACCCGTCTAACTTCGGCATGAGGATGTCACAGAAAATCAGCTGAGGCTGATAGTCGTTCACCTTGGCCAAGGCATCGAAGCCGTCGTCAGCCAACAAGACTTCGTGCCCCCCCTGCTTGAGAAAAATCTCGGCGCTTCGACGGATGGTGTTGCTGTCATCCACCACGAGCACCTTGAAAGATGCGCCTGTTGTAGTCAATTGTTACTGCTCCCGATGGAAAAAATAAACACCGCAGCAGGAGCCGCGCTTCAAATCTGCACCATCTCAAAATCTTCTTTGCGGGCTCCGCATTCTGGACAAGTCCAGTTCATGGGGACCTGGTCCCAAGGCGTGTTGGGTGCGATGCCATGTTCGGGCGAACCAGCCGCCTCGTCATAGATCCAACCACAGATCAAACACATCCACGTCTTAGAGTCGATCACAGCTTAATGGGCCTTCACATAGAATGCAACGATTGTATCTAGTCATCTCTGCGGGCTGCTGCTTCTATGCCACCATTGATGCAGGAACTGGATCATGACAACTCACACCCCCCTCCCCCCCGCGCCCGATGACCTGGACAGCGATGCATCGGATGAATCCAGCCCGGCGTGCATTTTGGTCTTCAATGCCAGCGACCCCAGCGGCGCAGGCGGTCTGACGGGCGACATTGCCACCATTTCTTCCGTGGGCGGTCACGCCATCGCCGTGGTCACGGGCGCTTACGCACGTGACACCGCGCAGATCTTCGAGCACTTCTGCCTGGACGACGAGGCCGTGGCCGAGCAGGCCCGTGCCGTGCTGGAGGACATGCCCGTGCAGGCCATCAAGGTCGGCTTTGTGGGCAGCCCCGAGAACATCAGCGCCATTGCCGAGATCACCACCGACTACGACGAGGTGCCCGTCATTGCCTACATGCCAAACCTGTCCTGGTGGCGCGAAGAGCTGATTGACGAGTACCTGGACGCCTTTCGCGAGCTGCTGCTGCCGCAGACTTCAGTGTTGGTTGGAAACCACAGCACGCTGTGGCGCTGGCTACTGCCCGACTGGAGCAGCGACCGCAGCCCCACCGCCCGCGACATTGCCCGTGCGGCCTCCGAGATGGGCGTGCCCTACACCTTGGTCACCGGCATTCCGCTGCCCGAGCAGTTTGTCGAAAACGTGCTCGCCTCGCCCCAAACCATCCTGGGCAGCGGCAAGTTCGAGCTGTTTGACGCCACCTTCTCCGGCGCGGGTGACACCCTGTCGGCCGCACTCACGGCCCTGGTGGGCAGCGGCAACGACCTGGGCGAGGCCACCAGCGAAGCCCTGAACTACCTGGACCGCTGCCTGGACGCAGGCTTTCGTCCCGGCATGGGCCACATCATTCCCGACCGCATGTTCTGGGCCCAGCCCGATGACGACGAGTCAGAAGACAGCGAAGCAGATTCCCTTGACGAAACACAGGCCATCGAAGGCTTTGTAATGCCCCCCCATGACACCAAGCACTGATCTCAATATTCCCCTGTTTGAACGCGCCAAGGCGCTGATCCCCGGCGGCGTGAACTCTCCCGTGCGGGCCTTCAAGGCCGTGGGCGGCACGCCCCGCTTCGTCAAGCGCGCGCAAGGCGCCTACTTCTGGGATGCCAACGACCAGCGCTTCATTGACTACATCGGCTCCTGGGGCCCCATGATCCTGGGCCACGGCCACCCTGCGGTGCTCGAAGCCGTGCAAAAGGCGGCGCTCGAAGGCTTCAGCTTCGGTGCCCCCACCGAGCGCGAGGTGGAACTGGCCGAAGAAATCCTGAGCCTGGTGCCATCGATGGAGATGATCCGCCTGGTCAGCTCGGGCACCGAAGCGGGCATGAGCGCCATTCGCCTGGCCCGTGGCGCCACCGGCCGCAGCAAGTTCATCAAGTTCGAGGGCTGCTACCACGGCCATGCCGACTCGCTGCTGGTCAAGGCCGGCTCGGGCCTGGCCACGTTTGGCAATGCCACTAGCGCGGGCGTGCCGCCCGAAGTGGTGCAGCACACCCTGGTGCTGGAATACAACAATGTCGCCCAGCTCGAAGAAGCCTTTGCCCTGCACGGCAAGGAACTGGCCTGCGTGATGATCGAGCCTATCGCGGGCAACATGAACTTTGTGCGCGCCAGTGTGCCCTTCATGAAGCGTTGCCGCGAGCTGTGCACCGAATACGGCGCGCTGCTGGTGCTCGATGAAGTTATGACGGGTTTCCGCGTAGCCCTGGGCAGCGCGCAAAGCGTGTACGCCAAGAGCATCCCCGGCTTCAAGCCCGACATCACCGTGCTGGGCAAGGTGATTGGCGGCGGCATGCCGCTGGCGGCCTTCGGCGGCCCGCGCGCCATCATGGAACACCTGGCCCCGCTGGGCGGCGTGTACCAGGCAGGCACCTTGTCGGGCAACCCGGTGGCCACCGCCTGCGGGCTGACCACGCTGCGCGAGATCAAGAAGCCCGGCTTCTTCGATGCGCTGTCGGCCTCCACCCGCTCGCTGGTCGATGGTCTTGCGCAAGCTGCCAAGGAAGAAGGCGTGCCCTTCAGCGCTGACTGCGAAGGCGGCATGTTCGGCTTCTTCCTGCTGCCCGAGCTGCCCCAGAACTACCCCGCCGTGCTCAAGACCGACAGCGCCCGGTTCAACCAGCTGTTCCACGGCCTGCTCGATCGCGGCGTGTACATCGCCCCTGCGCTGTACGAAGCTGGCTTTGTCAGCGGCGCCCACACGGCCGACGACATTGCCGCCACCGTGGCCGCTGCGCGCGAAGTGTTCAAAACACTATAAAAAAGATAGCTTCTAGCGCTTATTGGATAAGCGCTAGAGCCCTATTTTCTTTCAACCTGTAGCAGAGGCGACAGCCCCTCTGCCCGGTTCACACCATCGTCATGCGGCGCAGGCAGTCTTGGGGCTTTACCCCACCGGCCTGCGCCATGACCGACAAACTCCTCTCCTCCCCCCACCCCATCCGCGACGCCGCTGAAGCCCACCCCAGCCGCCGCCACTTTGTGCGCCAGATGGGCCTGGCCGCCGCCGCCCTGGGCACCCTGCCCCTGACCGCCTGCGGCGGCAGCGACGATGTGCCCGCCGTGCAGTTTGCCCACGGCATTGCCAGTGGCGACCCGCTGGCCGACCGCGTGATGCTGTGGACGCGGGTGACGCCACCCGCAGGCCACACCAGCGACATCCCCGTCGATTGGGAAGTCGCCACCGACAGCGCCTTCACCACCCTCGTGGCGCAGGGGCAGGCCACCGCGCTCGCCAGCAAGGACTTCACCGTCAAGGTGGATGCCACCGGCTTGAAGGCCGCCACCGCGTACCACTTCCGCTTCAAGGCCTATGCGGCCACATCCACCACGGGGCGCACCCGCACCCTGCCCACGGGCAACGTGGCACAGGTCAAGCTGGCGGTGTTCTCGTGCGCCAACTACCCGGCGGGCTACTTCAACGTGTACGCCGACGCCGCCAAGCGCAACGACCTGGACGCCACCGTGCACCTGGGCGACTACATCTACGAATACGGCCAGGGCGGCTACGCATCGGCCAACGCGGGCGCCATGGGCCGCCTGTCCGCCCCTGCCAACGAGATCCTGAGCCTGGCCGACTACCGCCAGCGCCACGCCCAGTACAAGACCGATGCCGACCTGCAGGCCCTGCACGCCGCCGCCCCCATGATTGCCGTGTGGGACGATCACGAAGTCGCCAACGACACCTGGCGCGACGGCGCAGAGAACCACCAAAGCGCCACCGAAGGCAGCTTCAGCGCCCGCAAGGCCGCCGCCATGCAGGCCTACCACGAGTGGATGCCCACCCGCAACGCACAGCCTGAGCTGATCTACCGCAGCTTTGCCTTTGGCAACCTGGTGGCCCTGCACATGCTCGACACGCGCGTGATCGCCCGCGACGAGCAACTGAGCTACAGCAAGTTCTTCACCGCCAGCGGCTTTGACGCGGCAGGCTTTACGGCGGCAGTGGGCAGCGCCACCCGCCAGCTGATGGGCACCACCCAAACGCAATGGCTGCAGCAGCAAATGGCCGCATCCACCGCCACCTGGCAGGTGCTGGGCCAGCAGGTGCTGATGGGGCGCATGAACATCCCTGCGCCCATCCTCATGGAGACCCTGCAGCCCGGCGCAGGCGTCAGCGTCAGCCAGTACGCGGCCCTGGTGGCCCGTGCGCAAAGCAACCCCAGCAGCCTCACGCCCGCAGAGCAGGCCATCCTGGCGCAGCCCTCCATCCCCTACAACCTGGACGCCTGGGACGGCTACCAGGCCGCACGCGAGACCGTGCTGGCCACCTCGCGCAGCCTGGGCAAAAACCTGGTGGTGCTGGCGGGCGACACGCACAACGCCTGGGCCAACGAGTTGCTTGACATGAACGGCAAGGCCGTGGGCGTGGAGTTCGCCACATCGTCCGTCACCTCGCCCGGGTTTGAGGAATACCTGCCCAATGAAAAACCCGCCACGCTGGCAGGCGCGCTGGAGCAGCTGATTGGCCCGCTGCAATACTGCGACACCTCACGCCGAGGCTACATGGTGGTCACCGCCACGGCCAGCGAATGCCGGGCCGACTGGGTGTACGTGAGCACCATCACCAGCCGCAGCTACACCGCCAGCACAGACAAGTCCCTCAAGGTGGTGGCAGGCGCAGCAGGCGTGGGCCGCATCGTCGCAGCCTGACGTAGCGCTGCGACAGGCTGCACCGGCCCGCAAGGGCAAGGGCGCACAACGTTACAGCAACCCCCGCAACTCGCGCGCGGCCTCCTGCAGCAGCGGCAGCATGTCGCGCTGCAGCGTCTGCGCCTGCATTTGCTGGGGTGATGCCACCACATTGAGCGCCGCCACCGTCTGCCCCTGCAGGTTGCGCAGCGGCACGGCCAGGGCGTGCACGCCCAGCTCGTGCTCTTCCACTGCCAGACAAAAATCGTCGCGCCGCGCCTGGGCCACCACCTTGCGCAGGGCGCCCACTTGCGTGAGGGTGTGGGGCGTGAGCCGCTGCAGCGTGCAGCCCTTGAGCCACTGCGTGAACTCTGCCACCGGCAGCGCGGCCAGCAGCACCCGCCCAGTCGATGTGGGGTGCGCAGGCAACCGCGCCCCCAGATGCAGGCCATAGGCCATGGTGCGCGATGGCGCGCCATACACCCCGCTGCGTGCCACGATCACCACCTCATCTCCATCCAGCACCACGGCAGAGAACGACTGCTGCGTCTGCGCCGCCAGCCGGTTCAGCGTGGGCTGCAGCACGCGCGGTAGCCGGGCCGACGCCAGGTAGCTGCCCGAGAACCGCAGCACCTTGGGCGCCAGCCAAAAGTAGCTGCCGTCCGTTTCCAGATAGCCCAGGTGCGCCAGCGTAAGCAAGTGCCTGCGCGCCGCCGCCCGCGTCAGGCCCGTGCGCTGCGCGGCCAGCGTGGCGTTGAGCCGCTGGCGCTCGGTGTCAAAGCTCTCCAGCACCGCCATGCCTTTGGCCATGCCTTCGATGAGGTCGGACTTGGCGATAGGAAAAGTGGGCATGGATGAATTCCTGCAGTTGCTGGGGTGCCTTGATGCCTTGCACAGCCCCCTACGGAGGCGCTATTGATCCGGCATGAACCCCCTTGAACCGTTCAAGCTGAGCTTGTCGACGCGCGGCGCAGGGCTTGGACAAGCTCAGCCCGAACGGATCATTGAAGTTCAAAGATGCCTTCTCCATAAAACGCCACATACGGCTGCGCGACCACCCGCCACTTCAACGGGAGCAGCCCGCTCCAGGCTTTATGACACATGTCAATTACTGCGCGATGATCGCACAACGCAACCGATCATCGCACGCTATCGAGCCCAGCCACTGGCCGCAGAACGCCTGGGAACCTACGCTCAACCCCGTTGATTTCCAAGATCCACAACGATCCATAACGAGGTACAGAGACATGCGAACCCAAGTTGCCATCATCGGTGCAGGCCCTGCCGGCTTGCTGCTCGGCCAGCTGCTGCACAAGTCCGGCATCGACGCCATCATCATCGAGCAGCGCAGCCCCGCCTACGTGCTCAGCCGCATCCGCGCCGGGGTGCTGGAACAAGTGGCCATGGACCTGCTGGACCAGGCTGGCGTGAGCGCCCGCGCCCATGCCGAAGGCCTGCCGCACGACGGCTTTGAGCTGCTGTTCAAAGGCAAACGCCATCGCATTGACATGCATGCGTTGACCGGCGGCAGCCGCGTCATGGTCTACGGTCAGACCGAAGTGACGCAAGACCTGATGGACGCCCGCGCCGCCGCAGGCCTCACCACCGTGTACGAAGCCGCCAACGTAAAAGTGCACGACTTTGACGGTGCCACGCCCCGCGTGACGTACGAGAAAGACGGCCAGACGCACACCCTCACCTGCGACTTCATCGCAGGCTGCGACGGCTTTCACGGCGTATGCCGCGCCAGCGTGCCAGAAGGCGCCATCCGCACCTACGAGCGCGTCTACCCCTTTGGCTGGCTGGGCCTGCTGGCCGATGTGAAGCCCGTGGCACACGAGCTGATCTACGCCCACACCGACCGGGGCTTTGCGCTGTGCAGCATGCGCAGCAACACCCGCAGCCGCTACTACCTGCAAGTGCCGCTGACCGACAAGGTGGAAAACTGGAGCGACGACGCCTTCTGGGCCGAGATGCGCAACCGACTGGACCCCGAAGCCCGCGAGCACCTGACCACCGGCCCCTCGCTCGAAAAGAGCATCGCCCCCCTGCGCAGCTTTGTGGCCGAGCCCATGCGCTTTGGCAGCCTGTTCCTGGCGGGCGATGCCGCCCACATCGTGCCCCCCACAGGCGCCAAGGGCCTGAACCTGGCCGCCAGCGACGTGGGCTACCTGTGGAATGCGCTGGCCGATTTCTACAACGATAAATCCCGCGCAGGCATCGACACTTACTCCGACCGGTGCCTCCGCCGCGTGTGGCGCGCCGAACGCTTCTCGTGGTGGTTCACCTCGCTGATGCACCACTTCCCAGAAACCGGCGCGTTTGGCCAGAAGATGCAGGAAGCGGAGCTGGATTACCTGGTGAATTCGGAGGCTGCTTCGCGCTCGCTGGCGGAGAACTATGTGGGGTTGCCGATGAATTTTGGTGCTTGATTTAGCGTTAATTCGCTACTAAAACCATAGCTTCCTGCGCTTTATTGATGAGCGCTGGAGGCTATTTTTATTGAAAATTCCACATCAAGAACACATATAGCAAACCCAACGGCGATCAGCTATCAAAGTGCCGTGCCCATTTGATGTCGGCTACTGCTTGCGAAATGGAAGATGAGCGCCCATCTATCGCACTCCCCCAAGGGGCCAAGGATTCAAAAAGAGTGTGACATCAGCCACCGACGCAAGGTTGGAGGACTTTGCCCGTGGGGTACCATTTTTCACAAGATCAATAAACCTTACTTGCGAGGAGAACCAAGTGACCGAGACTGGCTTGTCGATAAAAATCAAGATTCGCACCTTGGCCGTAGCGGCTTGTTTAGGACTTGGCTTGACGGCATTGCCTGCACACTCATGCAGTCGAACGCCAACCGCAGTCGACAGTTTTGTAGTCAAGTTAAAGCGTTACCCAACATTCGTGCAACCTGTTGGATTTGGTCAGCCAGTCATCTTTCGTGGTGAGGTTGAGTCAGTAGCCGAACTGCCGCCAACGAGTCACGCAAAAACGGCAAAGGACGCGCGGCAATACTGGGGGATACAGTTCAAAGCCGTGCATTGGTACGGCTCCAACCAACAGGCAGAGCAAGCGACGGTGCTAACGCCAGTAGAACCGACAAAGATGGAAATATTCTGCGGAATCAGGCCTTTTGTAGCAAAGGCTGGTGAAGAGTGGTTGGTTTTTGCTTACCGCGAAAAAGACGGCAAATTTTCACCTGATACAGACGTGAGTTTGCGAATCCAAAATGGGCAAATCCCACCCGAAATCTTGCGTCAACTGCCGTGAGTGATGGGTGGAACAGAGTCTCTCGCTCAGCCGATCCACAGCGTTGATCCTGCGACAGGTGCGTGATTGATGACAAAAATTTGGGTGCTTCTGTCATGCGCCCCTAATAGCGGCGTCTCCAGCCTTCGCGTCCATCCCCCACCCCGTTAGATGTGCAACGGCCCGGGAAGTCCAGCGCAGATCACTGCTGCTGAGAGACCGACTTCCCTCCCTCCGCAATCGGCAAACCCAGCACCCAAAGCGCCATCGCCTGCGCCTGCACTTCCGTAACCTGCGGATGCCGAGGCATCACAGTACGCCCCCATTCACCCACACTGCCCTCGCGGATCTTGCGGGCCAGGTAGGCGGCGGCGTCGGGGCGGTCTTGGTAGCGGGCGGCGATCTGGCGGAAGGATGGGCCGACGTAGCGGCGGTCCATGCCGTGGCAGCGCAAACAATCGCTGGCTTCCACCAAGGCTTGCCCGGCCAGTGAGGTGGTTTGGGGGGTTACTGCGGCCCCAGAAGCCCCTGCTGCAGGAGCGGTAGGGGCTGCAGGGTTTGCAGAGGCCGGTGGCTGCGGAGTTACGGCCCCCGGTACTTCGGCCTGCGGGGGCTTGGCCGTGAGCACCATGCGTACGCCCAGGTTGAGCATGCCCAGGGTGATCAGCAGCCCGAAGGCGATCAGCGCCCACCCCAGCCAGCGGGGCCGGGGGGGTGGGGTGTCATCGTCTGGCTGCATGGTCTGCGCCTTGAGCGATGTAGGGCAGATGGCCGATCAATGGCGGAAGTGGCGCACGCCGCTGAACACCATGGCCACGCCGCGTTCATTGGCGGCGTCAATCACTTCCTGGTCGCGCATGGAGCCGCCGGGCTGGATGACGCAGGTGGCACCTGCATCCACCACCACGTCGAGGCCGTCGCGGAAGGGGAAGAAGGCATCGCTGGCCACCACGGTGCCTTGCAGCGACAGCTTAGCGTGCTCAGCCTTGATGCTGGCGATGCGGGCGGAGTCGAGGCGGCTCATCTGGCCTGCGCCCACGCCCATGGTCATGCCGCCCTTGCAGAAGACGATGGCGTTGCTCTTGACGTACTTGGCGACCTTCCAGGCGAACAGCAGGTCGGACATTTCTTCCAGCGACGGCTGCTTGTGCGTCACCACCTTCAGGTCGATGAGCGACAGCTCGTGGTTGTCGGCCGACTGCAGCAGCAGGCCCGAGCCGATGCGCTTGGCGTCCATGGCGTTGCGGCCACGGCTCCAGTGCGTGGTGCCGCCGTGGGCGGGCAGCGCGATCTTGAGCAAGCGCACATTGGCCTTGGCTTTGAAGATTTCCAGCGCTTCGGGCGTGAAGTCTGGGGCCATCAGCACTTCCACAAACTGCTTGCTGACCTGGGCGGCTGCGGCGCCGTCCACCGCGCGGTTGAAGGCAATGATGCCGCCGAAGGCGCTGGTGGGGTCGGTCTGGAAGGCCTTGCTGTAGGCGTCCAGGGCGTCCAGGCCCACGGCCACGCCGCAGGGGTTCGCGTGCTTGACGATGACGCAGGCAGCGGCGTCAAAGCTCTTGACGCATTCCCACGCAGCATCGGCGTCGGCGATGTTGTTGTAGCTGAGTTCTTTGCCTTGCAGTTGCACGCTGGTGACCAGCGAGCCGGGCGCGGGGTGCAGGTCGCGGTACAGGGCGGCTTGCTGGTGGCTGTTTTCGCCGTAGCGCAAGTCCTGCACCTTGATGAAAGCACCGTTGCTTTGGCCGGGGAACTGCGTGCGCTCGGGCACATAGGTTTCCGACAGCTTGGCTTCGTCGAAGGTGACGGAGGAGAGGTAGTCGCTGATGGCACCGTCGTACTGGGCGATGCGGTTGAACGCGGCCACCGACAGGGCGAAGCGCAGTTTGTCGGAGAGCTTGCCGTTGGCTTTGAGCTCGGCCAGCACGGCGTCGTACTGGTCTGCGGCAGTGATCACGCCCACGTCGGCCCAGTTCTTGGCGGCGCTGCGTACCATGGCGGGGCCGCCAATGTCGATGTTTTCGATGGCGTCGGCCAGTGTGCAGCCGGCCTTGGCCACGGTGGCTTCAAAGGGGTAGAGGTTGACCACCAGCAGATCGATGGTGTCGATGCCGTGTTCCTTCAGGGCCGCCATGTGGGCGGGCAGCTCGCGGCGGGCCAGCAGGCCGCCGTGCACCTTGGGGTGCAGGGTCTTGACGCGGCCGTCCAGCATCTCGGGGAACTGGGTGACTTCGGCCACCTCGGTCACGGGCAGGCCTTCTTTGGCCAGCAGCTGCGCGGTGCCACCGGTGGACAGCAGCTTGATGCCCAGCGCGTGCAGGGCTTTGGCAAAGTCAACAATGCCGGTCTTGTCGGATACGGAAAGAAGTGCGTTCATGGCCATGGTGGAGGTAAAATTTGAAGTTAAATCGGGCTCTAGCGCTTACCTGATAAGCGCTAGAAGCTATATTTTTTATAGCAATCGACCCTGAGGGCACCTGCGGTACGGCTCAGAGCAGTTTGTGCTCCACCAGCTTCTTGCGCAAGGTGTTGCGGTTCAGGCCCAGCCATTCGGCCGCGCGGGACTGGTTGTTCTCGGCGTGGCTCATCACCACCTCCAGCAGCGGCTTTTCGACCACGCGCACCAGCATGTCGTACATGCCGTCGGGCGTTTCACCGCCCAGGTCGCGGAAGTAGCCCTGGAGGCTTTCACGGACGCACTCTTCTATGTGTTGTTTGCTCATGCAGGCAATCCCTCTTGTTCTTCTGTATCTGCAAGCGCCGCCGTCGCGGCAGGCATGCGGTCCATCTGGGTGCCCAGGGCATCCAGAAAATCGGCCACCGCCTGCCACTGCGTGGCGCTGTCTTCTATCGTATTGATGTGCTGCCTGAAGGCCTCGCCGCCCGGCAGAGCGCGCAGGTACCACGCAATGTGCTTGCGGGCACTGCGCACGCCGGTCAGCTCGCCATACAGGCTGTAGTGGTCGTGCAAATGGTCCAGCAGCAGGCGGCGCACCTCGGCCACCAGGGGTGGGGCCAGGTGCTCGCCTGTGTCCAGAAAGTGGGCGATCTCGCGGAAGATCCACGGCCGCCCCTGGGCCGCGCGGCCGATCATGATGGCGTCGGCACCCGTAGCGGCCAGCACATCGCGCGCCTTTTCGGGCGAGGTTATGTCGCCGTTGGCCACCACGGGCACCTTCACCGCCGCTTTCACGGCGGCGATGGTGTCGTACTCGGCCTGGCCTTTGTAGCCCTGCTCGCGCGTGCGGCCGTGCACCGTCAGCATCTGGATGCCCACCGCCTCAAACTGCCGGGCCAGGGCCACGGCGTTCTTGTGCTGCTGGCACCAGCCGGTGCGCATCTTCAGCGTGACAGGCACGTTGAACGGCGCGCAGGCCTCGACCACCGCCTGGGCGATGGACACGGCCAGCGCCTCGTCCTGCATCAGGGCGGAGCCCGCCCACTTGTTGCACACCTTCTTGGCCGGGCAGCCCATGTTGATGTCGATGATTTGCGCGCCGCGCTCTACGTTGTAGACCGCCGCCTCGGCCATCATCTGCGCCTCGGTGCCGGCAATCTGCACGGCAATGGGGCCCGGCTCTCCTTCGTGGTTGGCCCGGCGCGAGGTCTTGAGGCTGTTCCACAAGTCCTTGCGTGAGGTCACCATCTCACTCACCGCATAGCCCGCCCCCAGCGCCTTGCACAGCTGGCGAAAAGGCCGGTCCGTCACGCCCGCCATGGGGGCGACGAACAGGCGATTCGCCAAAGAAAACTGGCCGATGTGCATAGGGTGTGCGGGAGGGGTTGGGCAGCGAATGCTGAAAAAGGAGGCAGGATTGTACCTGCTTAAAATTTCAGCAAATGAAAAGTGCAGGGATTTACGGGGGCAACGCCGTTGCATCGCCTGTGGCTCCCGCAACAGCCCCCGTTCCACCAACCGCTCAGCCAGCCTCGCGGTCCCTCGTCCCTGCGCCAGGGTGGAGTTGGCCTCGTGGAACTTGAAATGCCCGTTCGGATTGAGCTTGTCGCAACCCTGCCCTGAGGGTGAACACGCTCAGTGAGAACCGTTCAAGCAGGCTCATCAGGCCAGATCAATAACGGCTGGCCACGTCCGTAGAGCTTCTGGAGGCTGGAGTCGAGCCCTTCAGAGCGTACCGCCACCATGCATCGGGCAGATTGTTGAAATGGTGCTGGGCCATCAGGCTGCGCAGCCACTGGCGATTGAACTGCACGTCGGGCGAGAAACCAGTGGCGTCCACCGGAGCCCCTGCCAGCTCCACACCGGCGGGTGTGCCCATGTCCACGTCATGCCCATCGGCTAAGGGGCCACGCACCACCTTGCTGGCCTGAAAGCCGTTGACCACCCGCACCCGCACCACCCATGCGCCTGTAGCGGCATGGCAGCTTGCCCGCATTTCCATGCCCTGGGCCCGCAACTGGCGCAATACCGGCTGCAGAGCAGCGTGCGCCGCTGCGGCATCGGTGCACAGAGGTTGCGTAGCACCGGCCTGCGTGCGGCCAGACATCTCTGACGCAGGCACCACCGCCACCGCAGAGCCGCCCGCCGCCAGAAGGCAGGCCAGCACCCCGGCGCGGCAACAGAGCCCCACCGAACGCGCAGCATGCACCGTTGCAGTGTGGCTGCCGTGAACAGAGCGATTTTGCAGGTGGCGGAGTGGGGGAAGGCTGCGCATGAAATCCTCCTGATCTGTGTCTGCCTCCACCTTATCGATGCGGCCACAGCCAGGGCAGACAACAGCAGCGCAAATCCCTGTAGGACAGAGGCTCTAGTTAGCCCCAGCCTCCACGGGAAACTGCGCGTTACAAGCCTGCGCCCACCTACACTTGGCCATATGGAAATCTGGATGCACCAGTTGCTGCAATGGCTGGCTTTGCCACAGTTTGGGCTGAGCACGGTGTTTGTCGTCTCGTTCATCTCGGCCACGCTGTTGCCGCTGGGCTCGGAGCCTGCCGTGTTCGGGCTCATCAAGCTCAACCCTGAGCTGTTCTGGCCTGCCATCCTGGTCGCAACGGTGGGCAACACCCTGGGCGGGGCCACCAGCTGGTGGATGGGGCTGGGTGCCCACAAGGCGGTGGACAAGGCCCGAGGCAGCGCCACAGAACTGCGGGCTCTGCGCTGGTTGCAGCGCCTGGGACCCAAAGCCTGCCTGCTGAGCTGGCTGCCCGGCGTAGGGGACCCCCTGTGCGCCATGGCGGGCTGGCTGCGCCTGCCGTTTTGGCGGTGCGTGCTCTACATGGCCATCGGCAAGCTGGCGCGCTACGTCACCATGACCACCGCGCTGCTGTACCTGATGCCCGGCACAGTCCATCTATGACACCGGGCTTTCAGCCTTTCAGCATTTCTCAGCGGTTGCGCTGCTGGGGAAACTCCGATGACAACGAATCCGCGTGCGACACAGGCTCCTCCACCACCACCTGGTTGCGCCCGCCCTCTTTGGCAAGGTACATGGCGGTATCTGCACGCGAGAAGAACTCCATCACCGACTCGCCCAGCACATAATGGGTGACGCCTATCGAGACAGTGACGCCATTGCGCAGGCGGCTGTCCCAGGCATGCGCTTCGATCTGGGCGCGGATGCGCTCACAGATGTTGAGGGCAGGCAAGAGGGACGTGGCGGGGAAAATCAGCAAAAACTCTTCGCCGCCATAGCGGCCAAACACCTCGCCGGAACGCACGCTCTGCTGGGCCAGCCGGCCAAAATCACGCAGCACCTGATCGCCCCCCAGATGGCCCAGAGAATCATTGATGTGCTTGAAGTGGTCGATATCAAGCACTGCCAGGCACAGCGGGATTCCGCTCTCGTCGGCCAACTGCTTTTGCTCTTCCAGCACGGCCAGCGCGTAGCGGCGGTTGAAGCAGCCCGTCAGCACATCCCGCTGCGCGTCTTCCTGGATGTTCTTGATCTTGCGGTTGGCGTGGTGGAGGATGCGGTACAGCCGCTGCACGCGCCCCATCAACAGCACAAACACAGGCAGTGTCAGCGCCAGTGCCAGCAAGTGCAGCCCTTGCAAACGCAGCAGCGCCAGGTTTTGCTGCAAGTGGTACTGCGCCGCCATCACCCCTACATAGGCCAACAGCGCCAGCAGCATGAGGCGCAGCATGACCTTGCGGGAAATGGAGAACACTCCGTAAGCCACCGCCACAAAGGCAAAGGGGCCCAACAGAATCTGGGTTACAGGCTCCAGGTAAAAAACCACCGTCATGCACACGAGCATGGCCGTCACGATGGGGACCTTGAGGTGGCGGTCGCGCAAAAAGCCATTCCACCCGAGTTGCACGACCAGGCCGAACAATGCAAACCCGCCCACCACCATGGCGGCCAGCACCCACAGGGTGGTCGCATCCACCACGTCCAGCAGCCAGAAACCTGCAACCCCAGTCACATAGAGCGCCGCCAGCCCCGCCACCAGCAGCCAGCGACGCAGTTCTTTCTCCCGGGCCATGGGCCCTTGGGCTGTCAAGGGGCTACGCCGCGAAGGAGTGACAGGTGCCTGGGTCGAATCATCAAAGTCCTGAAGGACCTCCGAGGTCGGGAAGGCGTCAGTGGCGGCGAACAGGGCTTTGCGACCGAAGAGCATGTTGCGATGAGATGGCGTGGCGATGAAATGGCAAGCAGTGCAACCCACCTGCCCATGGGCAAGGCAAGCAAAAATGGCACCCGCCAGACACCATAAACCGCTTGCGGTTGACAACCTAAGCTTTACATCAAGAAATGGGCACGGGCAGTCTCTGGGCTAGCGCATCTTACGGATGGAAGGGATGCCCCCTGCCCGGGTTAACCATTGGTTTTACTGTAAGGAAAGCGCGCTCGCACATGAAAAAGCCCCGCAAAGCGGGGCCACAGGAGGTGTGCGCGACGTTCTACGACATCACACAACAAGCAGGCACGACGGGCGTGCCTGGCAAATCAGACGTTGAACAGGAAGTTGAGCACATCGCCGTCCTTGACCACGTATTCCTTGCCTTCGGCGCGCATCTTGCCCGCATCCTTGGCGCCTTGCTCGCCCTTGTATTGGATGAAGTCTTCAAACGCGATGGTCTGGGCGCGGATGAAGCCGCGCTCGAAGTCGCCGTGGATCACGCCAGCCGCTTGCGGAGCGGTGTCGCCCACGCGGATGGTCCAGGCGCGCACTTCCTTCACGCCAGCGGTGAAGTAAGTTTGCAGGCCCAGCAGCTTGAAGCCAGCGCGGATCAGGCGGTTCAGGCCGGGTTCGTCCTGGCCCATCTCGGCCAGGAACATGTCACGGTCTTCGTCGCTCATTTCCGACATTTCGGATTCCATCTTGGCGCAGATGGCGACCACGGGGGCGTTCTGAGCCGCGGCGTATTCCTTGAGGCGGTCAAGCAGCGCGTTGTTCTCAAAGCCGTCTTCACTCACGTTGCCCACAAACATGGCGGGCTTGGCGGTGATGAGGCAGAACGGCTTGAGCAGCGGCGCGTCTTCCTTGCTCACGGGCACGGTGCGGGCGGGCTTGCCTTGGTCCAGCGCGGCCTGGATGGGTGTGAGCAGCGCAACGATCTTGGCGGCTTCCTTGTCGTTGCCCGACTTGGCTGCCTTGCTGTAGCGGTTCAGCGCCTTTTCCACGGTGGACAGGTCGGCCAGGCACAGCTCGGTCTGGATCACTTCGATGTCGGCGATCGGGTCCACGCGGCCTGCGACGTGGATCACGTTGTCGTCTTCAAAGCAGCGCACCACGTTGACGATGGCATCGGTCTCGCGGATGTGGGCCAGGAACTGGTTGCCCAGGCCTTCGCCCTTGCTGGCGCCCGCCACCAAGCCGGCAATGTCCACAAACTCCACGATGGCAGGCACGATGCGCTCGGGGGTGATGATCTGGGCCAGTTGCTGCAGGCGCGGGTCGGGCACTTCCACCACGCCGGTGTTGGGCTCAATGGTGCAGAACGGGTAGTTCTCGGCGGCGATGCCGGCCTTGGTCAGCGCGTTGAAGAGGGTGGACTTGCCCACATTGGGCAGGCCCACGATGCCGCATTTGAGGCTCATGGAAATTCCTTGTGTATCGCCCCTTTGTGCGCTTGTGCGCGCCACGGCCCTCACGGAGGCCGGGCTGCACATGCAGGCCAACGCCAGACGGGGCGGCGGCCTTGAAGGGGCTGGGAGAAAGACACCGCCACGCAAAACCGGACGAATCCAGCGGTTTGCGGCGACGGCGCCTTGGGGGTGGCGCGGATTTTAACCTTGGGCCACCGTTGCCCCCGCCCAGGGCACGCTCAGAACAGCACCCGGCTGCGCAAGGTGCCAGCCACGCCCGCCAGCTTGTCCAGCGCCAGCGGAGACGAGGCCGCGTCGATGTCGATCACCACATAGCCAATCTTTTCGTTGGTCTGCAGGTACTGGGCTGCGATGTTGATGTGGTTGTCCGAGAAGATGCGGTTGATCTCGGACAGCACACCCGGCACGTTGCGGTGGATGTGCAGCAGGCGATGCTTGCCAGGGTGTGCGGGCAGCGCCACTTCCGGGAAGTTGACCGATGAGGTGCTGGTGCCGTTGTCGCTGTACTTCACCAGCTTTTCTGCCACCTCGGTGCCGATGTTGGCCTGCGCCTCCATGGTGGAGCCGCCGATGTGGGGTGTAAGGATCACGTTGTCCAGCCCGCGCAGGGGCGACTGGAACTCGTCCTTGTTGGTGCGCGGCTCCACAGGGAACACGTCGATGGCCGCACCCAGCAGCTTCTTGGCTTTCAGCGCTGCGGCCAGGGCGTCAATATCGACCACCGTGCCGCGCGCGGCGTTGATGAGGATGCCGCCGGGCTTCATGGCGGCGATTTCAGCCGCGCCGATCATGCCTTCGGTCGAGGGCAGCTCGGGCACATGCAAGCTGACGATGTCGCTTTGCGCCAGCAAGTCGTGCAGCTTGTGCACCTGGCGCGCATTGCCCAAGGGCAGCTTGCTCACCACGTCAAAGAAGGCCACCTGCATGCCCAAGGCCTCGGCCAGCACCGACAACTGCGTGCCGATGGAGCCATAGCCCACGATGCCCAGCGTCTTGCCTCGGATCTCGTACGCGTTGTCGGCCGACTTGAGCCAGCCGCCCCGGTGGGCCACGGCGCTTTTCTCGGGCACGCCACGCAGCAGCAAGATGGCTTCGGCCAGCACCAGCTCGGCCACGGAGCGGGTGTTGGAGTACGGCGCGTTGAACACCGCGATGCCACGCTCGCGCGCGGCATTCAGGTCGACCTGGTTGGTGCCAATGCAAAAGCAGCCCACGGCCACCAGCTTGTGCGCCTGCGCAAACACGGCTTCGGTGAGCTGCGTGCGCGAACGGATGCCGAGGAAGTGCACGTCAGCGATCTTGCGCTGGAGTTCATCGTCCGGCAGCGCGCCAGACACGGTTTCGATCTGGGTGTAGCCAGCGGCGCGAAGGATCTCTACGGCAGAGCTGTGGATGCCCTCGAGCAACAAAAATTTGATCTTGCTTTTGTCCAGCGAATTGGTGGTCATGAAAATCCCTGTGGAGTGAAATGGGGTGGCTGGGGCAGCGCGCACTGGCTGGTCGACAAGCATGGTGCAATGCACAAAACCTTGCAAGTCTGGGCAAATCCATCTCAAGACAGTCACACAAGCGTCACAATTGGACACACCGCCAGGGCCGCAACGGGTTTTCACCGTTGTGAGTGCCCAGGCAACCATGGGACAACGACACATGTTTGACACACAGCGCGCCTAGCATCGGCCGCTTTGTGCCCAACGCCATCCTTGGAGAAACATTTATGCAACTGAAGAAACTGGCCCTGACTGCCGCCATCGCCCTGGGCGCCTGCGTTCCTGCGCACGCCCAGACCGAGATCCAGTGGTGGCATTCGATGAGCGCCGCGTTGGGCGACTGGGTGAACGACCTGGCCAAGCAATACAACGCCAGCCAGACCAAGTACAAGATCGTGCCCACCTACAAAGGCACGTATGACGAATCGATGACAGCCGGTATTGCTGCCTTCCGCGCAGGCAATGCACCGCACATCATCCAGGTGTTTGAAGTGGGCACCGCCACCATGATGGCCAGCAAGGGCGCCATCGTGCCGGCAGGCAAGGTGCTGACCGACGGTGGCTTCAAGTTCGACCCCACCCAGTACGTGTCTGCCGTGGCCGGTTACTACACCGCCCCCAATGGCCAAATGCTGAGCTACCCGCTCAACAGCTCCACCACCATCTTCTATTACAACAAGGACGCCTTCAAGAAGGCCGGCCTGGACGCCAACAAGCCACCCAAGACCTGGCCCGAAGTGTTTGAAGCCGCCTCCAAGCTCAAGGCCAGCGGCCACAGCTGCCCGTTCACCACCAGCTGGATCAGCTGGACGCAGCTCGAAAGCTTCTCGCTGTGGCACAACACGCTGTTCGCCAGCAAGAACAACGGCTTTGACGGCACCGACGCGCAGCTGCAAATCAACACCCCGCTGCACGTGCGCCACTTTGAGAATCTGGCCAAGGCCTCCAAGGAAGGCAGCTTTGTGTACAAGGGCCGTGGCAACACCGCCGACGCTTCGTTCCCATCGGGCGAGTGCGCCATGATCACCGGCTCGTCGGGCCTGTACGCCCGCGTGGCCAAGGAAGCGAAGTTTGCCTACGGCATCTCGGCCCTGCCCTACTACGCCGATGTGAAGGGCGCCCCGCAGAACACCGCCATTGGTGGTGCCAGCCTGTGGATCATGGCCGGCAAGAAGTCTGAAGAGTACAAAGGCGTGGCCGACTTCCTGAACTTCCTGAACGACACCAAGGTGCAAGCCGCCAGCCACCAGCGCACGGGCTACCTGCCGGTGACCACGGCAGCCTACAAGCTGACCGAGGCCTCGGGCTTCTATGAAAAGAACCCCGGCACCGACGTGGCCGTGACGCAGATGATCCGCAAGGCCACCGACAAGTCGCGCGGCATTCGCCTGGGCAACTTTGCCCAGATCCGAACCATCATCGACGAGGAAACCGAGCAAATCTGGTCCGGCAAGAAGACTTCCAAGGAAGCTCTGGACAACGCCGTGACCCGTGGCAACGAGCAACTGGCGCGCTTTGCCCGCGCCAACCGCTAAGCGTTAGCGCTACCCCCTTGATGGGGCGAAGGAGCCAGGCCCGCGCCTGAATCCCTTGCCTTCATCGTTGGCCCGCACCCCCGCAAACCCCGGTTTGCAAGGGCTGCGGGCTGTTTTGTTCAGACGGATACCCTATGGAAAAACGCGTTCTATTTCGCTCTGCATGGCTGCCGTGGGTGCTTTTGCTCCCCCAGTTGGCCGTGATCAGCATCTTTTTCTTCTGGCCGGCGGGCCAGGCCCTGGTGCAGTCGTTCCAGATGCAGGATGCCTTTGGCATGTCCACCGAATGGGTGGGCTTCGATAACTTCCGCACCCTGTTTGAAGACCCGGGCTACCTCGCCTCGTTCAAGACAACGGCCTTCTTCTCCATCGCTGTGGCGGTGTCGGGCATCAGCATCTCGCTGGTGCTGGCCATCTTTGCCGACCGCATCGTGCGCGGCGCGCTGGTGTACAAAACCGCGCTGCTGCTGCCTTACGCCGTGGCCCCTGCGGTAGCGGGCGTGCTGTGGATGTTCATGTTCTCGCCCTCGCTGGGGGTGGTGGCGTATTTGCTGCGCCAATCGGGGATGGACTGGAACCACTTGCTCAACTCCGACCACGCCATGACGCTGATCGTGATTGCGGCGGTGTGGAAGCAGATCTCCTACAACTTCCTGTTTTTCCTGGCGGGGCTGCAATCCATCCCCAAATCACTGATCGAGGCCGCCGCCATTGACGGTGCAGGCCCTTGGCGCCGGTTCTGGAGCATCCAGTTCCCGCTGCTGTCGCCCACCACGTTCTTCCTGCTGGTGATCAACGTGGTGTATGCCTTCTTCGACACCTTCGCCATCGTGGACTCCACCACGCAAGGCGGCCCTGGGCAGGACACATCGATCCTGGTCTACAAGGTCTATCACGATGGCTTCAAGGCCATGGACATGGGCGGATCGGCTGCGCAATCGGTGGTGCTGATGGCCATCGTGGTGGTGCTCACCGTGATCCAGTTCCGCTACGTTGAAAAGAAAGTGCAGTATTGAAATGGTTGAACGCAGT
Source organism: Acidovorax sp. 1608163 (assembly GCF_003669015.1). Lineage (NCBI taxonomy): Bacteria > Pseudomonadati > Pseudomonadota > Betaproteobacteria > Burkholderiales > Comamonadaceae > Acidovorax > Acidovorax sp. 1608163. The sequence goes on from NZ_CP033069.1 coordinate 3,864,141, forward strand.
CCTTTCTTAAAGGCGTTCTCGCACCTGATCATGGTGCTGGGCGTCATCATCGTGGGCTTTCCGCTGTACCTGGCGTTTGTGGCATCCACCCACACGGCACAAGACATCGTGCAGGTGCCCATGCCCATGCTGCCCGGCGGCAATTTCTGGGAGACCTACAAAACCGCCCTGTTCGGCGGCGGCACGGGCCCCGGCTCCAGCGCCCCGGTGGCGCACATGATGTGGGTCAGCTTCGTGACGGCCATGGTCATCACCGTGGGCAAGATCGCCATCTCGCTGCTGTCGGCCTTCGCCATCGTGTACTTCCGCTTCCCCTTCAAGGGCATCTGCTTCTGGCTGATCTTCATCACCCTGATGCTGCCCGTGGAAGTGCGCATTGGCCCCACCTACCAGGTGGTGTCCAACCTGGGCATGCTCAACACCTATGCGGGCCTGACGGTGCCGCTCATTGCCTCGGCCACGGCCACCTTCCTGTTCCGCCAGTTTTTCCTGACGGTGCCGGACGAGCTGGTGGAGGCCGCGCGCATCGACGGTGCGGGCCCGCTGCGTTTCTTCAAAGACATCCTGGTGCCGCTGTCGCGCACGTCCATCGCGGCGCTGTTCGTGATCCAGTTCATCTATGGCTGGAACCAGTACCTGTGGCCACTGCTCGTGACCACCTCGGAAGACATGTACCCCGTAGTGATCGGCATCAAACGCATGATTGCGGGCGGCGACACCGGCAACGAATGGAACGTGGTGATGGCCACGGCCCTCTTGGCCATGCTGCCCCCCGCCCTGGTGGTGGTCTTCATGCAGCGCTGGTTCGTCAAGGGCCTGGTGGACACGGAAAAATAAACAAAATCTGCCGCCAGCGCTTACCAATCAAGCGCTAGCAGCTATACATTTAAGAGCAAAATGGCATCCATCTCTCTTCGCAACATCATCAAGCGCTATGGCCACGGCCCCAAGGCCAACCAGGTCATCCATGGCGTGAACGCTGAAATCAAGGACGGCGAATTCGTCGTCATCGTCGGCCCCTCGGGCTGCGGCAAATCCACGCTGCTGCGCATGGTGGCCGGGCTGGAAGAAATCTCCGGCGGCGAGCTGCACATTGGCAACCGCGTGGTGAACGACCTGGAACCCGCCCAGCGCGACATCGCCATGGTGTTCCAGAACTACGCGCTGTACCCGCACATGACGAACTACGAGAACATGGCCTACGGCCTGAAGATCGCCAAGGTGCCCAAGGACGAAATCAAGGCCCGCGTGGACAAGGCCGCCAAGATCCTGGAGCTGTCGCACCTGCTCGAGCGCAAGCCGCGCGAGCTCTCGGGCGGCCAGCGCCAGCGCGTGGCCATGGGCCGCGCCATCGTGCGCCAGCCGCAGGTGTTTTTGTTTGACGAGCCGCTGTCCAACCTGGACGCCAAGCTGCGCGCGCAAACCCGCCTGGAGATCCAGAAGTTGCACCGCGAGCTGGGCATCACCAGCCTGTTCGTCACGCACGACCAGGTCGAAGCCATGACTCTCGCCCAGCGCATGATCGTGATGAACGCAGGCAACATGGAACAGTTCGGCACGCCCGAAGAGGTCTACCACACGCCCGCCTCCACCTTTGTGGCCAGCTTCATTGGCTCGCCACCGATGAACCTGCTCAAGCACGCACCGAACAGCAAGCCCGGCACCATCCTGGGCATCCGCCCCGAGCACATGGACATTGGCAACGACGGCTGGGAAGTGCGCGTGGACACCATCGAACTGCTGGGTGCCGAGCGCCTGGTGTACGCCTCCATGGGCGAAGACAACATGATCGTGCGCATTGACGAGGGCCGCCCCTCGCCCAAGCCCGGCGACACCATCCGCGTGGCCCCACGCGAAGACCGCCTGCACTGGTTCAACGCCGAAACCGGCAAGCGGCTCTGAGCCCCCACACGGAGCCCACAGCCCCCATGGCAGGCATCCACGCCACCGTGCCGGTGCTGGCATCGCTGGACTTGGCAGAGTCCCGGCAGTTCTACACCGAGCGGCTGGGCTTTGACTGCCTGCATGCCTCGGCCGACTACTTGATGCTGCGGCGTGACGGCTGCGAGCTGCACCTGTGGCACTGCACCGAGCGCCACATCGCTGAGAACACCTCGTGCTACGTGCGGGGCGACACCGCCGCGCTGCACGCCGACTTTGCGCAGCGCGGCCTGCAGGTAGCGCCACCGCAGCTGCGCGACTGGGGCATGCGCGAGTTCTACGTCATCGACCCCCACGGCAACCTGCTCAAGTTTGGCGAACCCGCCTGAGCCCCACGCTTCACCCTTTGCCCATGACCGCGATCACCGCCCCCTCCTGGCCCTACCCCCGCTGGATTGCCCACCGTGGCGCAGGCAAGCTGGCCCCTGAAAACACCATGGCCGCCTTCCGCCTGGGCGCGCAGCACGGCTATCGCATGTTCGAGTGCGATGCCAAGTTGAGCAGCGACGGCGTGCCCTTCTTGCTGCACGACGCCACGCTGGAGCGCACCACCAATGGCCAAGGCACGGGCAGCGACCTGAGCCTGGGCGCACTGGCGCAGCTCGATGCAGGCCACTGGCACTCACGCGCCTATGCGGGCGAGGCGGTGCCTACGCTGGAAGCGCTGGCCCGCTTTTGCATTGCCAACGGCTACTTCTTGAACATCGAAATCAAGCCCACACCGGACCACGAAGAACGCACCGGCCGCGTGGTGGGCGAGACCGCTGCCCGCCTATGGCAAGGCCAGGCCGTGCCGCCGCTGTTCTCGTCCTTCAAGCCCGAGGCACTGGCGGGTGCGCAAGCCACAGCCCCGCACATTCCACGCGCCCTGCTGATCGATGCGCTGTGGGACGGCTGCCTGGACGAAGCCCGCCGCCTGGGCTGCGTGGCCATCGTCTGCAACCACGCGCTGTGGGACGCAGCGCTGGTGGCCCAGGTCAAGGCCCTGGGCATGCGCACCCTGAGCTACACCGTCAACGACGAATGGGCCGCGCAGCGCCTGATCGACCTGGGCACCGACGGCATCATCACCGACCGCGTGGACCTGTTTTCACCCGCAGCACTCTGAACGCCCACCCAAGACCAGCGCCACCGTGGAACCGGCTTTGCCGGGCCACCGGCGGCGTCCCCCTTCAAGGGGGAAGGCGCGCAGCGCCTCAGGGGGTCAGTCCAATTTCGCGCCTGACTTCTTCACCACTTCGGCCCAGCGCGGCATCTCAGAGGCCAGGAAGGCCGCAAAATCATCGGCGCCCATGAAGGCGGGGTCTGCCCCCTGGCTGACCATGCGGTTCCTCACGTCGGGCATCTGCAGCACCTGCTTGAACGCATCGCTGAGCTTGTTCACCGCCTCCTTGGGCGTGCCCGCAGGGGCCAAAAAGCCATAGAACCCCACCACCTCAAAGCCCTTGATGCCGCTCTCGATCACGGTGGGCACATCGGGCAACGCGGGGTTGCGCTCGCGGCTCGTCACAGCCAGGGCGCGCACCTTGCCCTGCTTGTGGTACGAGGCGGCCTGCGGAATGCTCTCGGCCATGAACTGCACCTGCCCGGCCATCAGGTCGGTGAACGCAGGGGCGCTGCCGCGGTAGGGGATGTGCACCATGAACAGGCCCGTGGCGGACTTGAACATCTCGGGCACCAAATGGCTGATGCCGCCGTTGCCCGCGGAGCCAAAGTTGACCTGGCCTGGGCGTGTCTTGGCGTAGGCCATGAACTCCTGCAGGTTCTTGGCAGGCACGTTGGGGTTGACCAGCAAAGCCAGCGGCTGCATGGCCGTGCGGGCCACGGGCACAAAGTCTTTGAGCGTGGCGTAGGGCAGCTTGCTGTACAGCGCAGGGTTGATGACCATCACCCCCGTGTTGGCCAGCATGATGGTGTGCCCGTCGGCCGGTGACTTCATCACCTCTTGCGCCCCCACCGTGCCCCCGGCGCCCGATTTGTAGTCCATCACCACGGGCTGGCCCAGCACGGTTTGCAGCTTGTCAGACAGCAGGCGCGCATGCTGGTCCAGAGGGCCACCGGCCGGAAAGCCCACCACGATGCGGATGGGCTTGGTCGGAAAGGTCTGGGCTGTGGCTGCCGTGGCGCAGGCCAGGGCTGCGGCGGTCAGCAGGACGGCAAGGGGCTTCATGGGGTGTCTCCGGTTGTTATGGTGGTGTGAACCAAAAGACTAACACCCTGCCCAATTGGGCAACAGCGCCGAAGGCTTAGGCGCTCAAACGCTCAGGCACGCCAGATGCGTTGGCCCAGCCCATGCGATGTCGCGCAGGCCAGCACCAGGGCGGCGTAGGTGGCCATCTTGCCGTCGCGCCCCGTCAACCACAGGCCCGCCAGCAACACCAGCGCGCACACACCAAAATCCAACAGCCATTGCATGCCCCGCCCCAAGCCCGCAGCACGCCCGCGCAGCACCAGCCGCCCCAACACGGCCATGGCCACGGCCATCCAGAAGGCGGGGGCCAGAAAATTGAGAAGATGGTTGAGGCTGTCGAGCGGACCCATGTGTGCAGTTGACCCAGATCAAGGCTTACCCAGGCTGGGCGCCGCAGTTTAGGTAAGGATTTTATAATCCGCCACCATGGCAGTCTGGGCCCTCGGCATCAACCACACCACCGCGCCGCTCGATCTGCGCGGCAGGTTTGCGTTCGCGCTCGATCAGATCGCCCCCACGCTGCACGGGTTGCGCCAGTCTTTGGGCACCACCGGCAGCCACCCGGGGGTGGAGACCGCCATTATCTCCACCTGCAACCGCACCGAAATTTACTGCGCAGGCCAGCAGCCTGCGCTGGACCACACGCTGGGCTGGCTGGCCCACAGCGGCGGCGTGAGCCCCGCGTTGCTGCGCTCGCACTCCTACACCCTGGAAGACAGCCTCGTCGCGCGCCACGCCTTCCGTGTGGCCAGCGGGCTTGATTCGATGGTGCTGGGCGAGGCGCAGATCCTGGGCCAGATGAAAGACGCTGTGCGCGCGGCCGAAACGGCTGGCGCCCTGGGCACCACGCTCAACCAGCTCTTTCAGCGCAGCTTTGCCGTGGCCAAAGAGGTGCGCACCAGCACCGAGATCGGCGCGCACAGCATCAGCATGGCAGCAGCGGCCGTGCGTCTGGCAGGCCAGCTGTTTGAAGACATCTCCGAGACCAAGATTTTGTTCGTCGGCGCGGGCGAGATGATTGAGCTGTGCGCCACGCACTTCGCCGCCAAGAACCCCAAGGCCATTGCCATTGCCAACCGCACGCTGGAGCGTGGCGAAAAGCTCGCCACCCGCTTTGGCGGCGAGGTGATGCGCCTGGCCGACCTGCCCGAGCGCCTGCACGAGTTCGATGCCGTCATCAGCTGCACCGCCAGCAGCCTGCCCATCATCGGCCTGGGTGCTGTGGAACGCGCTTTGAAGAAGCGCCGCCACCGCCCCATGTTCATGGTGGACTTGGCCGTGCCGCGCGACATCGAGCCTGAAGTGAAAGCGCTGGGCGACGTGTACCTGTACACCGTAGACGATCTGGCCACCGTGGTGCAAACCGCGCAGGCCAATCGCCAAGCCGCCGTGGCCCAGGCCGAGGCTATCATCGACGCCGGTGTGCAAAGCTTCATGCACTGGATGGAGCTGCGCAGCCCCGTCGGCCAGGCCGGTGGTGTGGTGCCGCTGATCCAGCAGCTCAATGCGCAAACCGACGAGTGGCGCGCCGCCGAGATCGCACGCGCCAAGAAGCTGCTGGCCAAGGGCGAGAACGTGGATGCCGTGCTCGAAGCGCTCTCGCGCGGCCTGACACAAAAGATGCTGCACGGCACCCTGGCCGAGCTGCGCGCAGGCGATGCCGAAATGCGCGCCCAGACGGCCCAGACCGTCTCGCGCTTGTTCCTGCGCTCGCAAAGCAAAAACGGCCAGTAGCGGCGCCCGCCTGCTCACTCGCCACTCCGATTTCAAACAAAATCGGCCTCTAGCGCTTGATTAACAAGCGCTGACAGCTACAAATTTCGTAGCAAACCTATTTCCCAAATTGCCATGAAACCCTTTCTCCGAAGCCAATTGGAGCGCTATGCACAGCGCTTGGGCGAGCTGGACTTTTTGCTCTCGCGCGAAGACATCATGAACGACATGGCGCAGTACCGGCGCATTTCCGTCGAGCACGCCGAAGTCACGCAGATTGCAGGCCGCTACGCCCGCTACCAGCAGCGCGAAGCCGACCTGGCCGGTGCCCGCGAAATGCTGGCCGACCCGGACATGGCCGAGATGGCGCAGGAAGAAATCACCAGCGCAGAGGCTGAGTTGGTGCAGTTGGAAGATGAACTGCAGCGCCTCTTGCTGCCCAAGGACCCGGACGACGCACGCAACGCTTTTGTCGAAATCCGCGCAGGCACGGGCGGCGACGAATCCGCCCTGTTCGCAGGCGACCTGACCCGCATGTACACCCGCTACGCCGCCACCCAGGGCTGGAAGGTGGAGGTGATGAGCGCCAACGAAAGCGAGCTGGGCGGCTACAAGGAAATCGTGCTGCGCGTGGAGGGAGACCATGTGTATGGCGCGCTCAAGTTCGAATCCGGAGGCCACCGCGTGCAGCGCGTGCCCGCCACCGAGACGCAGGGCCGCATCCACACCAGTGCCTGCACCGTGGCCGTGATGCCCGAGCCCGATGAGCACCAGGCCATCACGCTGAACCCGGCGGACCTGCGCATCGACACCTTCCGCGCCAGCGGCGCGGGCGGCCAGCACATCAACAAGACCGACTCTGCCGTGCGCGTGGTGCACTTGCCCACCGGCATCGTGGCCGAATGCCAGGACGGCCGCAGCCAACACGCCAACAAGGCCAAGGCGCTGCAGGTGCTGCAGGCGCGCATTCAGGAGAAGGAGCGCAGCGAGCGCGCAGCCAAGGAGGCAGCGTTGCGCAAAGGCTTGATCGGCAGCGGCGACCGCAGCGACCGCATTCGCACCTACAACTTCCCACAGGGGCGGCTGACCGACCACCGCATCAACCTCACGCTGTACAAACTGCTGTACGTGATGGAAGGCGACCTGGGCGACGTGCTGCAAGCCCTGGCCCACGCACGCGAAGCCGAGCAGCTGGAAGAGCTGGAGATGGGCGCCACTGGCTAACGCCCAACCAAATTTGAATCAAATTGCCTTCTAGCGCTTGATAGGAAAGCGCAAGCGGCTATCAAAACCATAGTGAACAACACCGCACCCACTTTGGCCCAGGCCTTGGGCCAAGCCCACACCCTGGGCCTGGCGCGCATCGACGCCCAATTGCTGCTGCTGCATGCCGTGGGCCGCCCCGACGCAGGCCGCGCCTGGCTGCTGGCGCACGACACGGATGCGATGGACGAGGGCGTGCACGCCCAGTTCATCGCCCTGTGCCAGCGCCGTTTGGCGGGCGAGCCGGTGGCCTACCTGACCGGACGCAAGGAGTTCTATGGCCTGCCCCTGCAGGTGGATGCGCGCGTGCTGGACCCGCGCCCCGACACCGAAACGCTGGTGGACTGGGCGCTGGAGGTGATTGCCCCGCTGACATCGCCGCGCGTGGTGGACCTGGGCACCGGCAGCGGCGCCATCGCGCTGGCGCTGCAAAGCCAGCGCGCCGACGCCCAGGTGCTGGCGGTAGATGCCAGCGCCGATGCGTTGGCCGTGGCGCAGGCCAATGGCAAGCGGCTGGGCTTGCCCGTGCAGTTTCAGCCAGCCAACTGGCTGGAGGGCGTGCAGGGCGTGTTCGATGCCATCGTCTCCAACCCCCCCTACATCGCCAACGCCGACCCCCACCTGGCCGCGCTGACGCACGAGCCCCTGCAAGCCCTGGCCAGCGGCACCGATGGGCTGGATGACATCCGCACCATCGTCGCCCAGGCCCCCGCCCACCTGCGGCCTGGGGGCTGGCTGCTGCTGGAGCATGGCTACGACCAGGCCCTGGCCGTGCAGGCACTGCTGTTGGCGCAGGGGTTTCGCCAAGTCCAAAGCCGCGCCGACTTGGCGGGCATCGCACGCTGCACCGGCGGCTGCCTCTGAGGCTTTTGCGGCAAGCCGCCCACAGCGATGCGCCTGCCGCCTTTGCAGACAGGCTCTTTGCACAGGTTCTTACACACGGTCATCAGCTGCAAACAACTGTTACTGCCAGCCCTCCCACCAACGCGTAACCGCCGCCCAATAATCGCGTGCCGTTGCAAGGCGCCTGGCTCCTGGGAGGGGGAGAGGCAAACCGGCAGTTGCTTCCGCCCAGCCCACCCAAAGCACCCGCAGCAAAGTGGGCTGTTGCTTTCCATCAATCCACTCACAACGAACCGCCGGCGCACCTCGGACGGGCTGCAGCATGCACAGGCGGCCAGCCAGACCGTTTCGCCGAAGGACCGATATTTGTCTATGTCCACTCTTGCTTTTTCCCGACGCCACTCACTCACCCGACTGGGGGCCATCGCCCTGGGCAGCGGCCTGCTGCTGACCGGCTGCGATTCCGAGCCCAAAGAACGGCAGGCTTTCATCACCTTCTTGCAAACACAGGTTCTCGACAAGCCCCGCCGCACCATCCCCCTACTCAACGACAAGCTGCGCAAGGAGCTGGGGCAGTATGCCGCCCACTATGAAGTCATCACCAATTTCAACAAGGCGGTGAACGACAAGAACATGCTCAAGAGCTTTCAGGAGCTCAACTGGGTTCGCTCGATTGCGGGTTACCGCGACAAGCGCAGCACGGTAGATCAGGCGGTGAATGAAATCCCCAAAGCCCAGGAGAGCATTGCGGCAGAACTGAAGAAGGCCGACGAAGCCAAGGCAGCTCTCAAACAGCCAGAGGACCTGCAAAAGGTCTATGGCACGGTCTACGACAAGCTGGTGAGTACCCAGGCGCGCCTCATGCTGGAGATGCTCCCCGCTGCGCAACGCCTGCTGACCATCGTCACAGAACTACTCACCCTTGTAGAGAAGAATCCCCAGCAACTTTCGATCTCGGGCATGCAGATCGAGGCCAAAAACCAGGCCATGCTGAACAAGGTGAACGCCCTCTTCAAAAAGGCCGACGCGGAGACAGCGACCATGCAGCGCATTGAAAAGGAACTCAAGCAGCTCACTGGCTGACCCTACCCGGCCGATGGGGTAGGAGAAAAGCGATAATCGTCCCCTCCGCGCCTGTACTTTCTTGGAAATTCCTATGAGCGACACCCAACAACGCATTGACGCCCTCGTCAAATCCAGCGACATCCTGCTGTTCATGAAGGGCAGCGCCAGCTTCCCGATGTGCGGCTTCTCCGGCCGTGCCATCCAGATCCTGAAGGCTTGCGGCGTGGACCCCAAGGCCGTGGTCACCGTGAACGTGCTCGAAGACGACGCCATCCGCCAAGGCATCAAGGATTACAGCAACTGGCCCACGATCCCGCAGCTGTACGTCAAGGGCGAGTTCATCGGCGGCTCGGACATCATGATGGAGATGTACGAATCGGGAGAACTCAAGCAAGTGCTGGGCACTGAGGGCTGATGCCTCCGAGGCCGCAGCGCCTCTCTCCCGCCAGAAAGGCCGCCCTTTGGGGCGGCCTTTGTTTTTGGCGCGCCTCATGACAGCGGCAGCCTGCGCAGGCCCCATGCAGCATGCCTGCAACAGTGGCACCAACACAGGGCTTATCCCACGTTGAGGGGCGGCATGTTGTGTGCTTGAATGGGTGCGTGACCCACATCACAGGAGCATGCAATGACCAGCCATAGCCTTGTTCCCCAAAGCCCCGCACTGCACCTGCCGGTGGCCCAAATGCGCAATGTATTCCACCCTGGCGATGTCGAGCGCAAGCTCGCACGGCTGCAGGATGCTGGCAGCCAGCGCGAATACGAAAACCTGCGCACCGTCTACGAACGCATGCTGGAGCGCGGCCCCGAGCGCTTTCACGTCAAGCCCTCGGGCGTGCCCGACATGAGTGGCCTGTACGAGCTGCTGCCTAACTTCACTGAGGTGCTGGACGACATCAAACGCCACGTTGCGCTGGCACAGGACAGCAGCGATGGCTTGGAAGTGACCCCGATGCTGCTGCTCGGCCCCCCCGGCATTGGCAAAACCCACTTTGCAAAGCACCTGGCCGACCTGCTGGGCACCGGCATGAACCTGCTGCCCATGAGCTCCATGACGGCAGGCTGGCTGCTGTCGGGCTCGTCCGCCCAATGGAAGGGCGCACGCCCCGGCAAGGTGTTTGAAGCCCTCATCGAGGGCGAATACGCCAACCCGGTGATCGTAGTGGACGAGATCGACAAGGCCAGCAGCGATGCGCAGTACGACCCACTGGGTGCGCTCTACAGCCTGCTGGAGCACGACACGGCGCAAAGCTTTACCGACGAGTTTGCCGAAGTGGCCATTGATGCGAGCCAGGTCATCTGGATCACCACGGCCAATGACACGCGCGGCATTCCCGACCCCATCCTCAACCGCATGAACGTGTTTGAGGTGGAGGCCCCATCGCTGGAGCAGGCGCGCACCATTGCCCTGAACCTGTACCAGAGCATTCGCCACAACCACGACTGGGGCCGCCTGCTGGACCCCGAACCACTGGACGATGTGCTGGACTGCCTGGCCCGCATGCCTCCGCGCGAAATGCGCCGGGCATGGATGACGGGCTTTGGCAATGCCCGACTGGACCGGCGATCGGCCGTGGAAGTGGGCGACTTGCCCAAGGCCGCCACAGCACGGGGGCGCATGGGCTTTGTGCAGTAAGCGCACCTCGGCAACGCGCCAGGAGCAGCCCGTGCGCGGGTGATTGCTGCGCCGCGCACGATCCTCCAGTCCGGGGCACTCTGGCCACGGGCTGGGGGCCATGTACGGGCAGATACACTCCAAGGGCCGGTGTGCCATAGCGCCACGCTCTGTCACCATTCATGACCCAAAGCCTTCTCGTCATCGTGCTGCTGATCGCAGCCAGTGCTTTCTTCTCCATGGCCGAGATCTCGCTGGCCGCAGCGCGGCGCCTTCGCCTGCGCCAGATGGCCGATGAGGGTGACCCCCGTGCTGAGCGGGTGCTGCGCATGCAAGAGCAACCCGGCGACTATTTCACCGTGGTGCAGGTGGGGCAAAACGCCGTGGCCATTCTGGGCGGTATCGTGGGCGAAGGGGCCTTGAGCCCTCACTTCAGCGCACTGTTTGAGGTCTGGATGGCGGAGTCCACCGCGCAGACAGCGGGCTTCATGGTCTCGTTCCTGATCATCACCTCGCTGTTCATTCTGTTTGCCGACCTGTTCCCCAAGCGCCTGGGCATGGCCGAGCCCGAGCGCCTGGCCGTGCGGCTGGCACAGCCCATGGCATGGTGCATGACGCTGCTGCGCCCGCTGGTGTGGTTTTACAGCCGAGGGGCCGATGCCTTGTTCAGGCTGCTGGGTCTGTCGTCGCTGCGCGATGAACGCATCACCTCCGATGACATCCTGGCCATGATGGAAGCAGGTGCCCGGGCCGGTGTGCTCGCCGCACGCGAGCAGCAGGTCATCACCAATGTGTTCGAGCTGGACACGCGCACGGTGTCCAGCGCCATGTCACCGCGCGATAGGGTCGCGTTCTTCCTGCGCGACGAGCCCGACTCCGTCATTCGCCTGCGCATTGCTGCGGAGCCGTTTTCGACGTACCCCGTGTGCGAAGGCGATATCGACCATGTGGTCGGCTATGTGGACGCCAAGGATTTGTTCCAGCGGGTGCTGAACAACCAGCCGATTTCGCTGGCCGATGACAGCCTGGTGCGCAAGGTGCTCATCGTGCCAGACCGGCTCACGCTGTCTGAAGTGCTGGAGCAGTTCCGGCAGGTGCACGAAGACTTTGCCGTGATCGTGAACGAATACAGCCTGGTCGTCGGTGTGGTGACCCTGAACGATGTCATGAGCACGGTGATGGGCGACCTGGTGGTGGGCCCGGCCGATGAAGAGCAGATTGTTCAGCGCGACGACAACTCGTGGCTGATTGACGGCGTGACCCCCATCAGCGATGTACTGCGCGTGCTGGCCCTGGACGAGCCGCCCCATGCGGGCGAGTACGAAACCCTGGCGGGCTTCTTGATGGTGATGCTGCGGCGCGTACCCCGGCGCACAGACAGTGTGACCTGGGGGGGCTTCAAGTTTGAGGTGCTGGACGTGGACAGTTACCGCATCGACCAGGTTATGGTGTCGCGCCAGCCCAGCACGGAAGCGGGCAGCGCACACAGCAACGGCTGAAGATCAGACCATCGCGGTCTGATCCTGCCTGCCGATCAACCAAGAGCGGTCTTGGCGTCCATGACCCAATTGCGCTGGGCCGAGAAAACAGCGTTGGGGTAAGGCGGCTTGCCACGGCTGCCGTTGTAGCGCCCCAAGGCCATGAACAAATCGCCCTGCTCCCGGTCAATGTAGTGGCGCAGGATGACGCAGCCAAAGCGCAGGTTGGTCTGCATGTGGAACAGCTTGCCTGCATCCCCATCACCGATCACCCGCGTCCAGAACGGCATGACCTGCATGTAGCCCCGGGCCCCCACGCTAGAAACTGCGAACTTGCGGAACGCACTCTCAACCTGGATCAGGCCCATGACCAGCGATACGTCCAGACCAGCCCGTTTGGACTCGTACCACACGGTTTGCAGAAAGTCGCGACGCACCTCCCATTCGGGCTTGCGCTTGCGCAGGCGGTCACTCATCGTGCCCAGCCAGCGCAGGTAGCCCAAGCGCGATTCGGTAGAGAAAAACTCTGGCTCCGGGGGAGCCTGGTTGGCAATGGCAGAACTCAAGGCAGTGCGCACAGAATCCATCAAAGGCTCTTCAAGCTGCCCGCCCGCATGGGCCAGGCCTGGCGCAGCCAGCCACCCCGCAGGGGCGACAGCCGCCATCAAACAGGCCCGGCGCGACACGCCCAGCGGCCATTCCTTCTGCAAACTCACATCCCCACGCACACCGTCACCCTCCATCGTCATACCGCCATGCGGCCCTTCACATGGGCCCACACGTCTGCCACGGCCACTTTGGTGGCGGCCGCATCGCGGCGGTGCTGGTATTCGACCACACCGTCCTTGAGGCTCTTGTCGCCAATGGTCACGCGGTGCGGCACACCAATCAGTTCCCAATCGGCAAACATGGCGCCAGGGCGCTCGCCCCGGTCGTCCAGCAAGACATCCACGCCTTTGGCCAGCATCTCGGCATACAGCTTTTCAGCGGCGGCCTTCACCTCTTCGCTGCGGTCCATGCCAATGGGGCAAATGACCACGGTGAAAGGCGCAATCGCGTCGGGCCAAATGATGCCCCGCTCATCGTGATTTTGCTCGATGGCGGCCGCTGGCAAACGAGTAATACCGATGCCATAGCAACCCATTTCCAGTGGCTGCGGCTTGCCGTTTTCGTCCAAGAAGGTCGCGTTCATCGCACGGCTGTACTTGGTGCCCAGATAGAACACGTGGCCCACTTCGATACCGCGCTCAATCGCCAGCTCGCCCTTGCCATCCGGCGACAGGTCGCCAGCCACCACGTTGCGCAAATCGGCTACCACGTCAGGCTCAGGCAAATCACGCCCCCAGTTCACGCCGGTGATGTGGAAATCCACCTCGTTGGCGCCGCACACCCAGTCGGCCATGGCGGCGACTTCGCGGTCAACCACCAGCTTCAGGGGCTTTTTGAGGCCAATGGGGCCCAGGTAGCCGGGCTTGCAGCCAAAGTGGTCTTCGATCTCGGCCACGGTAGCAAAGCGGAAGTTTTCCAGCCCCGGCACTTTGTTGACCTTGATTTCGTTCATGTCGTGATCGCCGCGCAGCAGGAGCAGCCACACCTGGGTTTTGACGATCTCGCCTTGCTCGTTGGTGGTGTCGGTGGCCAGGACCAGCGACTTCACGGTGCGCTGCAGGGGCAAGCCCAGCAGGTCGGCCACGTCGGCGCAGGTGCTCTTGCCGGGCGTTGGTGTCTTGGCGAGCACCTGGGCGGCCGCTGCGCGCGGGCCTTGGGGGACCAGGGCCTCGGCCTTTTCCATGTTGGCGGCGTAGTCGCTGCCAGGGCAGTAAACGATGGCATCTTCGCCTGTGGCGGCAATCACCTGGAATTCTTCGCTCAGGTCCCCACCAATGGCGCCGCTATCGGCCGCCACAGCGCGGTAGGTCAAACCAAACCGGTCAAAAATACGGCGGTACGCGGCAGCCATCACCTGGTAGCTGGCTTTGGCGGACACCTGGTCGCGGTCGAACGAATACGCGTCCTTCATGATGAACTCGCGGCCACGCATCAAGCCAAAGCGGGGGCGGCGTTCATCGCGGAATTTGGTTTGAATCTGGTAAAAATTCTTGGGCAGTTGCTTGTAGCTGCGCAGTTCCTGCCGAGCAATGTCCGTCACTACCTCTTCACTGGTGGGCTGCACCACAAAGTCACGACCATGGCGGTCGCGGATGCGCAACAGCTCGGGACCCATCTTTTCAAATCGCCCCGTTTCCTGCCAAAGCTCAGCTGGCTGGATCACCGGCATAGCGCATTCCACCGCCCCTGCTCGGTTCATCTCCTCACGCACAATCGCTTCAACCTTGCGGATCACCCGCAGGCCCATGGGCATGTAGTTGTAGATACCTGCGCCCAGCTTCTTGATCAGCCCCGCCCGCATCATGAGTTTGTGACTGACCACTTCGGCGTCGGCCGGAGCTTCCTTGAGGGTGGAGATAAAGAATTGAGAGGCTTTCATCGGAGCGATTTCAGTCTATTCAGACCGGTCCTCTTGTCGGCCGCATAGCGCCGTGCATAATGGACACAGTTTAAAAAATTGGGGTTCGATTATGCTTGACCGGGACGGCTTTCGGCCGAACGTCGGCATCATCCTGCTCAACCAAAAGAACCAAGTGTTCTGGGGCAAGCGGATCCGCACCCACAGCTGGCAGTTTCCACAAGGCGGCATTGACCGGGGCGAAACCCCTGAGCAAGCCATGTTTCGGGAATTGCACGAAGAGGTGGGATTATTGCCCAACCATGTGCGCTTGGTTGCCCGCACAAGGGATTGGTTGCGCTATGAGGTGCCTGACCGGTACATCCGCCGCGATGCGCGCGGACACTACAAAGGCCAGAAACAAATCTGGTATCTGCTACAACTCATGGGACACGACTGGGACTTGAACCTGCGCGCCACCAACCACCCGGAGTTTGACGCATGGCGTTGGAACGACTACTGGGTGCCACTGGATGTCGTGGTGGAGTTCAAGCGGGGCGTCTATGAAATGGCGCTGACCGAATTAGCACGCTTCCTGCCCCGGCACGACCAACGCAATCGCTACTTGCGCAGCGGAATGCGGGCACGGGATCCGGAACAGGCCGCGCCAACGATGTTCAGAACGGGCTCACTGTTGCTGCACCCTGGCATGGAATTGCCGCCCGGCGCGAGCTTCGATCCCGATCCGCAAAACAGCATGCCAGCAGAGCTGGAGGCTATTTCGCCCTTGGCAATGGCCGTGGCACCGTCAAAGTCTCAGCCCAGTTGAGAGCGGGAAGCACACCTTCACAGACCAAGAGCCAAACAGACGCCAGACAGACAAAAGGCCGCCCCCGGAGATTCTTCGGGGGCGGCCTTTTGCATGTGACCCACGCTTCGCTTGAAGCCTTGCGAAATTCAGACTGCGGACAAAACCAAGTTATCGCGGTGAACCATCTCCGCCTCCGCGGTGTAGCCCAGCAATCGCTCAAATTCTGCGGATGGCTTGCGACACAGCAATCGGGCCTCCGCTGCCGCATAGTTGGCCAAACCCCTGGCAATCTCCACGCCCGCAGGGTCTCGCACAGCGATCACATCACCCCGGGAAAAATCGCCCTCCACACTGGTCATGCCAATGGGCAGCAGACTTTTCCCTTCCTCCCGCAACTTGGAAGCGGCACCTGCATCCACCAACACCGCCCCACGCAATTGCAGGTGATCGGCCATCCACTGCTTGCGCGCCTGCGTCTTTTGGGTTTGGGCTACCAACAAAGTGCCCAGAGCATCGCCACCCGCGAGCCTCAGCAAGACGTCCGGCTCCCTCCCCCAGGCAATCACGGTCGAGGCCCCCGACCCCGCAGCGCGCTTGGCCGCCAGAATCTTGGTAATCATGCCCCCCTTGCCAATGCTCGACCCGGCCCCGCCCGCCATCGCTTCGAGCGCAAGGTCACCGGCTTTGGCTTCGTGCACAAACTGTGCGGCAGGATCACGGCGCGGGTCTGCGGTGTACAAGCCCTTTTGATCGGTCAAGATGACCAGGGCATCGGCCTCCACCAGATTGGCCACCAGCGCGCCCAGCGTGTCATTGTCACCAAACTTGATTTCATCGGTGACCACCGTGTCGTTTTCATTGATCACAGGAACCACCCCCAGTCGCAGCAGCGTCAGCAGGGTGGAACGGGCATTCAAATACCGCTCACGGTCAGCCAGGTCGGCATGCGTGAGCAGCACCTGGGCGCTGCCCATGCCTTGTTCACGCAATTTGGTCTCGTACATCTGGGCCAGACCCATTTGCCCAACGGCCGCGGCAGCCTGTAACTCGTGGATCTCCTGCGGGCGCGACACCCAGCCCAGGCGCTTCATCCCCTCGGCAATAGCCCCGCTCGACACCATCACCACTTCGCGCGGCGCGCCCCCCTCGCCACGCACCAAAGCCGCAAGCTGGCGACTCCATTCGCCAATGGCCGCTTCATCCAGGCCCCGCCCCTCGTTCGTCACCAAGCTGGAGCCTACCTTGACCACGATGCGGCGAGCATCACGCAATACGCTAGAAACCATGTTGAAGGTCTTTTTATCCGTAAGCGCCCAATCTACAAGCGCAGCAAGCTACAAAATTTATAGCAAATCAGGACGAAGCATCATCCGCAAAACGAGGATCGACTTCCACCGGGGTGTTTTCGACCATCTGCTCTGCCTTGACATGGCGATAGATCGCATGGATCAAAGGCTCGCAGCCCTCTCGCGTCAGCGCAGAAATCTCGAACACTGGGCCCTTCCATTTGAAGCGCTTCACAAAATCCTTGACTCGCGCCTCGCGCTCCTCCGTCGGCACCATGTCGAGCTTGTTCAACACGAGCCAACGGGGCTTGTCGTAGAGCTGCGCATCGTATTTCTTGAGTTCACCCACAATGGCCTTGGCCTGGGCCACGGGGTCCACCGCATCATCGAACGGCGCCAGATCCACAACGTGCAGCAACAAACGGGTGCGCTGCAAGTGGCGCAAGAACTGATGCCCCAGGCCCGCCCCCTCCGAGGCCCCTTCGATCAAGCCGGGGATGTCGGCAACCACAAAGCTCTGCTCAGGCCCCACGCGGACGACACCCAGGTTCGGGTGCAAGGTCGTGAAGGGGTAGTCTGCAATCTTGGGGCGTGCGTTGGAGACTGCAGTGATGAAGGTCGATTTGCCAGCGTTAGGCATCCCCAGCAGCCCCACGTCTGCCAGAACCTTCAACTCCAGCTTGAGATTTTTTTTCTCACCGGGCCAGCCTGGCGTTTTCTGGCGTGGCGCACGGTTGATGGCGCTTTTGAAACGCATATTGCCAAAACCGCCATCCCCGCCCTTGGCGATGGTGATCACTTCACCCGGATTGAGCAATTCATAAAGCACTTCGCCCGTTTCCGCATCCGTGATGATGGTCCCGACAGGCATCTTCAGGGTGATGTCATCCCCCGCCGCGCCAAACATGTCCGATCCCATACCATGCTCACCCCGCTTGGCATCATGCCGGCGTGAGTAACGGAAATCCACCAACGTGTTCAGGTTGGGATCCGCTACAGCGAAAACATGCCCACCGCGCCCACCATCGCCTCCATTGGGCCCGCCGAATTCCTTGTATTTCTCGTGGCGAAATGACACACAGCCATTGCCACCATCGCCTGCGGCAATGTCAATATAGGCTTCATCGACGAACTTCATGGGATATCCAGTTTACAAAAGAGGCTAGGTGCGATTGACCTTCCTACACAAAGAAGATCCAGGCCCCACCCCATCACCACAGAAGGGGCAAGGCCAGAGGCATACCAGCAGCCAAAAGATGCGCAACATCCAACCCCAAGGGGCCGACCGCATCAGCGAATCGCGCATCTTGCCAGAACAGCCAAATGCGAAAACGAAAAACGACAAAGCCCCGACAGTGCGGGGCTTTGGCTTCAACCAGAGGCTAAGCTCAGGCTGGGGTCACATTGACTGTGTGCTTGGACAGTGCACCCTTGGTGCCGAACGAGACATGCCCGTCAACCAATGCAAACAGAGTGTGGTCCTTGCCCACACCGACGTTGCTGCCGGGGTGGAAACGGGTACCGCGCTGACGCACGATGATGGAACCAGCGCTGATCAATTCACCGCCGAAGGCCTTGACACCCAGCATCTTTGGCTTGGAATCACGACCGTTTCGCGTAGAGCCGCCGCCTTTTTTCTGTGCCATGACATTGACTCCTGATTAAGCAGCAATCGCACCGATTTGCAGCTCAGTGAACTGCTGGCGATGGCCTTGGCGTTTTTGATAGTGCTTACGACGGCGCATCTTGAAGATGTGCACTTTGTCGTGCTTGCCGTGCGCCACGACAGTGGCTTTTACGGTTGCGCCGGACACCAGGGGTGTGCCGATCTTCAATTCTGCGCCGTTGCCGACTGCCAGAACTTGATCGATCACAATTTCCTGGCCTACGTCCGCAGCAATCTGTTCTACTTTAATTTTTTCGCCGGAAGCAACGCGATACTGCTTGCCGCCGGTTTTTATGACCGCGTACATGTGAGCCTCTTTGAATTGAGTTCTGCAGACCTATTTCTGCAGAGCCCTAGATTATGCCATAGACCACAAAAAGTACCACCTCCGCCACAAAGCCGCCGCACGCGCACCCAGCCATTCCTATAATTCAGGGCACTTTCGGTAGCCGCCATCTTGACTGACAACACCCCCCCACCACCACAAGCGCCCCCCTCTCACTGGTTGCAGAGGACATGCGAGAAGTTGATCGAGTCATTGGACAGCGATTGACGTCCACGGTGCCTCTGGTGGGGCAAATCTCACAGTACATCATTGCTGCAGGCGGCAAGCGCCTGCGGCCAGCTTTGTTGCTGATGGTGTGTGGGGCACTGAACTACCAGGGTCGGCACCGCCACACGTTGGCGGCCGTGGTAGAGCTCATCCATACCGCCACGCTCCTGCATGACGACGTGGTGGATGCATCCACCCTGCGCAGAGGCCGCGCCACCGCCAACGAGACGTTCGGCAACCCTGCCAGTGTGCTGGTCGGCGACTTCCTGCACACCCGGTCATTCCAGATGATGGTTGAAACAGGCAGCATGCGGGTGATGGAGATTCTCTCCGAGGCGACCAACATCATTGCGGAGGGCGAGGTTCTGCAATTGATGAACATGCACGACGCATCACTGACTGAAACCGACTACCTCAAAGTCATCCGCTCCAAGACTGCCAAGCTGTTCGAGGCGAGCGCTCGCTTGGGTGCGGTTCTGGCCGAAAGCACGACTCAGATTGAGGAGGCCTGCGCCACTTATGGACAAGCGCTCGGCACCGCGTTCCAAATTATTGATGACGTCCTCGACTACGACGGCAATGCCTCAGAGATGGGTAAAAATTTGGGAGATGACCTGCGCGAGGGCAAAGCCACCCTTCCGTTGATTGCAGCCATGGCACGCGGCACGCCAAAACAAGCCCAAACCATCCGCCACGCCATTGAGGAAGGCTCAACAGAGCAACTGGCCGCCATCATCGATATCGTCAAACAAACAGGTGCTCTACAGGTCGCACGCCAAGCAGCCTCCGATGAAGCCCATCGCGCCATTGCGGCCATTGCCACATTGCCGCCAACACCCCACGCTGAGGGTATGTGCGCCCTGGCAAACCAACTGACCGAGCGCCGGGCTTGATCAGGGCACGCACGAGGACAACCTACGGCCTCCGCATCGACTCAAAGCACGCAGTCGCCAGCGCGCGGATCTAACCGCCCCGTCACGAGAGGGGGACGCGCAGATTACCGACAAGACCCAAACCGAGTTCTCGCATTTCAGCGGCACACCTCACCCCAGCTAGGCGACACAGCACCGTTGCGGTAGAGCCACCAACACAGCCCCCATACAGCCCAAAACCGATGGGCGATGATAGGATGAGCCGCTGTTCACATTAATGCTCTATTGGTTACATGGCTGCTGTTGACACCGCTCCTAAAGACGCTTCTGCAATTGCCCTTCCCGGGTTGGGGCGGGCGCTCATGTCTGCGGGCAAGCTGGCACAAAAAGCCGCAGAGGAAATTTACCAAAAGTCACAAAGTAATCGCACCAGCTTTATTGCGGAACTGACTGGCTCAGGTGTCGTTTCTGCGTCAGATCTGGCGCACACAGTTTCTGCAGTTTTTGGTGCCCCTTTGCTGGACTTGGAGGCCATTGACCCACAACGGCTCCCCAAAGATTTGCTTGATGCAAAAATCTGCCAGTCTTACAAGGTTGTCGTTCTCAGCAAGAGAAACAACCGACTGATTGTCGCCACCGCAGACCCCACCGATCAGGAAGCAGCAGAAAAAATCAAGTTCACAACCCAAATGGGAGTGGACTGGATCATTGCCGAATACGACAAGCTCAATCGCTTGGTCGAAGCGAGCACAAAGTCCACGACGGAGTCGATGGAGAGCCTGACCAGCGGTGAATTCGATTTTGACGAATCGGTTACGGAGGAGGTTCCGGAATCCATCGATGCAGGCGCAAATGAGGTCGAAGATGCCCCTGTCGTTAAGTTCTTGCACAAAATGCTGCTTGATGCATTCAATATGCGGGCATCCGATTTGCATTTTGAACCCTACGAGCACCAGTACCGCGTACGCTTCCGTGTTGACGGGGAGCTCAAGGAAATTTCCTCGCCCCCCATTGCCATCAAAGACAAACTCGCTTCCCGCATCAAGGTGATATCTCGCATGGATATCTCCGAAAAACGAGTACCTCAAGACGGGAAAATGAAGCTCAAGGTGGGGCCGGACCGTGTGATTGACTTCCGGGTCAGCACTTTGCCCACTTTGTTTGGCGAGAAAATCGTGATCCGTATCCTGGACCCCAGCAGTGCCAAGCTGGGCATTGATGCGCTGGGCTATGAACCAGAGGAAAAAGAGCGTCTCCTGTCTGCAATTGGTCGCCCTTATGGAATGATTTTGGTGACAGGCCCCACAGGTTCTGGAAAAACGGTGTCTCTGTATACCTGCCTGAACCTGCTCAACAAACCGGGCGTCAACATTGCGACGGCGGAAGACCCATCTGAAATTAATCTTCCAGGGGTCAACCAAGTCAATGTGAACGACAAGGCAGGCCTTACTTTTGCGGTGGCCTTGAAGTCTTTCCTGCGTCAAGATCCGGACATCATCATGGTGGGTGAAATTCGAGACCTGGAAACCGCTGATATTTCCATCAAAGCGGCCCAAACAGGTCACTTGGTTTTATCCACACTGCACACCAACGATGCCCCCACGACATTGACGCGGATGCGCAATATGGGCATTGCGCCTTTCAATATTGCATCGAGCGTGATTTTGATCACTGCCCAGCGCTTGGCCAGACGCCTGTGTGCAGCCTGCAAGGCCCCTGCGGATGTGCCCCACGAGGCCTTGGTGGAGGCCGGATACACCGAGGAAGAACTCGATGGATCTTGGATCACCTACAAACCCGTGGGCTGCTCCGCGTGCAATAACGGATACAAAGGACGCGTGGGCATTTACCAAGTAATGCCCATCTCTGAGGAGATTCAACGCATTATCTTGCGCGATGGAAGCGCCCTCGAAATTGCAGAACAAGCACGCAACGAGGGCGTTCGATCCTTGCGCGCATCAGGCCTCTACAAGGCCAAACTCGGCCTCACTTCGCTGGAAGAAGTGCTCGCCGTGACCAACGAATAACAGACAGATAGACAGGGAACAGCATGGCAACCGCAGCATCAAGGGACATCAAAGAGTTTGTCTTTGAATGGGAAGGCAAGGACCGCGCAGGCAAGGTGGTGCGCGGGGAGATTCGGGCTGTCGGCGAAAACCAGGTTCAGGCCACGCTGCGCCGACAAGGCGTTTTTCCGACCAAAATCAAGAAGAGGCGTACCCGTTCCGGCAAGAAGATCAAGCCCAAAGACATTGCACTCTTCACCCGGCAATTGGCCACCATGATGAAGGCCGGTGTTCCACTACTGCAGTCTTTTGACATTGTCGGGCGTGGCAACACCAACGCCAGCGTGACCAAACTGTTGAATGACATTCGTACCGATGTTGAGACCGGCACCTCATTGAACGCCGCGTTTCGCAAGCACCCCATGTACTTCGACAGCCTGTATTGCAACTTGGTGGAAGCCGGGGAAGCGGCAGGTATTCTTGAAGCGCTGCTGGACCGACTTGCGACTTACATGGAAAAGACAGAGGCGATCAAATCCAAGATCAAATCAGCCTTGATGTACCCGATCTCGGTGGTCATTGTTGCCTTTGTGGTGGTGACTGTGATCATGATTTTCGTGATCCCAGCATTCAAGGAGGTCTTCTCGTCTTTTGGAGCAGATCTGCCAGCTCCCACGCTGCTTGTGATGGGCATCAGCGAGGTATTTGTTAAATGGTGGTGGCTGATCTTCTCCATCATTGGTGGCGGGTTCTATTTTTTCATGCAAGCCTGGAAGCGCAGTGAAAAAATGCAGAAATTCATGGACCGCTTTCTGCTCAAGATGCCCATTTTTGGCGCCTTGATTGATAAGTCTTGCGTAGCCCGCTGGACGCGAACCTTGGCCACCATGTTTGCAGCAGGTGTTCCACTGGTGGAAGCGCTTGACTCCGTCGGTGGCGCCTCGGGGAACTCGGTGTACTCCACGGCGACCGAGAAAATCCAGCAAGAAGTCTCCACCGGCACTAGCCTTACCGTCGCAATGGACAACGCCAAGGTATTTCCCTCCATGGTGATCCAGATGTGCGCCATCGGTGAGGAATCCGGCTCCATTGATCACATGCTCGGCAAAGCCGCAGACTTTTACGAGGCCGAAGTGGACGAAATGGTGGCTGGCCTCTCCAGCCTGATGGAGCCCATCATCATCGTGTTCCTGGGTACCTTGATTGGCGGCATCGTGGTGTCAATGTACCTCCCCATTTTCAAATTGGGTCAGGTCGTTTGATGGAGCTGGAATCTTTGCCAGTCTCAGGGCTTGCTGCGCTGTTTGGGCTTCTCATTGGCAGTTTCTTGAACGTTGTCATTTATCGCCTGCCCAAAATGATGGAGCGGCAATGGGCTGCAGAGTCAGCAGCCTTTCAGGCCGAGCAGGCTGGCAGTAACATGGAACCGGCTCCACAGGAGCCGTTCAACTTGATGGTCCCCCGGTCGCGGTGTCCCTCTTGTGGTCATCTCGTGGCGTGGTACGAGAACATTCCCGTTGTCAGCTACCTTTTTTTGCGCGGCAAGTGCTCTGAATGCAGCACCCGCATCAGCCCCCGGTATCCGCTGGTGGAACTGCTCACAGGCGGGCTGTTCTTTTGGTGCGTGCAGCACTGGGGACTGACGCCTACCGGTTTGGCTTGGTGCGGTTTCTCCGCTGTTTTGGTCGCACTGGCTTTTATCGATTGGGATACGACGCTGTTGCCGGATGACTTGACCTTGCCATTGCTTTGGGCGGGGCTGCTGGCGTCGGTGTTGCAGTGGACCCAGGTGCCACTGGCGTCCTCAGTGATGGGCGCTGCGGCAGGTTATCTCTCGCTGTGGCTGGTGTACTGGGCATTCAAGCTGGCAACGGGCAAAGAAGGCATGGGGTACGGGGATTTCAAACTGTTCGCCGCCCTCGGCGCATGGTTTGGGTGGGAGGGCCTGGTGCCCATTATCTTGATGTCGTCGGTCATCGGTGCCATCGTGGGCATTGGCATGAAGGTCTTCAGCAGCCTGCGCGAAGGTGGGTATGTGCCCTTCGGGCCCTTTTTGGTAGGTGCAGGTCTCACCGCGATGATTGCTGGGCCCAAGGCCATACTGGACACCGTGTTGCGTGGATTTGGACTCTGAAGATGGGGCGATCCGCTAGCCATATCGGACTGACAGGTGGCATTGGCAGCGGCAAGACCACGTTCGGCCTGCTGCTCCAGATCCATGGCGCGGCCATCATTGACTCCGATCAGATCGCCAGACAAGTCACAGGCCCCCGTGGCGATGCGATGGATGCCATAGCCCAAACCTTTGGGCGGGAGTATCTGGACGATACGGGAGCGCTGGACCGCGCACGCATGCGCCAACTGGCCTACAGCACACCCCAAGCCAAGTCTGCACTGGAAGCCATCGTTCACCCTCTTGTCAGTCTGCACAGCAGCCAGCAAGCGCAAGCCGCAGAGGCTTCAGGGGCACGCATTATCGTGTTCGATGTCCCGCTTCTAGTGGAGTCTGGCCGATGGGCCCAAAGACTGGATGCGATCGTTGTGGTGGATTGCCCAGAGCACCTGCAGATACAGCGCGTGATGGCGCGAAACGGGCTGGAGCGCGCCACGGTGGAGTCGATCCTGGCAGCCCAGGCCCCTCGGCGGATTCGGCGGGCTTCAGCCGATATCGTGATCGACAATGGCGATAATTGCGCGCTTGCCGACTTGCAACAGTTGGCCACAGAAACAGCCGCACTGTTCGGGCTATGATGCGCCTCAATCCCTAGAAGCACTGGCCCGCCCGTTCTTCCCCGACATCAGCGCCAGGCCCATTTCACTGCGCCCAGGAACCTGCCAGCGTGATCCTCTACGAATACCCTTTCAACGAACGACTCAGAACCTACCTCCGACTGGAGCAGTTGTTCCGTCGGCTGGGGGAGCTGATCCCCAGAGTACACCCGCTGGATCACCATTTTGCGCTGGTCACCGTCTTTGAAATCATGGATGTGGCGGCCCGCGCCGATCTCAAATCGGATGTTCTCAAGGACATTGAAAAGCACAAGCACCAGCTCGACGGCTACCGGGGCAACCCCTCCATCTCGGAAGCAGCCCTGGATGCAGTGATCGCACAGCTGGACCGCTGCTTCACCGCACTCAACGCGCAGTCGGGTAAGGCAGGGCATGCGCTGACAGAAAACGACTGGCTGATGAGCATTCGCAGTCGCGTAGGCATCCCGGGTGGCACCTGCGGGTTTGACCTTCCGGCGTACTACGCTTGGCAACATAAAGACGCAGCTGTTCGCCAAGAGGCGCTGCAAAACTGGGCCTCCACCCTGGCCCCGCTGGCCGAGTCCATCTACGTGTTGCTCAAGCTGCTGCGCGACTCTGGCGTACCGCAAAAAGTGGCCGCTGAGCGCGGCCAATTTCAGCAAAACCTCCCAGCGGGCCGCACCTTCCAGCTGCTGCGGCTTCGCATCGACCCAGCTTTGGGGCTGATCCCTGAAATCAGCGGGAACCGTTTGATCGTGTCAGTGCGGCTGATGAAGCAAGGTGCCGACGAACGCTTGCATGCGTGCACCGACGATGCGGCGTTCGAATTGACGCTGTGCGCGTGAGCGCCAAGCCACCCCTATTGGATACGCACGACATGGCTGCCGACACCCCGCCAAAAACCGCTCCTCAGCCCTCTGCCACACGCACCGTGGTGTGCCCGACCTGCGGCGGAGACAGCCTCTACAGCCCCGCCAATCGGTACCGCCCCTTCTGTGGCGAGCGCTGCAAACAGATTGACCTGGGCGCTTGGGCCAGTGAAGACTTCCGCATGCCCACCGAAGCCCCACCGCTGGATGCGCAATACGGCGATCCTCGGGTAGAGCACTGAATTTCATATAAAAACAGCCTCTAGCGCCCATTAATAAAGCGTAAGAAGCTATCAATTAAGGAGCAAATTAACCGAGTTGCTCCTGCTCCAGCCAGTCCAGCACCGGGTACGCACCCGGCAGTACGGGATCTACGGTCAGTGGAAATTGCTGCCATGCCATGGCTTGGCCCTCGCGCATCTCAAACGCGCCCGTCCATTCGCGCACCTTGCACCAGTGCAGGCGCACCAAAGCGTGCGGGTAGTCGTGCTCGGTCACCTTCCAGACCTGGACCGGGCCGATGGTGATGCCCAACTCTTCTTCCAGTTCGCGGCGCAGGGCCTGTTCCACGGTCTCGCCGGCCTCCAGCTTGCCTCCCGGAAACTCCCAGTACCCCGCATAAGGCTTGCCCGGTGGGCGGGTCGATAGCAGCATGGCGCCATCGCTGCGCAGCAAAATGCCAACCGCCACTTCGGTGTGTTTGCGTGTCTCACTCATCTTGGCTCACCTCGACGTTCGTTGGGAACATGGCACCACGCCAACGGGCAGGCACTGCGAAGCAGTCCAAAAAATGCACTTCATACCCGCCCCGCATAGTCGCGCGCAAACTGGTACGCCACACGCCCGCTGCGCGAACCGCGCTCCAGCGCCCATACCAGCGCCTCGGGGCGCGCTGCAGCAATGGCTGCGGCAGACACGCCCAGCGATGCCAGCCACTGGGCAACGATGGTCAGGTACTCTTCCTGGCTGAACGGGTAGAAGCTCACCCACAGACCAAAGCGCTCAGACAGCGAGATCTTCTCTTCCACCACCTCACCGGGGTGCACCTCACCGTCTTCGGTGTGGGTGTAGGTCAGGTTGTCCGCCATGTATTCAGGCAACAGGTGGCGGCGGTTGCTGGTGGCATAGATCAGCACATTGGGCGTGGCCGCAGCCACCGAACCGTCCAGAATCGACTTGAGTGCCTTGTAGCCCGGCTCGCCATCTTCAAAGCTCAGGTCGTCGCAGAACACGATGAATTTCTCGGGCCGCTCAGAGACCACATCCACGATGTCCGGCAAATCCACGAGATCGGCTTTGTCCACCTCGATCAGACGCAGCCCCTGGCCGGCAAAGGCATTCAGGCACGCCTTGATGAGCGAGGACTTGCCGGTGCCCCGGGCCCCGGTCAGCAGGACGTTGTTGGCCGTTTTGCCCTGCACAAACTGCAGCGTATTGCGCTCGATCTTTTCTTTTTGCCCATCGATTTCCTTCAGGTCCGCCAGCTGCATGGCCCCCACATGCCGCACAAGCTCCAGCGTGCCATGCCCGCTGCTGCGCTTGCGGTAACGCCAGGCAATGGCCTGCGCCCAGTCTGGCGCCGACAGCGGCTGCGGCAGCACCGATTCGATGCGGCCGATGAGCTGCTCGGCCCGCTCCATCAACCGTTCAAATTTTTCATTCATATGGGCACCTAGCGCCTGATAGATCAGCGCAGAAAGCTATCAAATCAATAGCAAATCAGTCTCAAATCAAGAACGGTAGTCGGCGTTGATCGTCACGTAGTCGTGGCTGAAGTCGCAGGTCCACACGGTGTCTGATGCCTCACCGCGCCCCAGAACCACCCGCACCGTGATCTCGCTTTGCTTCATCACGCGCTGGCCATCTTCTTCGCGATAAGCGGGGTTGCGCCCACCGCTCACAGCCACGTGCACATCGTCCAGGTACAGATCGATGCGGGTCTGGTCCAGGTCTGCAATGCCCGCATAGCCCACAGCCGCCAAGATGCGGCCCAGGTTTGGGTCGCTGGCGTAAAAAGCGGTTTTGACCAGTGGCGAATGGGCAATGGCATAGGCCACCTGGCGGCATTCCTCGCCGGTCTTGCCGCCTTCTACCCGCACGGTGATGAACTTGGTCGCCCCCTCACCGTCGCGCACGATGGCCTGGGCCAGCTTTTGGGCCACGCCCAACATGGCGGCCAACAGGGCTTGCCCGTCAGCGCTGTCCAGCGACGTGATCGGTGCATGGGCGGCCTTGTTGGTGGCCACCACCACAAAGGAATCGTTGGTCGAGGTATCGCCGTCAATGGTTACCCGGTTGAACGAGCGGTCTGCCAGATGGCGGGCCAGTTGCTGCACCACCGACGCATCCACGCATGCATCCGTGGCCAAAAAGCCCAGCATGGTCGCCATGTTGGGACGGATCATGCCTGCGCCTTTGCTGATGCCGGTGATCGACACAGTGGCCCCCCCCACCGAGGCCTGTGCACTGAAGGCCTTGGGCAAGGTGTCGGTGGTCATGATGCCTTCTGCCGCGCGGGCCCAGTGGCCTGTCTGCGCATCGGCCAGTGCTGCAGGCAGCCCTGCCTCAATGCGATCGGTGGGCAGCGACTCCATGATCACGCCAGTGGAGAAAGGCAACACTTGCTCGGGGGCCACGTTCAACAAACCTGCCAGTGACTTGCAGGTAGAGCGGGCACGGGCCAAGCCATCTGCCCCCGTACCAGCATTGGCGTTGCCCGTGTTGATGACCATGGCGCGGACCCCTTTGCCAGCGGCCAAATGTTCACGGCTGACCTGCACGGGCGCCGCGCAAAAACGGTTTTGCGTGAAGACCCCTGCCACGCTGGCCCCCTCGTCCAGCAAAAACACCGTCAGGTCCTTGCGGTTGGCCTTGCGGACGCCCGCTTCAGTCACGCCAATACGAACGCCTGCAATCGGATGCAGGTCAGCAGCCACAGGGGCCAGAAGATTTACGGGCATAGAGTGCTCTTTCAGAAAAACTGCGGAAGATTATGCGCAAAGACATGGCATCCAAATGAAAACACGGGCCGCAGCCCGTGTTTCCGTCCTCTCAGCGATCAGGCCAGCTTGCCGTGGCACTGCTTGTATTTCTTGCCGCTACCGCAGGGGCATGGGTCGTTGCGGCCCACACGCAGGCCTTCAAAAGCCCCTTCATCACCACCCAGCGCTTGTCCTTCAGGGACGGTCTGGGCTTCCCCAGTTTCAGTGGGGGCGGTATAGGTCACATTGGAGATGTGCTCGGCACGGGCTTCCAACTGCTGAGCGGCTTCGTCGAGTTGCGCTGGCGACTGCACCTGCACCGTCATCAAAATTTTGGTGACTTCGTTCTTGACGCTGTCGATCAACTGGCGGAACAGCTCGAAGGCTTCGCGCTTGTACTCTTGCTTGGGTTGCTTTTGGGCATAGCCACGCAAATGGATGCCTTGGCGCAGGTAGTCCAAAGAGCTCAAGTGGTCACGCCAGTTGGAGTCAAAGCTCTGCAGCAAGACCGCACGCTCAAACTGGGTGAAGTTCTCACGCCCCACCAGCTCCACCTTGGCATCGAAGGCGGCATGGGCCAGCTTGACCACGCGTTCCAGAATTTCTTCGTCGGTGATGGACTCTGATTGGGCAACCATGTCCTGCAACGACACGGCGATTTGCCACTCTTCATTGAGCGCCTTCTCCAGTGCCGGCAGGTCCCACTGTTCTTCGACCGACTCAACAGGCACGTACAAGCGCACCAAGTCGGTCATGGAGTCTTCACGCATGGCAGCAATCACATCCGCCAGGTCCGATGCGTCCAAAATGTCGTTGCGCTGCTGGTAGATCACCTTGCGCTGGTCATTGGCCACATCGTCGTATTCCAGCAGTTGCTTGCGGATATCGAAGTTGCGGGCTTCCACCTTGCGCTGGGCCGACTCAATGCTGCGAGTCACGATGCCTGCCTCGATGGCCTCACCGTCGGGCATCTTCAGGCGATCCATGATGGACTTGACGCGGTCACCCGCGAAGATGCGCATCAGCGAATCGTCCAGGCTCAGGTAAAAGCGCGACGAGCCCGGGTCACCTTGGCGGCCAGAGCGGCCACGCAGCTGGTTGTCGATACGGCGCGATTCATGGCGCTCGGTGGCGATGATGCGCAAGCCGCCCAGTGCCTTGATTTTTTCGTGGTCCACCTTCCAGTCGGCGCGCACTTTCTCGATCTGCGCATGGCGGGCGGCTTCGTCCAAAGACTCGTCCGCCTCAATCGCAGAGATGAGCTTTTCAATGTTGCCGCCCAGCACGATGTCGGTACCACGGCCCGCCATGTTGGTGGCGATGGTGATCATGCCCTCGCGCCCGGCCTGGGCCACGATGTCGGCCTCACGGGCATGCTGCTTGGCGTTGAGCACCTGGTGGGGTAAGCCCTCTTTGTTCAAGAGCTCGTCAATGATTTCTGAATTTTCAATCGATGTGGTGCCCACCAGCACCGGCTGGCCTCGCTCATGGCACTCGCGAATGTCTTTGATGGCCGCTTCGTACTTCTCGCGGGTGGTCTTGTACACACGGTCGAGCTGATCATCACGCAGGCTCTGGCGATTCGGGGGAATCACCACGGTTTCCAAGCCGTAGATTTCCTGGAACTCGTACGCCTCGGTATCGGCCGTGCCGGTCATGCCCGAGAGCTTGTTGTACAGGCGGAAGTAGTTCTGGAAGGTGATCGACGCCAGGGTCTGGTTTTCAGCCTGGATGTTGACGCCTTCCTTGGCCTCCACAGCCTGGTGCAGGCCATCGCTCCAGCGGCGGCCCGACATCAAACGGCCAGTGAACTCGTCCACGATGACGATTTCACCGTTTTGCACCACGTAGTGCTGGTCGCGGTGATAGAGGTGATTGGCACGCAGCGCTGCATACAGGTGGTGCATCAGCGTGATGTTGGCGGGGTCGTACACCGAGGCGCCTTCGGCAATCAGCCCCTGGCTCGCCAAAATGCGTTCGGCCGACTCGTGGCCCTGCTCCGTCAAGAACACCTGGTGGGTTTTCTCATCCAGCGTGAAGTCGCCGGGCTTGGTCACACCCTCGCCCGTGCGCGGATCGGCTTCTCCTTCTTGGCGCACCAGCAGCGGCACCACCTTGTTCATCGCGATGTACATCGCCGTGTGGTCTTCGGCTTGCCCACTGATGATGAGTGGCGTGCGCGCTTCATCGATCAAGATGGAGTCCACCTCGTCCACGATGGCATAGTTCAAGCCCTGCTGCACACGGTCATGGGCTTCGTACACCATGTTGTCGCGCAGGTAGTCAAACCCGTACTCGTTATTGGTGCCGTAGGTGATGTCTGCACGGTACGCAGCCTGCTTTTCCTCGCGCGGCATATTGGGCAGGTTGATGCCCACCGTCAGGCCCAGGAAGTTGTAGAGGCGGCCCATCCACTGGGCATCGCGATTAGCCAAGTAGTCGTTCACGGTGACCACATGAACCCCCTTGCCAGACAAGGCATTGAGGTACACCGGCAGCGTAGCGGTGAGGGTCTTGCCCTCGCCCGTGCGCATTTCAGAGATCTTGCCGTGGTGCAAGGCCATCCCACCCAGCATCTGCACGTCAAAGTGGCGCATCTTCATCGCGCGCTTGGAGCCTTCGCGCACTACAGCAAAGGCCTCAGGCAAGATGGCATCCAGCGATTCGCCTTTGGCTACCCGGTCCTTGAACTCCTGGGTCTTGGCGCGCAATGCGTCGTCAGACAGCTTCTCATACTCAGGCTCCATCTCGTTGATGCGAGCGACCACTTTGCGGTATTGCTTGAGAAGCCGGTCATTGCGGCTGCCGAATATTTTGGTGAGGAAGTTGGTGGCCATGCGAACAGGACCGTTCAACACACCAACGCGGTGTCGTTGAACGACCGAAATCCCTAATAAGAATTGAGTTCAGTTGAGTCCGTCGCTCAAGAATGCAAGCACCCCGAGGCCGAACACAGGACTGGCGATTTTACCTGCCCGCAGGTGTAGGGTTTTGCTGCGCTACCACAGCCCCCTTGGATGCAGCCGCCAGCGCGAGATCCGCCTTGCCCGTTCCGGCATTCAGGAATTTTTGTGGGTCCTGGAAGACCCCTTGCACAAGCACTTCAAAATGCAGATGCGGCCCCGTTGATCGGCCGGTGGTTCCGACCTCCGCAATTTTCTGCCCCCGCTTAACCAGATCACCCTGCTTGACCAACGTGCGAGAGGCGTGCGCATAGCGCGTCACCAACTGGTTCCCATGGTCCACCTCAATCATGTTGCCGTAGGCAGGATGAAATTCTTGGGCAATGACCACCCCTCCCGCTGCAGCCAAAATGGGGGTGCCGGTATCGGCCTGAAAGTCCAGCCCCGTGTGCAACGCCGATTGGCCCGTAAAGGGGTCCAGCCGCCAGCCGAACGCAGAGCCCGCCGCACGCCCACTGACCGGGGCGTGGGTGGGTACCATTTTTTTACGGATGTGCTGGTCAAAGAGCCTTGACTCCATCACAGTCATCCAATCGACCCGCTGGTTGGTCAACTTTTCCAGATCATCCAGCATGGCCTGCAACTCTTCCATCGAAAGATTGCGGGCCCCCACCAGGGCACCACCACGGCCGTCATTTTTGGGAATGTCAGCGGGAGACATTCCCGAAAGCCCCATGACACGGTCCCCAAGAGACTCCAGCTGAACCATGCGCGCCTGCATATCCCCCACGCGACGGGCCATCGCATCCAGATTGGCCCGCATGAACTTGTCACGCTCTTCAAACTCGTCTTTGACCACCAGCTTGACCAATGAGCCAAACACGGGCCACCCCTCGCGAGCGCCTTTCAGAAAAACCCAGTGGTACAACAGCGCAGCCACCAGCATCAGCCCCATCGAAAGCAGCAACCCAGCCAACACAAGGCGCACACCCGACAGATGAATAGACCGGGTACGGGCCGAACGAGCGTCCGTGATAATCAAATGCACAAAGTTATCTCCATGCCATAGAGGCCCACCCATGAACCGCCGCCATCACGCCGTTACGTTGCAGCAAGCCAGCGCCGAGTCCCCCACGCTGGCCATGCTGACCGCGCTCACCAGAGACTCCAGCGACCGGCTGAAGGCCATAGAACCATTGATTCCCCCAGGACTGCGAGGCACGCTACAGGCTGGCCCGATTGACGGAACAAGCTGGTGCCTTCTTGTCAGCAGCAACTCGGCTGCGGCCAAGCTGCGCCAAATCCTGCCTGCACTGCAGGCGCATTTGCGGGTCCGGGGATGGGAGGTTAACTCCATTCGCCTGAAAGTTCAAACTGGCGTGCGTTGAACTGGCGAATGAAAGGATGCTGAGGCATCCACAAGAAAAATGGTGCCGGTTGTCGGAATCGAACTGACGACCTACCGCTTACAAGGCGGGTGCTCTACCAACTGAGCTAAACCGGCGAAGCCCGCATTCTATATCGAAAAACAGGCCCAAAAACAAATAACCGCTATTTCACGCGTTTGAGCGAGGGGCGACCACCTGCAGGACCAGGCGTTGGGCGGGGCGCATCCCCCGCACCGGATTCGGTATCGGCCGCGGGCACCAGTTGAACAACACGCTCATCTGCCGCCACCGCGGGCGCCTCCTCCAACACCACCGCGCTCGACGCTGGCGTGAGCGACACAGGCAAAGATGGCGCCACCAACCCATCTACCGGCGCTGGAAATGCCATGCCTTGCCCATTTTCACGGGCGTAAATGGCAATGACGCGGCCGACCGGCACAAGGATGTCGCGCGGCTTGCCGCCGAAGCGGGCCTTGAACTCAATGAAATCATTGCCCAGCTGCAACGCGCTGGTCGCGTCGTAGCTGATGTTCAGCACGATCTCACCCTCGTGCACGAACTCCCGCGGCACCTGAACCGACTCGTCCACGCGCACCGCCACGTAAGGGGTCAACCCATTGTCGGTGCACCATTCGTACAAGGCACGAATCAGGTACGGGCGCGTAGAAGTCGATTCCTGAGCATTCATGGGCAATGAAACGGTTCGGTCGGTGAAAAGAAGGGACTGCCGCGCTTACTTGCGCATGACCTTTTCAGAAGGTGTCAGCGCTTCGATGTAGGCAGGGCGAGAGAAGATGCGCTCTGCATACTTGAGCAACGGGGCAGCATTTTTGCTCAGCTCAATGCCGTAGTAATCCAGGCGCCAGAGCAAAGGCGCAATAGCGACATCCAGCATCGAGAAGTTATCGCCCAGCATGTACTTGTTCTTGAGGAACACAGGCGCCAGTTGGGTCAGTCGGTCACGGATATGGGCACGCGCCTTTTCCAGCGCCTTTTCGTTGCCCTTGGTGGCACGCGATTCCAGCGTGTTCACATGCACGAACAACTCTTTTTCAAAGTTCAGCAAGAACAAGCGGACACGGGCGCGATCGACCGGGTCACCAGGCATCAATTGCGGGTGCGGAAAGCGCTCGTCAATGTACTCATTGATGATGTTCGACTCATACAGAATCAGGTCGCGCTCCACCAAAATAGGCACTTGCCCATAGGGGTTCATCACGCTGATGTCTTCTGGCTTGTTGTACAGGTCTACATCGCGGATTTCGAAATCCATGCCTTTTTCAAACAAGACAAAGCGGCAGCGGTGGGAAAAAGGGCAAGTGGTTCCCGAGTAAAGCACCATCATGGTGGGAGGCTCCTAAAAATCAAAAGAGTGGGAAGCACCAAAGCGCCCACTCTGTAAAAAATTCCGGCGAACCCGCATGCGGGTGTCGCCGGAAGATCAGCGAATTATTTGACGTCTTTCCAGAAAGACGCGTTCAGCCGCCATGCAATGATGGTGAAGAAGCCCAGGAAAATCAGAACCCAGACCCCAACACGGATGCGCGTGTTTTGCGCAGGCTCGGCCATCCACTGCATGTAGTTCACCAGATCACCCACCGCCTCGTCGTACTGAACCGGAGTCAGCTTGCCCGGAGTCACTTGCTCCCAACCCTTGAAAACATGGGTCTTTTTGCCGTGACTCTCTTGCTCTTCAAACACGGGACGACGCTCGCCCTGCAACTCCCACAAGGCATGGGGCATGCCTACATTGGGAAACACCAGGTTGTTCCAGCCGGTCAGCTTGGCGTCGTCTCGGTAATAGGTACGCAAGTAGGTGTAGAGGTAATCTGCACCAGACCCCGCCGAGCTGGCACGCGAACGCGCAATCACGGTGAGGTCAGGAGGATTGGCACCAAACCAAGCCTTGGCTTGTTTTGGATCAATCGCAGACTTCATTGTCTCACCCACCTTGTCGGTGGTGAACAACAGATTGTCCTTCACCTGCTGATCTGAAAGGCCAATGTCCTTCAGACGATTGAAGCGCATATATGCCGCAGAGTGGCAATTCAGGCAGTAATTGACGAACAGCTTGGCACCATTTTGCAGAGATGCCAGGTCGTTGGTCTTGGCGGGCGCCCTGTCCAGCGCAACCCCGCCGCCGGAAGCCATTGCAGAGCCAGCCACCAGA
Organism: Acidovorax sp. 1608163; assembly: GCF_003669015.1. Classification (NCBI taxonomy): domain Bacteria; kingdom Pseudomonadati; phylum Pseudomonadota; class Betaproteobacteria; order Burkholderiales; family Comamonadaceae; genus Acidovorax; species Acidovorax sp. 1608163. The sequence continues at coordinate 3,898,949 of NZ_CP033069.1, forward strand.
CCCAGCGCTGCCACCATCGTGAGAATGAGTTTCTTCATTGTTATTTGCTCCTGCTCTCAGTGCGCAACGTAGGTAACGCGATCGGGCACGGGCTTGGTCTTGCCAATGCGACTCCACCAGGGCATCAACATGAAGAAGCCGAAGTAGAACAGCGTGCCCACTTGAGAAACCCGCTCACCCACAGGAGACGGAGGCTGTACACCCAAGTAACCCAGGATCAGGAAGTTGATCACAAAGACACCGTAGAAATACTTGTGCCAATCGGGACGGTAGCGAATGGACTTCACTGGGCTGCAATCCAACCATGGCAAGAAGAACAGAATGATCACGGCACCGCCCATGACCACCACACCCCAGAACTTAGCATCAATGGCCAGCATGAGAAGGATCACCACCGCGCCAGCACCTGCAATCGCAGCCTTGAAGATGCCAGGCAATTGAGCCTTCACCGCACCAAAGAGCGCACCCAGGGCCACGCAGGCGATCAGGGCGTACATCATCTCGCTGGTGATGGCACGCAGCATCGAGTAGAACGGCGTGAAGTACCAGACTGGCGCAATGTGCAGCGGCGTCACCAACGGGTCGGCCGGGATGAAATTGTTGTACTCCAGGAAGTAGCCACCGAACTCAGGGGCGAAGAAGATCACCGCCGAGAACACCAGCAAGAAAACCGCAACACCAAAGATATCGTGAACGGTGTAGTAAGGGTGGAACGGCACGCCGTCCAGTGGCTTGCCCTTGGCATCGCGGGGCGCATTGGGGCCCTTGATTTCGACGCCGTCGGGGTTGTTGGAGCCCACATCGTGCAGCGCCAACAAGTGCGCCACCACCAAGCCCAGCAGCACCAAAGGCACCGCAATCACATGGAAGCTGAAGAAGCGGTTCAGGGTCGCATCGCCCACCACAAAATCACCACGGATGAGCAAAGCCAGATCGGGACCAATGAACGGAATGGCGGCGAACAGGTTCACGATCACCTGAGCACCCCAGTACGACATCTGACCCCAAGGCAGCAGGTAGCCCATGAAGGCTTCCGCCATCAGGCACAGGAAGATGGCGCAGCCAAAGATCCAGACCAATTCGCGTGGCTTGCGGTAAGAACCATAGAGCAACCCACGGAACATGTGCAGGTACACCACGACAAAGAAGGCCGAAGCGCCAGTGGAGTGCATGTAGCGGATCAACCAACCCCAAGGCACATCGCGCATGATGTATTCCACCGATGCGAAAGCCAGATTGGCATCAGGCTTGTAGTGCATCACGAGGAAGATGCCAGTGACGATCTGAATGACCAGCACCAGCAATGCCAGCGAACCAAAGATGTACCAGAAGTTGAAGTTCTTCGGAGCATAGTACTCCGACATGTGCACGCGGTACGCATCAAACGCCGTGGGAAACCGGTTCTCAAACCAGTTCGTTACCTTGGCCGTTGCCGATGCGTTAGGGGAAATTTCCTTGAATTCAGCCATGTTGTGCTACCTCAAGCCTTCTTGTCTTCACCGATCAGCAGGCGCGAATCGGACAGGAACATGTGTGGCGGAATTTCCAGGTTGTCAGGCGCTGGCTTGTTCTTGAACACGCGGCCGGCCACGTCAAACGTCGAGCCGTGGCAAGCACACAGAAAGCCGCCATTCCAGTCGTCTGGCAGCGAAGGCTGTGGGCCCGTTTGAAACTTGTCACCTGGCGAGCAGCCCAGGTGGGTGCAAATGCCGACCCCGACGAAGATCTCGGGCTTGATGGAGCGGTGTTGGTTTTTGGCGTACTCGGGGTGGGGTACGTCTTGCGATCTGACTTGGGATCGGCCACCTGGGGCTCGGTCTTGGCCAGCGAGGCGACCTGTTCAGGGGTGCGCTTGAGAATCCACACGGGCTTGCCGCGCCACTCTACGGTCAACTTTTCGCCCGGCTGCAGGGCTGAAATGTCCACCTCTACAGCTGCGCCGGCTGCTTTGGCTCTTTCCGAAGGCTGAAAACTGCTGACGAAGGGCACGGCTACAGCCACTCCTCCCGCAGCACCAGCGCATCCGGACGCAATCAGCCACGTCCGCTTACTGGTGTCGACTGGTGTGTCACTCATGGGGATCCTCGGTATACATCGCTATGTTGGGGTCAGCGGCGGATTGTAGCGGAGTGAAAACTCGTAACAACAGGCAAACCTCTTGAAATCAGCCTTGACAGCCCCATGCGCTGGGTAATACTGCGCCCCTGCCACCTAGATAATGCGGGGTTCAAACCGTCTCTGGGTACGTTTGTCAACCAATTTATAAAAATGGAAGAAACATGACCATCATCAAAGAGTTCAAAGAATTCGCAATCAAGGGTAATGTGGTCGATCTCGCCGTGGGCGTGATCATTGGGGGGCCTTCGGGAAAATCGTGGATTCGGTGGTGGCCGACCTGATCATGCCGATGGTGGGGCTGGTATTTGGCAAACTGGATTTTTCCAATTTGTTCCTGGTGCTGGGTAATGTGCCCGCAGGTACGGCTATGACGCTGGACGCGCTTCGCAAAGCGGGCGTTCCTGTGTTTGCTTATGGCAATTTTCTGACCGTGGCGGTGAATTTCATTATTCTGGCCTTCATCATTTTCATGATGATCAAACAAATCAACCGACTCAAGCGCGAAGCCCCCGCCGCCGCACCTGCGGCCCCAGCCCCTGAGCCAGAAGACATCGTGCTGCTGCGCGAAATTCGCGACAGCCTCAAGCAGCGCTGAGCCAGCCAAGGCTCGCGTTTTTTGCGCTTCAGACTCTGCCGCCAACGCCCTGCCCAGCAGGGCGTTTTACGTTGCGCCAACCGCCCGGGCGGGGGCTGCGCCTGCAGTCAAGCCAACTGCCGCGCCATGCGAACCGCCTCGATGAGGCTGGACGCATCGGCTACACCCTGGCCCGCAATGTCGAAGGCTGTGCCGTGGTCCGGGCTGGTGCGCACCAGCGGCAAGCCCAAGGTCACGTTCACGCCCTTGTCCACGCCCAGGTACTTGACGGGAATCAAGCCTTGGTCATGGTACATCGCCACCACCACATCAAACGCCCCCGGATGGCCTGGCGCGTTGCGGGCGCGCATGAACACCGTGTCTGGCGGCAGGGGGCCCTGCACATCCAAACCCTGGGCCTGCAGCCAGGCCACCGCCGGGGCAATGGTGTCGATCTCTTCGCGGCCAAACAAGCCACCCTCCCCCGCATGCGGATTGAGCCCCGCCACTGCAATGCGCGGGCTGCGCCCCAAAGTGCGCTGCAGCGCGTCGTGGGCAATCTGCACGGTCTGCACCACGTTGTCATAAGTCACCGCAGCAATCGCGTCGCGCAATGAGACGTGGATGCTGACCAGCACCGTGCGCAGCTCGTCACTGGCGAGCATCATGCGCACCGGCATGTCCGCCAGGGCCACGCCCCGATGGGCTGCGGCCTCGGCCTGCAGCAGCTCGGTGTGGCCGGGGTAGGCTAAGCCTGCCGCTGACAACGCCTCTTTGTGCAGGGGTGCGGTGACCAGTGCAGCCACCTCCCCGCGCAGCGCAGCGCGGGCCGCCCATTCCACGCAATCGGCTGCAGCGCGCCCGGCCTCGGCACTCACCCCCCCCAAAGGCACAGCGCTGGCCAGCCCCGGCAGAGGCAACACGGGCACGCAACGCGTCGGCACATCCAAGGCGTCTTGAATGCTGTCCAGCACCGCCAAAGGCACGCTGGGAATGCCTGGGCGAGCAATGCACGCAGCCGCCCGGCGCAACGTAGCCACATCGCCCACCACAAAGCAACCCCGCAGCAGGTCAGGCGCGTCGCGAAAGGCCTTGGCCACGATCTCCGGGCCGATGCCTGCCGGGTCTCCTTGGGTGATGGCGATGGGCTTCATGCAGATCCTTATCAAAATCAAGCTCCAGCGCTTATTAAATAAGCGCTAGCAGCTATTATTTATATAGCAAATATTTGGAGCGGCTCACACAACCCAGCGAAGCGGCCCTGGCTAGGCGTCCCGTCGCAGGCAGTACGACAGGTACGACAAGACGAGACAACGACGCGACGCCAGGGGGGTTGTGTTAGCCGCTCTCAGGCGGGGTTGTCAATCTCGATGAACTGGTGCGCGAGGCCCAGGCTTCGCGCCACTTCAGCGGCCAGGGCTGGGGCGCCATAGCGCTCGGTGGCATGGTGGCCTGCGGCCACAAACGCCACCCCGGTCTCGCGGGCCAAGTGCGCTTGCGGCTCTGAAATTTCACCCGTCACAAAAACGTCCGCCCCCGCGGCAATGGCTGCCTCGAAGTAGCTCTGCGCACCGCCCGAGCACCACGCCACCTTGGCGATGGGACGCTGCGCCCCCATGGCACCACCGGGCGCCACCAGCGTGACGGAGCGCCCCAACGCCTGCGCCACATGGTCGGCCACAGCCTGGGCACTGGGGTAACTGGCGCTGGCCAGACAGCCCAGCGCTTGCTCACCAAATTGCGATTCGCTCGTCCACCCCAGCACCCGCCCCAGCTGGGCGTTGTTGCCCCACAGAGGGTGCGCGTCCAGCGGCAGGTGGTAGGCAAACAGGTTGATGTCGTGCGCCAGCAGCCGCTGCAGGCGCTGCTTCATCCAGCCAGTCACCCGCCCGTCCTGCCCCCGCCAGAACAGGCCGTGGTGCACAAAGATGGCGTCGGCACGGGCTTCAATGGCGGCGTCGATCAGCGCTAGGCTGGCCGTCACGCCGCTGACCACGCGCGAGATCTCGGCCCGCCCTTCGACCTGCAGGCCGTTGGGGCCGTAGTCCTTGAAGCGCTCGGGTTGCAGCAGGCCGTCAAACGCCTGCAAGAGTTGTTGCCTGGATATGCTCATGCCGGGTATTGTCGCGCGGCGCTGGCACCGGCTGCAGGGGCCCTCAGGCTTTGCGGACTGGGTTGACGGACAATGGCGACTGCGCAGGGACAGCATCGTCCACATGGCACTTTTTCTGCCCGCGCTTTTTTGCCACTCACACCCAAGACCATGAAACGCATCTGGCTGCTGTTTTCTCAGGCCGTGACAGTTTTTGCTGCGGCGTACTTTGTTGTTGCCACCCTCCAACCCGACTGGATCCGCCAAGGCGCCAAGCGATCTGGCGCGGGCATTGCGCTGCTGGAGGCCCCCTCAGCCCCCTCCGGCCAGCCCGCCCCAGGCAGCTTCAGCGGCGCAGCACGCAAGGCCTCACCGGCCGTGGTGAGCATCAACACCAGCAAGGCAGTGCGCCATCCACGCAGCAACGACCCCTGGTTCCAGTTCTTCTTTGGCGACCAGGGCCAGCAGGCGCAAACGGGCCTGGGCAGCGGCGTCATCATCAGCCCCAAGGGCTACATCCTGACCAACAACCATGTGGTCGAGGGCGCCGATGAAATTGAAGTGACCCTCACAGACAGCCGCCGCTCGCGCGCCAGCGTGATCGGGACCGATCCCGACACCGACCTCGCGATCCTGAAGATCGAGCTCGACAAGCTGCCTGTGATCACCCTGGGCAACTCCGATGGGCTGGCCGTGGGCGACCAGGTGCTGGCCATTGGTAACCCCTTTGGCGTGGGACAAACCGTGACCAGCGGCATCGTCAGTGCCTTGGGCCGCAGCCAGCTGGGCATCAATACGTTTGAGAATTTCATCCAGACCGATGCCGCCATCAACCCCGGCAACTCGGGCGGCGCGCTGGTGGATGTGAACGGCAACCTACTGGGCATCAACACCGCCATCTATTCCCGCTCTGGCGGCAGCATGGGCATCGGGTTTGCCATTCCCGTGTCCACTGCGCGGCTGGTGCTGGACGGCATCGTGAAAGACGGGCAGGTGACCCGGGGCTGGATTGGCGTGGAGCCCAACGAACTCTCGCCCGAGCTGGCCGAGACCTTTGGCGTGAAAGCCACCGAGGGCGTGATCATCACCGGCGTGCTGCAAGACGGCCCCGCCGCGCAAGCTGGCATGCGCCCTGGCGATGTGATCGTGAAAGTGGACGACAAGGCCGTGGGCAATGTCTCTGAACTGCTGACGGCAGTGGCTGCACTCAAGCCAGGCACCGCCTCCACCTTCCAGGTGCAGCGCACCGACCGAAAGCTGGAGCTGAGCATCAACCCCGGGGTGCGCCCCCGTCCACAGCGCAACGTGCGGCGCTGACTACGCGCAGTAGCGATCACCGTATCGCTATCAAATAAATAGCTGCTAGCGCTTACAAATAAAGCGCTAGCAGCTATTTTTATATCCAAATCATTTCAAGAAAAATGCCAAAGGGGCAAGTGCCGCCCCCTGGTCACCCCACGCTACAAGGCGGAGCGTGGGTTTCGTACGCTTCTCAAGAGGACGAAGAAGAGGATGCCGCCTGATCGTCCGCGCTCTCAGGCGCCTTGGTGTGCTTGATGAACACCTGCGCAGCCCAGATGCCGATCTCGTAAAGAATGCACATGGGCACCGCCAGTGCCAGTTGCGACACCACATCGGGCGGGGTGACCACCGCCGCGACGACGAACGCCCCCACGACGAAATAGCCGCGAAAGCTCTTGAGCTTTTCCACACTCACCACACCCATGCGGGCCAGCACGACCACTGCAATGGGCACTTCAAACGCCAGCCCGAAGGCCAGAAACATCGACAGCACAAAGCTCAGGTAGGCCTCAATGTCTGGTGCGGCCGTGATGCTTTTAGGCGCAAAGCTCTGGATGAACGCAAACACCTGCCCAAACACGAAGAAGTAGCAAAACGCGACGCCAATGAAGAACAGCAGCGTGCTGGACACCACCAGTGGCAGCACCAGCTTCTTCTCGTGCGAATACAGGCCCGGCGCCACAAACGCCCACACCTGCCACAACACAAAAGGCAAGGCGAGCAGGAAAGCCGCCATCAACAAAATCTTGAGCGGCACCATGAAGGGGGAGATCACCGAAGTGGCGATCAGCGTGGCCCCCTTGGGCAAATGCGCCACCAACGGCGCCGCCAGGAAGTCATACAGCGGCCCGGGGCCCGGGAAGAAGAACAGGAAAGCCGCAGCCACGGCAATCGCAATGATGGCTTTGACCAAGCGATCGCGCAGCTCCATCAGGTGCTGCACAAAAGGCTGCTCGGTGCCAGCAAGCTCGTCTTCTTGGGATGGGGTGTCTGACATGTTGGGTTTTCTAGGGCGTCAAGGCAGCCCGAAACGCGCGCGAAAGCGCAGCGTCAATGGATCTTTTTGGGACGGTAGCGCGCCACGCGTGCGGCACCCGACAAGGCTTTGGTGCGCACACCACTGCGGGCTTTGTACCACTGCGGTGTGGCGCCTTTTTTGACGCGCCAGTTCTTGCCCGGGTGCTTGTAGGCCGGCACCACAGCAGAAGCGGTGTCATACCCCTCGCCCGCCAAGCTGGTGGCTTGCGCCCAGTCCTTCTCGAACTCGCTGGCGCTGGTCTGGATGGACTGCTGCACATCGCGCGCAGCGCCCTCCACCGTGTCCTTCATCTTGCGCAGCTCATCAAGCTCCATGGAGCGATTGACCTCCGACTTCACATCGGCCACATAGCGCTGCGCCTTGCCCAGCAAAGTGCCCACGGTGCGGGCGACACGGGGCAGCTTTTCGGGGCCGATGACGATCAACGCCACCGCGCCGATCAGCGCCATTTTGGACAGGCCAATATCGATCATGGAGTCAGCGTTCCCTCAGGCGATCAGCTCTTTTGCTTGGCTTCTACGTCGATGGTGGTCTTGTCGGCGGCCTGGCTATTGGCCACCTGGCCCGGGGCAGGCGCTGCAGACGCAGCGGAGCTGTCGCCCGCGCCGTCCTTCATGCCGTCCTTGAAGCCCTTGACGGCGCCGCCCAGATCGGAGCCCATGTTCTTGAGTTTCTTGGTGCCGAAGACCATGACGACGATCAGCAGCACGATCAGCCAGTGCCAGATGGAAAAGGAACCCATGGAATTTCTCCTAACGAATTGCAATCATTTTAGACGCGCGATGTGGCCCCAGCGTGAAGGGGCCGCGCCAAAACACTTCAGCCCTTGAGCCAAGGGCGCGGACCACCCATCACATGGATGTGCAGATGGTGGATTTCCTGCCCACCTTCAAGCCCCGTGTTGGTCACAATGCGAAAGCCGCCCTCTGGATAAGGGTTGCAGCCCTGCTCCTGGGCCAATTGGGGTGCCAGAGCCATCATGCGCCCCAGCAGGCCTGCGTGCTCGGCGGTAACCTGCGCCATCGAAGGGATATGCGCCTTGGGCACCATCAAAAAGTGCACCGGCGCCCAGGGATGGATGTCGTGAAAGGCGAAGATTTCTTCGTCTTCATAGACTTTGCGGGAAGGAATCTGGCCTGCAATGATTTTGCAAAAAAGGCAGTTGGGATCGTGCATGGTGGGCTGTGAAAAATGGGAGTCAGTGCCTGCGCGGGGCGCCGCTTTGCAGCGGGCGGTGCAACGCCGTCAGGCATTGTCTGCGATCTGGATGGTCGGGCGCAGGCCCACGGACTGGCGATGGTCGGCCAGCCATTGCTGCCCCTGCTCGCGCCCCAGGGCAAACAGCTTGCGCACAAAGGGCAGGTCCGCACGGGTTTTGCTGTCAGCCCCGTAGGGTTCCAGCACGGCACCGCCATCAATGCGGTGCATGCGCACGCTCTTGTAGCGGCGGGCGTCCAGCTTGCCCTCGGCCAGCAAACGGCGCACAAACTCGATGGCCCGCAGCTCAGCCAGCAGGCTGGCATTGAAGGTGACTTCGTTCATGCGCTCCATGATCTCGGGCACCGTATCGGGCAGCGCACGGTGCTCGATGGGATTGATCTGCACCAGCAGGATGTCGGAGGTCTCGGTCTGGTAGATCAGGGGGTGCAGCGCAGGGTTGCCTGAATAGCCCCCGTCCCAATAGCGCTCCCCGTCGATCTCCACAGCCTTGAAAAGCAAGGGCAGACAAGCCGACGCCATGACCGCATCGGCACTGAGCCGTGGGCCAGAGAAGATCTCGCCGCGCCCGGTGCGCACATTGGTGGCGCACACAAACACCTTGGGTGTGGCGAGGGCCGCAGCGCCCCGCGCTTTGCACAACAAGTCAAAGTCCACCTCGCGCTCCAGCAGCAAGCGCAGCGGGTTGATGTCGAGCGGGTTGGTCTGGTAGGGCGACAGCCATTGCGTCATCATGCCCAGCAAGGGGTTGGCGGCCGCCAGGGGCGCCCCCCACATCAGGCTGCCCAGGGTGCCCACGCCCTCCCACAGGCGGGTCAACGTCTCGCGCGCCAGGGTGCAACCGGCGGCATGGGCCTCCACAGGGTCCTTGTGCTGGTGGGCCGCCTGCGCAAACCCATGAGCCACGGCCACGGCATTCATGGCCCCGGCGCTGGTGCCACTGATGCCTTCCAACGCCCACCGACCATCCTCCAGCAGGGCGTCAAGCACGCCCCAGGTCAAGGCGCCGTGCGAACCACCGCCTTGCAAGGCGAGGTTCAGCCGTACCAGGGGTTTGCCGCCCTCAGGCATCCAGGGCCTGGCTCTTGTTCATCGCCACCATGCCACGCACGATGCGATACAGGAACCACAGGGAAATGAGCCCCCAGGCAATCCAGCCCGGAATCACCAAAATCCACAGCGGTGCCGTCAGCACATACAACACCCCGGCCCACACCACCGTGCGAATGCGCCAGGAGAAATGGCTGGCCTGCCAAGTGCCTTCGGCATCGCTCTTTTTGACCAGATCAATCACCAATGCCACCACCAGCAGCACAGCGCCGGGCTGAGCCCCCGGCATGACCGCACCCACCGCCACAATCAGGTGCAGCAGGTAACTGACCCAGCCAATGGCTTTGAGGTCTTCGGCTTGCTGGTCCTTGGGTTGCACGTCGGTGAAGTCATCGGCCATGGGATTCAACCTTTCTCGTCTGCCGCCCTGGCCGCCACTTTGCGCAGGGCTTTTTCTTCGATGCCGCTGGTGCCTTCACGGCGGACCAGCTCGGTGATCACGTCGGCCGGCGTCAGGCCGTAGTGGGCCAGCGCAATCATGGAGTGAAACCAGAGGTCGGCCACTTCGTAAACGATCTTGGACTTGTCAGCGCCATGGTCCACATCCTTGGCGGCCATCACCACTTCGGTGGCCTCTTCGCCAATTTTCTTGAGGAACGCATCAGGCCCCTTGTGCAGCAGGCGCGAGACGTAGCTCTTTTCCGGGTCGCCACCGAGGGCAGGCTTGCGGCTTTCGATCACGGCGGCAAGGCGTGCCAGGGCGTCTTGCGAAGACAGGGCTGGGGAATCGTTGGAACTCATGGGCTTATTTGTAGATGGATTCGGGATCTTTCAAGACCGGATCGACCGGCTTCCAGGCCCCGTCCTTGAGCACGCTGAAGAAACAGCTGTGGCGGCCCGTGTGGCAGGCAATGCCAGGTTCGTGCCCCTGCTGGGTGACTTTGAGCAGCACCACGTCGTTGTCGCAGTCGAGGCGAATTTCGTGCACCGTTTGCACGTGGCCAGACTCTTCGCCCTTGAACCACAGCTTTTTGCGCGAGCGGCTGAAGTACACGGCCCGGCCCAGCTCGGCCGTTTTGGCCAGCGCTTCGCGGTTCATCCAGGCAAACATCAGCACGTCGCCCGTACCCTGCTCTTGCGCAATCACGGGCACCAGGCCCTGCGCATCCCATTTCACTTCATTGAGCCAGTTCATGGGCGGATTGTCGGTGATTTGGATTGCACGCCTGACTGCACACCCAAAATTTAAGTCATTTGGGCTGCAAGCGCTTATCAATCAAGCGCAAGCAGCTATCTATTTAATAGCAAACAATCGACTCACAGCCGCACGGGAATGCCCCGCTCGGCCATGCGCTGCTTGGCCTGGCCCACGGTGTACTCACCGTAGTGGAAGATGCTTGCGGCCAGCACCGCATCAGCACCACCTTGCTGTACCCCGTCGGCCAGATGGTCCAGGTTGCCCACGCCGCCCGATGCGATCACGGGCACGGTCACTGCGTCGCTCACCGCGCGGGTCAGGGCCAAGTCAAAGCCCGACTTGGTGCCATCGCGGTCCATGCTGGTCAGCAAGATTTCTCCAGCGCCCCGCTGGGCCATTTCCTTGGCCCAGGCCAAGGCATCCAGCCCAGTGTTCTTGCGGCCGCCATGGCTGTACACATCCCAGCCGGGGCCCACCGGCTGGCCGTTGGCCCCCAGGCGCAAGGCATCTTCCTCAGACCGGCGCTTGGCATCGATGGCCACCACAATGCATTGGGCACCGTATTTGGCCGACACGGCGTTGATGACCTCGGGGTTGGCGATGGCGGCAGAGTTGAAGCTGGTCTTGTCCGCGCCCGCATTGAGCAGGCGGCGCACGTCTTCCACCGTGCGCACACCGCCACCCACCGTGAGCGGGATGAACACCTGGCTGGCCACCGCTTCGATGATGTGCAGGATCAAGTCACGGCCATCGCTGGTGGCGGTGATGTCCAGGAAGGTCAGCTCATCGGCGCCCTGGGCGTTGTAGCGCGCGGCAATCTCCACCGGGTCGCCTGCATCGCGCAGTTCAACAAAATTGACACCTTTGACCACACGGCCTCCGGTCACGTCAAGGCAGGGAATGATGCGTTTGGCAAGCATGGCGCGGGAAGATTAGAAAGAGAATCAAAAAAGAAATGGGCTACCAGAGGGAGCGCCCCATTGGGCGAAGGCGCCAGCCCCTGCGCAGTCGCGCAAGATACCACGGCGCACAGCCCGCACAGCCGCTTCAGCGCTGCAAACTCGCGGCCACGCCACTTTGCCAGCGCCACGCGTCTTCGCACATCTGGTCCAAGCCCAGTTGTGCAGACCAGCCCAGCAGCTGCTGGGCCAGGGCCGGGTCGGCCCAGCACTGCGCCACATCGCCAGGGCGGCGGTCCACGATGCGGTAGGGCACGGGGCGGCCGCTGGCCCGCTCAAATGCCTGCACCATGTCCAGCACCGACACAGGCCGGCCCGTGCCCAAATTCACCGTGAGCAAGCCTGGATGTTCGCGCAAGTAGCGCAACGCCGCCACATGCCCATCGGCCAGATCGCACACATGGATGTAGTCACGCACCCCGGTGCCATCGGGCGTGGGGTAGTCGCCGCCATACACACTCAGCGCCTCGCGCAAGCCCACGGCCACCTGGGCCACATAGGGCAGCAGGTTGTTGGGAATGTCTTGCGGGTCCTCTCCGATCAACCCGCTGGCATGGGCACCCACCGGGTTGAAATACCGCAGGCGCGCAATGCGCCATTGCCCCGGCTCGGCCGCATCCACATCGGCCAGCACCTGCTCCATCATCAGCTTGCTCCAGCCATAGGGGTTGGTGGCAGACAGCGGAAAGCCCTCGCGGATGGGCACAGAAGCCGGGTCGCCATACACCGTGGCCGACGAGGAAAACACCAGCGTGCGCACATTCGCCGCCCGCATGGCGCCGAGCAAGGCCACGGTGCCCGCCACATTGTTGTCGTAGTAACGCAGCGGCTCGCGCACGGACTCCCCCACAGACTTGAGCGCCGCAAAGTGGATGACCGCGTCCACCGCATGCTCGGCAAACACGCGCTGCAGCAGAGCGGCATCGCGAATGTCACCTTCGATGAAAGGCACAGGCACGCCGGTGATGCGCTCGACACGCTCCAACACCGAGCGGCGGCTGTTGCATAGGTTGTCGAGCACCACGAATGGAATGCCTGCATTCGCCAAAGCGACGCAGGTGTGAGAGCCAATAAAGCCTGCCCCGCCGGTTACAAGAATCACGCTGTTGCGCTCCTAAGGATGTGGATAGAACGGACGACTCCGCTCCAGGCCCGTCACTATACTGGCCGCGCCATAGACGCCGCAGCGGCCAAGGCGCTGCTACCTTGTGCGCGCTTGATCACCATTGTTAACAATTGCCCATGTCCAGCACTACACAATGGTGCATACCCCATGAACATGAACCCATCCCCGGGCATCTCTTCCTTGCAAAACCCACCCCCTTCTGCACTTGAAAGCACCGTGGTGCTGCGCCCTTCCGGCAGCCTGCTTCCTCGTGAGCGTGATGCGATGGCCTTTGCGTCGTGGCCCGCGTTTGTAGCTTCGGGCTTTGCCCCGTTGGGCTTTTACCTTGACGGCTGGACCGGGCCGGACGTGGCCACCCTGTGCGAATCCATACGGCACAGCCCATGGTGGGATCGCCCGATCTGGGTATCGGAAAGCACTGAGCCCCAGCCGACGTGGGCAGATGCTACAGGCTCACTGAGCGAGGCCATTGCGGCAGGAGAGCGGGCCCTTGCAGCGCGCAGAAGCCTCAAGCTGGACCCCTCTGGCCTGCATTTTGATGAACGTGTGCTGTACTTCATGTACCTGCGCGACGGCGCAGAGCTGACCCCCTTGTGTGACCGCAACAGCGCACAGTTGTATCGCTACCCCTTGGTGGAAGCCTTGGCCCACGAGGGAGACGACGTGGCGGCTTGTTTGGCCACGCTGTCGCGGCGGCGCCTGCTGGAGCCTGCCGAACTAATCGACCGCACACGCCACTGCAGAGCCTGTGGCAGCGCCCACATCCACTACCTGGATGTGTGCCCCCATTGCTCCAGCATCCAAATCAACAAAGCCCCTTCGCTGCACTGCTTTACCTGCGGCCATGTGGCGCCAGAAAATGATTTTCACGACGACGGTGGCTTGAGCTGCCCAAAATGCAGCACAGCACTGCGCCACATTGGCGTGGACTACGACCGACCACTCACCCAATACGCTTGCGGCAGCTGCCACCATGTTTTTGTCGAGACCAGCGTGGTGGCACGGTGCCTGGACTGCCGCAACACCACCGAACCCAATGCGCTGGACGTGCGCGAGATCTCCTCGCTCAGGCTCAGCGCCCACGGGCGCGCCGCCCTCAGAGCGGGGCAAATCCGTGAGTCGTTCGCAGCCCTGGACACCGCCAACTATGTGGAGCCGGCGTACTTCCGCCGTCTGCTGGACTGGGCTTTGGCCACCCACGCCCGCCACAAGGAAATGCACTTCGCGCTCATGCTCGTGGAATTCCAGAACGCGGCCGAAGTCATCGAAAAACAAGGGGCTGCGCGCGTCTTCCTCATGCTGGACGAGTTTGCACGCCGTCTGCACGAGTTGCTGCGCACCTCGGACCTGACCACGCGCACCCAAGAAGAACGCTTGTGGTTGATGCTGCCGTTCTCTCACCCCGAAGGCCTGACAGCGCGACTGCAGAAGGTGCTGCAAGAGCAGTCCAGCCAGCATGGGGAAGCGGCTCTGCGCGTGCGCATTCGCCACCTGCAGATCCCTCACGATCTGCAAAACCACGATACCGCGGTACAACTCATGGGGCGCCTTCAGAACGCGGATTGACCCATGTGGGATCAGATAGTTTTTGCCTTCGTCACGCTGTTTGCCAGCTCCACCCAGCAAAACTGGCTGGAACTGGCCTGGAAGTTCTTTCCCTTCGTCGTCCTCCTGGAGGCACCCTTCTTTTTGCTGGTGACCGCCGGCATGGTGCGCTACGGCCTGCGCAGGCACCGCCCCGAACGGCAACGAGAACGCTACCCACGGGTGTCGTGCGTAGTGACCTGCTATTCGGAAGGCGATGATGTGCGCAAGACCATTCAGTCGCTGGCGCAGCAGCTGTACCCGGGACACATCGAGATCATTGCCGTCATTGACGGCGCCATTCAGAACCGCCCCACCTTGCTGGCCGCGCGCAATGCCCGCGGGCTTTTGGCAGGGCAAGCCAAGCGGGCGCTGGTGGTGCTGCCCAAGTGGCAACGCGGGGGACGGGTATCGTCCCTCAATGCAGGGCTTTCCATCGCCACGGGCGAAATCGTCATGGCGCTGGATGGCGACACGTCATTCGACAACGACATGGTGCGCAATGCAACGCGTCACTTTGACGACCCCGGGGTGGTGGGCGTGGCAGGCAACCTGCGTGTGCGCAACGCCAAGAAAACGCTGGTGACCCGGCTGCAGGCGCTGGAATACATCCTGTCGATCGGTGCTGGCAAAACCGGCCTGTCCGAGTTCAACATCGTCAACAACATCTCGGGCGCCTTTGGCGTATTCCGCACCGGGTTCATCCGCAACCTGGGCGGTTGGGATGCGGGGTCGGCCGAAGACCTGGACATGACCACGCGGATCAAACAGTACTTTGGCAGACACCCCGGGCTGCGCATCGTGTTTGACCCACATGCCGTAGGGCACACCGATGCACCCGACACCTGGCGCATTTTTTTTCGCCAGCGCTTGCGTTGGGACGGGGACATGTTCTACCTGTTCATCCGCAAGTTCCGCTTCAACCTCAGGCCCAGGCTGCTGGGTTGGCGCAATTTTTTGTTTGTGGCCATCAACGGGCTGGTCATGCAAGTGCTGATGCCTTTTCTGATCGTTGCCTACACCGGGGTGATGCTCTTCACCCTGCCCATCGGGGCGGTGCTGGGCGTTCTGGCATTTATCTACTTGGTCTATCTGTGCGCCATTCTTTTTTATTTCATGCTCTACGTGATTGCCGTCTCTGAACGACCTGTAGAGGATCTGGACTACCTGCGCTTTCTGCCTTTGGTGCCGTTGTTCGCTTTTGTCAACCGCATCCACTGCGCCTTCTCCATCCTGCAGGAGCTTTTCCTGAATTCGCACCTCGACTCCTCGATGGCACCATGGTGGGTGCTGCGCAAAACCAAGTTCTGACATGTTGAAACGCAAGGATTTTTGGGCCCGCACACCCTTTGTCGTGGCCTTTTGGCTGGGGCTGCAAGCCTCCACGGCATGGGCCAACGCAGTACCGTTGTCCGATCTTGAAACCTGGGCCCAATCCGCAGCCCCCGCTGTGCGCGTTGCGTTGGCAGAAAAGGACCTGGCAGCACATCGCGCAGAAGCTGCCAAAGCCAGCCAAGGTGGTCGCCTGTTTGGTGGGGCCAGCCTGGGCAATGCACGCGAGGCCGTGACCGACACCACCAGCCGCAGCTACCAGCGGGCACAGATGCAGCTCGGCGTGCGGTGGCCCCTGCTGGGCAGCCGTGAAGCCCAACTGCGCAACGTAAGCGAAGCGGAACAAGCGACCACGGCAAGGCAGGTGCGCCTGCAGCAAACCCAAAACGAAGCCGTGCAAGCGGTACGCCGCGCCTATGTGCGCCACCTGCGCAGCGGGCAGCGCATTGCGCTTGTCGAGGCCTTTATGGCAGGACGCTCCACCACACAGGGCCTGCTACAACGCCGCACTCAAGCCGGTTGGATGCTGGAGGCGGAACGCTTGGGGCTGATGGCCACCTTTGACGCAGCGGAGGCCACGCTCCGGGCCCAACGCGCAGCACAAGAGGCAACGCTGCGTGAACTGTCGCGGCTGACCGGGCGCATGGTTCAAGCCGTTCAAGCGGCCCCCCTGACGTGGCCCGACGTGTGCCACCACCCTGAGACACTGCGGGCGCAAGCCGATGAACACCCCACCGTGCTGCTGGCACGCCTCGAGCTTGAGGCCGCAGACCAAATTGCAGGCCACTTGCGCAAAGAAGGCATTGCGGCGGGTGTGTCTGTGGCCCAAGGCATTAGCAAGGACCTGGGTGGCCCCCCAGGACACAACACCACCGTGGGTATCGACATCTCCATACCACTGGACTGGCGCGGGCAACGTGACGCCACACTAGGACAAATACAAAGCGAGCGCCACCGCGCAGAAAGCCTGTTGGAACTGCGACGAGGCGAATTTCTGGAGGGCCTGGAACAAGCCCTGGGCCAGTGGCACCTGAGTCAAGCCGAAGCGGCTGCACCGATGAAACAGCTGAGCGCCGCCACCGAAACCTTGCGTGTGGCCATGCTGCGGCATGAGCGCTTGGACGATGGTGACGGCTACGCGCGCCTGCTCACTGCCCGCTACGCGCTCATGCAGGTCGCCCTGCAAGTGGTCGACGCACAGGAGCGCCGCGAGGTGGCCGAGTTAGCGCTGGCCGCGTGGTCTAGCAGCGGGTGCAGCCATCCTGGCGTCAACCCCCAAGACAAGTTGACGGCAGCGCTAGCGCCTACCTTGCTTGCGCTATCACCCCAGGTCGCCAATGCCCCGCCAGACACGGCAACAACAGCCCCACAACGCACGCTGCGAAGCACCGAAGGCACCTCCGATTCAAGTCTAGGCTGGTACGTGTGGGATGGGCAGGCCATGCTCCAGCGTCCAGAGCAACTGCGAACACTCCCGCCCGAAAGCCGCCGCGTTCTGCTGTCCTTCACCGCCAAACAGCTCACAGGGCTGGAGCAGCCTGCGGGCCGTAGGCAACTTAGCCAATTCATCACCCACGCCCAGCACAGGGGGCTGACCGTTGAGCTGCTGCTAGGCGAGCCCCTCTGGGTGCTTCCTTCACACAGGCAAAACCTTCTGGACCAGTTGGCGCGCATTCGCGACCTGCCTTTCCATGCCCTGCAACTGGACCTGGAACGCAGCCAACTGCCCGAGGCCGATCAACCGCAATGGGGCGACCTGGTGGTGGAAACCCTGCGCGCTACGCACGCCGTGGCGCCTTGGCCCCTGGGACTCACAACCCACTACCGTGAGCTGGAATCTCCAGACTTCGCACAAAAGGTGCACGCCGCAGGTGCGACCGAACTGACCGCCATGGTCTACGTCAGCAACCCGGCCCGAGTGGTTGAAATTGTGAAGGGCCTGCTGCCACTTCAAAGCCTGCAAAGCCCTGACGGGCTGCGCTGGTCCATCGCCCAAAGCGTGGAGCGCACTTTGTCGCCACAAGAGAGTAGCTATCCAGCGGGCAAAGCCACCGCCTTGCAACGCTGGAAGGAACTGGCACAGGCCTTGTCTCCAGAGCCAGGCTTTGGCGGCATCGTCGTGCAGTCGTGGGAAGAATTTAAAGAGGCACGCCCTTGAAAATACAGTTTGATGTTCCTCCCAGCTCTCCACAGGAGAGCAATGGCCTGTCCGTGCGCTACGCTGCCTCCAAACGCCAGGTGCCACGTTGGCGCTGGTACCTTCTGCTGGCCATGGTGCTCACACCTCCCGCCTACCTTATGGGACGGTTTGCCGTGTCGTACTGGTGGGAGACAACGCCCGGATTGGTCGTGACCGAACAAGTGGTCGTTCGGGCGCCTGTGGCCGGTCAAGTTGCACGGATTGCTGACGTTGGCGAACGGCTGCGCGCTGGCCAGGCTTTGATGGACTTGGAGCAGGAACCATCGGCATTACCAGACGTGGCAACACCCGCCAACCCCCAACCCCCTGTGCAGCCCATCGCGGAGCCATTCGCGCCCAACCAACCCCTGGCCATCCGTTTGTCCATGCAGGAGGAGACCCAACGTCTCACGCTGCAGCAACTGGCGCTTCAACAGGAAAAACTGAAAGCCTTGCAAGCCCTTCGTGCAGAGGGTGCTGCGACGCGCAACGAAGTCGACAATGCCCAGGCCGTGGTGCTGCAAACACAAGCAGAAGCCAGCAGGGCCCGCGCTGCGGCCAGTGAATCTCGAAGCCTGCTCGCGCAGGCACGTGTGGCCACACTCATCCCAACGCCAACTACCGCCACGTCCTCCAGATCCGACAAGACCCAACCCACCAGAACGCCGACGTTGAAGGCCCCCTTTGACGCAATCGTAGTGCGACAGCTGGTTCGTTCCGGGGAACACGTAGAAGCAGGTGCCGATGTGGCCGTGGTGCAGGGCACAGCCAAATCCCCCTGGTACACGCCTACCTGCCCCCCGGACAAGCACGCTATGCCCAACCGGGCAGACTAGCCACCCTGCACTTCATGGATGGCCGCAGCCTGCGCGCCGAGGTACTGGACGTGGTTGCAGAGGCAGAACGTACGCCTGCTGAGCGCGTCTCGCCCCTCACACCCCGCATGCCGTCGATCGTGGTGCGCCTCAAACCGCAGGCCGATCTGCCACCCGGCTACCGCATTCACTACCTGCCATTGGATGTGCGGTTCGACTGGGTTTGGGGCGGATGGTGGTAACAGCCCAAAGAAGCATCCGCGTCTAGTCCCGGTTCAGCAAATCTCGCTATCGCACGCGCACTTCATTCGCCTGGGCGAGTGAAGGTGAAGCAAGAACCGAAAGCCCCTTGCACCGGTGTGTGGCTGTACACCCACACCGGTCATGCACGGATTGCGAACAATGGTCAACACCTCAAGAACAAAGGCCGCGCTGACCGGGTAACTTTCCCAAAGCTCCAACGCGTCTCCACAACGATCTCGGGTGCACCGAGATAGCCACATTAGTGCGTACACACATCCACCATGCCCCTTTATTTATTGAGGATTTTCTTGATACGCATCTAGCGTCCTAAAATCAAAACCTTTTGTTACACCCATTGAGCAGCATGGGCATGCGAATGCTGTCGGGCATTGCCAAGTGATGGTCGGTCCTGCACCATGTACAGCACTCCGCTACCACCACACACCATGATCTGGTCACTGCGCGGCTTCCTTCTATTGACGCTGAGTCTGGCCTCCCTGTGGGTGGCTGACGAGGCTTCGGCCAAGACCCGGCCCGCCATTGCACTGCACTATGGCCACAATGCGCCCCTGGAAGACTTGAAGGTGTTTGACATCGTCGTGGTGGAGCCAGACCACGGCTATGACCCCATCGCACAGCGCGCCAAGGGAAGCGAGCTTTACGCCTACACCTCGGTGGCCGAGGTTCAACCCAGCCGCAGTTATTTCAAAGACATCCCGGCCGTTTGGCAACTGGCACGCAATGGCCATTGGAACTCTGTCGTCCTGGACCAGACGCCCGCGCCATGGCCCTCCTTCTTTGCGGACCGCGTGATTGCGCCGCTGTGGCAGCGCGGATACCGCGGCTTCTTTCTGGACACGATGGACTCTTACCGTCTTGCCAGCCATTTTGATGAAGCCGCACAGCAAGCGGGCCTGGTCCGCGTCATCCAGACGCTGCACGAGCGCTTTCCTGGCATCCGACTCATCATGAACCGGGGCTTTGACATCGTGCCCCGGGTCAAAGACAAGATCGAAATGGTGGCCGCAGAGTCCCTCTACCGCAGCTGGAATGCAGGAGCCAACCGATATGAAGAGGTGCCTGACGCCGACAGGCAGTGGCTGCTGACGCAACTGCGCACGATCCAGACCCGTGACGGCATTCCCGTGCTGGCGATCGATTACGTTCCACCAAACGATAGAGCGTTGGCACGCGAAACCGCCAAGCGCATTCAGGCGGATGGGTTCACACCGTGGGTCAGCGACAGTCGCTTGGACACAGTGGGTATCGGCGCCGTCGAGCTGGTACCTCGGCGCATCCTGATCCTCTACAACGGAGCCGAAGCCCCTGCCGTCAACTACACCAGCGCCCATCGGTTCCTGCAGATGCCACTGAACCATATGGGGTATGTGGTGGACTATGCGGATGTGCGACAGCCACTTCCGAAAGACATTTACCGAGACCGCTACGTGGGTGTCGTCACCGCATTCAACGGATACATGCCCAGCGCACTGCGGCGCGAATTCAGCACATGGCTTCAAACGCTCAAAAACCAGGGTATGCCATTGGCCATCGTCGGTGACTTTGGTCTCGCCCCTGACAAGTCTTGGGCAGACATGTTTGGCATACAGGGCACCAGCCTCAGCATCTATCCTCCTTTGCAATCACAAAAGCAGCACCCCATGATGGGGCTAGAGGCGGCATCCCCCCTGTGGAAAAGGACTCCGCTCCAGCCCGCCTGGTAGGACCCCAAGCCGCCCAGGCCATCCCACTGGTTGAAATGAAAGATCAAAAGGGCCAGCGTTTCGTCGCCGCCGCGCTCATGCCTTGGGGTGGTTTTGTGCTGGACCCTTACGTGTACAACGAACTGCCTGGCACCGAGCAAACCCGCTGGGTCGTGGACCCTTTTGAATTTCTGCAAAAAGCACTGAGGCTGCCCTTTATGCCTGTGCCCGACATCACCACCGAAAGCGGACGCAGGCTGCTCTTGGCCCATATTGACGGCGATGGATTTCCTTCACGCGCAGAGATGCCCGGAGCGCCAGTGGCAGCGCTAGTGCTGCTGAAGGAAATACTGGAGAAATACCGCATTCCGCAAACCGTGTCTGTGATCGAAGGCGAGATCGCACCTCATGGATTGCACCCTGAGCTAAGCGGGCAACTAGAGGACATTGCTCGCAAGATGTTCAAGCTGCCGCATGTGGAGATTGCCAGCCACAGTTTTTCGCACCCATACCTTTGGGACACCGATGTCAAGCACGGCATTTTTTCCGACAGCAACGAAGTCGAGTACCACCTGAACATCCCCAACTACCAAGTGGACATGCTCAGGGAAACCCAAGGCTCGACCGACTACATCCGCAAAAACCTCGCGCCCGCAGGCAAGCCCGTGCGCGTTTTTCAATGGACGGGAGATACCGCCCCTAACGAAGCCGCATTGAAAGCCACCTACGACGCAGGGCTGCTCAACATCAACGGGGGAGACACCTTCATCTCTCGCAGCAACCCCTCGCTGACCGCTGTGCGGCCCCACGGAATCACCAAGGGCAACTACCTTCAGGTGTATGCCCCATCGCCAACGAGAACATCTTCACCAATCTGTGGAGAGGGCCCTTTTATGGATATGAACGGGTTTTGGAGACGTTTGAACTGACGGACACCCCCAGGCGTATCAAGCCCGTGGGCATTTACTACCACACGTATTCAGCCTCGAAAGTGGCAGGACTGCAGGCCTTGCGCAAGGTCTACAACTGGGCCCTGAACCAGCCTCTGCACCCGGTATTCACATCCGAGTTCATCCGCAAGGTTCAAGACTTTCACACCTACGCCATTGCAATAGAGGGCGAAGGCTGGCGCGTGCGCGGTGCAGGCCATCTGCGCACCTTGCGGTTCCCCATCGCAGCGGCAGCCATGGTGGCGCACCTGTCAGCCAGCGAAGGCGTTGCTGGCGTGAGTGAAGGCGTGGAAGGCAGCTACGTGCATTTGACCGGAGCACAGGCATGGGTCGCCAACCCCGCCTCAGCCTTGGGGCCAAGCGGATCCACCTCAGAAACCCGCATCTGGCTGCACGATGCCAACGCACGCGTGACCCAATGGGAACGCAAACAGCAGGGCCTGCGCACCGACTTCAGCCTGCAAGGCTACATGCCGCTTCAATTCACACTTTCGGGCATGGTGCCCACTTGCAAGGTGAGTGCCAACGGCCAAACCTTGGCTGCGACCAAATCCTCTGAAAAAGAGCGCCCCGACCTGCGCACCTACCGCCTTCCTGATGCTGCCGCGCAAATCCAAATACTCTGCGCCGGTCGCTGAGCGCCCCGTCCTGGCCAGCTACTGGATCACCGCCTTGCTGGCGGTGTTGGTCAGTGGCGCACTGTGGCTGATGTACCCCCGCCAAGACCTGGAAAGGCGCTTGGTATCGTCCAGCCGCGACTCCAGCCTGTCTCTGGCGTACCTGAAGAACCTGCTGCGCAGCGACCCCACCAACGTGCAGTTGCAGCAACTGATGGCCCAGCGCGTTGCGGTGGAAGAAGAGCGCAAGAAACGAGAAGAAGCTCTCGCCAATCGCAAGCCCACCGCCTGGACCCGCTGGAGCGATGCCATGGACGGCTTCCACGCTCTACCCCAGGCAGACGCCGAGGCACGCAACGAACGGCGCACCGAACTGATAGCGCAATTGCACGAGCTGACGGCCGATGAGGTCCCTGCAGATGTACTTCCAGCGCTGGCGGAAAACGCCTTCCAACTGGGCGACCGGCTGCTGGGCATTCAGCTCTATCGCAGGCTGGGAGACGCAGCAGACTCTGCAGAAAAAGCCGTGCCACTTTACGTGCGAGCAGCCCGTGAAGCCCTGGCGGTATCCGCACACCCACAGGCCGCCAGCCTTTACATGAAGGCCAGGCATGCAACGACCAGCCCAGAACAGGCCAAGGCGCTGTACCTGAGTGCGGTGGCGGCCATGCAGGCCTCTGGCAAGCCTGCGGAGGCTCTGGCCTTGGCACAGCAAGAAGTGGCAGGTCTGGACTCCGATCCTGTGGTCCTGCGGACCTTGGTCGAATTGGCACGCGCGGCAGGCAAACCCGCTGTGGCAGAGCAATACGTCAAGCGACTGCTCCACCTGGCTTTGCTGTTGCAGTGGCAAGCAGGTAACACGGTGCTGGCCGATGCCCCCTCGACGACGCATCCCGCGAGCCCAGCGCTTGTGCCCGCGTCCCATGCCGAGGGCTTCCCCATGGACCGACAAAGCGACCTGCAGCCCCGCTACGAAGATCGTGCCTATTTGCTGGACACTCGCCTGCTCAACCGCCCCACCCACATGGGCATGCAACGATGGACCACTGCCCAAGGCCAAGGACAGACAGCAGCCAAGGCAGGACCTGGCCTGCCCTTTGACAACCAGATCTACAGCCTGGGCTACCAGGTGTTTCTGGAAAACCGCAACCTCGAAGACGCTTGGTTGGTCGCCCGGTCTGCCGTGCAGCAGTCGCCTTCAGATTTACAGTGGCGTGAAAGGCTTGCGCAGGTAGCAGAGTGGACACAGCGCAGTGACGTAGCACTGGAGAACTGGCTGGTCATTGCCCGAACAACGCAAAAAGATGCCGCGTGGCAAGCCGTCTTGCGGCTCGCACCGGGCCTGTTTGACGACACCGCTTTGATCGAGGGGCTGCGCTATGAATTACGCCGTGCGCCACACAACACCAAACTGACGCAGGAACTGGTCATGGCCTATGAGCGGGTGGGCACTCCCCAGCCAGCCATTGACTTTTTGACACACCAACCGCCCACGCCTGCCAACCTGGAATTGCTGGCAGACCTCGCCACGCGATCGGGGCAAATGGATTTGGCGCTGAACACCTGGGCGCAGCTGCTGCGCGACCCCGCCCAACTGACCCCTGAGCGCGCCTTGCGCGCCGCAACCCTGGCTGTGGTGCGCGGAAAGCCCAGCCTCGCCATGGAGTGGCTGGAAAACGCGCGCGCCACCCTGAAGCCAGACACCCCTGAAGCCACAGACTTTTGGCGCATGACAGGGCTGCTTGCAGAACGGCAACAGCGCGACGCCGTGGCCTTGGATGCCTACCGCCAACTGCTGGCCAGGCCAGATGCGGCCATTGCGGACTACGACGCAGCCATCCGGCTGCTGCAAACCGACCACCCAC
The DNA here is from genome assembly GCF_003669015.1 of Acidovorax sp. 1608163. Taxonomy (NCBI): domain Bacteria; kingdom Pseudomonadati; phylum Pseudomonadota; class Betaproteobacteria; order Burkholderiales; family Comamonadaceae; genus Acidovorax; species Acidovorax sp. 1608163. The sequence goes on from NZ_CP033069.1 coordinate 3,922,913, forward strand.
TGCAAGCCGCCGAAGTGGCCGTACAAGCCTGGGACCGCTTCGACAAAGCACGCCACCTGATCCTGGCCATGACCACTTATGTGGGGCGCAGCCAGTGGAGCGATGTGAAACGCCTTCTGGACAAACTGGACCCCGCCAAAGAGGCCAGCCACCACGCCAGCGCCCCCCTGTGGCGCGAACCCCAATTCCTTCGCCTGGCGGGGACGTACTACCAAAATACGGGCAACATTCCTCGCGCGGGACAGATGCTGGAGGCTGGTTTGCGACTCGCCCCAGATTCAGCCGAAATGCGCCAAGCCATCGTGTGGCTGCTCATCGACAGCAACGACAACGTGTCCTTGCGCAAGCTGCTGGCCACCCATGAACCCGATTGGAGCCAGGACAAGGAGATGCACGATGCCCTGGGTTCGGCCTACCAAGCACTGTCATTGCCTGCCGTGGCCCTGGCACGCTATTTCAAGCCACAGCTAGCAGAGCGCCAAGGCGACTTCCTGTGGCTGATGAATTACGCCGATGCGCTGGACCAGAACCAGGAGACAGACAAGTCATGGCGCATGCGCAAGCACTTGCTGTCTGCCGAGTGGGCGCAGGCCCACCAAGGCCAGGCCATGACCCGGGCGCAAGCGCGTGAGCGCTGGCTGACCGAAGAGGGGTTGGAGGCCACTCGCCGCCTCGCCCGTGCACGGCTGCTGCTACAGCAAAAGCCCGGCGACCCGGCATTCGATACGCTGCGCGAATTGCTGCGGCTGGACCGCGATGCCCAGGGCAACCTGTCCAACGCGGCGGCAGAGACTGCCATAGGCTGGCTGCAAGATGCAGGCCAGTACGCGGCAGAGCGCGGACTTTTGTGGCAGCAGTACGCACGCAGCCAGAGCCTGCGCGCCAACCGGCCGCTGTGGGCCGACATCACGGTCGCCCTGGCAGAACAAGACAAGGCCACGACAGGGGCTTTGCTGGAGACCTTTGGCGAACGGCTGCCTCGCTACGACCGCATCAACGCAGCAGTGGCCATCCAGGACTTGCGCCAAGCCCAAACCGTGGCCTTTGAAACACAGCAAGACCAGCCCGACGACAACCCCCTGCACCTGCAGCTGACAGAGAACCTGCTGGCTTTCAGCGACCATGCAGGGCCACAGTTGGAGTTGCGGAAGTTGGGTGATCTGGACGAAACAGAAGCCACCGCGCAGTGGCACATGGCCCTGAGCCCCCGCCTGTCCATGGACCTGAGCCTCACCCGCATCGAGCGCACCGTGGGGCTTTCAAGCCAGCTCAGCCATCCCTCGCAAGAACGCGGAGTGAAGGTGGACCTGCGCTGGCAGGACCACGACTCCACCACCACCTTGCACCTGGCACGGCGCGAAAGCCTGGCCAGCTACACGCCCGTGCAAATTGAGCAGGAATGGCGCATAGACAACCGACTGACACTGCGCATGGACCTGGGCTTGCAATTGCCCACGCAAGAAAGCACCGTCATGCGCATGGCCGGGATGAAGGACCGTGCAGGCATCAGCCTGCGCTACCAAGCATCGCGCATCGACCAGTTCACCATGGAGCACTGGCGCGAGCGCTACAAGCTACAGACCGGGGGAGCGCTGGGCTCCGGCAGCCACTCGGCCCTAACGTACATGCACTCATACCGGGTCGAGGCCCCTAGCCTGGAGATGGGCGCGTTCTGGTCCCAGCATTCGTATGACCGGCGTGACCCCGGAGAGCTGGCTGGCCAGGACCTGGCCTTTTTGCAGTACCTTCCGCCCGAAGTGCGCCGCGTGAGCGACACCTACTTCCTGCCGGAGAACTTCAGCTACTACGGCCTGCAGATCTCGACCAACACGCGCTTTGAGCGCGACTACACCCGCGCACTGCAGCCCTATGGCAGCGTGGCCAGGACTTGGCACAGCCGCCAAGGCCCCGGCTACAACCTGCGCCTGGGGCTGTCTGGCAGTGTCTGGGGGGCCGATCACCTCAACCTGGGCTGGAGCCTGGGCAAAGGGGGCACCCTCACCCAAGGCCTGACCCGAGAGATCCAGCTGCGCTACCGCAAACATTTCTGAGCATTGAAGACTTCACCGAAAGGCAAACCCCATGACACGCCCATCCCGCCCTCGCCACGTTCTTCGCCCACTGAAAGTCATGGCCGTTGCGCTGCTGTTGACCGCCCTGGTCGCCTGCTCCACGGTAGACCGCGGCAAGGCACCTGCCCTGCAGGCCAATGCCGACTGGACCGTGCTGCCTTTTGCCAACCACACTGAAACCCCCATGGCCGGCAGCCGCGCTGAAAGCGTTGCCGAAGCCTTGCTGCACGCCCGTGGCGTGGGACGCATCAAGCGCTACACCAGCAGCGCCCAGGCCGAGGCATTGTTTGACGCAGCGGACACCAAGCGCCAGGAACAAGCGCTGGCCTGGGCCAAAGAGCAAGGGGTGCGCTACGCCTTGGGCGGCGCGGTGGACGAGTGGCGCTACAAGGTGGGCGTAGACGGTGAGCCTGCGGCAGGCCTCACCTTGCACATCATCGATGTGCAAAGCGGAGAGATCCTGTGGAGTGGTGCAGGCGGCAAGTCGGGCTGGAGCCGAGAAGCGCTGTCGGCCGTCGCCCAAAAACTGATCCGTGAACTATTGAATGCCGGTTTGTCCGGCACACGTTAAACCGCCATAGCAACACCACAGAGCCCGCATGCCACCCAACGCCCGCGCCCCCGAAGCGCCCGCCACCGAAGACACCGCACCATCGCCCGCGCGCAAGCCCGGCTTTGCAGGCGCCCCCTTGGGCAAATTGACGGCCGTGGGAGACCGCCCGCTGCTGGTGGCGCTGGAGTCCCTGGCCGTGCCCTGCATTGCCGTGGCACTGGGCTGGGTGGTGAGCCCACAAGACCCCTTGGGGGTGCAAGCCGACTTCCACTGGTCGTGGCTGGCACCGATCATTGTGGCGTTGCGCTACGGGCCGCTGGCGGGCCTGGGGGCGGCAGCCGTGTTGCTGTTGGCCTGGATGGCTCTCAACCTGGGGCAGATGGAGCAGTTTCCCCAAATCTTTTTCCTGGGTGGGCTCATCACCGTGATGCTGGTGGGCGAGTTCTCCAGCCTGTGGAGGGCCCGCACCCGCCGTGCGGAGGTCGTTCAGCACTACCTGGACCAGCGACTGGAGCATTTGATTCGCCAGTACTACCTTCTGCGCCTGTCACACGACCGGCTGGAGCAGGAGCTGATTGGCCGCCCCATGTCCATGCGCGATGCCCTCAAGACGCTGCGCGGGCTGGGCGACGCCCACGAGGACGCGCAGGCGCTGTTGCGCCTGCTGGCACAGTACTGCCAGATCAGCTCTGCCGCGCTGCACCAAGTGCGCGCCGATACGCTGGAGACCACCGCCGTTGCCAGCATCGGTTCGCCCGTCGCGCTGGATGCCAAAGACCCACTCTTGCTCCAAGCACTGGAAACCCGAACCCTGTGCCATGTGGTGCAAGCCACCGTTCGCCAAGAGTCCACACGCTATCTGGTGGCAGCCCCCCTGCTGGACATTGGTGGCGATGTGCACGCCATACTGCTGATTGATGACTTGCCCTTTTTCTCGTTGCAAGACGAAAGCCTGCAAACCATCAACCTCCTGCTGGGTTACTACACCGATGGCCTTTCCACCCAGGCCCTGGCAGCCCCGCTGATCCAGGAAGTGCCCCAGTGCCCGCCAGAGTTTGCGTTTGAGCTGCAACGCCTTTGGCGCATGCACCAAAGCACGCAAGTCCCCAGCATGGTCGTCGCCCTGGAGTTCAACCAGGCGGCCATGGCAAAAGACTTACCCCAGCAGTTCTCGCGCCTCAAGCGCCTCATGGACGAAAGCTGGGCGATTGCCGGGGAGACGCGGCACATCCTCGCAGTTCTGATGCCGCTGGGCGAGGCATCCACCGCCGAAGGGTTCATTGCACGGCTGGAGGAGTGGATCGACCGCAAGGACGGCACCACACTGGCACAAGCGGGCATCTACCCCCACCAATTGCCTCTGGCCGACTCCGGCGGGCCCTCAGCCTTGCTGAACAAACTCCAGCAGTTGGCCCATGCTTAATACCAAATGGGGGCTGTGGGCCGTCTTGATGGAGCTGACCGCCTGGGCAGGCCCCACGCTGCTCGACGGCCACTCCAACGCGGCGTTGCTCAGCTACCTGCTGGCCCATGCAGGGGCCTGTGTGCTGCTGGCGCTGTTCACCCTGCCACTGCTGACGGCCGAGCAGTCACGCCCCCGATTGCCCATGCTGGCGCTGATGGCCGTGTGCAGCTACGCCGTACCCATTGCAGGCTTTGTGGGTGTTTTGATTGGCACGCTGGTCTTGCGGTTTTACCGGGCCGCCCGCCCGCAGGAGGATTTTGAATCCATCCATCTACCAGAGTTTGACCTGCACCAGCGTATGAAGAGCGGGTTTCGCCAAACAGGTCTGCGGGCCGTTCTGGGCAACAGCGAGGTGCCTGTGCGCTCGCGCATGCGCGCCATGGTCGCGCTGCAGCACATGTCCGGACGCATTTCATCGCCGCTGCTGCGCAATGTGCTCAACGACTCCAGCGAAGACCTGCGACTGCTGGCCTACGGCATGCTCGACGCGCTGGAGCGCAACATCAGCCGCTCCATTGACCAGGAACTGAGTACCTTGCGCACAGCCCAAGCCGAAGAAGGCGCCAACCCGCTGGGGCCTACAGGGTTGCAAGCGGCGGAAAAGCTCTCTGCGCTGTACTGGGAGCTGGTCTACCAAAACCTGGCGCAAGGCGACATGCGCGAATACGCAATCCGCGAATCATTGCGCTATGGCGAACAGGTGCTGGCGCAGCAACCCCACCAGGCACAACACCACTTGCGGCGCGGATTGCTGCTGCATGCGCTGGGCCAATTGGAGGATGCCGAAGAGGCCTATGTCCAAGCCCAGCAATTGGGCCTGCCTGCCACCCGTGTGCTGCCGTACCTGGCAGAGCTGAGCTTTGCGCAGCGCGATTTTGAAAAGACACGGCAACTGATGCAGCAACTGGACGAATGGAGCGCCCTGCCCCGCCTGCGCCCGGTCATCGACTACTGGAGTGCGCGATGACCCACCCCAAGGCCACGGAAGCGGACATTGCACTGCTGCTGGAGGGCACCTTTCCCTATGTGAGCGGAGGCGTCTCCAGCTGGATCAACCAGATCATCCGAGCGTTTCCGGAGTACCGGTTTGCCATCGTGTTTTTAGGTAGCCAGCGCTCGGACTACAGCAAGTTCAAGTACGAGCTTCCGGCCAACGTTGTGCACTTTGAAGAGCACTTTCTGTATGACAACCTCTCGGCCCAGCACCTGCCGCGCGCGCGCGAGGGAGACCCCGCCACCTTTGACGTGCTGCGGGGCATTGTGACCACCCTGCGCGAGGGCCAGGCAGGCACCGAGCAGACGCTGCACATGCTGCGTGCCGTGACCCGCGAGATGGCGCCAGGGGGCAAATTTCCACTGGACGATTTTCTGTACAGCGAACGCTCTTGGGAGTTGATCCGGGACACCTACCGCGAGTACTGCACCGACCCCTCATTCGTGGACTACTTCTGGACCGTTCGCATCATGTTCCAGCCGCTGTGGACGTTGGCACGCGTGGCAGAGCAACTCATCCCCGTACGGATGCTGCACAGCGCATCCACCGGCTACGCAGGCTTTTTGGGCGCACTGCTGCACGACTCCCGCAGCATTCCGCTGGCACTGTCCGAGCACGGCATCTACACCAAAGAGCGGCAGATTGACTTGCTCAAGAGCGAGTGGATTCGCGACAACCGCAACGTCTTTCAGCGCGATCCCACCGAACTCTCGTACTTTCGCCAGATGTGGATCCGGCTGTTTGAGTGGATGGGCCGCTATTGCTACGCTGCGGCCGACCCCATCATCGCCCTGTACGAAACCAACCGACTGCGCCAAGTGCAAGACGGGGCCGATGCTGCACGCACCTTCAACATCCCCAATGGCATCCAACTTGCGCGCTTTGCCCCCATGCGCGACAAGCGCCCGGCAGACGTGCCACCTGTGCTGTGCCTCATTGGCCGGGTGGTGCCCATCAAGGACGTCAAAACCTTCATCCGTGCCATGCGCCGTGTAGTGAACCAGCTCCCCAACGCCGAGGGTTGGATTGCAGGACCCACCGACGAAGACCAAACCTATGCCCAGGAATGCCAAAACCTGGTGCGCAGTCTGGGACTGGAAGAGCACGTGAAGTTTCTGGGCTTTCAAAAGGTCGAAGACCTCATGCCCAAAATCGGGCTGGTGGTGCTCTCCTCCATCAGCGAAGCGCTTCCATTGGTCATTCTGGAAGGCTATGCCGCCGGCGTGCCTACCGTGTCCACCGATGTGGGATCGTGCCGCCAACTCATCGAGGGCCTGGACGAACCCGATCGCGCCTTGGGCGCCAGCGGCAGCGTTGTCGGCATTGCCGACCCCCAAGCTTTGGCAGACGCCGCTATCGCGCTGTTGCGGGACCCGGCGGAATGGAACAGAGCCAGCCAAGCCGCCATTGCCCGCGTAGAGCGCTATTACACCGACAGCATGATGTTTGGCAGCTACCGCAACGTCTACCAGAAGGCACTGGGCGAGACCGCACTGAACGCGCCCCACAACGAGGAGGCCTGCTGACATGGCTGGCATTGGATTTGAACTGCGCCGCATGCTGCGCAAAAACACCCTGACGGGGCTGCTGCAAGCCTATGCCTATGCTGGGGTGATTGGCTCCGGGCCTTGGGTGTTTTCCATCATTGGCATCTTGCTGGTGGGTATCTTCAGCGCCAGCGTGGTGGTGCCCAACTACCTGGTGACCCAATTCCAGACCTCAGTCACCTACCTGGTGGCCTGCAGTTTGATTTTGACGGGCTTCGTGCAATTGGCCTTCACCCGCTTTGTGTCAGACCGGCTCTTTGAAAAACACCGCGAGTCGATCCTGCCCAACCTGCACGGGTTGCTGCTGGGGGTGATAGGGGTGGCCGCCGTGCTGGGCAGCCTGTCTTTGTTTGTCGTGTTTCCGGGCGAGCGGCTGCTGTACCGCATGCTCATGCTGGCGGGCTTTTGCATCATGTGCGGCGTGTGGGTGCTGGCGATTTTGCTGTCTGGCATGAAGCGCTACCGGGCTATCACCATCTTGTTTGGCGGGGCCTATGCCCTCATCGTCATCTCGGCGCTGTTGATGCGCCCCTGGGGACTGGAGGGCTTACTCGGCGGCTTCGTGCTGGGCAACTTTGTGCTGCTGGCAGGCATGTGGGTGCTGGTGGTGCGCGAGTTCAGTCCCAAAGGTCGGCTCATTGCGTTTGACTTTGCCGAACGCAAACTGCTGTACCCGTCCCTGGTGCTGGTGGGCTTGCTCTACAACGTGGCGATCTGGGCGGACAAGTTCATGTTCTGGTACTTCACGCCCACATCGGAGCCCATCATCGGCGGGCTGCGCGCCTCGCTCATCTATGACCTGCCGGTGTTCCTGTCGTACCTCTCCATCATCCCTGGCATGGCGGTGTTCTTGGTGCGCATCGAGACCGACTTCGTCGAGTTCTACGACAAGTTCTATGACGCGGTGCGCAGCGGCGGCTCGCTGGAATACATCGAGTCCATGCGCGATGAAATGGTCTACGCCATACAGCAGGGGCTGGGCGAGATTGCCAAAATCCAGACCCTGGCCGTGCTGGTGACCTTTGTGGCCGGCCCCGCCGTGCTGGATGCCCTGGGCATTTCCAGTCTGTACTTGCCACTGCTGCACGTGCAGGTCATCGGCGCAGGGCTGCAGGTGGGCTTGATGGCGATTTTGAATGTCTTCTTCTACCTGGACCAGCGCCGCATTGTGCTGCTGCTGTGTGCCGAGATGGTGGTGCTGAACATCGGTCTCACCGCCGTCACGCTGAACCTGGGCGCCGCGTTCTATGGCTATGGGTTTGCGGGGTCCATGCTCATCACGCTGTGCACGGGCATTGTGCTGCTCACGCGCCAACTCAACCGCCTGGAATACGAGACCTTCATGCTGCAGTGACAGCCCGCGCAGAAGCTGCGCAACTCCCGGCCCAGCATCTCGCCCACAAGTGCTTTACAAAAATACGCGCGGCGATGCGACCCGATTGCAGTACCATTTTTTCACGTTCCACACCGTCTACAGCCGCCATGCACACCCCACTGAACGCACTCTTTCGCACTGCATCCCTGATGTCTGCGGCAGCCCTGGCCACCGCCTGCGGCGGTGGAGGCGGTGGCAGTGACACCCCGGTGGCCAGCAATGTGCAGGTCACTGTGTCCACCCCCACCACCAGCGGTGGCGTGTTTTCGGTACAGGCGCCCATCGCGGTGCAGGCACAGGTCACGGTCAACGGTACAGCGGCCAGCGATGGCACGGCGGTTGCCTTGTCCCTGCCGGGTGGCAGCTTTGCACCAGTAGCACCACAAACGCGCGCCGGCACGGCGTCCAGCACCCTGACAGGCACCACACCAGGGCCCCAGGCCCTGACAGCCAGCACCACAGTGAACGGCACCACCGGCTCAGGCACCCAGACGATTTACCTGCGGCCCGTACCTGCCGCGCTGGAGCTGCTGGTGCCCGCCTACTTCCACCCCTCCACCAACACCGGCTGGTCGCAACTGGCGACCTCGGCCAGCGCGGCGCCATCGGTGTCCATCACCGCCATCCTGAACCCATCCAACGGCGTGTTCACTGCGGCAGACAGCCAAACCCTGCAAGCCGCCCGCAACCTGGTCAACGCCGGGGGCAAGGTGGTGGGCTACGTGTACACCCGCTATGGCACGGGCACACGCAGCCTGGCCGACATCAAGACCAACATCGACCGGTACTTTGACCTGTACGGCAGCAGTGTGGTCAGTGGCATTTTTCTGGATGAAATGGCCTCGGCGGCAGGCCAGGTTGAGTTCTACCGCGAGATCTACCAGTACATCAAAGCCCGCAACGCCAACCTGCGTGTGATTGGCAACCCCGGTGCCATTCCGGCTGCCTCTGCCTACACCGGGGTGGCCGATGCGCTGGTGAGCTTTGAGGGCACGGCCACCACCTTCCAGGGCTTTGACCCGCGCACCAGCGCACCGTGGATGTACACCTTGGCCAACACGCGCAACGCAGCGCTGGTGCACAACGCCGACACCTGCGCTGCCATGCAGACCGCCGTGCAAACCGCAGCCACGGCCCGCTACAACCATGGTCTGGTGTATGCCACCGACCTGCAGTACAACCCCACCACCCAGGTAGGCAACCCCTGGGCCAGCCTGCCCAGTTATTGGGGGGCGCTGGTGGGCACCGTGCAAGCGGTCAATGCCGGGACGGCACTGCCCAGCTGCTGAGCCCCACGGCAGCGGAAAGTCACAGTAGCCCCCAAACGCACCAAGGGCCTGAACCGGTATCGCACCCGCTTCAGGCCCTTGGGCATTCAGAAGTGGCCAAGCCCTGATGGCCTGGCGTCACGGGCCCTGCAGACCCGCAGCTTGCCGAAGATCAGCCCTCGCCCAGCTCGTCCGCACGCGCCTGCGCCGCAGCAAAGTCCAGGTCGCCGCTGTAGATGGCACGGCCGCAAATGACGCCCTCCACCCCTTCGGATTCGACGGCGCACAGCTGCTCGATATCGGCCATATTGGACAGGCCGCCCGAGGCGATCACGGGGATGCTCAGCGATTGGGCCAGCTTGACGGTGGCGTCGATGTTGATGCCCGAGAGCATGCCGTCGCGGCCGATGTCGGTGTAGATGATGGACTCAACGCCCCAGTCTTCGAACTTCTTGGCCAGGTCCACCACTTCGTGGCCGGTGAGCTTGCTCCAGCCGTCGGTGGCCACCTTGCCGTCCTTGGCATCCAGGCCCACGATGATGTGGCCGCCAAAGGCGCTGCAAGCGTCCTTCAAAAAGCCTGGGTTCTTCACCGCAGCGGTGCCGATGATGACGTAGCGCAGGCCGCCATCGATGTACTTTTCAATGGTGTCCAGATCGCGGATACCGCCACCCAGCTGCACGGGAATGTCGCTGCCCACCTCTTTGAGGATGGACTTGATGGCGCTGTAATTTTTCGGAACACCCGCAAAGGCGCCGTTCAAATCCACCAGGTGCAGGCGGCGCGCGCCCGCATCCACCCACTTGCGGGCCATGGCCGCAGGGTCTTCACCAAAGGTGGTGGATTGGTCCATATCGCCTTGCTTGAGGCGAACGCAGTGGCCGTCTTTGAGATCGATGGCGGGGATGAGCAGCATGATGGGTTCGGGAGGAAAAGGGCGAGGTGAAACTCGGCCCGAACGGGTTGAGGGATTCAGGGATTCCAGTGCAGAAAGTTGCGGTACAGGGCCAAGCCGTGTTCCGCGCTTTTCTCGGGGTGAAATTGCGCGGCAAAAATATTATCGCGCGCAATGGCTGCGGCGAATACTCCGCCGTAGTCTGCTTCTCCGGCACAGTGCGCCGCGCTGTGCGGGCGCGCATAAAAGCTGTGCACGAAGTAAAAGTAGCTGTTGTCAGGAATACCGGCCCACACCGGGTGCACAGCACCACCATGGGGCACTTGGCGCACCTGGTTCCAGCCCATTTGCGGCACCTTGAAGCGGCTGCCATCGGGCTGGGTGCGGCCGGCCAGGTCAAACTTGATGACTTCGCCAGGGATCAAGCCCAGGCCCGGTGTGTCGCCCTCGGCACTGTGGTTGAGCAGCATCTGCATGCCCACGCACACGCCAAACAAGGGCTTGGACGCGGCGGCTTCCAGCACGGATTCCTGCAGACCCGACTCGCGCAGCTCGCGCATGCAGTCGGGCATGGCACCCTGCCCTGGCAACACCACGCGCTGGGCAGCGCGCACGGCGTCGGGGCTGGAGGTGACGACCACCGTCCAGCCAGTGCCTTGCGCCGCAGCCTGCACGGCCTGCGAGACCGACCGCAGATTGCCCATGCCGTAGTCCACCACGGCGACTGTTTTTGCTTCTGTATTCATAGCTGTTAGCGCTTATTGGATGGGCGCTAGAGGCCTTTTTGGCTTAAAAAATCAGAGACTGCCCTTGGTGGACGGGATGGTGCCAGCAGCGCGCGGATCGCGCGTGAGCGCGGAGCGCAGCGCACGGGCAAACGCCTTGAACACCGTCTCGCACTGGTGGTGGGCGTTGATGCCCTTGAGGTTGTCGATGTGCAGCGTCACGCCCGCGTGGTTCACGAAGCCCTGGAAGAATTCGTAGGTGAGCTGGGTGTCAAAGCCGCCAATGCTGCCCGCAGTGAAAGGGATGTGCAGGTGCAAACCGGGGCGGCCCGAGAAGTCGACCACCACGCGGCTCAATGCTTCGTCCAGCGGCACGTAGGCGTGGCCATAGCGCGAGATGCCCTTCTTGTCGCCCACGGCCCGCGCAAACGCTTGGCCCAGGGTGATACCCACGTCTTCCACCGTGTGGTGGCCGTCGATGTGCAGGTCGCCCGCGCAGTCGATGTCCAGGTCGATCAGGCCGTGGCGGGCGATCTGGTCGAGCATGTGGTCAAAAAAGCCAATGCCCGTGTGCAACTTGGACTGGCCCGTGCCGTCGAGGTTGATGCGCACGGTGATGCGCGTCTCTGCGGTGTTGCGGCTGACTTCGGCAATGCGGTCGGCTGCGGAATCGGTGGCGGTGGAAGTGACGAGTGCGGAGGAGGTCATAGGGAGGCTTGGAGTGCGGCCAGCATGGTGGCGTTGTCCTGGGCGTTGCCCACGGTCAGGCGCAAACAGTTGTGCAGCAATGGGTGCATTGTAGAAACGTTCTTGATGAGGACCTTACGGGTTTTCATGCCCTCGTAGGTCTTGCCCGCGTCGGCCACGCGCACCAGCACCATGTTGGCCTCGCTGTTCCACACCTTTTCGATGCCCGGCATGGCACGCAAGGCCGCGATGAGCACGGTGCGCTGCGCACGCAACTCGGCCGCCTGGGCGGCAAACACATCGGCATGCTCCAGCGCAAACAGGGCAGCTTCGCAGTTGAGCACGCTCACGTTGTAGGGCGGGCGCACCTTGTCGATCTCGGCCACCAGCGCAGGCTGCCCCAGCATGTAGCCCAGGCGCACACCGGCCAGGCCGAACTTGCTGAGCGTGCGCATCAGCAGCACATGGGCATTGCGCGCGGGCTCTGCCTGCATGCGGGTGAGCCAGGTGCGGCTGGCAAAGGGCTGGTAGGCCTCGTCCACCGCCACGATGCCGCCTTGTGCGCCCACGGCGTCGATGATGCGCTGCACCACGACCTCATCCCACAGGGTGGCGGTGGGGTTGTTGGGGTAGGCTATGTAGGTGATGGCGGGCTTGTGCTGCGCGATGGCGGCCAGCATGGCGGGCTCATCCAGTTCAAAGTCAGGCGTCAACGGCACGCCCACAAAGTCGAGCCCCTGCAGTTGTGCGCTCATGGGGTACATCACAAACCCCGGCATGGGGGCCAGCAGGGTGGCGCGGTGGCCAGTGCCGGGCTGCGCGCAGGCCAGGGCCAGCAGCGTGATGAGCTCATCCGAGCCATTGCCCAGCACCACGTCGTATCCCGTGGGAGCCCCTGCGTAGGCAGCCAGCGCGGCTTTCAGGTCGTTCTGCCGTGCACCGGGGTAACGGTTGAGCGCCAGTGCGCCCAGCCGCTGGCCCAGCGCGGCCTGCAGGGCCTCGGGCAAGGCAAAGGGGTTCTCCATCGCATCCATTTTGAGCATGCCGGTGGACGGCTGCACCACGTACGAGTGCATGGCGCGCACATCGGGGCGGATGCGGCTCAGGGCATTAGCTAGTACGTTAGCGAACGTATCGGCAGACATGGCAGTGGCGGAGTTCATACGGCAGTGTCCAGTTCGTTGGGGGCCAAAACAAAGGGGTTGATGGCGCGCACGGCGTCCAGCACCTGGTCGTGCGGCAAGGCTTCGGTCAGCAAGTAGCGGCAGCCCTGCTGGTGGGCGGACGAGACGATGAGCGCATCCCAATAGCCCAGGCCGTAGCGGTCTTGCAGGTCCCAGGCGCCATCGACGGTGTAGGCGTCCAAGTGCGGCGGCAGCCACACGCGCAGGCGGCGCACCTGGGCGCGCACTTGCTGCAGCACGTGGGGGCCGGAAAAACGCTGGATGGCTTGGTTGTACAACTCGTTGAGCACCTGCGAGCTGATGCGCCCGCTGCGCGTTTGCCAGCAAAAAGTGAGCCATTCGCGCGCACGCGCCTGGCGCTCGGGGTCACGCTCGTCCACGCTGGCGAGCAGCACTTCGGTGTCGACAAAAATGAGGGGGGTGCTCATCGCTGAAACAAGGTTTCGCGTGGCACATAGGGGCCTGATGAGGTGCCCCAGCTCTCAAACGCCAGGGCCTCGCGCATGGCCTGGGCGTAGGCGTCTTCCTGGCGCATTTTCTCGGCCAGCCATTCACCCATGAGGCGAGAGACGCTGCTGCCGCGCTTGGCAGCCTCTACCCGCACCCACTCGGCCACGGTGTCGTCCATCGTGATGGTGACGTTTTTCATGGAGGTCAGTTTACACGAACTTCGTGGCCCACGAAGTTCGTGCAGCCACCTGTCTCAGCGCACTCGCCGTAAGGGAGGGGTGGCGTCAGCCCCTGAAACTTGAGGAAAAATTGGCCTCTAGCGCACTATCAATAAGCGCAAGCAGCTACTAAAATATAGCAAAACCAGCGGAGTGGGTAACGGGACTCCACCAGAGTCAGCCCTTCAGCCTGCGCCACAGCCGCCAGCCCAACAGCGCCGCGATGATGGCGGCGTACACAGCCACTTCGGCAAAGTTGTTTTTGCCAGCGCGCATCCAAAAGAAATGCAGCACCGCCAGCAATGCGGCGGCATACACCGAGCGGTGCAGCGCCTGCCAACGCTTGCCCCCCAGCGCCCGAATGGCCCGCTGGAACGAGGTAGCCGCCAGCGCAAACAGCACCAAAAATGCCAGCGTGCCGACCAGGATGAAGGGCCGCTTGGCGATATCGGCCAGGATGTCTGGCACGTCCAGCCCCATATCGAGCCAGCTGTAGCTGAGCACATGCAAGCAGACGTAGAAGAACGCAAACAGACCCAGCATGCGCCGCCACCGCGCCAGCGCGGGCACGGCAAACGCCACGCGCAGCGGGGTCAAGGCCAGCACCAGGCACAGCGCCCGCAGGGCCCAGTCGCCGGTGGAGCGGATCAGCGCTTCAGCCGGGTTGGCGCCCAGCTGGTCTGTGGCTGCGGCCACCACCAGCCACACCGCAGGCAGCAGCGCTACGCAGAACAACAGCGGCTTGGCGGCGGGGTGCAGCAAAGCCTTGCGCCAGTCGCCCTGCGCGCGCACAGGGCTGGTAGCGCTGGCAGGGCGGCTTGTATCTGCCCGCACGTCAGTAGAACTTCTTGAGGTCCATGCCCGCATACAGCTGGCCGACCTGGGCTTCGTAGCCGTTGAACATCAGCGTCTTGCGTTTCTTGGCAAACAGGCCGTCCTCGCCAATGCGGCGCTCGGTGGCCTGGCTCCAGCGGGGGTGGTCCACATTGGGATTCACGTTGGAATAGAAGCCGTATTCCTGCTGCGCCGCCTTGTTCCAGGCGGTGCCGGGCTCTTTCTCGACAAAGCGGATCTTGACGATGCTCTTGGCGCTCTTGAAGCCGTACTTCCATGGCACCACCAAACGCACCGGAGCACCGTTCTGGTTGGGCAACACCTCGCCATACATGCCAAACGCCAGCAGGGTCAGCGGGTGCATGGCTTCGTCCATGCGCAGGCCTTCCACATAGGGCCAGTCGAGCACGCGCGAGCCTACGTAGGGCATGGTGGCCTTGTCGGCCAGGGTCACAAACTCGACGTACTTGGCGTTGCCCATGGGCTCCACGCGCTTGATCAGCTCGGCCAGCGAGTAGCCCACCCATGGGATCACCATGGACCAGCCCTCCACACAGCGCAGGCGGTAGATGCGCTCTTCCTGCGCGCTGAGCTTGATCAGGTCCTCAATGCCGTACTTGCCGGGCTTCTTGACCAGCCCCTCCACCTCCACCGTCCACGGCGCAGTTTTGAGGGTGTGCGCATTGCGCGCAGGGTCGGCCTTGTCGGTGCCAAATTCGTAGAAGTTGTTGTAGGTGCTCGCGTCCTTGTAGTCGGTGAGCTTCTCCATCGACACAGCCCCAGCCACCGCCGACTTGGCGCCGGGCAACGCTGCCAGCTTGCCAGGGCGTGGCACCTGCTGGGCCATGGCCTCGCGACTGGCCCAGGCAGCCATGGCGGCACCGGCAGCGCCCCCTGCCATCAGCTTGAGCATCTGGCGGCGGTCTTCATAGATGGCCTTGGGGGTGATTTCGCTGGGAATCGGGTGCTGAAAACCCGTGTTGCGAGGCGGTGTCCGCATGGGAAGTCTCCGGTAATTGGGCACTGAGGGCTGGTGTGCATAGGAGCACACTGGCGACTGTTAGTTCGCACTACAGACCGATCAGGTTACACCGGGGACGCAATAGTTGCAGACGGAGGGGAAAGCCCCGCCTCTCGCGCTCTGCATCGCACCAAGAGGTCGTCGAAAATGCATTCGGGCTGAGCCATCGAAGCACCATGCGAGGCTTCGACGGGCTCAGCCCGAACGGTTTGGGAGTGGGAATGGATCGGCAGCGCCCCCACCCCAAAGGCTTACAACGTGCCGTAGCTGTGCAGCCCACTCAAGAACATGTTCACCCCCAGGAAGGCGAAGGTGGTGACCACCAGCCCCACCAGCGCCCACCAGGCAGAGATGGCGCCGCGCAGGCCCTTCATCAGGCGCATGTGCAGCCAGGCCGCGTAGTTCAGCCACACGATCAGCGCCCAGGTTTCCTTGGGGTCCCAGCTCCAGTAGCCGCCCCAGGCCTCAGCCGCCCACAGGGCGCCCAGTACGGTGGCAATGGTGAAGAAGGCAAAGCCCACCGCGATGGACTTGTACATGACATCGTCCAGCACCTCAAAGGTGGGCAGGCGCTCCGCAATGCGTTTGCGGCCAAACAAGATGCTCGCCACGATCAGCGCTGACACGCCGAAATACACCATCCAGTAGCTGCTGCCGCCTTCGGTGGCGTTCTGGCGAAACACGATGGGCTCAAAACACAGCACCACGCCCAGCAGCCACAGCGGCGCCAGCTTGTACCAGCGGGTCTCGCTGGCTTGCAGCTTGATCAGGTAGGCAAAGGCCACCATGGCAGCCAACGCAAACGTGCCGTAGCCAATGAAGTTGGCGGGCACATGCAGCTTCATCCACCAGCTTTTGAGGGCGGGCACCAGGGGTTGGATTTCATGCGCCTCGCGCACCACGGTGTACCAGAGCAAAAAGCCCACCGCCGCGCTCACCACCAGCATGACGAAGGCGCCCAGCGAGCGGGTTTCGTACTGCTCTTCGTAGTACAGGTAAAACGCCGCCGTCATCCAGCAGAACATCACGAACA
Source organism: Acidovorax sp. 1608163 (assembly GCF_003669015.1). Lineage (NCBI taxonomy): Bacteria > Pseudomonadati > Pseudomonadota > Betaproteobacteria > Burkholderiales > Comamonadaceae > Acidovorax > Acidovorax sp. 1608163. Next base: position 3,939,234 of record NZ_CP033069.1, read on the forward strand.
CTTCGTAGAGGTTGCTGACCGGGATGTGGCCGATGTCGGGGCCGATGAGGTAGCTCTCGTACCAGCGCACCAGCGTGCCAATGAGGGCCATGGCCACCGCCACCCACGCGATGCGCGAGCCGATCATGCCCATGGTGTGCCCCTCGCCGCGCGAGAACATGCCCACCCAGTAAAACGCCGTGCTCATGAAGAACAGCATGCTCATCCACAAGATGGCGGACTGGCTGGAGAGGAAGTATTTGAGCCCAAACACCGTGTCCGCCCGCGCCAGGTTGCCCACGCCGTCTTGCTGGTACAACCCAATCGCCATGAGGGCAACGGCCGCCACGGCCAGCATCAGCCCCCGCAAGGGCCGCCAGAACCAGCCCAGCCACACGGTGCACGGCACGGCGCCAATCAAGATGCCTTTTTCATACACATCCATGTAGGCGCTGTAGCGCTGAAACGCATACAGCCCCCCGATGGCGACCACGGCGGCAAACAGCCAGTCAAGCCAGTTGCGGCGGGTGAAGAAGCCCTCGTTCAGGGTGATGGTGGTGGTCGTAGCGGTGTTCATGCGTGGCCTGCTGGGGTCTGGGGCTGCGGCTGGGCCCCGATCAGTTTTTGAGCGAGCTGGACAAATTCCTTGTCCCCGTCCATCGTTTTGCGGTTGGTGGAGAGCGCCATCAAAGCATGCGAGCCCTGGCCTTGGGGGATAACCACACCCAGACGCGGCGTTCACGGATGTAGAGCATGGCAAAAACGCCCAGGATCAGCAAGGCGCAGCCCAGATAGACAATGTTCTTGCCGGGGGCACGCGCCACCTGGAACACGCTGGCCTGCACCTGGGTGAAGTCTTTGAGTTCAAACGCGATCGGCGCGGGGTACATCACCGCATCGCTGAGCGACAGCACCGCCTGCGTCATGAAGCCCCGCGTGCGGTCGTCTTGTTCCAACGGTTTCAGCCCGGCGTTTTCACGGGTCAGTTGCGCTAGCTCAAACAATGAGCCGTTGAGGATGCGGATCAGCACCTCCCCCGCACGCGAGCGTTCGGCCTCGGGCACGTTGGCTTCCATGAAGTCGGAAATGGCCTGCAACCCACCGGCAGGCTTGCCCTGTGCCGCTGGCAGTGCCCCGGCAAACACGGCCAGGGCGCGCGATGCGGATTGCGAGAGCTGCTCGGCCAGCTCGCGGCGCGAGGGCTCGATGGCCTGGGCCACGTAGCGGCGCACGGCTTTTTCACGCGCCGCCGGGTCGGCCAGCGCCGCCCGCATGCGCACAAAGCCGTCCATGCCGCCCTGGTCGTCTGCGGGCACACGCAGGTAGCGGAAGGGCTCGGACGGTGTTTCACGCACGCCCAGCAAGAAGACCGGCGTGCCATCGCCCGTGTCCACGGGCAGCATGTAGTTGTGGAACTCGCGGGCCTGGCCTGCGGCATCGCGCAGTTTGTAGCTCACGCTGGGGCCTACATTGCGCAGCTCTTTCTTGGTCACGGTCTTGTTGGCCGCGCCCAGGCGCGATTCGACCGATTCGCGCAAATCCACCTTGCGCACATCGGCGCCCGAGAGGTTCTCTGCCCCACCAGCAAAGTTCTCGACGTTGATGGTGCGCAGCGCCGTGAACTCCAGCGTCAGGGTGTCGCTGCCAGCTGCACCGCCGTTGTTGGTGAGCTGGGTGGAGCTGCCCACCACGCCTTCCACATCAAACGCCTTGGCGCCCGCCACCATGGGCACGGCGCGCAGCTTCAGGCGCGAGCCGCCGTCGTCAAAGCTCGACTGGTAGATCTCGATGCCTTTGTAGCTGGCAGGGTGGTTCACCTCCACCCGGGCCGGAATCTTCTCGCCCGTGGCCTTGTCGTGGATGATGATTTCGCTGGCAAACAGCTTGGGCATGCCGGTGGAGTAGTGCTCGACGATGAACTTCTTGAGCTCCACCGCAAAAGGCAGCTCTTGCAGCAGCACGCCGTCCGACTGGTTCAGGATGGCGGTGCTCGATTGCGTGCCCTCGGCCACCAGCAGGTTGCCCCGGAAGGTGGGGTTGCGCTCAGACAAGCGGTGTTCTGGCTTCACCTCGGCAATCAAGCCACCGCCTGCGTAAGGCGTTTTGCCGCCCAGCAGCATCTGGGCGCGCACGATCAGGTCACCGTCAAGCAAGCCGCCCACGCACACCAGCACGATGGCGCTGTGCGCCGCGATGTAGCCGATCTTGTTGGCAGCCCCCGCCTTGGCCGCCACCATCCAGCCCGTGCCAGGGCCGGCAGCGGTGTCGCGCTGCTGCAGTCGCACCTTCCAGCCGCCGCTGGCCAGCATGCCGCCAATGCGCCGCGCTTCGGCTTCGGTGGTCTGCGCGAGGGGGCTTTCGGCCTTGTGGTGGAAGGCGCGCAGGCTCTGCTCGCGGATATTTTCTTTATAGGCTTTGATGTCGCTCAAAAACTTGGGGGTGTTTCGGGCGATGCACAGCGAGGTGCTGACCACCAAAAAGGCCAGGATCAGCAAAAACCACCACGCGCTGTACACCGCATTGAGCTGCACGGCGCCAAACAATTCGGCCCAGAACGGCCCGAACTGGTTGACGTAGTTCACCGCAGGCTCGTGCTGCTTGAGCACGGTGCCAATGACCGAGGCGATGCAGATCACCGTCAACAGCGCAATGGCAAACCGCATGGAAGACAGCAGCTCAACCCCTGCGCGCAGGGCCCGTGAGCCAGACTGGACGCGAACGCCTTGGGTGGTTTCAGACATGGAGATAAAGGAACGAGAAGCGAAGGAGGTGAGACGAAAGAAAAAGGGCGGGGCCATCAGTGTGATGGACCCGCCCTTTTTGGGGTTGTTATTGGCGGTAGGTTCCGTGCTGCCCGGTCAAACAGGCCACGGTTTGTTGACCAAGATCAATCAGCGCAGGCCAGCGATGTAATCCGCCACGGCCTTGATTTCCTTGTCGTTGAGCTTGGCGGCCACCTGGGTCATCTGGGTGCTGTTGGCGCGGGTGCCGTCGCGGAAGGTGTTCAGCTGGGCCACGGTGTAGTCAGCGTGCTGGCCCGACAGGCGGGGGTACTGGGCAGGAATGCCTGCACCGTTGGGGCTGTGGCAGCCTGCGCAGGCGGCGATGTTGCGGTCTGCAATGCCACCGCGGTAGATGCGCTCACCCAGTGCCACCAGGTCTTTGTCCTTGGCAAAACCGGCCTTGGCGGGCTTGGAGGCCACCCAGTAGGCAACGTTCTTCATGTCCTCGTCCGACAGCATGGAGGCAAAGCCCTTCATGACCGCGTTGTTGCGCTTGCCGGACTTGAATTCCTGCAGCTGCTTGACCAGGTACTCAGGGTGCTGCTGCGACAACTTGGGGTTGGCAGCAATGGCCGAGTTACCGTCAGCACCGTGGCATGCCGCGCACACCGCAGTGAAGCTGGCCTCGCCCTTGACGAGATCCGGCTTGGCCGCTTTGGGTGCATCACCCGCTGCAAAGGCCGTGAAAACAGGTGCTGCGAGTACGGCAGCCGTCAGCAAGGAGGCGAGCAACTTCATATCGAGGGTGTGTTGTTTGTGTGCGCAAAAGCGTCACGATTCTACAATGAGGCTCCAGAGCATCCCAACTTTCCATGACTACCCCACCTTCCACGCCAGTTGACGGCGCCCCTGTGCTTGTGCCAGACGCTAAAACGGCCATGGGCTGGATGCACACCGCACGTTTTTTGACCACCGCGGCCCAATTGCACCACCTGCCGCCCATCGATGTGCCCGAAATCGCCTTCGTGGGCCGCTCCAACGCGGGCAAGTCCACGTGCATCAACACCCTCACCCAGCAAAAGCAGCTGGCCTTTGCCTCCAAGAAGCCTGGCCGCACCCAGCACATCAACCTGTTCTCGCTGGGCAAGCAGGGCGTGACCGACGCCGTGCTGGCCGACCTGCCTGGCTACGGCTATGCCGCCGTGTCACGCTCGGACAAGGTGCGCTGGCAGCAGGTGATGGTCAATTACTTGGTAAGCCGCCCCAGCCTGACCGGCATCGTGCTGCTGTGCGACCCCCGCCTGGGCATGACCGAGCTGGACGAAGCCCTGCTCGAAGTGGTGCGCCCGCGCGTTGAAGAGGGGCTGAAATTCCTCATCGTGCTGACCAAGGCTGACAAGCTCACGCGGTCTGAGCAAGCCAAGGTGCTGTCCATTACGCGACTGAACGCGGGCGGCGGAGAGGTGAAGATGTTCTCGGCCCTCAAGAAGCAAGGCGTGGACGATGTGGCACAGCTGCTGTGGCAATGGGCGCACCCCGTGCGCGCAGAAGGCACACCAGCCGCCGCCGATGGTGCCCCGGGTGCCGCCGCATCCACCGAGCCCGCCAGCGACGACGAGGAATCACAGCAAAAATAGCCTCTAGCGCTTGATGAGAAAGCACGAGAAGCTATCAAACCCATAGCAACTCGCCATGATCCAAACCCGCACCGCCCTCCTGCCCCACGGCGTTTCATTGCAGTGCCGCGAAAGCGGCATGCCTGGCAGGCCGGTGCTGGTGTTTTTGCATGGTTTCCCCGAGGGGGCGTTCATCTGGGACGAGTTGCTGCTGCACTTTGCCCGGCCCGAGAACGGCGGCTACCACTGCATCGCCCCCTACCTGCGGGGCTTTGGCGAATCCAGCAGCCCCCCGGCCACCGAGGCCTACCGTGCCAAGCACCTGGTGCAAGACCTGATCGCCCTGATTTCCACCACCTGCCCCACTGGTGCGGTGGAATGCCTGGTGGCCCATGACTGGGGCGGCGCCGTGGCCTGGAACCTGGCCAACCAGCAGCCCCAGTGGCTCAAGCGCCTGGCCATCATCAACTCACCCCACCCCGGGACCTTTTTGCGCGAACTGCAAAGCAACCCGGCGCAACAGGCCGCCAGCCAGTACATGCACTTTTTGTGCAGGCCCGACGCTGAAGCGCTGCTGGCAGAAAACGACTTTGAGCGCCTCTTCGCCTTTTTCAACACCCCCGAGGGCCAGGCGCCCGCTTGGCTGACCGCCCCCGTGCGCGAGCAGTACCGCGCCCTGTGGCGCCAGGGCCTGACGGGCGCCTGCAACTACTACCGCGCCAGCCCCCTGCGCCCGCCGCGCGAGGGCGACCGCGCCGCGCTGGACGTGGAACTGCCCGAGTCGATGCTGCGCGTGGACGTGCCCACACTGGTGCTGTGGGCCATGGACGACCCGGCCTTGCTGCCAGGCCTGCTGCATGGCCTGCCCGACTGGGTGCACCGGCTGCAGCTGCGCCAGATCGAGCAGGCATCGCACTGGGTAGTGCACGAGCACCCCGAGCGCATCGCCCAGGAGCTGGGGCACTTCTTGCAGCTGAACTGGTAAGCTATTAAATCAATAGCTGCTAGCGCTTATTCTGCAAGCGCTAGCGGCCATTTTTTTATCTACTTCTACGCTCAATAGCCACCGACCGCCGCTGCAGCCACTGCGTGGAGCCCCCTCACTCGTACACCGAAGCCTGCGCCTCAGGCCGCGTCTTGAAGCGCTTGTGCACCCAGTAGTACTGGCCGGGCATGGTGTTGATGTAGGTCTCCAGCTCGCGGTTCATGCGGGCGGTGTCGGCTTCCACATCGTCGGTGGGGTAGTGGTCCCAGGCGGGGGTCAGCTCGGCCACATAGCCCTCGGGGGTCAGGCGCGTGTACATGCCGATCACCTTGGCACGGCCCAGGCGCGCAAAGCGCGAGAGCGACGGCACGGTGGCCGTCTGCACACCGTAAAAGGGCACAAAGATCGACTCGCCCGCGCCAAAGTCCATGTCGGGCAGCAGGTACAGCAGGCCGCCCTTGCGCAGGTTGCCGATGATGGGCTTGACGCCATCGGCCCGATTGAGCATGCGCACATCGCCAAAGCGCTGGCGCCCCTGCATGAACCACTTGTCAATGGCCGGGTCCGGGTGGGTGGAGAAGATCGAGGTGAATGCGCGCTGCGTGCGCAGCGGCAGCACCAGGCCGCCCGCGTCCATGCCGTAAAAATGGGGGGCGAAGATGATGGTGGGCACGTCCCCTTCCAGCTCGTGCACGGCGCCTTTCAGCTTCACGCGCCGCTCCACCACCGACTGCGGGGCCGACCACAGCCAGCTGCGGTCCAGCCAGGTCTGGCAAAACACGATGAAGCTCTCACGCGCCCACTGTGTGCGCTGGGCTGCAGACGCTTCAGGAAAGCACAGCTCCAGGTTGCGCAGGGTGATCTTGCGCCGGGGCGCCGCCAGCACAAACAACACCCGCCCCAGCAGCGCGCCTATGCCGCGCAGCAGCGGCAGCGGCAGATGGGCCAGCACGCCCATGAACCACACACCCAGCCGACTCATCATGCGGACACCTCGGGCTGCGGCGCATCAGCGCGGGGTTGCTTGTAGCGGCCGTAGCCCCACAGGTACTGGCCGGGGCATTGGCGAATCACATGTTCCATGGCGCTGTTGATCTGCCCTACGGCGGTGTTGAGGTCACTATCGAGCGGCTGGGGCAATGGCTCGGCATACATCACAAAGCCACGCCCGGCGCTCTCGCGCTCGCAGCGCACCAGCAGCACGGTGGCCCCGGTCTGCAGTGCCAGGCGGGCGGCCAGGGTCATGGTGTAGGCCTCTTTGCCAAACACGGGCGACCACACGCCCAGCCCCTCGGGCGGCACCTGGTCGGGCAGCAGGCCCACGGCCTCGCCACGGCGCAGGGCCTTGATCATCTGCCGCACGCCCGACAACGTGGTCGGCACGGCCTGCATGCCAGGGCGGTTGCGGGCGGTTTCCTGCACCTTGGCCAGCCAGGCCTGGCGCGCAGGGCGGTACAGCACGGTGATGGGGCCCTGCTGCGCGCTCCAGCGCGTGGCAATGGCCTGGGCCGACATCTCAAAACACCCCAGGTGGGGGGTGAGAAAAATCACGCCACGCCCGGCGGCCCACGCCTGCTCCACACAGGGCTCGCCCTCAATGCGCACAGGCACGGGCGTGCCCAGCCACAGCCGGGGCAGCTCGGCCACCATGCGCCCGGCGTGCCCCACGGCGGCGCGCACTTGTGCAAACGAATACCCCGCCAACGCGGCATTGGCCAAGAAACGCTTGCGATACACCCCAGAGGCAGCGAAAGCCACCCAGCCCAGCACGCACCCGATGCTGTGGAGCAACCACAGCGGGAACGCGGAAAAGAAACGGAAGACGACTGGCATTAAAATATGTGGGTCGCTGAGTTAAATGAGCAACTTGCAGGGCGACGTAAAAAAAATCTGCTAAAGCGTTCGCCAAAGCTCCCTAGGCTGCGGGCGACGCCCAAAATGCCGGAACACAGGAGTTTATTCAAATGGCGAACGACTTTCTTTTTACCTCGGAATCCGTCTCTGAAGGCCACCCCGACAAGGTGGCAGACCAGATCTCTGACGCGATCCTGGACGCAATCTTCGAACAAGACCCCAAGAGCCGTGTGGCCGCTGAGACGCTGACCAACACCGGCCTCGTCGTGCTGGCCGGTGAGATCACCACCAACGCCCACGTCGACTACATCCAGGTCGCACGCGACACCATCAAGCGCATTGGCTACGACAACACCGAGTACGGCATCGACTACAAGGGCTGCGCCGTGCTGGTGGCCTACGACAAGCAATCCAACGACATCGCCCAGGGCGTGGACCATGCGTCTGACGACCACCTGAACATTGGCGCGGGCGACCAGGGCCTGATGTTTGGCTACGCCTGCGACGAAACGCCCGAGCTGATGCCCGCCCCCATCTACTACGCCCACCGCGTGGTCGAACGCCAGGCCCAGTTGCGCAAGGACGGCCGCCTGCCCTTCCTGCGCCCCGACGCCAAGAGCCAGATCACGATGCGCTACGTGGACGGCAAGCCCCACAGCATCGACACCGTGGTGCTCTCCACCCAGCACAGCCCCGACCAGTCGGAGACCGCCACCAAGATGAAGGCCAGCTTCTACGAGGCCTGCATCGAAGAAATCATCAAACCCGTTCTGCCCAAAGAGTGGCTGCAGGACACCAAGTACCTGATCAACCCCACCGGCCGCTTCGTCATCGGCGGCCCGCAAGGCGACTGTGGCCTGACTGGCCGCAAGATCATCGTGGACACCTACGGCGGTGCCTGCCCCCACGGCGGCGGTGCGTTCAGCGGCAAGGATCCCAGCAAGGTGGACCGCTCGGCCGCCTACGCTGCCCGCTACGTGGCCAAGAACATCGTGGCCGCAGGCCTGGCGCGCCAGTGCCAGATCCAGGTGGCGTACGCCATTGGCGTGGCACGCCCGATGAACATCACCGTGTACACCGAAGGCACTGGCGTGATCCCTGACCACGAGATCGCCAAGCTGGTGGAGGCCCACTTTGACCTGCGCCCCAAGGGCATCATCCAGATGCTGGACCTGCTGCGCCCCATCTACAGCAAGACCGCCGCCTACGGCCACTTCGGCCGCGAAGAACCCGAGTTCACTTGGGAGAAGACCGATAAAGCTGCTGCGCTGCGCGCAGCAGCCGGGCTGTAAGCCCGCCGCGCTGACAGCGCGGTATCGGTCTTCGGGCGAAGTTCATATCGCGTCGGCGATGTGAACGCAGACCAAGGTACGGACAAGGCGGCAAACATCGCCTCTTCCTTCAGGGCCCTTCGGGCCCTTTTTCATGCCCGACTCCAATGGCAGGGCCATCGCCCCACAGGCACCTTGCGCGTGCGCCCCTCTTGCGTGCACCTCCTACACACCGCAGCTCGGCAGGCCTACAGCGCCGCTGCCAGCCCGCACCTATCGTGGAGGCTCTTGGCAACCCGCAGGTTGCCCTCTACACCACCCACGGAGGACGTTCCCATGCTCAAGTACGCGATCATCTTTGCCCTGATTTCCCTGGTGGCCGGGGCGCTGGGTTTTACGGGCGTAGCGGCCGGGGCCGCTGGCATTGCAAAAATCCTGTTTGTGCTGTTCCTGGTGCTCGCGGTGGTGTTTGTGGTGCTCGCCATCAAGGGCGCCAGTGCTGTGCGCAGTGCGCTGAAGTGAGGGCGCGCGATGACCATTTTTGAAGCCTTGCGCCAAAGCCATGAACTGCAACGCACGTTGGCAGCCAAGATGCTGCAAACCAGCGGCGACACCCCCGACCGCCACAGCCTCTTTGCCACGCTGAAAGACGAATTGGCCGTGCACGCGCTGGCCGAAGAGCGGCACTTCTACATTCCGCTCATGCAACTCGATCCGGGCGTGGACCTCTCGCGCCACGCGATTGCCGAGCACCACGCGATCGACGAACTGGTCGAGGCGCTGCAAGCCACCGATGCCTCCAGCCCCGGCTGGCTGCCCCTGGCGCGCAAGCTGGCAGACAAGGTGACACACCACCTGCACGAAGAGGAGCAGCGCTTCTTTCAGATGGCCGGCAAGCTGCTGACCGACGCGCAAAAATCCACGCTGGCCGGGGGCTACGTCAGCGAGTACGCGGCGGCCAAGGCGAGCCTGGCCTCTTCGGCCGCGGCGTGACCGCCCCAGCCGCTGCGCTCATCACGCGGCCGCGCCAGGCTCCTTCGCCTGCACCACGCAGTTACGGCCCTGCGACTTGGCCACGTACAGGGCCTCGTCTGCGCGCTTGATGAGGGCATGGCTGTCTTCCTTGTGGTCCCAGGTGGCCACGCCAAAGCTGGCGCTCACATGGCCCACCGCGTCAAACGGCGTGCCTGCAATGCGCGCACGCACCGCCTCGGCGATGGCCATGGCGGCGTCCAGCGGGGTTTCCTTGAGCAAGATGATGAACTCCTCCCCCCGAAGCGGGCCGCGCAGTCGGACGAGCGCAGCAGCTCGCGCACGCGCAGCGCCGTGCTCTTGAGCACCACGTCGCCCGAGTCATGCCCGAAGGTGTCGTTGATACGTTTGAAGAAGTCGATGTCGAACATCACCACCGACAGGCTGCTGTTCTTGACGCGGATGGCCGACATCTCGGTCTCCAGCCGCTCAAAGAAGCGGCGGCGGTTGACCAAGTCGGTCAGGAAGTCCTTCGTGGCCAGGTCTTCGAGCTTGAGGTTCAGCCGCGCCATGGGCTCGATCACCAGCGACGACAGCGACAGGTTGAGCCCCACGAACAACAGCACAAAGCTGCCCACCAGCGCGCCCATCACGGTGTAGAACGTTTGCCGCGCCTTCTCCAGCGGGTAGAACATGGGCACCTTCACCACCTGCACGCCCACCGTCTCGTTCATGGCCCAGCCAAAGCCGTTCTTCTCGCCGTAGATCTTGAGCATGGTGGGCGGTGCCACGGCCGGGCTGCTATGGCAGGCCATGCACTGCGGCTGCTTGATGGTGATGGGGCGGGCCACGTACAGCGCGCGGTGCATGCCCTCGCCCACCTCGCCGCTGACTTCCTGCTTCAGGTCCACCTTGCCATCGCGAAAGTCCTGGATCACGCGCTCCTCCCACTCATTGGCGCGGTCGCGCGCGTTGGTGGGGTTGAGCACGGCCTCTTTGTACTCGTAGCCCGGGAAACGGTTTTGCAGGCGCTTGAGGGTTTCGGTGGCCGCATAGGCGGGCACCGTCTGGGGCAGGAATTTCTCTTCCAGCTTCTCGTCCAAGTGCGGCTTGACCAGCTCGGTCGTGTAGTCGCGGATCGCCATGGCCGAATGCATCATCAGCTGCGAGTTGTGGCGCACCTCATCAATGGCGGCCTTTTGCAAAAAGCCATGCACATAAAAGCCCGCGCCCGCCGCCGCCAGCAGCAGCACCACCGCCAGCACCAGATTGAATTTGAGTCGTATCGACATCCACACTCCCGCGTCTCGGCACCGGAGCCGACACATGCATCATGAGAAAAATAGTGCGCGCCGCTCAGCAGCAGCCCCGCGCGTTGGGTGCAGTGACCTTACCCGCCCTGTGTGACAGGCCACCGTGGCTGCGGTTGTGCCAGATTCGGCACCACCCGTCCAACAAATTTCTGCCAAACCGCCGCAATGGCCTACAAACCACGGCTGCTGGTTGACAAGCTGCCCCGAAACCCCGGCTTGATGCAGTACAGCTGCGCAGGCCGGTGCGCCGCCCCAGTCTGCAGCGCCCCCGGCACGGGCTCCAGCATGGCCAGCTCGTCCATCTTGCGGCGAAAGCTCACCTTGTTGACGGGCTCGCCCAGCACCGCCTCGTACACGGCCTGCAGCTGCGGCAGCGTGAACGGCTCGGCACACAGGTGCACGGGCATGGACGAATACTGGCTTTTGCTGCGCACGCGGGCCACGGCAGCATCGACCATGGCACGGTGGTCAAACGGCAGCGCGGGCAGCCCGGCCACTGGCACCAATGTGAACGGCGTGCCCGCCAGCACCTCGGGCGGCACCAGGGCGCAATACGCCACGGCCAGCGACCAGCCCCGAGGGTCGCGCACCGGGCCAGAGAAGGTAGCCAGTTGCTCCAGGTACGGGCTCTGCAGCCCCGCCTTGTCGCGCAGCACACGGGCCGCGCTGGCCTGGGCATCGGCATCCTCTTGCGCATGGATGTAGCCCCCCGGCAGCGCCAGGGCCCCGGCAAACGGCGCACGCTCGCGGCGCAACAGGGCCACTTGCAACGCGCCTTGCTGCAGGGTCAGCAGCACCACATCGACGGTACAGATCACAGCGGGCATGGTGGGTTCGGTCATGCGCCGAGTTTGTCACAAGCATGAACAAACCAAGACCGGCCTCAGGCACGGCTCCTTCGAGAGCGAATTCCTCGCACTTTCCATGAAACAAGTCTTTTCAACTTACTTAGTTTATTTTTTGTACTAACAAGATTACACTGCACCCACACACCAAGGAGAAGACCATGGCCCGCAACATCCAGCTGCTGGTGATCGACCCGCAAAACGACTTTTGCGACCTGCCTGCCGCATGGCAGCCCGTGGATGCCCTCACCGGCCAGCGCACCGCGCCCGCCCTGCCCGTGCCGGGCGCCCATGCAGATATGCAGCGCCTGGCCCAGTTCATCCGCCAGCAAGGCGGCCACTTTGACGACATCACCGTCACGCTCGACTCGCACCAGCGTTTTGACATCGCCCACCCCGGCTTTTGGCAGACCGGCGCGGGGGCCGATGTGGCGCCCTTCACCCCCATCACCGCCGCCCAGGTGCGTGCGGCTGAGTTCACACCGCGCAACCCCGCCGCCCTGCCCCGCACCTTGCAGTACCTGGACGCACTCGAAGCCCAAGGCCGCTACACGCTGATGGTGTGGCCCGTGCACTGCGAGGTGGGCAGCTGGGGCCACGGCGTGCATGCCGACGTGCTGGCCGCCTGCGGCGCATGGCAACTGCAGCGCCAGCGCGCCGTGCGCAACGTGTTCAAGGGCACCAACCCCTGGACCGAGCACTACAGCGCCATCGAGGCCGAGGTGCCCGATGCTGCGGACGAGAGCACCGCCCTCAACACCGCCCTGCTACGCCAGCTGGGCCAGGCCGATGTGCTGCTGATTGCGGGCGAGGCCAGCAGCCACTGTGTGCGATCGACCACCGAACACATCGTGCAGCACCTGCCGCGCCTGTTGCCGGGTTGGCAGGCCAGCCGCATCGTGCTGCTGACCGATGGCATGGGCCCCGTGGGCGGGTTCGAGGCGCAGCACCAGGCGTTTCTGGAGGGCATGCGCGCTGCGGGCGCACAGCTTGCAAATATGAATGAAATCAGCCTCTAGCGCTTATCCATAAAGCGCAAGCAGCTATTAATAAGTGAGCATTACCATGCAACCCGTCATCACCAGCCTGCTCGACACCGACCTCTACAAGTTCACCATGTGGCAGGCGCTGCTGCACCGCCACCCGCAAACGCAAAGCGAGTACCGCTTTGTGTGCCGCAACACGCCCGCCTACCCGCTGGCCGAACTGCTGCCCGAGGTGAACGCCGCGCTGGACCACCTGTGCACGCTGCGCTTCACGCCCGATGAGCTGGCCTACGTGGCCGGGCTGCGCTACATCCAAAGCGACTTTGTGGACTTTCTGCGCATCTTCCAGTTCCAGCGCAGCTTCATCAGCGCCTGGGCCGAAGGCGAGCAACTGCACATCGTGGCGCGTGGCCCGCAGGTGCATGTGATGGGGTTTGAGATTTTTGTGCTGGCCATAGTCAACGAGCTGTACTTCCGCCGTTTCGATGCCACTGCAGCCCTCGCCAGCGGCCGCAAGCGCCTGGCCGCCAAGGTGCAGCAGTTGCAGGCCCTGGCGCAAAAAGCCACGCTGCGCCACCCGTTCGAGCTGTTCGACTTTGGCCTGCGCCGCCGCTACAGCGGGGCCTGGCAGCGCGAGGTGGTGCAGACCTTTGCCACCCAAACACCGCAGTGGTTCAAGGGCACCAGCAACGTGCTGCTGGCGCGCGATCTGGGCCTGGTGCCCATCGGCACCATGGCGCACGAATACCTGCAAAGCTACCAGGCCCTGGGCGTGCGGCTGCGCGACTTTCAAAAGGCCGCGCTCGAAGACTGGGTGCAGGAGTACCGCGGCGACCTCGGCATTGCGCTGACCGACACCGTGGGCATGGACGCCTTTCTGGCCGACTTTGACCTGTACTTCGCCAAGCTGTTTGATGGCCTGCGCCACGACTCGGGCGACCCGGTGGCCTGGGGCGAGAAGGCCCTCGCGCACTACGCCCGCCTGCGCATCGACGCCCACACCAAGCGGCTGGTGTTCTCCGATGGCCTCGACCTGGAACGCGCCCTGATGCTGTACCGCCACTTTGGCGACCGCACGCAGCTCGGGTTTGGCATTGGCACGAACCTCACCAACGACATGGGCGCGGACCACAAGCCACTGAACATCGTGATGAAACTCGTGCGCGCCAACGGGCAACCCGTGGCCAAGCTGTCGGACACGCCCGGCAAGACGCTGTGCGACGATGAAACGTACCTGGCCTATCTGCGCCAAGTCTTCCATGTTGCATAAGAAGCCCCCCTGAGCCGCTTCGCGCCTTCCCCCCAGGGGGACGACGCCCTCGCTGCGGGGCGGCACGGCCGGCATAGGCCCTTGCTCGGCGTCCCTGGCATGGGCTGCGCCAGGGGCGGCGGCTACCGACGAACTCGAACCTTAGGATGAATGACACCATGCTCCGCATCACCCTCGCCCAGCTCAACGTCACCGTGGGTGACATCGAAGGCAACGTGGCCCGCATGGTGGCCGCCGCGCAGCAAGCGACCCGCGAGCAGGCCGACCTCGTCGTGTTCAGCGAGCTGTCGCTGTGCGGCTACTACCCCGGCGACCTGCTGGAGGAAAGCGGCTTTCAGCAACGCATCGCGGCTGGCCTGGCCGCGCTGCAGCAGGCCTCTGCCACCCTGCCGCAATTGCACTGGGTGGTGGGTGCGCCCACGCCCGCGCAAGGCCCCGGCAAAAAGCTGCACAACAGCCTGCTGGTGCTGCAAGGCGGCGCCGTTCGCCTGCAATACGCCAAGCAGCTGCTGCCCACCTACAACATCTTTGACGAACGCCGCCACTTTGAGCCTGGCCCGGACGTGGCCAAGGTGCTGCGCATCGGCAGCGCCCAGGTAGGCCTGCTGATCTGCGAAGACGGCTGGAACGACCACGGCGCCGACTACGCCACCAACCCCTTCGAGCGCCTGCGCGACGCCGCGCCCGACCTGGTGGTGAGCATCAACGCCAGCCCCAGCCACATCGGCAAACGCGAACAGCGCCACCAGATTTTTGGCGACGCAGCACGCCGCCACGGCCTGCCCATCCTGTACGTGAACCAGGTCGGCGGGCACGACCAGCTGGTGTACGACGGCGCTTCGTTTGCCGCCGAGCCCGATGCGGGCGTAGTGTTTGAGGCCGCGCGCTTTGTGGAGGATGTGCGCACCCTGCAGTTTGACAACGGCCACTTCCGCACCGCCGAAGGCGCAACCCCCGCACACGTGCCCGCCAAGGGTCTGCCCACCATGGACTTCTACCGCCAGCAGATCGTGCTGGGTCTGCGCGACTACGCCCAGCGCTGCGGCTTCCAGCAAGTGGTGGTGGGCAGCTCGGGCGGCATCGACAGCGCGCTCACGCTGGCGCTTGCTGTGGAGGCACTGGGTGCGGACAACGTGGTGGGCATCACCATGCCCTCGCGCTACTCCAGCAGCGGCTCGGTCGATGATTCCGTGGCGCTGTGCCAGAACCTAGGCGTGCGACTCTTCACGCACCCGATCGCCGAGCTGGTGGCGGGCTACGCCCAGCAGTTTGAGGCCAGCTTTGGCCAGCCACTGGCAGGCCTGCCGCTTGAAAACCTGCAGGCCCGCATTCGCGGCACGGTGCTGATGGAATACTCCAACGCCTTTGGCCACCTGCTGCTCACTACGGGCAACAAGAGCGAAATCTCGGTGGGCTACTGCACGCTGTATGGCGACACCAACGGCGGCCTGGGCCTGATTGGCGACCTCTACAAGACCGAAGTGTTTGCCCTCTCGCGCCACGTCAACGAACACGCGGGGCGCGCGCTGATACCGCAGGCCATCATCGACAAAGAACCCTCTGCCGAACTGGCCCCCGGCCAGCGCGATGTGGACAGCCTGCCGCCCTACCCGGTGCTGGACGAAGTGCTCAAGCTGCTCATCGAAGGCGACCGCCTGTCTGCCGCCGAGCACACGGCGGCCCAGAATTTTGTGGCCCAGCTGCAAACCGACGACGCAGGCCGCGCCCTGGTGCAGCGCGTGCGCATGATGGTGGCGCGCAACGAATACAAGCGCCGCCAGGCCCCGCCCATCGTACGTGTGCGGGCCCGGGCCTTTGGCAGCGGGCGGCAGATGCCGATTGCTGCCAGGTATGTTTGACGGAGTCCTCCACCATGCATGCCATACCCCGCCGCTTAAAATCACTACAAAAACAATAGCTGCTTGCGCTGATCTATCAAGCGCAAGAGCGCAATTTCTATCAAAAGCACTGGAGACCCATGCACGACACCGCCCTCCTCATCGGCCGCTTTGAACCCGTGCACAGCGGCCACCTGGCTCTGCTGCAAGAGGCCCTGCGGCAGGCGCCCCAGGTCATAGTGGTGGTGGGATCGGCCTGGCAGGCCCGCTCGCCCAAGAACCCCTTCACCTGGCAAGAACGCCAGGCCATGCTGCTGCAAGCCCTGCCCGAAGCCGACCGCGCCCGCGTGCAAGTGCTGCCGGTGCGCGACTACTACAACGAAGCCGTGTGGGTGCAGGCCGTGCGCGCTGGCGTGGCCGAGCGCACACAGCCCGGTGCACGCATCGCGCTGGTGGGCCACTTCAAAGACGCGACCAGCAGCTACCTGCGCGCCTTTCCGGGCTGGTCCCTCATCGACCTGCCGCGCCAGGGCAGCATGGACGCCACCACCATCCGAGACGCCTACTTTGGCGCCACCGCAGACACCGTGGGCGAAGCACTGGCGCCACTGGCGGCAGACATCCCAGCCAGCACACGGGCGCAGTTGCAGGCCCTGGCCCAGACCCCGCACTACACGGCGCTGCAGCAAGAGTGGCGCATGCTGCGCGGCTACCGCGAAGCCTGGGCCAAGGCGCCCTACCCGCCCGTGTTCGTCACCGTGGACGCCGTGCTGCGTTGCCAAAACCATGTGCTACTGATCCGCCGTGCCCACGCCCCCGGCAAGGGCCAGCTGGCGGTGCCCGGCGGCTTCATCGAGCAGCGCGAAACCGTGTGGCAGTCGTGCCTGCGCGAGCTGGTGGAGGAAACCCACTGCCACCTGCCCGAGGCCACCATGCAGGCCGCCTTGCAATCGGTGGCCGTGTTCGACCACCCTGACCGCAGCCAGCGCGGGCGCACGCTGACGCACGCGCACTACTTTGACCTGGGGGATGCGCCGTTTCCGGTGGTGCAGGCCGACGACGATGCGGCGCTGGTGCAGTGGACGCGCATCGACCAGCTGGCGGGCCTGGAAGAAGAGTTCTTTGAAGACCACTTCCACATGCTGGACCACTTTTTGGGACTGACAGGCTCATTGATGTCCAGCGAACAGCTCAGCAGTACGAAACGGGCTTAGCGGCTAAAGCGGACGCGGCCCCAGACCGGAGCCCCCCGTGCAAGGGCCGCCCCGCCACACCGGGGGCGTCCCCCTCCGCATTGCGCAGCAATGCCAGAGAGGGGGAAGGCGCGAAGCGACTCAGGGGGTGCTCACTCACCCCACACGGAACTTGCCCACCGTTTGCGACAGGGCCACGGCCTGGTGGCTGAGCGACTGCGCGGCGGCCAGGGCTTCTTCGACCAAGGCTGCGTTTTGCTGCGTGCCCTGGTCCATCTGCGTGATGGCCTGGTTGACCTGGGCAATGCCCGCGCTTTGCTCGCTGCTGGCGGCGCTGATCTGGCCCACCATCGCCGTGACACTCTGCACGCCCGTCACCACCTCGCTCATGGTGCTGCCCGCGCGTTCGACCAGCTCGGCGCCCACCCCCACCTTGGCGACGGAGTCGTCGATCAAGGCCTTGATCTCCTTGGCCGCAGCGGCGCTGCGCTGGGCCAGCCCGCGCACTTCGCTGGCCACCACGGCAAAGCCTCGGCCTTGTTCTCCGGCTCGGGCCGCTTCCACCGCCGCATTCAGCGCCAAGATGTTGGTCTGGAACGCAATGCCGTCGATCACGCTGATGATGTCCACGATCTTGCGCGAGGACTGGTTGATGGAACTCATGGTGCCGACCACTTCGTGCACCACCTCGCCCCCTCGCACCGCCATGTCAGAGGCGGCACGCGCCAGCTCGTCGGCACGGCGCGCATTGGTGGCGTTTTGCTGCACGGTGGAGGTCAGTTGCTCCATGGAGGCGGCCGTCTCTTGCAGCGCACTGGCCTGCGACTCGGTGCGGGCCGACAGGTCGCCGTTGCCCGCGGCGATCTCGGACGATGCGGTGGTGATGGAGTCGGTGCTGTCGCGCACCTGGCGCACCAGGTGGGCCAGGTTGTCGCGCATGGCGCGAATGGCATGCAGGATGCTGGTGGTGTCGCCCGGCAGGGTCTTCACATCCACCGCCAGGTTGCCTTCGGCGATCTGCGTGACCACATCGGCGGCATATTGCGGCTCGCCACCCAGTTGGTGCACCAGGGTGCGCAGCATTTGCCAGGCCATCAGGGCGATCACCAGCATCAGCACCGCGCCAATCGACAGCAGGATAGCGGTGTTGCGCCAGAATGCGTTTTCAATGTCGTCCACATAGTCGCCAAACCCAATGATCCAGTCCCAGGGCTCGAACTTGATGATGGCGTAGAGCTTGTCCACCGGCTCCTTCGCACCGGGGCGGGTGCCCGGCGCCGTGACGGTGCCGATGGTGACGCCTTGCAGTGCCGCGCGGTAACGCACACCGGCTTCCTTGCCGCCCTTTTCATCGACGATGCCGATGCGCTTGGGGTTGGGGTGCACGTAGTTCACATCGTTGCTGAAACCGCGCACAAAGAAGTATTTGTCCTTGTCCACAAAGCTGCCAATGGTGCGGGTGGCTTCTTTGATCGCATCCTCGCGCGAGAGGGCACCGCTCTTTTCCTTGTCGTGCGCTTTTTGCGCGGCTGCGTGGGCCAGCACCACCAGGTTGGACAGCTGCGCAGTGCGCTCTTTCATCATCGACTGGTACAGCGTGGTGAGCGCCACGGCCGACAACACGACCAGGCCCAGCAGGGTGGCAGCGCACAGCCACAGGATTCGGGTTTTCAGCTTCATGCTTGCGTGATCTCAAAAGAGGTGAAAAAGTAACCAGACGATACACCGAGATGTCACAGCAACGTGGTAACCCAATGCATTTGAGCGTTGGCTTTGTGGCGTAAATACAGCGCCTAACAACCGAAGTGGGTGAGCGCCTACGCGCCCCCAAGGGCGCGGTTTTTCAGCAGTGCGGTGAACTGCCCCACCGGCAAAGGCCGGGCATACAGGTAGCCCTGGTACTGTGCGATGCCCTGCGCCACCACCCAGTCCAGCTGCTCCTGCGTCTCCACCCCTTCGGCCACGGCCGTGAGCTTCATCAGCTGGCACAGCGACACGATCAGCTCGGCCAGCGAACGGTTGGCGTCCGAGCCCTGGATGAAGGTCTTGTCGATCTTGAGGGTGTGGATGGGAAAGCGCTGCAGGTAGGCAAGGTTGGAGTAGCCCGTGCCAAAGTCATCGAGCGCAATCGACAGCCCCAGCGCGGCAATGGACTGCAACACCGCCAGCTGCCGGGGGTCGTGCCCCAGCAGCATGGACTCGGTGATCTCCACCTCCAGGCGCTTGGGGTCTGCCCCCGCTTGCTGCAGTGCCCGGGTCAGGTCGGCCAGCAGCTCGGGGTGCATGAACTGGCGGGCCGACAGGTTGACCGACACCACCATGTCAAACCCCTGCGCCGCCCACGCCACCTGCTGCTGCGCAGCGCGGGCAAACACCCACAGCCCCAGTTGCCGGATGAGCCCGGTGGTTTCGCACAGAGGGATGAACTGATCGGGCGACACCAGCCCCAGGCGCGGATGGTTCCAGCGCACCAGCGCCTCCACCCCCATGATGGCGTTGCTGCCCGCCGCCACGCGCGGCTGGTAATACACCTCGAACTCCTGGCGCGCCAGGGCGTGGCGCAGCTCGGCCTCCAGCTCGGTGCGGCTGCGCACGGTTTGCGCCATGTGCTCGTCATAGAACGCCATGGTGTCGCGCCCCTGGTCTTTGGCGGCGTACATGGCCAGGTCGGCGTTGCGCAGCAGGATCTCGATGGTGTCCCCATCGCGCGGGTGCAACGCCACGCCCACGCTGGGGGTCACGCGGGCGTCCACATCGCCAATGCGCACCGGGGTCGATACGGCGGCAGAGATGCGGTCGTGCAGCGCCGCCAGGTCTTTGCGGATGTCGGCCGACATCACCAGCACCAAAAACTCATCGCCACCCCAGCGCGCCACCATGTCGGTGCTGCGCTTGGCGTGGCGCAGGCGCTGGGCCATGGTCACCAGCAACTGGTCGCCCGCCGCGTGCCCCAGGGTGTCGTTCACGTCCTTAAAGTGGTCCAGGTCGATGAAGAGCAGCGCCACCTCCTGCCCCTGCGCCTGGGCCTCGGACACCGCCCAGGCAAAGCGCTGCATGAAGTGCGTGCGATTGGGCAGGCCGGTGAGCGCGTCGTGCAGGGCCTGGAAGTTGGCCCGCTCTTCGGTGCGTTTGATGGCGCTGATGTCCGCCTCGCTCACCAGCACGGCATGTTGCCCCGTCACCGCGTCGCGGCACTGGCGGGCCGATAGCTCGTGCCAGCGCTGCCCTGTGGGCGTGGGCACCGACAAGGTCAAGGTGCCCACGCCTTGGCTGGCCAGGCTGGCGGCCAGCGCGGCATAGGCAGCCGGGTCGCCCACGCGGTCTTCCAGGCGTTCGTCGGGCTGGAACACGGCAGCGCGCGCCGCCGGGTTGCGGTACAGCGCATGGCCGTCTTGCCCGTACAGCGTGATCATCACCGCGGTGTGCAGCAGTGCCTCGACCGAGCGCAGGGATTCGGGCGCCACGCTGCCCACGGGCTCGGCCTCGCACAGCATGCACATGCGCCCATCGGGCAGCCGGTGGCCGCTGAAGCGCACATTGAGTGACACGGGCACCCCGTCCGGGTACACCGTCCACTGTTCGTTAAAGCGTGCATCCGAGGCGGCAAAGTCGCTCTGGTACTGGGCCAGCCGCTGGGCCACAGAGCCCGACATGTCGCGCCCCATGTCCCGCGCGCACAGCGCCTGCAGCGATTCGGCCTGCCACACCGACAGCGCCGCCGTGTTGGCCCAATGCACCCGCTTGTGGTCGATGTCGAACACCCACACGGGGCGCGACAGCCACTCCAGCGCGGCGTAGCGCTGGGCCCGCTCAGCCAGCGCCAAGGCGTCTGGCGCGCGCAGGGGGATGGCTGAAGCCGCGGGGGGATTTCTGGGAAGGACGGGGGAAACCACGGTGCCCAGCCTCACGCCCGCCAGCCCAAGGGCCGGACACAGACAAGGGCATCCCACCAAGTGGGCAAAGGAGCGGGAACAAACATGGGAAGGCAGCGCAGTCGGTACGCAAAAAGGGCGGAGAGGACACCTGAGGCCAAAGGCCTGCTCTGAGAACCTGCTTCAAAAGCCGTTACAGGCTTTTACATACTCTCATAACCCGCGCATTTTTCCACGCACTTTTTGACCCAAGGCAGAGGGGGACTGCTTACGCAGGCCCAGCGCCCCCGGGCGGCGCAGCGCAAACGCGCACTCTCTTCTCCCACCCCATAGGCCTTGCAGGTTTGTGCAGAAATTTTAATAAAAACAGGCTCTAGAGCTTTATTTAAAAGCGCCAGAAGCTATGTTTTTAATAGCAAATCAGACCAAAGCACGCTCCAGCATGGCGTGCAGCAGCACGTTGCACCCGGCCGTGATGTGTGCGGGCTGGGCGTCTTCAATCTCGTTGTGGCTGATGCCGTCCTTGCAGGGGATGAAGATCATCCCCGCCGGGGCGAGCTTGGCCATGTACACCGCGTCGTGCCCCGCGCCGGACACCGCAGGCATGTGGCTGTAGCCCAGCTTGGCGGCGGCGCGGCCCACGGCCTGCACGCATTCGGCGTGGAACTGCTGGGCCGGGTAGCTGGAGACGAGGTCGATCTGCACCTGCACACCATGCTCTTTGGCCACCTGGTCAGCAAAGGCCTTGACCTCGGCCACCATGGCATCGACCAGCGCATCGGTGCTGTTGCGCAGGTCGATGCTGAACTTGACCCGGCCCGGAATCACGTTGCGGCTGTTGGGAAACACCTGCACCATGCCCACGGTGCCGCGCCCGTGCGGCGGGTGGCGGTGGGCAGCGGCCACCACGTCTTGCATGATGCGCGTGGCTGCCAGCATCGCGTCCTTGCGCAGCGCCATGGGTGTGGGGCCCGCGTGGGCCTCCATGCCCGTCACCGTGCAGTCAAACCAGCGGATGCCGAGCACGCCTTCGACCACGCCGATGGTCTTGTCGTGGTCCTCCAGCACCGGGCCTTGTTCGATGTGGGTTTCAAAGTAGGCGCCGATGGGGTGGTCGCCCGGCTCCTGCTCGCCGATGTAGCCAATGCGTTCGAGCTCGCCCTTCACCGTCTTGCCCTCGGTGTCGGTCGCGGCGTAGGCATGCTCCAGCGTGAAGGCCTTGGCGAACACGCCCGAGCCCATCATCACGGGCACAAAGCGGCTGCCTTCTTCGTTGGTCCAGAACGCCACCTCAATGGGCGCTTCCGTTTCGATGCCGTGGTCATTGAGGGTGCGCACCACCTCAATACCCGCGAGCACGCCGTAATTGCCGTCGAACTTGCCGCCTGTAGGCTGGGTGTCGATGTGGCTGCCGGTCATGATGGGTGGCAGGCTGTTGTTGCGCCCGGGGCGGCGCATGAAGGCGTTGCCGATCTTGTCGATGGTGACGCTCATGCCCGCTTCGCGGGCCCAGCCCAGCACCAGGTCACGGCCCTGCTTGTCCAGGTCGGTCAGCGTCAAGCGGCACACGCCGCCCTTGGGGGTGGCGCCGATCTGCGCCAGCTCCATCAGCGATGCCCACAGGCGGTCGCCGTTGATGCGCAGGTTTTCGATGTTGGGTTTGACTTGGGTGTCCATGGTGTTCTCCGGGGGATGTCTGGGATGTTGAATGCTTCCACCACCGTTCGGGCTGAGCCCGTCGAAGCCGGGGCACGAAGGCCGCCTTCGACAAGCTCAGGCAGAACGGTCTGGGGGAGTTGCGAAACTGTGGAAATCCCCATCTCTGTTCGCCTGCGGTTCGCGCCGTCAGCCGCGCGCCACCGCCGTGGGTGCCAGGTCCTGCGCCCGTTTTTTCACGGCCTGGAAGTTGGCGCCAAATGCGGGGCGCTTGAGGTAGCGGCCCTTGCCTTGCTCGGCCCGCAGGTCGCCGTTGGCAAACACCACGCGCCCTTGGCTGACGGTATGGCTGGGGATGCCGCGCACGGTGCGGCCTTCAAAGATGTTGAAGTCGCCCTTGCTGAACTGCGTCTTCGCCGAGAAGGTCTTGGTGCCCTGCGGGTCCCACAGCACCAGGTCGGCGTCGGCGCCCTCGCCGATGAAGCCTTTGCGCGGGTAGATGTTGAACAGCTTGGCGGCGTTGGCCGAGGTGATGGCCACGAACTCGGATGGGGTGAGGCGCCCGGTGTTCACGCCGCCATCCCACAGCGCAGCCATGCGCTCTTCCACACCGCCCGTGCCGTTGGGGATCTTGGCAAAGTTTTCTTTGCCCATGGCCTTCTGCGCGGCGCAGAAGGTGCAGTGGTCTGTCGCCGTGGTGTGCAGCTGGCCCGACTGCAGGCCGCGCCACAGCGCCTCCTGGTGGCCCTTGGGGCGGAAGGGCGGGCTCATCACATACGCGGCCGCCTTGGCAAAGTCGGGGTCGCGGTACACGCTGTCGTCCACCAGCAGGTGGCCTGCCAGCACCTCGCCGTACACGCGCTGGCCGCGCGCCCGGGCGCGGGCAATCGCATCGGCCGATTCCATGCAGCTCACGTGGACCACGTAGATCGGCACGCCCAGCACGTCAGCAATCGCGATGGCGCGGTTGGCGGCCTCGGCCTCGACCATGGGCGGGCGCGACAGTGGGTGGCCCTCGGGGCCGGTGATGCCCATCTTGGCGACCTCCTGCTGCAGCAGGTACACCAACTCGCCATTTTCGGCGTGCACCGTGGGCATGGCGCCGAGCTCCAGCGCGCGCTTGAAGCTGTTCACCAGGGTTTCGTCGTCGCACATGATGGCGTTCTTGTAGGCCATGAAGTGCTTGAAGCTGTTCACACCTTCCTGCTGCACCAGCGTACCCATGTCGGCGCGCACCTGCTCGCTCCACCAGGTGATGGCGACGTGGAAGGAATAGTCGGCCGCCGACTTCTCGGCCCAGCCGCGCCACTTGCGGTAGGCGCCCATCAGCGGCTCTTGCGGGTCGGGGATCACGAAATCGATGATGCTCGTGGTGCCGCCCGCCAGCGCGGCGGCCGTGCCGGTGAAGAAATCGTCCATGGTGACGGTGCCCATGAACGGGAGCTGCATGTGGGTGTGCGGGTCGATGCCGCCGGGCAGCACGTACTGGCCGCTGGCGTCCAGCGTCTGCGCGCCCGCAGGGGCCTGCGCTGCGGCGCCCTCGCCCACAGCCACGATGCGGCCGTCCACACACAGGACATCGGCGCGTTGCTCACGGTCGGCGTTGACCACGGTGCCGCCACGGATCACGAGGGCGGGAGAAGTTGAGTGGAGTGAAGTCATCGCAAGGCTCCTGGAATGAGAGGGCCGCCGCCAGCGGCCCGGAAAACGCAGTGGTGCAAAGAAAGGGGTGCGCCCTATGCGCTGCGCACCGCAGGCTGGCCCACGCTGGCCGTGCCCGACATGCCCACGCGGTACACGACCGCAGCGATCGCCAGGCCAATGAACCAGGCGTAGGCGTAGATCTGCTTGAAGAACTCACCTACACCTGGGAAGGTGGCAGGGAACGCTGCATTCAAAAAGCCCGGGATGTTGGGCGCCACGCCCAACGCGAAGGCCACTACGGCCACCCAGTTCCAGCCGCCGGAGTAGCTGTAGCGGCCGCGCTCGTCATACAGCTCGCGCACCGCCAGCTCGGTGCGGCGCACGAGGTAGTAGTCCACCATCAGGATGCCCGCCACCGGCCCCAGCAGTGCCGAGTAGCCAATGAGCCAGGTGAAGATGTAGCCCTGGGTGGACTCCAGAATCTTCCAGGGCATCATCGCAATGGCGATGCCCACGGTGATGTAGCCGCCCACGCGGTAACTGATGCGCGATGGGCTCAGGGCCGAGAAGTCGTACGCAGGCCCCACCAGGTTGGCGGCCAGGTTCACGCTCACGGTGTCGATCAGCAAGATGATGAGCGCAATCAGCACGGCAGCGCCCGTCATGCGGCTGGCCAGGTCCACCGGGTCCCACAGCGCCTTGCCGTAGATGACCACCGTGGCCGATGTCACGAACACCGCCAGGCCCGCCAGCAGGCCCATCGGCACGGGCAGGCCGATGGCCTGGCCCACCACCTGGTCGCGCTGCGACTTGGCAAACCGTGTGAAGTCCGGAATGTTGAGCGCGAGCGTGGCCCAAAAGCCCACCATGGCCGTGAGCGACGGCCAAAAGACGGCACTGAACTGCCCTTCTTTCTTGCCACCAGGGGCGAACTGCGAGGGCTGCTCCAGGATGGGGCCAAAGCCGCCGGCCTTGTCATAGGCCCACCACAACAGCACGAAGCAGATCACGATCTTGATGGGCGCCGTCCAGGTCTCCAGCTTGCGGATGGACTCGATGCCGTGCACCACGAAGTAGAACTGGATGGCCCAGAAAAGGAGGAAGCACACCAACTGCCCGACGTTGATGCCCAGGCCCGCGATCTTGTCGCCCTCCAGCGGGTGGCCGATGAGCACCCCGGCCAGCGTGTAGATCATCATCCCGCCAAACCAGGTCTGGATGCCGTACCAGCCGCAAGCCACCAGCGCGCGCAGCAATGCGGGTAGCTTGGCTCCCTGGGTGCCAAACGAGGCTCGTGCCAGCACCGCATACGGAATGCCGTATTTGGCGCCCGCATGGCCAATGAGCAGCATCGGGACCAACACGATGAGGTTGCCCAAAAAGACGGTGCCCACCGCCTGGCCCCAGGACATGCCACTCTCGATCAGGCTGGCCGCCAGCGTGTACGCGGGAATGCACATCACCATGCCCACCCACAGTGCCGCGAAGTGGTACCAGCGCCAGGTGCGCTGGTGGGCTTGGGTGGGTGCCAGGTCATCGTTCCATAGATCGCCGTGGCCGCTGTGGGCCTGAGGTGTCGTCATTCAGCTTCTCCTCAACAGGTTAAGGGGGCCACCAGGGTGTCCGGGGAGTTCACACAATCGCCGCCGCTCTGGGCCGTGGCACAAGCACGCAGCCTTTGCCATCACGCAACAGTCATGCCTGCGCCGCCACGCGCTGCGGATTGTTCGGGTGCGTGGTCCAGTTGGCGTATTCGCCGGTGACCTTCTTGCCCGTGCGCACATCGACCTCGCCCGGCTCCAGCGCCCGCATGGTGATGCACTCGGGCACGGGGCAGATCGACACACACAGGTTACAGCCCACGCACTCGGCCTCGTTGATCTCGAACTTGCGCACGCCGCCCTCCTTGGTGAAGGTGATGGCCTGGTGCGAGGTGTCTTCGCACACCACATGGCAGCGGCCGCACTGGATGCAGGCATCCTGGTTGATGACAGCCTTTTCGATGTGGTTGAGGTTGAGGTTCTTCCAGTCCTTGACCGTGGGCACGGCCTGGCCCTTGAAGTCGTCGAGCGTGGCGTACCCGTGCTCGTCCATGAAGTTCGACAGCCCGTCGCACATGTCCTGCACGATCTTGAAGCCATACACCATGGCGGCCGTGCACACCTGCACCGTGCCGCAGCCGAGCGCAATGTATTCGGCCGCGTCGCGCCAGGTGGTGATGCCGCCGATGCCGCTGATGGGCAGGCCAGCCGTCTGCGCGTCGCGTGCAATCTCGGCCACCATGTTGAGCGCAATAGGCTTGACGGCCGGGCCGCAGTAGCCGCCGTGCGAACCCCAGCCGTCCGTGCTCGGACTCATCACCATGCGGTCCAGGTCCACACCCATGATGGAGTTGATGGTGTTGATGAGCGACACCGCATCCGCCCCGCCCGCCTTGGCAGCGCGTGCGGGCTGGCGCACATCGGTGATGTTGGGCGTGAGCTTCACGATCACGGGCAGCTTGCTGTAGTGCTTGCACCAGGCCGTGACCATCTGGATGTATTCAGGCACCTGGCCCACGGCCGCGCCCATGCCGCGCTCGCTCATGCCGTGCGGGCAGCCGAAGTTGAGTTCAATGCCGTCGGCGCCGGTGTCTTCCACGAGCGGCAGGATGCTCTTCCAGCTCTGCTCCTCGCACGGCACCATGAGCGAAACGATCATGGCGCGGTCCGGCCAGTTGCGTTTGACGCGCTTGATCTCTTCGAGGTTGGTGTGCAGCGGCCGGTCGGTGATCAGCTCGATGTTGTTCAAGCCGATCACGCGGCGGTCTTGCGACATCAGCGTGGAGTAGCGCGGGCCGTTGACGTTGACCACCGAGGGGTCTTCGCCCAGCGTCTTCCACACCACGCCGCCCCAGCCCGCCTCAAAGGCGCGGGTGACGTTGATCTCTTTGTCGGTGGGCGGTGCGGAGGCCAGCCAGAAGGGGTTGGGGCTTTGGATGCCCAGAAAATTGCTGCGAATGTCTGCCATGGGGTGCTCCCGTGTGTTGTGCTGTGTGGGGGATGCCGCTGCGCGTCAGGCAGCCTGGGCAACGGGGGCCGTCAGTGCGGCATGGATGGACACTGCGGCCACCTTGCCGTGCTCCACAGCCTCTACCGTGAGGTCGCGCCCACCAGCGCGGCAGTCACCACCCGCCCACACGCGTGGCAGGCTGGTCTGGCCCTCAGCGTCCGTGGCGATGCGGCCCGACTCCAAGGCTATGGTCTTGCCCGCAGGCCCGGCCACATAGGTCTGCCCAATGGCCTTGAGCACCATGTCGGCTTCGAGCGTGAAGGTCTCTCCGGTTTCCACCAGCTTGCCGCCGCTCAGGGCCGTGGCAGCAAAGCGAACGCCCTTCACCGCACCGCCTTCGCTCAGCACTTCTTTCGGTGCCGCCCAGTGGCGGATGGTCACGCCATTGGTCTGCGCCCACTGCTGCTCTACCGCCGATGCGGACATGGCGTCAGCGCCACGGCGGTAGACGATGGTCACCTCTTCGGAGCCCAGCTTGCGCGACTGCACGGCGGCGTCCACCGCCGTCATGCCACCACCAATCACCACCACGCGGCGGCCCACGGGCAGGGTCGAGAGGTCGGCGCTCTGGCGCAACTCAGCGATGAAGTCGACCGCATTGCGCAAACCCGTCACCATGGGCTCTGCCACACCCAAGGCATTGACGCCCTGCAAGCCCAGGCCCAAAAACACGGCGTCGTAGGCGCCCAGCAGGCGGTCGAGCGTGATGTCGCGGCCCAGTTGCTGGCCGGTGCGCACCTCGATGCCGCCGATGGACAGCAGCCACTCCACTTCCTTCTGCGCAAAATTGTTCGTCGTCTTGTAGCTGGCCAGACCATATTCATTGAGGCCACCGAGCTTGGGACGCGCCTCAAACAGCACCACGCCATGCCCGCGCACGGCCAGGCCATGCGCACAGGCCAGGCCCGCAGGCCCTGCGCCCACCACGGCCACGCGCTTGCCGGTGGCGGCTGCGCGCTGGAACAGCGGTGCACCGGGCTGGACAAAGAAGGCGTCGGTGGCGTAGCGCTGCAGTGAGCCGATCTCTACCGGCTTGTCCTCGTTGGTGTTGCGCACGCAGGCCTGCTCGCACAGCACCTCGGTGGGGCAGACGCGGGCGCACATGCCGCCCAGCGGGTTTGCCTCCAGGATGGCGCGGGCAGCGCCCCGGTTGTTGTCCTGCGCAATGCGGTGGATGAACGACGGGATGTCGATGCCCGTAGGGCACGCCGTGGCGCAAGGCGCATCGTGACAGTAGTAGCAACGCTCGGCCTCGATCAGGGCCTGGGGCTTGGTCAGCGGCGGGTGCGCATCACTGAAGTTGGCGGCGTAGTCGGCCAGGTTCAGGCGTGCGGCATGAATGCCGCAGGCACGGCTTGCGGGTGTGTCCATCAGAAAGCCTCCGGAAGGTGGAGAGTGGGTGAGGGGTGGGGGGCGGGCAAAGCTGCCGCACGGCGCCGTCGCGGCACCACAGCCTGGAGCCCAGGCGTGCCAGCGCTTGCAATTTCCGGAGGTTTCATCGTGGTCCTCGGTAGGGCGGCTGATGCCCGGCGTTTGGATCGCTCGGTGCTCGGCCAGTGGTTCAATTTACTCACTGGTAAAAATTTACCAATTGGTAAAATCCCTAGAGCAAAGCCTGTGCCAGCTTCTAGCGGCTGCGCTTGTTCCACAATGGTGCGATGACAGCCGCACGCCCACTCCATACATCTCCAACCCCATCCCCGGCCCGCCAACGCACCGCCGCAGCCCGAGCTCCTGCCAACCCGTCAACCACAGAGCCCACCGCGCGAGCCCCAAGCCATCACGCTTACTGAAAGAGCGCGGCATCCTCCAGGAAGCCCAGAGCCATTTCGCCCAGTTTGGGTTTGAAGGCGCATCCCTTGAGAACATTGCCGCGGCAGCGGGCTTGAGCCGTCATAACCTGCTGTATTACTTTCCCAGCAAGGAGGCGCTGTACCAGCGCGTGCTGGATGACGTGCTGAACCAATGGCTGGCAGGTATGGACGACCTGTCGCACAGCAACGAGCCAGAGGCCGCCCTGCGCCAATACATCCAGGCCAAACTGCGGTATTCCCGTGAGCACCCCGATGGCGCCAAAGTGTTCACCAAAGAGGTGATTGCCGGTGCACCACGTTACGGCAAAGCCATCACCGAGCGCGTTGGCCCTCGCCTCAAAGCCGAAGTACGCACCTTCGAGCGCTGGGCCAAGGAAGGCCGCATCGCCAAGGTCAACTTCACCCACCTGATGTTCATCATCTGGTCGGTCACCCAGGCCTACGCCGACCAGGAGGCGCAATTTGCGCTGCTGCTGGGCAAGCCTGCGCTGACGGAGAAGGACTATGAGAAGGCGGAGGCGCTGATCTGCCAATTGGTCTTGTCAGGATTAGGCCTCCAGACCCGACCCAGCACATGAGTGCGGCCTCCTGCTCAGGCGCGCACGCCTGAGCAGCGGTGACTTGGGAACTGTTAACCAAAGCCCCGCATGGCTTAGACTCGCTCCGACCCGTTTGCCTGCCTGTGACTGCCTGTATCGCACAGTCGGCAAACCCTGGCATTCCTCCTCAAAAATTCTTATGGCTACATCGCGCAAAGCAACCTACCTATTTGCCATTGCCCTTGTTTTGGCAGTGCTGGGCATTTACCTGCCTGGCATTCGCAATGATTTGCTGTTTGATGACCTGCGATTGAGCGACGGCACCATCTTTGGCCAATACGGCAGCCTGCTCCAATTCAAACAGCGGATGCTGTCTTATGGAAGCTTCGTTTGGCTACAAAGTTTGTTCGGCGAAGGGTGGTGGAAACAGCGATTTCTGAATATCGCGTTGCACCTGGGCACGGTCGCTTGCATTTATGCGCTACTGAAAGCGCTGTTGAGCCAAGCCAAATTTCCCCAAGAGTTTGAGGATCAAACGCACTTTGAGGCCTCCCGCACCGCCGCATTGCAGGTGGGAGTCGCACTGTTCGCATTGAATCCGGTCGCCGTCTACGCGGTGGGGTACTTGGTTCAGCGCTCTATCGTGATGGCGACATTGTTTGCGGTGCTGGCCTGCTGGCTCTTCGTTCGCGGCCTGCAAACGGGGCGCGCTGGCTGGTACGCAGGGGCTTTGGGTAGCTATGTGCTGGCCGTGCTGTCCAAAGAGTATGCCGTCATGACAGCCGCCATGGCCGTGCCGCTGTACATCTACATCCGCCGCCCCGGCTGGAAAGCTATTGCTGTTGTCGCCGGCGGCGCGTTACTGGTGTTGGCACTCGCTGCCGCTGCGTTTTTTGGCATTTATGGGGCAGTGCTGGGCAAGGTGTTTGACCCACGCTCTGCAGCATTGGTGCAGCAGCTGGAGGCCATGCGCCCCGGAATCACAGCCCAGATTTACCCTTTGAGCCTGCTGAACGAAGCGGCACTGTTTTTTGCATATGGCCTGCTGTGGTTTGTCCCCAACGTGCAGTGGATGTCAGTCGACCTGCGTCCGGCGTTTCCGCTGGGGTTTGCTTCGTGGGGGCATTTGGCTGGTGCTTTGGGATATGTCTGCTTGCTTGGGATAGCGATTTGGATGGTGGTACGCCGCAAAGATGCGCTGGGTTTGGCCGGTCTGATCCTGCTGTTCCCGCTGCTTTGGTTTGCAACCGAATTTGCCACGGTCTGGGTGCAAGACCCGTTTGTGCTGTACCGCAGTTACTTGTGGGCTGTGGCCGTCCCCGGCCTTGTTGCCATTGTGCTGACCGGCTTTAAGCCCAAGACGATTTACGCCGTGGGTGTCTTGATTGCGTTGATCTTTGGCGGATTGGCATTGGAGCGCAACCTCTCCCTCAGGGATGAAGGCACTGCCTGGGCTGACGCGGCCGAAAAAGTCGACACTAAAGCCCCAGCCAATGCCGTTGGGCGCAGCCGCCCATTCTTGAACCTGGGCGCCTATCACCTTGAAAAAGGATCCCTCGCATTGGCAGAGCGTGCCTTTCTGACGGCCGATGCTCTGGGGGACTTGGGCGGGAATGCTCGCTTCAATATTGGGGTCACGCTGCAGCAGCAAAAGAAGCATGCAGAAGCGCTGCAGGCGTTTGCCGCGGCGCAGGCCAAGGGCTTCAGCGGGCAATTGCTGCACTACCACCGGGGCGAGTCGGCCTTCGCTCTGGGCCAATTCCCATTGGCGTTCGAGAGCTTTGGCACAGCCCTGAAAGACGCGCCCCAAGGAAACAACACCGATAAGAAAATGCAAGTATTGCTGCTGCAACGGCATGCTGATGCAGGCATTGCCGCCCAGCAATATGACGCAGCCATCAGCGACTTTGAAACCCTGCTGCAAATGAGCCCCAAACATCCCCGGCTCTTGCTGGGTATGGGCATGGCAATGGTTGGCAAGGGCGATACGCAAAAGGCGATCCCCCTGTTTGACGATTTAATCGCATCTGCACCTAGTGCCCCTGCTTACTACGGAAGAGGCGTTGCGTTGTACCGTGCGGGCAAACTGAATGATGGCCTGAAAGATATCGATGAGGCGATCAAGCTGGAGCCACGCAATGCGCAGTATCGGCAAGTGCGCGAGCAGCTGGCCGCATCCACCAAACCATCCAACAAGTCCAAGCCCTGACGCAGACAAGCAGCTCGACCATGACGTTGCGAATCCTCCATGTCGGCAAGTTCTTTCCACCATACATGGGCGGGATGGAAGTCTTTTTGGCAGACCTGATTCAAGAGCAGCGACGCCAGGGCATCGACGCTCATGCCATGGTGCATGGAACCTCCTTGCCTGATGACCCCCCTTGGGTGCACAGGGTTCCAGTGCAGTTCAATTTGGTGTACGCGCCCATGGCCGTTGGCTTTCGGCGCGCGCTCGGACAAGCCATCGACCGCATCAAGCCGGATGTGCTGCACTTGCACATGCCCAACAACTCGGCGCTCTGGGCACTAACGCTCCCTAGTGCACGTAAAGTGCCTTGGGTGGTGCACTGGCATTCGGACGTGGTGGTGTCGAATATCAAGTGGTCTGTGGCTTTGGCCTACATGCTGTACCGGCCTTTTGAGCAAGCTCTTCTGGAACGTGCACAACAGATCTTCGCAACATCACCGCCCTACTTGCAGGCCAGCGCAGCACTGCGACCTTGGCTCGATAAATGTGACGTGGTGCCGCTGGGTATCAATCTGCAAGACAGTGCTCCTGGAGCGGAGGCCAGAGCACAAGCAATATCACTTTGGCGGGCAGAGACCCAATTCAGACTCCTATCGATCGGCCGGCTCACCTACTACAAGGGCTTTGAAATCCTGATTAAAGCGGTCTCCACACTGCCCGGTGTGGAACTGCTGATTGTCGGAAGTGGCGAGCTTCACGACTCTCTTGAAGAGCTGGTGCGCAGCACAACCCCTGCTGGTACTGCGCCCGCCACCCGACTCTTAGGT
Organism: Acidovorax sp. 1608163; assembly: GCF_003669015.1. Lineage (NCBI taxonomy): Bacteria > Pseudomonadati > Pseudomonadota > Betaproteobacteria > Burkholderiales > Comamonadaceae > Acidovorax > Acidovorax sp. 1608163. The sequence continues at coordinate 3,971,670 of NZ_CP033069.1, forward strand.
GCTGTGGATGATGCCCAAAAGCATGCTCTGTTGGCGCAGTGCGACCTTTTTTGCTTGGCATCGCGCGAGCGCACGGAGGCGTTTGGAGTGGTGCTGCTGGAGGCCATGCAGCACTCACGCCCCTGTCTCGTGACGGATTTGCCGGGCTCTGGGATGCCGTGGGTTGTTTCACACGCCCATTGCGGACTGCACGTTCCTTTTGAAGATGTGGAAGCCTGGCGCAGCACCATAGCCCGCCTGCAACATGATCCCGGCTTGCGTCAACGTTTGGGCAAAGCAGGCAACAAAGCACTGCAAGAGCACTTTGGGATTGGCCCTTGCGAGCGCGCCACTGCCCGCCATTACAGAAGCATGGCACCGGGCAGAAATACAGAGTCCTCCACACGCGGCTTGATGGTGGTGATTGCCACCCATAACAATGCCGCAGACATCGCCCCTCTGCTTCAGCGCGTGCGCGCCTTGGTCAACGCTCCAGTGCTTGTGGTTGATAACCGCAGCACTGACGCAACCTGCCACTTGGCTGAGCAGCACGGGGCACGGGTGCTGCGCCCTCTTCTGAAAATGACGACCTGGGGCAGCTTGCAGACCGGCATCCGTCATGCGCTTGTGCAAGGCTACTCTTGCGCCATCACCATCGACGCTGAGGGCCGCTATGAAGTAGAGGAACTACCGGCGCTACTTGCTGCGGGCAATGAAGCTGACATGGCAGTAGCCTATTTCGCAAGCAGCAACAGCCTGCCGCGCCGTGCAGCCTGGCAGTGGTTTCGGTGGTTGACAGGCTTGGGATTGCGTGATTTTGTGTCGGGATTTCGGCTGTATAACCGCGCAGCCATGCAAGTGGCTGCATCTGCCGAGGCCACGCTGCTGGACTACCAGGACATCGGAACGTTGTTGCTGATGAGACGCGAAGGTAAGCGAATTGCCGAGGTGCCGCTTGCAATGCACACCTCCAAGATAGATCGCTCCAAAATTTTCAGATCCTGGGCCTATGCAGTGCGATACATGGTTGTATCAACACTTGTTGGCATTGCGCATGGGAGGCGTGCAAACAAGACCAGAAAAATTTCGCAAACCGCATAGCGTTTGTCAATTGGCCTCGATAGCGCCCCCAAGTTTGCGTCATACCATCACCTTGATCCCCGCCGCCATTAATACCATCGCGAGAGCCAACTGAATCCATCGGCCCGCAATTTTTCCAGCGAGCAGGCTCCCCAAAAGCACCGCAGGAACAGAACCCACCAACAAGCTGCCAAGCATCCATAGGTCCACCATTCCGGCAAACAGATAACCAATTCCAGCAACGGCCGCCAATGGAACCGCGTGCACGATATCGGTGGCGACTAGGCGATGAGGGGTCATCCGGAGTGGATAGAGATATAGCAACATTACAGTACCCAGCGCTCCTGCTCCTACCGAGGTAAGGGCTACACACAACCCCAAAACTGCGCCAGCAACCACCGTCAGCAACGGCTGAATGGCCTTAAAACGCACCGGTTCTTCGATACGCTGCTGGCGCGCAAGAGCCCTTAGATATGGCGCAGCCAGCAAGCCTGCGGCAGTGATAAGCACAACAATGCCAATCGTTTTGGTTAGCCACTCCACCTGCGCCATCCGAACACCGAAGCTGACTATCACAACGATGACCAGTGCTACCGGCAAGCTCCCCATCCACAAGCGTTTAGCTACCCGCCAGTCCACATGGCCACTGGCATGGTGTGCACGTGCTCCAACAAGTTTGGTGATGGCCGCAAACCACAAGTCAGTAGCGATGGCAGTGATTGGAGACACGCCAAAGACAATGAGCAAAATGGGCGTCATTAGTGCGCCGCCACCCACACCCGTGATGCCCACGACCAAACCGGTCAACGCACCGGCTAGCGCATAAGACGAATCAATCACTCGGGCATCCAGGCCATGCAACCAGCGGCAACGAACGAGGGATTGAATACCTCAGGTTTGCCATAACGCAGGGGGCGGCCTTGCAGGTCCAGCACCAAGCCCCCTGCGCCCTCTAATACGGCTTGTGCAGCTGCCGTATCCCACTCACAAGTGGGAGCCAAGCGTGGGTACATGTCAGCCTCACCTTCCGCGATCCGGCAAAACTTCAATGAACTGCCCGCTTGCATCAACTGCACGGGTCCCAGCCGGTCGATCATTACCTTTGTATCGACATCCAAGTGGACTTCACCCGGTTTCGTAGACATATTTCAACTTCCGTTTCGAAGTTGTTCGAATGCCAGCGGACTCAGTTGGTCTAGGTGACTGTGCCGACGGATTCGATTGTAAAAACCTTCGATGTAGTCAAACACATCTGACTTGGCGTCTTGCCTGGTGGCATAGATATGGCGTTTGATTCTCTCCTTCTTCAAGCTGCTGAAGAAGGACTCTGCTACCGCGTTGTCCCAACAGTTTCCACGTCGGCTCATGCTTGGCACCAATTGGTTGTCCTTGCACCAGCGGGCGAAGTCGTCACTGCCAAACTGACTTCCTTGGTCGGAATGGATCATCACTGGACCCGTTGGGCGCCTGCGCCACACTGCCATCGTGAGCGCATCCAACACCAACTCTGTAGCCATGCTGGAGTTCATCGCCCAGCCGACCACCATGCGCGAGTACAGGTCAATTACGGCCGTTAGGTACAACCAGCCCTCATGGGTTCGGATATAGGTAATGTCGGTGACCCACACTTGGTTCGGTAGCGTGACCGTGAACTCACGTTGCAACCGGTTCGGTGCGGCAGTCGCAGGAAGACCGACTCGGTAGCGTGGCCGCTTGTAACCACGCACTGAGCGCAGTTGGGCCTGGCGCATCAGGCGTGCTACACGTTTTTGACCGCACGCCATACCGTCCTCTCGCAAGTCCCGCAGGATGCGTGGGCTTCCATAAATCCCGTGGCTGTCGTCAAAGGATTGCCGAATGCTTGCCAGCAAGACATCGTCGGCTAAGGCGCGTTTGGACTTTGGATTGGCCTTCCAAGCGTAATAGCCACTGCGCTGTACGCGCAGAACGCGGCACATGCTGCTGAGCCGGAACTGGCCTTTATGTTCGGCCATGAATGCGCACTTCACCCGGACAGCTTGGCAAAGTACGTTGCGGCCTTTTTTAGGATGTCGCGCTCCTCATTGGCCCTTTTGAGCTCCGCTTTGAGCCGGGATACCTCGGCCTTGAGCTGGCTTGTCTCTGCCCCCCCTGCGCTCGATTGCTCTTTGGCAAGCCGCACCCACAGGTACAGGCTTTTGTCCGACATGCCCAATCGCTTGGCTACATCCACTACCCCATGACCACGCTCGGTCACCTGTTTGACGGCTTCTGCCTTGAACTCAGCCGGGTATCGCACTCTCTTCATTTCTCACTCTCCAGTTCAATTTCGACCTTGATAGGTGTCTATTGAACCGGGTGAAGTCCAGACTCCTCAGACACTACGGGGCAGTCCGGCAGCAATTGTTGCAAGTGATGAACCAACACCTGATGGGCAGACAAATCCGCTTGCGTCAATGGGGAAGTGTCTTTCTTCAACGTTGCCGCGAATTGCTCTGTGGCGTACACAGCCATCACTGCGCTGCCAGCAAGGCGTGCAATAGGCAGCAGCTTTTCGAGCAATTTAGTGACCTCAACATGTCGCATATTGCAAAATTACCAAAATTTGTCGAAGATATGAATCCTATCACTCAATTTTCCCTAAATAAATTGAAAAACAATCAAATTGCGACAAATCTCGCTCAAGCGTTGCTAGGCCTTGATGCCAAGCAGGTTTGGGATACGGAGCTTGCATACTCGCACCTGAAGAAATGTGGCGAAGCCGACACCAAACGAACCGCCGAGCGCAGACTCAACGCGCTAGGACTACTCCCACAGGGACTGAACGACGGTGATTTGCGAGACGAGCAAGGCCTCCCCCCAAACGCTTGGTGCTGAACTGGGCGATGGAGCAAGCACGCAAACGACGCGACCGTGTTCTTTTTGCCCAGCTAAGCCCGCTACCGAATGGTGCACCCTGCCTGCATGCGAACGACGCGCGCGGCGCCCGCATCTGGGTACCACTGCCAGACTCGCAAAAAGAAACCATTTGGCAAGCCCTGCTGGCGCTGCAAAAACACATCAGCAAGCCCGTCGCGCTGTTTCCGCACGGTGCGCTGGTCGAAGCCCTGCGAACTGCACCAAACGCACCAGGCATCAACGTTCACTTACAGGCGTACCGATCCGCAATGCCCAACGGCAGGCATCCACAAAAGGGCAATTTTTCGTCGATGCCCCTCTCGCCACATCTCAGACAACTCGAGGCGGAAAGCATTTACATCCTCCGAGAAGCAGTGGCCGAGTCCCAAAACCCTGCAATGTTGTATTCCATTGGAAAAGACAGCAGCGTGATGCTGCACCTAGCGCGCAAGGCGTTTTATCCCGGGGTGCCCCCGTTCCCCCTGCTACATGTAGACACCCGGTGGAAGTTTCAGGAGATGTACGACTTCCGGGACTGGATGGCTCGCGAAAGTGGGATGCAGCTGCTGACACACATCAACCCGGATGCCATTGAGAAAAACATCAATCCTTTTGACCATGGCTCGGCCCTTCACACCGACATTACCAAGACCGAGGCATTGAAGCAGTCACTCAACCAGCACCAGTTTGACGTGGTGTTTGGCGGGGCGCGACGAGACGAAGAACAATCTCGGGCCAAAGAACGTGTGTTCTCGTTTCGCACCGCCAATCATCAATGGGACCCTAAGAACCAACGCCCCGAGCTCTGGAATTTGTACAACACGCGCAAAACCTCCGGGGAAGGCATACGGGTGTTTCCACTGTCGAATTGGACCGAACTGGACGTCTGGCAATACATCCTCCACGAGGGGATCCCGGTTGTGCCGCTTTACTTTGCCACGCCACGCCCTGTCGTGGTGCGCCCAGGAATGATCATGCTGGTAGACGATGATCGCTGCCAGCTACTGCCTGGGGAGGAAATTCAAATACGTAAGGTGCGCTTTCGCACGCTGGGGTGCTACCCACTGACGGGCGCCATCGAGTCTGAAGCAGACACACTGGAAGACATCCTGTTGGAACTTATCAACACCCGCCAGTCCGAACGACAGGGCCGCAAGATTGACACCGACAGCGCGGGATCAATGGAAAAGAAGAAGCAGGAGGGTTACTTCTGATGGCACACACCACCCAATCGCAAACAGCCCCATACCCGGCACGCAATAGCGACACAACCCACCTAGGCGACTGGCTCGCACGGCAGGCAGAACAAGACACGCTACGTTTTATCACTTGCGGCAGCGTAGACGACGGCAAAAGTACCCTGATAGGGCGTCTTTTGTGGGAATCTCACCATATTTTTGACGACCAACTGGCTGCGGTAACTGCCGCTTCTAAACGGCATGGAACACAAGGCGACAACATTGACTTGGCGCTATTGCTAGACGGCCTGTCTGCCGAGCGGGAACAAGGCATCACCATCGACGTGGCCTACCGATTCTTCGGCACAGCACGGCGCAAGTTCATCGTGGCAGACACTCCAGGGCATGAGCAATACACCCGGAACATGGTGACTGGCGCCTCTACCGCCGACTTGGCGGTCATCCTGATCGATGCAAGAAAAGGCTTGCTGATGCAAACACGGCGGCACGCCCGCCTAGTTTCACTGATGGGCATTCGTCACATAACGTTGGCCATCAACAAGATGGATTTGGTAGGGTTTGACGCCAAAGTGTTTGAACGCATCGCACATGACTTTGGCACGCTGGCCGAAGGCCTGCAGTTTGGCACCGTGACAGCTATCCCAATCTCTGCATTGCAGGGCGACAACATCACCACCCGCTCTGCCCGAACACCCTGGTATAGCGGCCCCACACTCTTGGGATACCTGGAAACGGCGCAAATCCATCCAGCCACCGACCAGCGATTGGTATTTCCCGTGCAATACGTCAACCGGCCCCAGGCCGATTTCAGAGGCTTGAGCGGCACCGTTGCTAGTGGACGAATCGCTGTGGGGACCGCGGTCCGTGTTACGGCATCGGGCCAAACCGCGCAAATTAAACGCATCATTACCCCGGCCGGAGACGCCTCAGAAGCCTTGCCAGGAAGCTCCATCACCGTAGTGCTGGACAAAGAAGTGGATGCATCGCGCGGCGACATCCTTGCCAGCGCGGACGCGCCGCTTGAAATGACCGACCAGTTCACCGCAACCGTGATCTGGATGCATGAAGACAAAGGTATGGTGGGCCGAAACTACGAACTAAAACTGGCAGGCCAATGGTCAGGCGCATCGCTGACCAGCATCAAGCACCGCATCGACGTCAACACTGGCGCTCACGAATCGTGCCGACAACTCGGTCTGAACGACATTGCCGCATGCAATCTGGCCCTAAGCCGCCCAGTGGTGTTTGACGCCTACATCACATCGCACACGCTGGGTGCCTTTATTTTGGTAGACCGCTTCACCCAGGCCACCGTGGCCGCAGGCCTGATTACACACAACCTGCGCCGCGCAGACAACGTGCACCGGCAAGCCCTCAGCATCACTCTGCAAGACCGCGAGCGGCTAAACGGCCATAAAGGCAAAGTAATCTGGTTCACCGGTCTTTCTGGCTCTGGTAAATCCACCATTGCCAATGCGCTGGAAAAAGAACTGCATGCCCAAGGCAAACGTACCTACATTCTGGATGGCGACAACATTCGCCAAGGGTTGAACAGAGACTTGGGCTTTACCGATGCTGACCGGGTGGAGAACATCCGCCGCGTGGCAGAGGTGGCCAAACTCATGATGGATGCAGGCTTGATAGTGATGACTGCCTTCATTTCCCCTTTCCGCCAAGAGCGTGAAATGGCACGTGCACTCATCGGTAAGGAAAACTTTGTAGAGGTGTTTGTCGCGACCCCCCTCACGGAGTGCGAACGGCGTGATCCCAAAGGCCTCTACAAAAAGGCGCGGAATGGATTGCTGCCCAATATGACCGGAATCAGCAGCCCCTATGAACAGCCGAACAATCCATCCGTCGTGATCGAAACCGCTGCCAACGCTATTGACGGCATCGTCAAACAACTACTGCAGGAATTATCCAAGTGAGACTCTTTCAATTTTTGCAGCAATAAGTCCGCCCTGAACAATTCCGTTCTCAGCCCCAGACAGATCGGCGGTCACCGGGAGCGACGAGCAGTGCCGCGATGACCGCCTGCATCGTCAACCTGAATCGGGCGCATAGAAGCCGCAGCGCGGCCAGGATCAAGCGCAGGTTGTGCCCGGCACCGCACATCACCGCGTGCAGCGCATCGCCCAGCGCGCACTTGAGTTGATTGCGGGCGAGCCTCCCGTCGATCTTCATGTGCCCGATAGCCGACTCGATGGCGCTGTGCCTTTTGATCATGGCCTTGAGCGTTCGGGTGATGCCACGCTTTTGACCTGACATCAGAATGCGCACACCCTCAACCTTCACGCCACGGTAACCCTTGTCCACGATGGCCGTGGCCGGCGGCTTGTCCGTGCCGGTGAGGATGCCCAATTGCTCCAGCGTCTCGGCCAGCGTTTGGCTGTCATACGGATTGCCCGGCATGCTCCTCATGTCCACCACCAGGTTATCCCTGAGCGTGGTGGCGATGCTGACCTTCACGCCGAACTTATACGATGTCTTGCCCTTGCCCTTGCTGACGTATTCCACCTCAGGTGCATGCAATGCGTACAGCTTGTTCTGGTCTTTGGTGCGCTGGGTCAGGAAGCGGCCCTAAGAACCTGTTCAAGATCTTTTGAGCAGCAGAGCCAAGAATGCCAGATGGACGAACTGCAAGCTGGTGTTCAGCAACCTCTCGCAGTTCTTCCACAACCGCCTGTTCTTCTCCAACCAGGCAAAGCTGCGCTCCACCACCCAACGCTGGGGCATCACCTTGAACGTATGCAGTTCACTGCGCTTGGCGATCTGTGCCACGACGTGTCCGCCCAGAATGTCTTGGACGCCCTGGGCAAACGGCCGGCCCACATAGCCGCTGTCACACAACAGGGCTTGCACCCGGCTCAAAGCAGGTTTGCAGCGCTGCAGTGCCTGCAAAGCCCCTTTGCGGTCCGTCACCTCTGCCGTCGTCACCGCAACGGCGTGCGGCAGCCCTAGCGTGTCCACTGCAATATGGCGCTTGATTCCCGAGACTTTCTTGCCCGCGTCATAGCCCTTGCTGCCCGCCGTTTCCGTGTTCTTCACGCTCTGCGCGTCCACGATCAAGAACGTGCTTGAGGCGTTGCGCCCCAGTTTCTCTCGGGCCGCGCCAACCTGATTTTTTTAAAGCCTGCTCCAGCAGGCTGCCTCCCTCACGCGGCTCGCTCCAGATGGCAAAGTACGCATGCACCGTGCGCCACTTGGGAAAGTCACTGGGCAACGCCCGCCACTGGCAACCGGTGCGCAGCAAATAGAGCACTGCGCAGAACACCTCATACAGATCAACACTGCGTGGGCGCGTACTCTTGCGGGCACTCTCCAGCAAGGCACGGATGGGTTCAAATTGCTCGGGGCTAATGTCGCTGGGGTACTTGGCTCTCATGGAGCACGCAGCTTAGCTTCAGTCACAGTCAGCCTGCTATCAGTACCTCATCGGGAAAAGATTTTGAACAGGTTCTTACGGCTGAGCAGGTCCTGGACTTTGGCCTTGGCCACTTCAGGTAGCGCGTGCAGTTGGCTGTCGGTGGGGTGGCTAATGGCCTTGGGCATGACGGTGGTGTCCACTAGTCGCCTGCTGTGTGCTGAACTTCTGGATGACGCCGCCACGCCAGACCGCCTCGATGCTGGCCGCCAGCAGCGTCTCCACGCCTTCTTCTGCAATGCGCTTTCTCCAGCGCGTCAGGCTGGACGGGTTGATGGGCAGCTCGGTCTGCAGGTAGGTCTCGCCACAGAAGAACTGACAGTAGGGGTTCTCCACCCAGGTGTTGACCACGGCTTCGTCAGAGGCATCGAAGGTGTGCAGCAGGTACAGCAGCCCGACCACTAGGCGCGGCGCCAAGGCGGGTCGGCCGCGAGAGGACGAGAACGAGGCTGCAAAGGTGCGCTTGATCTCATCCCAGTCGATCAAATCGGCTAGCCGCACCTGCGGGTGCTTCATGTTGAGTTGCTCGTCCAGCCTCGGACGGAACAGCTCACCGGACTGCGGCTGTGAAGGCTTTGGCCCCAAGGAACTCCTGGATGAATTTGCAAAAAAAACGGTGCTGGCAAAACCATACCTTGCAAATCCCGCACCTATCAATGAACAGAACTAAGTTTCAGATCAAGTGCTTGCGCATTGCTCAGAGCGGACTATTTAGCCATACTGCGAAATGGCTAATTTTTCATTACCTTTCGCCTCGGGCTTTGAAAATTTTGTAGGCAGAGTGTTGAGAAATTTCCAGCGGATCAAAATTTTTCAAAATAAACTGATAAATCAGTGGGTGTGTATTTTTGAATCGCATTTCTTCACGTCCATCAAGAGGCCAGTCAAAAACAAACAAAAACCCAGGATCCGAAGCTTTAATACGCTCAATCTCTTGATTTTCAAATGTCTCGGAGCGAGAAAAAAGAGCATAAATTTCCCACATCGGCGATCTGCGCTCTAGCAAGGCATATGCGCCAGGCCAAAGTGGCGTAGCAACAAAATTTTGTCCATTTGGAGCATACTCCTCAGCGAGTTTTCGAAGTAGTGCGATATCACTCGATGTGCTAGGGTCAACCTTAAGCTGACTTCCTGAAATTTCAACAGATACGCATTGTTCGCTCGCAAGACAATACCATCCGGGGTGAAAGATATGCGTTACCCATAAGCTTGACCCGCAGAGCGCTATAGCGAGTGACCATTTGAGCCTTGCTGCGGAAAGGGATAGCAGAACGAAACTACCAACCAGCAGTGGAAAGACTCCCTGAGCAAGATGGCTAACATCAGACCGAGAGAAAGCATAGTGAGCGTAAGGGAGAGAAAGAAAAGCCGATGCGACCAACACAGGGGATACTGCTTCATTTTTGAATTTTTTGTAAATGACCCAAGATAAGGAAATTCCCGCATATACGATGGCTCCCATAAAAAAAATCCCAATCAATAATCCTCGAGCAGCCTCGCCATAAGAGAGTTTTGAGAATTTAACGGTCCACGGCCAGGGAATAGGTAGCGGTAAATTAGTTGCTTTGCGTTCGAACAAAAATAGGATGCTTTCCCAGAAAGTAGCGCCGAATCCGGGTATGAGAACCGCCATAAAAATGATAGGTGCAAAACCTATTACCACCCCGGCGCCCCAAAGCAAAATTGCTTTTACAAAACTAATATTTGACTGGTTTTTTATTGAGATCCATGCGATAACACCGACACTACCCAATGCTCCATAAATCCCATGATTTCGACCAAAAATAGCAATCAATCCTAAACCAACGCCCACAGAAAAATAGCTCTTTGAAATCGGATTTGAAATAAGATATGCAAGAATTCCAACAAGAAAAATAGAGATAGAAATGTCAAAAATTTTATGCCGAGGGAACATCCACGAAACTAGAGTGATGGCGACAAGAAGCGTGAAAACGATATCACTCTTGCATTTTATGCGCTGTGATTTTGTGATTAAAAACAAACCAGCAAACAGCCCCAAACCCTGGAAGGAAGTTAATATAGCCCTTAAACTCATGATGCCACTATCGCCAAAAAGACTTGCAAGCACGGCTGTCAAATAATATCGCCCTGGATCATAGGCCATAAAATCACGAATTGGAACTTCTCCTAGCAAAACACGCTGGACGCCATACCAAAGGAAGCCCTCGTCCCATAGGCTAAATCCTTTGCTTCCTTGCCAAATATATGAAAGAAAAACTACAAAACCGGATATCGTCAATGTGTAAAGCACGATATGGTTATTCTTTTGTACTACTTGGTTCATGCAGACAGCTCGCTGGAAAATATCATTTTAATCTGAAGGAGTCACCCGTTTTACTAGAGCGTGTTATGAACTTTACTCATTGAAGAGCAAAGCCGCGAGTAGAGTTTGCGCATGCCCCCAAGCCCTACCCAACAGACGTCAGCGATGAAGAATGGAGCTTCGCTGCCCCCTACCGGACCCTGATGGACCAGCACACTCCCCAGCAAGAGCACGATCTGCGGGAAGTCTTCAATGCCCTGCGCGGGCTGGAGGCGGGTTGCTTCGAGGCGATGGTCTCGGACCTGCGCTCCATCATTCGCGTAGCGCAGGGTCGCCAAGGTCAGCCCAGCGCCTTAGTGATGGATGGGCGCACGTTACAGTCGAGCTGCGAGAGCGGCCCGCGTGCGGGCTACGACGGCTGCAAGCGCAAGCACGGCAGCAAAGTCTACATGGCCGTGGACACGCTGGGCCACCTGCTGGCGGTGCATGTCACGCCAGCGGACGAGCAGAAGTGCGCCCAAGTGCAGCGCCTGTGCGAGGACATGCAGCAGGCCACGGGCCACACGGTGCAACTGGCCTGGGCTGACCAGGGTTACACGGGTGATGCTGCATCGAAGGCGGCGCAAGCAAACGGGATCGACCTGCAGATCGTGAGGTTGCCTGAGGCGAAGAAGGGCTTCGTGCTGCTGCCCCGACACTGGGTGGTAGAGCGCAGCTTCGGCTGCGCTGGCGAGATTTTGCAGGCTATCGCGGGACTACGAGCGACTGCCCGAAGTGCTCGGCGGGCTGCATTTCCTTGTCTTTGCGATGCTCATGTTGCCCGCCGCTGCACGGGCACTGGCCGGGACAGGAAGTTCATAACACGCTCTAGAGACGAACGCAGTTATCGGTCAAAACCAAATATCTATTTATCAAAATTGACACGTTCTGATTCAATCACCAACGGCATATTTCGGATCTTTGTATGTATGGAGCCGATGTACTCGCCTAACATGCCAATAAAAAAAGTTTGAACTGCGCCAAAGAAAAAAACACCGATCAAAACTGGAGCAATACCCAGTTGAAAAGATTCCCAAAATAAAAATTTTGCAACCAAAAAACTTATAGCAGTAAGCAAACTCAGAATTGACAACAAAAACCCACCCAAAGCCATCAATCTCAAGGGAACTTTCGAATGGTTCGTAATCCCCAACATCGCCATATCGTATAGCGTATAAAAATTATTACTGCTAATACCACGCTGCCGCCGTGGCTGCCGAAATGGTACGGTTGCAACAGGAAAACCTATCTCACACAAAAGCCCGCGAAAATATGGATACGGATCATCTATATTACGTAAAATATTAACAACAACCCGATCAAAAAGACCAGCCCCGGTAGCATTTTCGATCAGAGGCACCTCAGATATATTAGAAATTAATTTATAGTATATTTTTCTAATAAAAAACATCGAGGCTGATTCTTCACTCTCAGGCTTAACCGCCAAAACCGTCTTAAAACCTTCCTCCCATTTTTTCACGAATTCCGCGATCATTTCCGGAGGATCCTGCAGATCGGAAGCAATCAGGATACAGGCATCACCACGAGACTGAAGAATACCGTAATAAGGTGATTTAATATGACCAAAATTACGCGCATTTACAATTAGCTTTACACGCTTATCTCGAGCTGCTATATTTTTTATCTCTTTGACTGTACTGTCGGTTGATGCGTTGTCTATATAGATATGCTCATAATCGTACGGCAAATTTTCCATGACTGCAGCAATACGTAGATGCAGCTCAACCACATTTTCCCCTTCGTTATAACAAGGAGTAACAATACTTATCAGCTTTCTTTCAGCCACAACATCAATCATTTTTATAAACCCAGTAATTCATTAACAACCAGCTGAGCAGAACGCTTGAAGGAATACATAAAAACTGACCAGCATAGGGATTAAACAGAAAATATTCCTTCAAGAAAATAAGCAAAACTGCATTGATCGCATACAATAGCACATAGGCTACAATAAACCGGAATAAACAGCCCAATTCCCATGCTCATTAAATACCAATCGAGCAAAACTAAAGTAATTAAAAATCACCCCAACAATGGTCGCCACAAACAAAGCAATCAAATAGGGCGTACTAAAAAATAGCAACGCAGCATATACAGAGTATCCAAATACAGTATTCACAACGCTGGCACCCAGGAGTCTTATAATTTTTGGATCAGCGAGTCTCTCAAGAAGAAATAGATACTTCATTTCCCAAAAAAATCTCTTGGCAATCCTTGTAAAAAAATCTGCATTTCTTTCACAAGCCCTTCCAAAGAAGTCAAAGCAGGCTGATATCCAAAATTAGCGGCTCGAGTATTAAGCGAGTAGTAATATGGCTTATTACCCGTTGCATTCACACTGTTGCTTGCTTGCGTGATTTCATATTTCAAGCCAAATTCTCTTTCGAAGACTGTTAGCAAATTTGGTTTGTCCACCGGCGCTCGACTATAACAATCGACAGCCGCATTCGCAGCGGGCGAGCAGAGAAGTGCACTGATCAATTTATAAAAATCTGATGGATGAAGGTAGTCACGCACGATGTATTCGGATGAAATTTTCAAAACGACATTTTCACGAATAGCGCGCAGCATATCTGTAATCAGAAATCTCGCAGAGATATTTTGCGTACAGCTGAAATAATTAAAAACCCTGATATCAATAATTGGCAATTGAGGCAGCGCACGATGTCGGCATTCGGCGTGCAGTTTGGCAACGGCATACCAATCCGTCGGCTGCAGGTTATTAATTGCAATAACTGCCTTGGTGTTTTCATCCACTGGTACATCAAAGCTTGCGCCATAGGCGGCACCGCTGCTCAGAAAAAGATATCGGCACTCGGGGTGCTGCCGCACATAGTGCATCGCCATCTCATCGTATTTCAGGGTGATATCGAAAATCGATGCCCCCATTGCTGCGGCCTGGGCGGGGTTGCCTACACCGACGAAATTGAGGATGGCGTCAAAGTGCTCGTCCGCGCTGAAGGCCGTGAAATCGGCAAACGCATATCGCCCCACCAAACCACGGCTTGTCAGCCATTGCGATACGACTTCGGGACGACGGGCGTACAACACCAAGTCATGGCTGCTTTGCGCGGCAAATGACAGCACCAGGTCTGTGGCGATCTGGCTGGTGGCACCGAGTATGGCTAGGCGCATAGCTTAGCTCGCGGCGAGGAAGTCACGAATTTGGCGCTCAATCGTTAGACGATCCAGCCCATGTTCCTTTAACAAATACTCATAGGTGCCGCAGTGATGAGAGAAACGGTCGCGCACGCCAATTCGCAGTATGCGCACCGGAGCAAACTCAGATGCGATTTCTGTAATGACTGAGCCCAGGCCGCCCAGCACAGAATGTTCTTCCAACACAATGACGACACGACTCTTCGCGCAAATTCCTGTCACCTGCTGGGTATCAATGGGCTTGATGAAGGGCGCACTCCAGACAGTGGCGTCAGGGAAGCCTGCTGCGGCTATGTCGACCGCAGTACGTACAAGTGAGCCGGTCGCAATAAAGGCAATATCGCCAGCTGCTCCAGACCTAGCTTGTAGCAAATGACCAGCTTTCGCCTGCAGCGCGGCCATGTGCACATCGCCGCGATCGGACTTCCCCATGCGAAGATAGATTGAGGCCCTGGCCTTGTAGGCCATATCCATACAGACAGTCACTTCAAAACGGTCCGCCGGAGAATAAACCGATAAATCTGGGATCGCTCGTGTGCAGGCTAGATCCTCGGTCGATTGGTGGCTGGTACCAAGATGGCTGTAGACAAACCCGGCCCCATCGCCAATGAACACCACGGGAAGCTTGTCATGGGCGACATCAAGCTTAATTTGCTCAACTACGCGCACAGGGATGAAAGCGCTTAAGCCATAGACGAAGGGCCTAAAACCAGCGCGTGCCAGCCCCGCTGCCATTCCGACCATATTTTGTTCGGCAATACCGGCATTGATGTATTGCGCAGGGCATGCTTTACGAAAATCATCAAACAGGGCATAACCATGGTCGCCCGTCAGCAGCAAAACGTTGGGGTCAGCAGTTGCCAAGCGAACCAGCGCTTCGGAAAAAGCAGCCCTCATTTTGCACCCTCCTCCACAGCGGACAAGGCTTTTGCGTAGGTTTCTCTATCAAGCCGCGTGTAATGCCACATATTATTATGTTCCATGAACGGAACACCTTTGCCTTTTACGGTTTTGGCGATGAGAGCCTTAGGCGATTTCGAGTCGCTGGACCAGAGTTGGGATATCGCGGAGTCAATGGCCACCTCATCATGGCCATCGATGGTGACCGCTTCAAATCCAAAGCTTTCGAACTTGGCTTGGATCGATTCCAGTTTGAGCACCTCTTGCGTGCTGCCCATGGCCTGAAAGCCATTTTCGTCGACGATCACCATGAAATTCCTAAGTTCATGGTGTCCCGCAAACAGTGCCCCCTCCCAGATGGGCCCCTCATTGATCTCGCCATCCCCAACCAATGCGTAGGTTTTCTGATCAGTACCACGCAGCTTGGCCCCCATCGCCATGCCCACACCGACCGAGAAGCCATGCCCCAGCGAGCCGGAAGTCACCTCTAGACCAGCAATGCGTGAATCAGATAAACCTTTTAGATCGCTGCCATCGGCAAAATACGCCGAAAACGCGTCATCTTTAAGCCAACCCAATTCGCGCATGCACGCATATTGCGCCATGACTCCATGGCCTTTGCTAAGCACAAAATAGTCGCGACCTGCGGCCAGCGGATCATTTCCGGGGTATCGCAAATGATTTCTATACAAGACGGCAAGCAGTTCAATGATGGAGAACGCGCATCCAATGTGAACCGTAGAGCCGGCATAGGCCATGTCCAACACGGTCTTGCGCAGCACTCGGGCATCGAAAGTTTTGGCGTGTGAAATCATCGCAGGCAACACTTAAAAATTCACGCCGAGATATGACTCGATCTTCTGAGCCGCAAACTCCAACATTTCTCGTGTCAACGCTGGCTGCACTCCAATCCAGAAAGTATTGTTCATCACATTGTCGGTATTGGTCAGATCCCCACTGACACGGTAGTTGGCCCCGACCATGTAGGGCTGGCGCGTCAGGTTACCCGCGAACAGAAGACGTGTGCCAACCTTGTTTTGATCTAGATAGGTCAACAAGTCCAGACGAGACACCGGGCAATTCTCCTTCAGAGTGATCGGGAAGCCGAACCATGAGGGATCGGAGTGCTCGGTCGGCTCCGGCAGGTTTACAAATTCTTCGCAGTCCTTCAGCCGTTCTTTCAGGAAGGCAAAGTTGTCCTTGCGAGCCTGAATGAATTGCGCCGCCTTGTCCAACTGAGCCAAGCCACAAGCAGCCTGCATGTCGGTGATTTTGAGGTTGTAGCCCAAATGACTGTATGTGTACTTGTGGTCGTAACCGAATGGCAGATCGCCCAGTTGTTGGCAAAAACGTTTGCCGCAAGTATTGTCTTTGCCCGGCTGGCAATAACAGTCACGACCCCAGTCGCGAAAGCTCTCGGCAATCGTTTTGAGTTCGTCGCTGTTGGTGAACACCGCACCACCTTCACCCATGGTGATGTGATGCGCCGGGTAGAAGCTTAAAGTTCCGATGTCGCCGAAGGTGCCGACCATCTGACCGCGGTAGGTTGTGCCTAGTGCGTCGCAGCAGTCTTCAACCAACCACAAGTTGTATTTTTTGCACAAGGCGGTGACCACGTCCAGGTTGAACGGGTTGCCTAGGCTGTGCGCCAGCATGATGGCCTTGGTCTTGGGGCCAATAGCGGCTTCGATCTTGCTGGCATCAACGTTGTGGGTGAGCCTGTCCACATCGACAAACACCGGTACCGCACCAAATTGCAGGATCGGGTTGACGGTGGTGGGAAATCCAGCCGCCACACCGATGACTTCGTCACCTTTTTGGATAGCACGCTCGCCCAACTTGGGCGAGGTCAGAGTATTGAAGGCCACTAAATTGGCTGAAGAGCCCGAGTTGACTGTAATCAGGTGCTTGATGCCGATGAAGGCTGCGAGTTTCTTCTCAAACGCGGCATTGAAACGGCCGGTGGTCAGCCAGCCGTCGAGCGAAGCGTCAACCATATTCTTAAGCTCGGTGGCGTCGAGAGACTTGCCAGAAGGTGGAACTATGGTCACTCCGGGAAAGAATGCTTCCGGGGCAAGGGCAATCGCAGCGTATTCTTCGACCAGTTTAGAAATTTGGTCGCGGATGGCTTGGGTTTTGACGTTTTTCATGGGTTGAAATCTGCTGATTTAAACAGCTGCCGAGTATTCTTTTATCTGATGCAAGCAAACGGCTCGCATATCTTGGTCGTGATGGTGGGCCTTGTGCCAAGTCGTGATCGCCTGAAGAGCTTGGCCCAAGTTCCAACGGGGGCTCCAACCCAGTGCAGTACGTGCTTTTGAGCAGTCCAGCTTTAGGTAGCGAGCCTCATGCGGATGCGCGCCCTCATCAAGCTGCCAAGATGCACCTGCACCCCATTGCTGCGTAAGCTGCTCAACGATCCATTGCACGGGCTTGACGTCTTCTTCAGCGGGACCAAAGTTAAAGGCTTCGGCAAAGGCCGGGCCTTGGATATACAACTTTGCAGCAAGTGCCAGATAACCGCTTACAGGCTCCAATACATGCTGCCAAGGGCGTGTCGCGTGGGGGTTGCGAATGTTGACAGGCAAGCCGGCCTGGATGGCTCGCAAGATGTC
The DNA here is from genome assembly GCF_003669015.1 of Acidovorax sp. 1608163. Taxonomy (NCBI): domain Bacteria; kingdom Pseudomonadati; phylum Pseudomonadota; class Betaproteobacteria; order Burkholderiales; family Comamonadaceae; genus Acidovorax; species Acidovorax sp. 1608163. The sequence continues at coordinate 3,989,247 of NZ_CP033069.1, forward strand.
TGGAATCAGCCGATCGTCGGCCCAATCGCCGCCGCCAATCACGTTGCCGGCTCTAGCCGTTGCCAAGGCCACAGGGTGCTGACTGGCGTTGAAGAACGAATTGCGGTAGGCCGCCGTAATTAACTCAGCGCAGCCTTTACTGCTGCTGTAGGGGTCAAAGCCGCCCATGGGCTCGTTTTCACGATAGCCCCATATCCACTCTTTGTTTTCATAGCATTTGTCGGTCGTGACGTTGACAACGGCACGCACCGAAGGCGTCTGCCGTACGGCCTCAAGCAGATGCACCGTGCCCATGACATTGGTGGAATAGGTTTCGACCGGGTCAACGTATGAGCGCCGTACCAGAGGCTGAGCAGCCATGTGGATTACGATTTCCGGAGCCGCTTGGCGCATGGCATCGGCCAACATGGCACCTTCACGGATATCGCCAATGATGGAAGTCATGCCTTGCGCGACGTGCGCTACGTCATACAAGCTGGGGGTGGTAGGTGGCGCCAGCGCGTAGCCTGTCACCTCAGCGCGGAGTTGCTGAAGCCAGAGGCTCATCCAACTTCCTTTAAAACCAGTGTGTCCTGTGAGGAACACTTTCTTACCGTACCAAAATGAGGGGTTCATGCCCATACCTTCCAGGGGGCCTTGCCGGATTGCCAGAGCTCCTCGAGATGGGTTTTGTCTCGCAAAGTATCCATAGGCTGCCAGAATCCTTCGTGCTTATAGGCTTTTAGCTGGTTAGATTCAGCGAGTCTCTCCAAAGGTTCACGCTCCCAGATCGTCTCGTCATTGGCAATGAGAGCAATCACCTTGGGCGACAGCACGAAGAAGCCCCCATTAATCATGCCGCCATCACCTTTGGGTTTTTCCTTGAATGAGGTCACGTTCAAGTCCTGGTGTATGTCGAGCGCACCAAACCGCCCAGGTGGGTAGGTGGCGGTGAGGGTGGCTTGCAGGCCGTGAGCGCGGTGAAAATCAATAAGCTGCTTTATGTTGACATCGCTAACGCCATCACCATAGGTGAAGCAGAAGTCTTCATCGTCCTCGAGATAAGGTGCCACGCGCTTTAGGCGCCCCCCAGTCATGGTGTCCTCTCCAGTGTCCACCAAGGTCACGCGCCAAGGCTCAGCGTTTCGTTGATGTACTTCCATGCTGTTCTTGCTCATATCAAAGGTGACATCTGACATGTGCAAAAAGTAGTTAGCAAAATACTCTTTGATTACATATCCTTTGTAACCACAGCAGATAATAAATTCAGTGATTCCATGGTGAGAATATGTCTTCAATATATGCCACAAGATTGGCTTCCCACCGATCTCGATCATGGGTTTTGGGCGAACGGAAGTCTCCTCAGAAATACGCGTCCCTAATCCACCAGCAAGTATGACCGCCTTCATAAAAAATCCTTTCCACCCTCTTGATTTCGAGCAAATATCACAAACAAAGATACCATCCCAAACATAATGGATGGAAATGTATAACGAACCTCACCTGTTCCCGAAATAATAAAAAAAGGTAAGAGATATGCCATAGACGCGGCAAATGAATAAACAGAAAGAGCTTTATTTTTTTGTGAAATATTTTTTCCAAAAACTCCAACCACAAATACAAATACAAATACACCCAAAAAGAACAACCAAGGCTTCCCGATGACCACCAACGAACCGAGCTTTATATAATGCAAAACCAAATCTGTTAAATAGTTATCTTTAAATTTAATAGAGAAGTTGTTTTCATCAATTTTCCCAAAATGCGTTGGCTCAAAAGTTTCATGATTTTTCGCGCCAATTATTTCGGAAAACACATCCCATCGATAATTTAAGTATGCAAAAGGCTCGTTGAAAATTGCAGCAACCCAAGCCTTAAATATATCAGCATGGGAATACCCCGAAGGATACAGCTTAACCAAATTTCCAAGCGACGAATTTCGATTCTGAATCTCAACTGCGCCCAATGAACTATAAATTTTATCAATATCCGAAATTTTTGCCTTCTCTGAAACTCCACCCGCAGCAGTATCAATCGGGACGAGCGAATTTCTACTCCACGCCGAAACTCCAATCAAATCGTAAGACATTATTGCATACGCAAGATTATTGGGTTGCAACTTCTCCATCGATGGGAATCTATAATTATTAACAACCCCAGCCACAACAACGGTCACAAGCGTGATGCCAACGAAGGCGCTCAATTTAGACAGCATATTTTTATCTGCAAAATACACCTTAATCCAAAAGACTGTCAAAACGGCCGTTGCAGTAATTGCATTGAATCGTATTGTCGCCGAAAGCACAATCAGCAAAAGTGATATCCAAATTCCATTTCCAATCAACTTACCAGGACTTCTTGTATAGTCAGCAAATATGATAGCAAGCGAAGCTGCCATTATTGAAGCGAGGGTCACGTCCTTCCACAATACCAACATCGCCCCCATAACAGTGGGCATCGCCACGAAGAAAATCAATGAAATTGCAGTCTGCAAAATAGAGGCACCCACTGCCAAGAGAATTGCATTAAGCGAAAATAACAGTAAATAATTTTGCGCAAAAATCATTACCGTTGGCCCATGTCCTAATATATCGAAAAATCGCAACACATAGACCGGCCCAGGAGGATATATTCCTCCTACGACTTGAGTTCGCGCCTCTTCCAGCATGCGAATACTGTCATAAGACATAAAGCCAGGGTAGCAAAAAATCAACAGCAGCACACTGAAAACAATGGGCAGTATATGATAATTAATTAAATTATTATGCTTTATCATGATGCAGTATATTTTATAAAAACCAAATTTCGCCAAACGAAATTTTTGCCTTTAATTAGGAGATCAGGAACTACTGATACACCTCGCCTGAACAACGCGCGTATGGTGACTCCATAACGCCCCCGCCAAGTTAGGCATCAAACGTTAAAGGTTAAATGTGGGGTTCTTGATGCTAAATGCAGCCAAGACATGAGTCGAACAATGATGAATGCTGGATTCGCCTTGGATGGGAGCACAACCGTGATCGGAGCTGAAGTTGCGCTATTGGATACGGCTTAATCGACAGAGGCTGATTCGGGTGATCGGTCGGTGTACACCACGTGCCCTTGAGGCTCTCACGCACAACGCGATACAACATCAGGCGCGTGAAATCAATACTGGAATGGACCTTGATGCGCACGGGCAATCGGTAAAACATGTAAGCACCCTGGGCCTCTGGCTTGAGCACTTTCAAATACCGATTAATATCAGCCTGTAACTTATATCGCCTCACCATTTCGGCTACCTTCATCTATTGTAGATTCATGAAAAGCATCGATCTACCACCCATTAGATACCCCGCCCAGCAATGGCATGCCCAGCGGGGCTTGTGAAGCAAGCAAGCTAAAAAAAGTTTTAGAGTTCTCCGAATATCATTTATACAAAACTTCCAGAAAATAACCCTCAAACCTGTGGAGAATGCATTTTAACTCGCATCTCAGAAATCCATTTATCGCAGCACTTGTATTCTTCAGAATGGAGCAACTCCATTCTATCTCGATTATCCACAAAGGCAAGCGTATGATTTCTATCAACGCTATGCACATAGTCTCCAATATATTTATTCATATCAAGCGCCGCCCAATCCGAGTTCTCTCGCGTGAAAATCTGAAGAGTCATATAATAATCCTCCATGAATTTTTGATTTTCATGATAAACAATTTTATGCCGATCAATTTTTGATAAATCAAGCATGAAACTGTGGAGCGGCGCATTATTCAACCCAACAAATTCATCGTATGAGTGGCCATATTCAAATATACGTTCCCTACTTACGATAACACCTTCAAGAGATTTATAATTTGCGGCATATACTCGCCCAAAAGATACGGCTTTTCCCGTTTTATTCATCCTGGAGAGCAACCATTTATAGGCCGTTGAAAAAAGCAAGTCATCATAATCGAGGAATGCCGCATAACGTGTTTTAACTGCCATAAGTCCCTCATTGAGCAGCTTGGAGCGTAAATCACCATTTCCATTGTCAGAGGAGAATGGCAAGATGATCGGCTCCACGTTATTTGCCCAGGGTACGCAATTGAGCAGCTTTTCTAACTGGCTATACTGAAGCTCGTTCAGGTCTTGTGTCGCGACAAGAGGGGTTACTTTGCAGTCCTGCATTGCGGCAAGACAATAAAGTGCATTGCTAAGAAGCTGTATGTCACCAGATTTATGAAATCGGATTACCGTCGTCACCTCTGCCATTGAGCTATCTTTGACGGAAGATGCATTCGTCACAAAGCAATGGGCATCGGTTCGAACACGAAAGTTTTTATACCCTACTAATTTACCATTTTTTGATATCAAACTAATAGCGGAATAATAGGCATTTTCAGAAGACGTAGAGCCACTTTCAGTCAACTCAGGGATTTCAGTTCGATCATCATAAGTATTGGAAAGAATTACGGAGGTAGGACAAGCTAATGCAGTTTTGAGCATTTTTTCCAGCACATCAACTCCGAAAAGCACCGCACGCCTAAACTCAATAATAAAATCTGCATCGCCAGGATCTCCAACATATGAAGAAGGACACTCTTCAATACAATCTTTACGATCAAAAGAGATTTTGCAAATTTTGAAAACCGTTGAGCTATTAAGGCATCTGAAAAACCGCGACCTCAGTTGCTTGTCATTTTTAAACTGCAATGCAATGGATTCTGGAATTGAAATATGCAATACAAGATTTTGGGGTATCTCAGCATTAACATTCAACTCCTGAGAGAGTGAAATCCCAGAGAGTGCACGCCCTACAGAATTAAGATATGAAAATCCATATCGTGAGTCGGGTTCCAAATGAGCCCCTTCCGCCCACTCATTCCATGCATTGACAATAATAAACCGCCTGTCCTCAGGCAAGGTATTTTTCGAATAGTCAATCGCACGATTCAACCACTGCGCGAAACAGGCGGGTGTGCTGCCATGAAGTAGAAAGGCCTCTCGGCCATATCTGGCGGTGTTATCCCACATTGGTACCAACGAGCGGAAGTAAGTGAAAGGTTTCTCTTCCACTTGCTGACTATAAAAATCAGCCACGCCATGATATGGAAGAATGCTTCCATTTACAGGCTCATACTGACTAAGTTGGTTCTTGATATCGGAAACTGCTCCATTCGTCCAATCGTGCAAAACCCGCTCTACGCCAGCATCCATGGCGAAATCGTGGGGATTTGTCGCACCTCTGGTAAGCACAGCCACAATGTAGGGTTTATCGATACCAGCCGCCCGACATTCTTCTTCCCAAATCCTTTGGTACATTTGCGAATCCACGATAGAAGAAGGCCTGTAGACAAATAATACGGGCCGGTTATCAATTCGAATGTATCTAGAATCCTTGAAAAAGGGCAGCAAGTATTGAATGAAATCCTTTGCATCTTCACTCGAATAGTTCTGCTGAAGCAAAATCTCCTTCTCATTACCATCCCACCGCCGCGTCCAATTTTCATTAGCCCAACAAAAACAAAATGGCATATCAACATCTGGATTTGCCAAAAGTATCTGAGCGGGTTTCTCCAGAATTAGCTTACCGGAAAACCAATAATGATAGAATATTTGACCGGCAACACCGGCTTTGTACATCATTTCCGCTTGCTTTTGCAGAATATCTGGACCATCGATGAGGTAGTAACCCAAATCTGGATGGGGTATATGCTGCTGATAATGCCCAGCAAACAGTGGATTTGATGCCCGTACTTTGGTCCATTCCGTAAATCCCTCGCCATGCCAAAGATCATTCTCCGGAGTCGGGTGAAACTGGGGTAAATAATAGGAAAGTATTTTTATATCGCTATTTTTCTTTACCAAAGAATAGTCGCGTTGATCCTCGTAATGTAGAAAATCATGAATAGAGTCCCCCTTATGGAGTCTCATAAATTTTCCCGGATACGCATTCGCAAAAACAAACAGCAAACGTTCAAGCGCATGGGCCAAAGTGCCGTCAGGCCTTATCGGTTCCAGAGGAAAATCATCCCAAGTCAATGGCAGATTGAGAAAATCTTTGATGCATGTTCCGCGGGCCCAGAACATAAAGCCCTCTGGAAAATCAATTAGAGGGTAATCTTCAATCTGCAGTTGAGTGTATTTTTCCAATAAAATCTTCGCAACATCATAATTGGCAGCCCATCCCATACCATCCTTCAGGATGCCAAGGCCACCCTCTGGAAAAACAATTTTTGCTGAGGTTAATAGTTTTTCGAAAATTTTTGCAACGCGTCCTCCACTACTTCCGGGAGTGCCAAGCAAATTATCAAAAAGCTCCGTCCGCCAAGATAATAGCGTGTGGCTGTGAAGACTCTTTTTAGTATGAAAGTGTCCCACGATCTCATATTTACTCAATTGCGCACCAAACTTAATGATGAACGGAGCAATATCACGACCTCTATTTGGCACAGACTCAATAAATATTTGACCAGCAAAGGGCAAATTTTTTCTTAGAATCAATTCAATCCCATCACGATCCACATTATCCTGAACAGATACAAAAAGATCGTAATAATATTTTATATTAGCCAAATACGAAACCATCTCACCCAACAAATCCACATAAAAAATATGTAGATGGATGCCTATTTTTGGGCTATTGAGGGATGCAGAAGGTTTTACATCCGATCCCGGATCAATATAAAAGGGCTCTATGTTTATAGAACGAGGTCGACCGGCAGCAGCGCCCAAAAAAGGGACTCCTGAATTTAGCGGTTCAAAGGCCTTGAGCGTTTGACGGAAAAATCCCCTGATACCTTCATTGCTTATAACACTGATACTAAGTCGAATGGTGGCATTTAAGCCCCCATTTCTCTCGACAATATCCGGAAGCACTTTTACGGTTCGTATTATTTTGTGAGATGCACTGAGAACATACCTTAGGGGAGCAGTCAATTGCCAGCTCTTACTTTTATAAAGGCTAGAAATTGTCTCCTGCAGGGCACTTATCTCATTATTCAAATTTTCTGGCGAAATGCTTAACGTAGATATCTGCTCATCTCGTTCAATAACAGATTGCATCAACTTAGCTATCTGCTCATCACGTGCTATTGCAGACTGCGTCAACTTAACTATCTGCTCATCACGTTCAATTGCAGATTGAGTCAGCGTAGAGATTTGCTCTTCACAATTTTCAATGAGATTATTTCGCTCATGAAGGACTTTTTTTAATGCAGATAACTCTGTCTTTTCTTTGAGTACCCGATCGCTCAATTTGTCGCACAACTGCAATATAGGTCGGACACGCTCTATCTCTTTTTTCCAGCGCTGAATACAATCCGAAGCTCGCAGTTCTTTAATCGATATCCGCTCATTCGACACATCTACTAGAACAGAATAAATTTCGCGAACCAATAGTGAGGCTGCCTCATTCGCTTGTAGATCAACGTTCGAAAATTTCGAGTGCCGCAATTTCTCATCTAAAAAATCATTGCAATAAATTGCTAATTTCTCAGAATCTAGAGGAGTGCCAAGCCAACTTGCCAGTCGGTGGAGCTGCCCTTCGGGGTCGGACATGAGTTGGTCATAGTCAAGCAGGATAAGTGGCCGCATCCCCACATTTGCGAGGCCCGAAACCATATGCTCCGCCCATAGAAAAAAAGATTTTTCTGGGTCAAAGCTATCCCTGCGCGCTAGCGAGTTCGCCACGCTGACAGGGTTTCGAATGGCCAAAATGTACCGCACATCAAAATCCCCAGTGATGAAAACTTTCTCCCAAAAAGGAAGCAATACAGCGGTACGTGGATCCTTTAAACTGAAGTATTCAAATTCATTGATTTTTGAATGCAGTAAATCGGTGGCCCTGGATAAGTAGCCACGATCGCACAAATTATCAACATCAATTGCTTGAATTGGGTCAAGACTATGCCAACTACGGCCAATGATCTCGAGCATCTCGGCATTCAGTGCGACAAAATCAATATCTTCCCAGTATCCCTTGTCATTGATACCTTCAGCCGGTGGTTCAAGATGATCGCCCAGGGCGACACCCAAAGTCTGTAGACCTCTGGCAATTGCACTGGTCCCACTGCGGTGCATTCCAAGCACGATAACCAACTGCGGCTTTCCCTTTTGCATATTTATAGGATTTTTCATATTCAATTTTCTTCAATCATGACACGCGGCGAACAAGAGAAATCAATGAATCCAGTTGCCAAATCATCTGATTCAGAAAGTACGCGAAACATTGCTACATCAATCAGCCGATGCAAGTAAGTTTCACTTCCATTTAAATCTCCTACCACACCAGCGTTGAGGAAATAAACCCCTTTATTAATCCGACAAGAAAACTCGAAACTCACCAAAAATACGGTGCCCGAAGTCACATAGGGAAGACTGGTGCGATTGGATGCTGCTGACGCCGCCCCTCCGATTTCAATACCATTTGTCGTCTTGATCATCATCCCAAACCTGACATTGCTAGCGGGGCGTTCAAATCGCACACGGTAGCGGTAGTAATAGGTATTACCCCTTGTCAGGTTGTTAACACGCTCTCCAGTGCTCGTATAGATGGCCGGATCTTCAATGGTTGCGCCATAAGACTCATACGCAATGGTACTAACTGGTTTAAGAGCAAGGTCATAACTATCGGGCAGCTCGGCAGGCTCCATCTTAGAAATAGTGGGAAGCACGATGGGCTCAGCATTCGTCAGACTTACCAAATTAACCTGCTGATTGGCAGCTTCTAGCCGAATTTCAGCACGGATAGCATCGCGCTTATCGTTGGGCGCATAAAGTAGCTTTTGATAACGCCCAACAATTTTCTTAGGCGAGCCAGTGGCAAGGCGCTCTCCCGCATCAAGCAGAATGGCACGGTCGCACAACTCGACAACAGTGCCACCGGAATGCGACACAAACAGGATGGTGGCCCCAGCAGAGCGAATCGCTTCAATCTTGGAGAAGCACTTTCTCTGAAAAAGCTCATCTCCCACCGACAGCGCTTCATCAACTACCAAAATTTGCGGATCTACGTTGATTGCAACCGCAAATGCCAGACGCACGACCATGCCGCTGGAATATGCCTTGACTGGCTGATCGATGAACGAGCCAATATCGGCAAATTCTGTAATTGCGTCGAAGCGACTGTCAATTTCGCTACGGCTTAGCCCCAATACTGCACCGTTAAGATATACATTTTCACGCCCAGTAAACTCGGGATTGAAACCAGACCCCAATTCCAGCAAGGCAGCAATGCGACCATTGGTAGAAACGGTTCCAGTGGACGGGGATAAAGTCCCGCAAATTATTTGCAGTAAGGTAGATTTACCACTGCCGTTCCGACCAACAATTCCGACCGTCTCGCCTTTCTTAATCTCAAAGCCTATATCACGCAACGCCCAAAACTCACGAAAATATTTCTTAGCAGGCTTTCCAAGCGATCTATACAAATGCGGCAGAACAAATTGCTTCAGCCGATCGCGTGGTTGCTCATAAATCTCAAAGCACTTACTGAGACCTTCAACTTTAATTGCAACTTCAGAGGACATCAGAAAATCCATTCCTAGTCTTTTGAAACCAGAAAAAACCCAAGAAGGCAATTACAGATGCTAAAACCCACCCAATACTCAACACCGTAAAATCAGGTGCCTTCCCCCAAAACAAAATATCTCGCACCTGCTCAATTGCTGCAGTTAATGGATTTATATAAAGAATGTGGCGATATCGCTCAGGCAATGAAGCCAGAGGATAAAAAATAGGACTCATAAACATCAGCACTGCCGTCAAGACGCCGATAAACTGTGACACATCACGCAAAAACACCCCCAGCGACGCCAAAGCCCAACTCAATCCCATTGTAAAAAAGCCCAATGGAATTATGATGAGAGGCAAATAAAATACAGTTAAATGGGGGATTCCAAAGAATATAAAATAAGCCGTAAACCAAACAGCCAGACTTATGAGCGCATGATAAAGTGAAGAGAGAAAAACCACGAACGGTAGTATTTCCAGCGGAAACACTACTTTCTTAACATAATTTGGATTTGACAATATAATGCTTGGTGCAGCATTAATACATTCCGCAAATAGATTGAAAATTATTAGACCAGCAAACAAAGCCAAGGCAAATTCTGTTTTCGAATCGCTCCCCGGGTTCCATCGCGCTTTAAATACTTCGCTAAATACAAAGGTATAGACTACCAACATAAATAGCGGATTAAAAAACGACCACAGAATACCGAGTACAGAGCCACGATATCGCCCTATTACCTGACGCTTCGTAGAGACTTGAATAAGTTCGCGATTACGCCAAAGACTGGCGAACATTTCAAACGGACTGGCAGAGAACTGGCGCATTAGAAGAACACCTCCGCCAGGCTCAAAGCCAGCCCCTGCGCATCCTTGGCCGATAGCAGCGGCTGCGCACCCTGTAGGCGCCAGTCAATGGCCAGCGCGGGATCGTTCCACGCAATGCAGCGCTCAAACTGCGGCGCGTAGTAGTCCGTGGTCTTGTACAGAAACTCCGCCATCTCGCTGAGCACCACAAACCCGTGCGCAAAGCCCGGTGGCACCCACAGTTGGCGGTGGTTGTCTTCGCTCAGCTCCTCTGCCACCCATTGGCCAAAGGTGGGCGAGCTTTTGCGAATGTCCACCGCCACATCCAACACGGCCCCGCGCACCACGCGCACCAGCTTGCCTTGGGGTTGCTGGATCTGGTAGTGCAAGCCGCGCAGCACCCCCTTGGCGCTGCGGCTGTGGTTGTCTTGCACAAATTCGTGCTGGGTTCCCGTGGCTTCGTTGAAGGCTTTTTGGTTGAAGCTTTCAAAGAAAAAACCACGGGCGTCTCCGAACACTTTGGGTTCGATCAACACAACGTCGGGAATGGCGAGGCGGGTGGCTTTCATGGGCAATGGCGTTGGATGCAAATAACGGTAGGCAGCGGCAGCGGCAATTTAGTAAATCTTCTCTTTGAGCACCCGCATCAGGTACTGCCCATACCCGCTCTTGGTGAGCGGCTGGGCCAGGCGTTCTAGCTGGGCGTCGTCGATCCAGCGTTGGCGCCAGGCGATTTCTTCCAGGCAGGCGATCTTGAGGCCCTGGCGGTGTTCCAGGGTGGCGATGAATTGGCCGGCTTCGAGCAGGCTTTCGTGGGTGCCGGTGTCCAGCCAGGCGTAGCCTCGGCCCATGATTTCGACGTTGAGCTGGCCTTGCTCCAGGTACAGGCGGTTCAGGTCGGTGATTTCGTATTCGCCCCGGGCGGAGGGCTTGAGGCCCTTGGCCAGGTCGACGACCTGGTTGTCGTAGAAGTACAGGCCCGTGACGGCGTAGTTGGACTTGGGGGCCTTGGGTTTTTCTTCCAAGGACAGGACCCGGCCTTGGGCGTCGAATTCGGCAACGCCGTAGCGCTCGGGGTCGTGCACGTGGTAGGCGAAGACGCTGGCGCCCTCGGTGCGGGCGCTGGCGCTGCCCAGCAGTTCATGGAAGTCGTGGCCGTGGAAGATGTTGTCGCCCAGCACCAGGGCCGAGGGGGCGTTGCCGACGAATTGCTCGCCAATCACAAAGGCTTGCGCCAGGCCGTCGGGGCTGGCTTGCACGGCGTATTGCAGGTTCAGGCCCCATTGGCTGCCGTCGCCCAGCAGTTGCTCAAAGCGTGGCGTGTCTTGCGGGGTGCTGATGACCAGGATGTCGCGGATGCCCGCCAGCATCAGGGTGCTCAGCGGGTAGTAGATCATGGGCTTGTCGTACACCGGCAGCAGTTGCTTGCTGATGGCCAGCGTGGCCGGGTGCAGGCGCGTGCCAGAGCCGCCGGCCAGGATGATGCCTTTGCGCTTATTCATGCGATTTACTTAGCTGTTGAATTGTCATATTGCTTTTGCACCCACTCGCGGTAGGCACCCGATTGCACCTGCGCCACCCACTCGGGGTTGTCCAGGTACCACTGCACGGTCTTGCGGATACCGGTGTCAAACGTCTCGGCAGGCTTCCAGCCCAGCTCACGCTCGATCTTGCGGGCGTCGATGGCGTAGCGGCGGTCGTGGCCGGGGCGGTCGGTGACGTAGGTGATCTGGGTGCGGTAGCTCTGGCCGTCAGCGCGGGGGCGCAGCTCGTCGAGCAGGGCGCACACGGTGTTGACGATGTCGATGTTGGGCTTTTCGTTCCAGCCGCCCACGTTGTAGGTCTCGCCCAGGCGGCCGGCTTCGAGCACGCGGCGGATGGCGCTGCAGTGGTCACGCACGTACAGCCAGTCGCGCACCTGCATGCCGTCGCCGTACACGGGCAGGTTTTTGCCTGCCAGGGCGTTGACGATCATGAGGGGGATGAGCTTTTCGGGGAAGTGCAGCGGGCCGTAGTTGTTGCTGCAGTTGGTGGTGAGCACCGGCAGGCCGTAGGTGTGGTGCCAGGCGCGCACTAGGTGGTCGCTGGCGGCCTTGCTGGCCGAGTACGGGCTGTTGGGCTCGTAGGTGTTGTCTTCGGTGAAGGCCGGGTCGGTGGCCGAGAGGGTGCCGTAGACCTCGTCGGTAGAGACGTGCAGGAAGCGGAACGCTTCTTTTTTGATAGCTGGCAGCGCTTGCCAGTATTGCCTTGCAGCCTCCAAAAGCCTGAAGGTGCCGACGACGTTGGTCTGGATGAAGTCTTCGGGCCGTGGATGGAGCGGTCCACATGCGATTCGGCTGCAAAGTTGACGATGGCACGGGGCTGGTGCTCGGCCAGCAGGCGCGCGAGCAAGGCGGTGTCGCCAATGTCGCCCTGCACAAAGACGTGGCGGGGGTTGCCCTGCACGCTAGCGAGGTTGTGCAGGTTGCCTGCGTAGGTGAGTTTGTCGAGGTTGACCACGGGCTCGTCGCCGTTGGCAATCCAGTCGAGCACAAAGTTGGCGCCAATGAAGCCGGCGCCGCCAGTTACCAAGATGGTCATACTTTTGACCCAAAGAAAAAGTGTTTGAAAACAGCATGCCCTTGCAGCACCTGCCGCAGATAGCCAGTGCGGTAGAAGCGCTTGGTAATGCGGTCATTCAGCGCATGGCTGTGCGTCTTTAAGTTCACTTGAAGTTGTTTGCGCTCGGCCCAGAATTCAGGGGCCTTGCGCCAGGCATCGCGGTACACCCGAAGCATCAGCGAAAACCGCCCGGACAAAGTGTGTCGGCCTATCATCAAGATGTGTGCCAACATCCAAAACACCCCATACCGCCACCAGAGATGGGAAGGTGCCAACTTGATGTGCATCCACAGGGCATTGCGCAGCCCATGGTAGGCAATGAAAGGGTTGTAGCCCCCCCACTGCTGGCCTGGCCTTCATGCAACGCCAGCAGCTGGTCCAGATACACCGGACGGTAACCCATCAGCACGGCGCGCATGACAAGGTCAGTGTCTTCGCAGTAGCAGAAAAAGCGGGGGTCAAAGCAATAACCCGAGACGGCTTTCAGTTGCTCTACCAATGCCCGATTGAACATGCAGCAACCCCCGGTAGGTCCGACGTACAGGTCGTCTAGGGTTTTGCGGTCTGCAGGCATCAAGCTGGCATACAAAGCGATGCCAAGCGTATCAACCTCAGCAGGATTGGCCAGATTGTGCATACGCCCCCCGGCAAGGCCAGCCCCTTCGCCGGCGGCCTGCAGTGCATCACGCAGCAATGCAAGCATGTCTTTTTGCGCAACAGCATCATTGTTAAGCAGCATGATGTAGTTGCAAGTGGCCTGCTTCAATAGCAGGTCAATCAGCACATTGCTTCCCTCGGCAAACCCGAGGTTCCGCTCAGACCGATAAATACGCAAGGACCCGACCTGCGGCGCACGCGCGCCTTCCAGCAGATGGTGGTAATCGGCGGCTGCAGAGGCGTTATCGAGCACAAGCACCCAATCCGGCAGCAGGGTCGATTGCTGGATGGATTCCAGACAGCGCAGCGTTTGCCGGGCTGTGTTGTAGTTGATCACGAGCACACCTACACCCTGCCCTGAGCTCTCTGCCGCAGCCAGACACAAGGCCTCTACAACGTCCATTGTTGGATTTGTATTGCGCAGCTCAGTCATGCAGCTTTGCTCACTGGTGGCACTCGACCGTAAACGTCATCCAAGCGGACGATATCGTCCTCTCCTAGATAAGATCCAGACTGGATCTCAATGATTTCCAGCGGCTGCGTCCCAGGATTACTCAAGCGGTGCGTTTGCCCCAACGGAATGTAGGTGGATTCGTCTTCCTGCAACTGAAAACAGCGATCGCCATGGGTGACTTCTGCAATGCCTTTGACCACGACCCAATGCTCAGCGCGGTACTTGTGCATTTGCAAGCTCAGGCTGGCCCCCGGATTGACCACAATGCGTTTGACTTGGAACCGCTCGCCGCTATCGATCAGGTCATACCAACCCCAGGGGCGATGAACCTTTCGATGCTGGCTGGCAAGTTTGTTACCCTTTTGGTTTAGCTGGGCCACTACAGCCTTAACCTCTTGGGTACACCGTTTGTCGGCTATCAAAACGGCGTCTGGGGTCTCGACAACCACCACGTCTTTAAGACCGATACCCGCTACCAAACGGCTTGAAGACAGAAACAGAGAGCCGCTGCAACCGTGGTGTTGAACAGCATCACCCACCACGGCATTTCCTTCATTGTCGCGGTCTAACACGCTCCACAGCGCATCCCAAGAGCCAACATCTGACCAACCAGCCTGCAACGGAACCACACTGATTGGGATGCCCCATTCAGGATGGGCAGGCAGCTTCTCCATCACGGCATAGTCAATGGAATCCGAAGGGCACGACTCAAATGCGGCGGCACTGGGGCGGATGAAATCCATATCGCACCGCGCTGCCTGCATTGCCCCCTCACAGCAGCTCAAGATGTCAGGTCGGCCTGCAACCAGCGCCTTCAACCAGATACTTGGCCGCATCATGAAAATGCCGCTGTTCCACAGATAGTTACCCTGGGCCAGGTATTGCTTCGCCAGCGCCAAGCTCGGTTTTTCCGTAAAACCCTCCACAGGAAACGCTTGATTTGCTTGTTCCCGCCGATACTGGATGTAGCCATAGCCTGTTTCAGGATGCTGCGGCACCACACCAAAGGTGACAATCCCTCCCTCAGACGCCAGCCCATACCCCAGCCGCACGGCATGATGAAAGGCGTCCATGTCCCTGATCACATGGTCTGCAGGCATGACAAGCATCACCGGATCTTCGTTGCCAGCACGTGCGTGCAGCGCGGCCAGAGCAAGGGCAGGAGCGGTGTTTCGAGCCACTGGCTCGAGGATGAGATCGGCATGACGAATACCGATTTCCAGCAACTGGTTGGCGGCCAAAAACCGATGATCCTCATTGCAAACCAGCAGCGGCGAAAAGGCCACAGCTACATCGCCCTCAAAGCCATGCAACCTCATTGCAGTCTGCTGAAGCATGGTTTGCTCACCAGCAAGTGCAAGAAACTGTTTGGGGTAACTCTCCCGAGACAAAGGAAAAAGGCGAGTGCCAGACCCGCCGCACAGGATGACAGGAAGCAGTGGACAGGTCATATGCCAGAGGAGTTACCAGGCGACTGCTGCCCATGGTCATCTGTGCGAGCTTCCAAATCTGCCTGAAGCAAAGCCAAGCGCTGGTTGAGCCGACGCACATCGCGCTCTATGCGCGTATTCACCATGTCGGAGTGCAGTGATTTCACCAAAAGCACCATACATGCGAGCAAGAGCAGCAACGCGGGTGGGTAGCTGATCCCAAGCAATGCCGCCAGCTTGTCAATCAGCCCTGGCCATGCACCCAACAATGCAGCGGCCCCCGCCACCAGCACCCAGAAAAGACCATGCATCACATAGAGATGGTCTCTGCGAATGAGATGAAGGATCAGCGCCGCAAGGCCAATGCCCATTAGCGTGGTGGTCAGTTGCAAGGACGCCATTCGGTTTTGAGGAGAGTGAGCGCCTCACTCTGCATCGCAAGAGTGTTTACAGGGCAAGAGGCGCGGAGTAGGAAACGCCTGGGAAAGTCGAAGATGGGCGGACTCCCCCCTCTCCACAGCGTTCAGTGTGTTGTCAGATTGTATATAGCGGGTAAAGCGTCCCGAGTTGGCCCCAGGTAAAAGTTGTGAGGTACGCCAGAGGCTCAGCCCTTGAAATGCCATCAAATGCCCCTATCATTAGCACTCACACAGGCAGAGTGCTAACAATGCCGTGCCATTAATTGCAAAGCGCTGGGGATGGCCTCTGGCGCGCCACGTAACTTTCATCACAGGAGAGATCCAATGAACCTTCGCCCTCTGCACGACCGCGTGATTGTCAAGCGCATCGAAAGCGAAACAACGACTGCCTCCGGCATCGTGATCCCTGACAACGCCGCTGAAAAGCCCGATCAAGGTGAAGTGCTGGCCGTCGGCCCCGGCAAGAAGAACGACAAGGGCGAAGTGCTCGCCCTGAACGTGAAAGTCGGCGACCGCGTTCTGTTCGGCAAGTACTCGGGCCAGACCGTCAAGGTCAACGGCGACGAGCTGCTGGTCATGAAAGAAGACGATTTGTTCGCAGTGGTCGAGAAGTAATTCTCTCTCCCTGCTGATTTACTCATTTTTTCATAGCTGCTCGCGCTTTCCAGACAAGCGCCGGCAGCCAGTTTGAACCCAATTTAGGAGCTCCAAATGGCAGCAAAAGACGTAGTTTTCGGCGGCGAAGCCCGCGCTCGCATGGTTGAAGGCGTGAACATCCTGGCCAACGCGGTCAAGGTGACCCTGGGCCCCAAGGGCCGCAATGTGGTGCTGGAGCGCTCGTTCGGCGCCCCTACCGTGACCAAGGACGGTGTGTCCGTGGCCAAGGAAATCGAACTCAAGGACAAGCTGCAGAACATGGGCGCCCAGCTCGTGAAGGAAGTGGCTTCCAAGACCAGCGACAACGCTGGTGACGGCACCACCACCGCCACCGTGCTGGCACAAGCCATCGTTCGCGAAGGCTTCAAGTACGTGGCCGCTGGCATCAACCCAATGGACCTGAAGCGCGGTATCGACAAGGCTGTTGCAGCCCTGGTGATCGAGCTGAAGAAGGCTTCCAAGCCCACCACCACCTCCAAGGAAATCGCCCAAGTGGGTTCGATCTCCGCCAACTCCGACGAAACCATCGGCAAGCTGATCGCTGACGCCATGGACAAGGTTGGCAAGGAAGGCGTGATCACCGTGGAAGACGGCAAGTCGCTGGACAGCGAACTGGACGTCGTGGAAGGCATGCAGTTCGACCGCGGCTACCTGTCGCCCTACTTCATCAACAACCCAGAAAAGCAATCCGCCATTCTGGACAACCCCTTCGTGCTGCTGTTCGACAAGAAGATCAGCAACATCCGCGACCTGCTGCCCACGCTGGAGCAAGTTGCCAAGGCTGGCCGTCCCCTGCTGATCATTGCCGAAGAAGTTGACGGCGAAGCCCTGGCTACGCTGGTGGTCAACACGATCCGCGGCATCCTGAAGGTTGTGGCTGTGAAGGCTCCTGGCTTCGGCGACCGCCGCAAGGCCATGCTGGAAGACATCGCCATCCTGACGGGCGGCAAGGTCATCGCTGAAGAAGTGGGCCTGACCCTGGAAAAGGTCACCCTGGCCGACCTGGGCCAAGCCAAGCGCATCGAAGTGGGCAAGGAAAACACCATCATCATCGACGGTGCTGGCGCTGCCGCTGACATCGAAGCCCGCGTCAAGCAAGTGCGCGTGCAGATCGAAGAAGCCACGTCCGACTACGACCGCGAAAAGCTGCAAGAGCGCGTGGCCAAGCTGGCTGGCGGTGTGGCCGTGATCAAGGTTGGCGCTGCCACCGAAGTCGAAATGAAGGAAAAGAAGGCCCGCGTGGAAGACGCACTGCACGCTACCCGTGCGGCTGTGGAAGAAGGCGTTGTGGCTGGCGGCGGCGTGGCTCTGCTGCGTGCCAAGCAAGCTGTGGGTGACTCGGTCAAGGGCGACAACGCCGACCAAGAAGCCGGTATCAAGCTGGTGCTCAAGGCCATCGAAGCCCCCCTGCGTGAAATCGTGAACAACGCCGGCGGCGAAGCCTCCGTCGTGGTGAACGCTGTGTTGGCCGGCAAGGGCAACTACGGCTTCAACGCCTCCAACGACACGTACGGCGACATGCTCGAGCTGGGCATTCTGGACCCCACAAAGGTCACCCGCACTGCCCTGCAGAACGCTGCCTCCGTGGCATCGCTGCTGCTGACGACCGAAGCCATGGTGGCAGAGGCTCCGAAGGAAGAAGCCGGTGCTGGCGGCGGCATGCCTGACATGGGCGGCATGGGTGGTATGGGCGGCATGGGCATGTAATGGCCCAGGCGCTCTGACCCGAGAGCCCTACACAAAGCCCGCAGGCCTTCTAGCCTGCGGGCTTTTTTCATGGGGCAGCGCTGCCTCCTGGTGTGCCTTGCGTCGATCCTTGGAGCGCACGGCTGATGGCGTTCAAAGGGGTGTGGTGGATCAATGCCCCATGGCGGCATGAAAGGCTTGTGGTGCGCGAGCAAGCCCCGGGCGGCCAAGCCCCGACCGCACCGCCCCATTGCATGCACCCCTCGCGTCTAAGCGATATCGGCAGTTAACGCTTATCCACAATTGGCAACCCGCATGGGTTGGCCCGTCATTTTTCTTGGAAAAATGATTTTGCAACGCCTGGATACACTTGCCTTCACCCGGCCACCGCCGATGGCATTCCAGGCGATCACTCGTGCAGCACACCGCCTCGGCATCGCATTCTTCCTCACGCCATGGCCTTCACCTCCCCTACCGTCACTGTCCTTGACCTCACCGCGCGCCTGGGTCTGTATTCGCTGGCGCAACTGGGTGTGGCCAACGTTTCGGGCCCAGGCCCCTGGCTGCAAATTCCCCTGGCAGACGCCACCGTGGCCCCAAGAATTGATTGGCTTCGCCCCGCCAGCGCCAAAGAACTGAGCTTGCCCTCCCCAGCCAGCGCAGCGGTCATCTTGCTGATCGGCCCAGGCTCGGTGAATCTGCTACGCGCCACACGGGAATGGCTGGCAGCGTTTCGCCCGCCCGCTGTCTGGGCGTTCCTGATGCCCAACGCGCTCATGGAGGAATCTGTCCTTCGGTCTGCACCGGCACAGCACCTGGCAAACCTCCAGGCGTACCAACTGCCCGACAGCAGCCCTCAAACTTTGTGGTTCATCTTGATGGAGCAACTGGGCAAGCTCAGTGTCATGGACGAACTGGCCCTTCAACACGCCCACAACCTTTCACAAACCAACGATATGAGTTCCAACCTGAAGCAGTGCATGGACACCACCATGACCATTGACGGCGCCTTGGCCGCCGCCGTGGTGGACTACCGCAGCGGCATGTGCCTGGCCCAGGCAGGCAGTGGCATGAACCTGGACTTGGCCGCCGCAGGCAACACCGAAGTGGTCAAGGCCAAGCTCAAGACCATGGAGATGTTGGGGCTGCGCCGTGGCATTGAAGACATCCTCATCACCCTGGGCGACCAGTACCACTTGATCCGCCTGATCCCGAACAGCGAGGGGCTGTTCCTGTACCTGGTTCTGGACAAGGCCAAGGGCAACCTCGCCCTGGCGCGCTACAAGCTCACAGACATTGAGCGATCGCTCAGGGTCTAGAGCCCCGCTGCCCCCATCGGCACGGTCCCACGCCCGCAGCCCGCAAGGCCTGCGGGCTTTTGCTTTTCTGAAGTCCCCGCGTCCCGCACATGAGTCTATGGCTGACTGGGAATACGCACCATTTACTATCATTTCTATAGCTGCCAGCGCTTATTTTGAAAGCGCTAGCGGGCATTTTCATTAAATACCCTAGACCCACAGCACCGAAGGCAGCAGTGGCAAGCACCGCCCTCGTTAAGCCATCCTTCATGCCCGGTGAGCACCATCGTGGGCATGAACACCCCACTTACACCCCACGCTTTTCGGTCAGCAGCTTGGCTGGCGCTGGCCTTGGTGCTGGCGCCAGCCCATGCGGGCGACACCACGGTGGCGTTGCAAATGCAGCGGTGGAGCGATGCCTCTGGCCAGCCGGTGAATGCCGAGCGCGGGCGGCTGCTGTTCGTCAACCGCCAGGGCGGCGAATGGTCTTGTGCCTCGTGCCACGGCAACCCGCCCACGGCGCCTGCGCGCCACGCCGGCACGGGCAAGGCCATTGCACCACTGGCCCCCGCGTTCAACCCCGAGCGCTTCACCAACACCGCCAAGGTGGACAAATGGTTCAAGCGCAACTGCAACGACGTGCTCAGCCGCGAATGCACCGCCACCGAAAAGGCCGACCTGCTGGCCTGGCTGCTGCAGCTGGACGCGCGCACTTCCACCCGCCCCGTCCAGAGCAAGCCATGATCCAGCACCTTCACCCATTCCAAAGAATGCCGTCCGCCTGGGCGCGCCACGTGTGCCAACGGGCCGCGCTGCTGGCCCTGGCATGCGCCGTTCCCGCGGCCTGGGCCGACCGCCGCGAGATGCCTGCCACGGCCATGCTGCCCGCCTACCAGCAAGAGTGCGCCGCCTGCCACATGGCCTACCCACCGGGCATGCTGCCTGCCGCCTCTTGGGCCCGCATGATGAAAGGGCTGCCGCAGCACTACGGCACCGATGCATCGCTTGACCCCGCCCTGGTGCGCCAGATCAGTGTGTGGCTGGAAGCCCATGCAGGCACCTACAAGCGCGTGCGTGAGGAGCCCCCGCAAGACCGCATCACCCAATCCGCCTGGTTCGAACGCAAGCACCGCACCGTGGCGCCCACCACCTGGCAGCGCGCCGCCGTGGGCAGCCGCGCCAACTGCATGGCCTGCCACACCCGCGCCGACCAGGGCGACTTTGACGACGACCGTGTTCGCATCCCCCAGTGAGCCTTGCCATGACCTCTCGCACCGCACCTCCTGCTTCGAGTCCCTCCGCGTCGCCAAACACACGCACCACCACCCCCACGCGCCGGGTGGTCGATGCCACCACACGCATGCTGCACTGGCTGATGGCCCTGTGCTTCACCGGGGCCTACCTCACGGCCGATGGCGAGCGCTGGCGGCTGGTGCACGTCACCCTGGGCTACACCCTGGCAGGCTTGGTGGTGGCGCGCCTGCTGTGGGGCATGTTCGGGCCGCGCCCGGTGCGCTTGTCTGTGCTGTGGCGCAAGCTGCAGGGGCTGCCCGCCTGGGGCAAGACCTTGGCCGCCGTGCGCTCGCCAGCGGCCCTGCACGCCACTTGGCGGCCCGGCCAAAACCTGCTGATGGCGCTGGCCATTGCACTCATCCTGGCGCTGGTGGTGCCGCTCACCCTCAGCGGCTACGCGGTGTGGGACGACTGGGCTGGCGAATGGCTGGAAGAGGTGCATGAATTCTTCGGCAACACCTTGCTGTGCGTGGTGCTGACCCACATCGGCCTGCTGGCCTTGCTGAGCGTGCTGCGCCGCAAAAACCAGGCCCTGCCCATGCTGACGGGCCGTGTGCCAGGCCCTGGGCCTGATCTGGCCCCTCGCAACCACGCCGCTCTGGCGGCCCTGGTACTGGCCTGTGTGATCGCCTTCTGGGCATGGCAATGGAATGCCGCACCACCCGCCCCAGCGGGGACAAACGCCCACCAGAGCGAGAATGCACCCAACAGGTACGGCATCAGGCACGACAAAAAGCACGACGACTGAAGGAGAGAACGCCCCATGCGCATCCTGCTGGCGGAAGACGATGAACTGCTGGGCTCGGGCATCCGCGCGGGCCTGGCGCAGCACGGGTTTCAGGTGGACTGGGTGCGCGATGGCATAGCGGCCGAGCGCGAGCTGGCCACCGGTGCCTACCAGGCCGCCGTGCTGGACCTGGGCCTGCCCCGGCAAGACGGCATGGAGGTGCTGCGCCAGGTGCGCGCGCGCCGCAACGCCACCCCTGTGCTGGTGCTCACCGCGCGCGATGCCGTGCCCGCCCGCATTGCCGGACTGGATGCCGGGGCCGACGACTACCTCATCAAACCCATTGACCTGCACGAGCTGGCCGCACGCCTGCGCGCCCTGGTGCGGCGCGCCCATGGCCAAACCGATGCCTGCCTGACAGCAGGCCATGTGGTGCTAAACCCCGCCGCCCACCGGGTGCTGGCCCACGGGCAGCCCGTGGAACTGTCGGGCCGCGAGTACGACCTGCTGCACGCGCTGCTGCTGAACGCGGGCCGCGTGCTCAGCCGCGACCAACTGGAGCAGCGCCTGTACCAATGGGGCAGCGAGATCAACAGCAACGCGGTGGAAGTGCACATCTACCACCTGCGGCGCAAGCTGGGTGCCGCGCTGATCGAGACCGTGCGCGGCGTGGGCTACTGCATCCAGCGAGAGCCCACGTGAACCACGCCACCCCGCCCCGGGCCCCGCGCTCGCTGCAAACGCGCTTGCTTACGACCGTGCTGGCCTTGGTGCTGGTGGTCTGGAGCCTGGCGGCCGCCCTGGCCTGGCGCGAAACCCGCCACGAAGTGAACGAGCTGCTCGACGCCCACCTGGCGCAAACCGCCGCCCTTCTGCGCCTGCAGCCGCTGGACGAACTCGATGAAAAACAACTGAACGAGGCACCTGACCTGGACCGGCACCAGCCGCATGTGGTGTTCCAGCTGTGGCACGAGGACCAGTTGCTGGCCCGCTCCGCCAGCGCGCCGCAGCAACCACTGGCACAGCGGCGCAAGCGCGGCTTTGCCGACAGCGAGGTCGAGGGCAAAGCCTGGCGCGTATTCGTCACCCCGGGGCGCGAGCGCGATGTGCGCATCCTGGTGGGTGAGAGGCAATCGGTGCGCGACGAGATCGTGCTCGCCAGCCTGACCAGCATCCTCAAGCCCCTGGCCTGGGCCCTGCCCTTGCTGGCCCTAGGCATCTGGTGGGTGGTGCGTGGATCGGTGCGACCCCTGGGGCGCCTGGGGCTGGCCGTGGCGGCGCGGCGCCCGCAATCGCTGGCGCCGCTGCCCACGCAAGGCGTGCCGCCCGAGGTACTGCCGCTGGTCACGGCGCTGAACGATCTGTTTGAACGCACGGCCCGACTGCTGGCCACCGAGCAGCAATTCACCGCCGATGCTGCCCACGAGCTGCGCACGCCCATTGCCGGGATTCGCATGCAGGCGCAAGTGGCCCAGGGTGCCACCGACGCCCAAGAGCGCACACAGGCCCTGGAAGCCACCGTGCAAGGCTGCGACCGCGCCACCCGGCTGGTGGAGCAACTGCTGCAATTGGCCCGGCTGGATGCCGAATCCACCTCGACCAGCACCGGCGATGGAGACACCGGCCACAGCACCCCACTGGCCGATGCGGCACGCCAGGTGGCCGCCGATCTGCAAACCACCGCCAACCGCCGACAGCAACGCATCGTGCTGCACGAGCCCCTGGCGCCCGGATTGCCTGTCCCACTGCCCGAGGCGCTGACACGCGTGCTGCTGCGCAACCTGCTGGACAACGCCTTGCGCTACAGCCCGTCAGGGGCCGAGGTGCACCTGCACATCACCTCACCGGGCAATGGGGGTGGGCATGGGTGCTTGGTGGTGGAAGACTGCGGCCCTGGGCTGACGCCGCAAGAACAGGCGCGCCTGGGCGAAAGGTTCTTCCGCGTGCTGGGCACGGGCCAAAGCGGCAGTGGCCTGGGATGGTCCATCGTGCAGCGCATTGCGCGCCTGCACCACCTGAGCGTGAACACCGGCACCAGCCCCACGCTGGGCGGCCTGCGCGTGGAGGTCGGGTGGTAGGCGATACGCCAACGCCGTGGCAATCGCGATGCCAGGGCGTTGGCTGAACCACAGGTCAGTGGCCCGAGCGCAGCGCGTGGGTATCCCGCGCCAGCTGGGTGATGCGGGCCCAGTCGCCCGCGCGCACGGCATCGGAGGGCGTCAACCACGAGCCCCCAACGCAACGCACATTGGGCAGCGCCAGGTAGTTGGGCGCCGTGGCCTGGCTGATGCCGCCTGTCGGGCAGAAACTGACTTGGCCAAACGGGCTGGCCCAGGACTTGAGCAGCGGGATACCGCCCACCGCCTCCGCCGGGAAAAGCTTGAGGAAAGAGAACCCATCGGCCAGCGCCGCCATGATCTCGCTCGACGTGGCCACACCGGGCAGCAGCGGCAGGTTCAGGCCCTTGCAAGCGCTGCCCACTTCAGATGTGTAGCCAGGGCTCACCGCAAAACGCGCACCCGCCTCGCTCGCACGGCGGGCATCGTCGGCATTGAGCACCGTGCCTACACCCACCACCGCCTCCGGCAGGTTGCGGGCAATCGCCTCAATAGAGGGCAGCGCGGCGGCGGTACGCAGCGTCACTTCCAGCACCTTCACGCCACCGGCCAGCAGGGCCTCGGCCAGGGGCAACGCGTCTTCCACGCGGTCGATCACGATGACCGGAATGACGGGGCCATGGCTGGCGATTTCAAGAGGGTTCATGAGTTTGTGCTCCTTGGTGTTTTCGGTGTCGGATGCCGCAAGCGGCCTACAAAACTGGCGTGACGCGATACCAGTGCCCCCGTGGAACTGGCTTCGCCAGGCCACCGGGTGCGTCCTGCTACAGCCATGTGCAGGCTCCTTGTTCGGCGCCGCCAGCATGGCGGCGAAAGTTGGTGAAGAGTTCGCGGCCAAAGCCGGTTTGCGACGGGGCGTTGTAGGGCGCGGGGGTGCGTTCCGTCCAGGTGGCGTCATCGACCAGCACATCGAGAGTACCCGCCACCGCATCGACCCGCACGATGTCGCCATCGCGCACCTTCGCCAGCGGGCCACCGGCCAGCGCCTCGGGCGTGACGTGGATGGCGGCAGGCACCTTGCCCGATGCGCCGCTCATGCGACCGTCGGTCACCAGCGCCACCTTGAAGCCCTGGTTTTGCAGCACGGCCAACGGGGGCGTGAGCTTGTGCAGCTCGGGCATGCCATTGGCCTGCGGGCCCTGAAAGCGCACCACCGCCACCATGTCCTGCTGCACCTCGCCCGCACTGAAGGCGGCCAGCAAGGCCTCTTGCGAATCGAACACGCGCGCAGGCGCTTCGATGATGTGGCGGTCTTCCGGCACGGCCGACACCTTGATCACCGCGCGGCCCAGGCGGCCTTGCAGCAGACGCAGGCCGCCAGTTGCAGAGAACGGCTTGGCCGCGGGGCGCAACACGGTTTCGTCGCCCGACACCGCTGGTGCGCCCTGCCCGCCTGCGGCAATCCCACCGGCGTTCACACTCATCACATCGGCGTGCATGTAGCCGCCCGCCAGCAGCTCGCGCAGGATCCACGCCGGGCCGCCTGCTGCCTGGAACTGGTTCACATCGGCATCGCCATTGGGGTACACACGGGCCAGCAGCGGCACGGCGGACGAGAGTTCGTCAAAGTCCGTCCAATCGATCAGGATGCCCGCACTGCGCGCAATCGCCACCCAGTGGATCAGGTGGTTGGTAGAGCCCCCGTGGCCAGCAGGGCCACCATGGCGTTGACGATGCAGCGCTCATCCACCAGCTTGCCGATGGGCGTGAAGCGGTTGCCGCGCTTGCCAATGTCGAGCACGGTGCGCACCGCCTGGCGGGTGAAGGCCTCGCGCGCCTCGGTGCCGGGCGCTTCAAACGCCGCGCCGGGCACGTGCAGGCCCATGGCTTCCAGCAGCATCTGGTTGCTGTTGGCCGTGCCGTAAAACGTGCAGGTGCCAGGGCTGTGGTACGCGGCGGACTCGGCCTTGAGCAGCTCGTCGCGGCCCACCAGGCCTTGCGCGTACTGCTCGCGCACCTTCGACTTGTCCTTGTTCGACAGACCTGTGCCCATGGGGCCTGCGGGCACAAACACGCAGGGCAGGTGGCCGTAGTGCAGTGCGCCGATGAGCAATCCGGGCACGATCTTGTCGCACACGCCCAGCAGCAGCGCGCCATCGAACACATCGTGGGACAGCGCTACCGCAGTGGCCATGGCAATGGCATCGCGGGAGAACAGCGACAGCTCCATGCCGGGCGTGCCCTGCGTGACGCCGTCGCACATGGCGGGCACGCCACCGGCCACTTGCACCGTGGCGCCATGCTGGGCAGCCTCGTCGCGCAAAACGGCGGGGTAACTCTGGTACGGCTGATGGGCCGAGAGCATGTCGTTGTAGGCCGTGACGATGCCGATGTTGGGGGCCTTCTCGACGGTGACCTTGAACTTGTCGGAGCCCGGCAGCGCCGCGTAGGCATGGGCCAGGTTGGCGCAGCCCATGCGGTCTTGTGCAGGCTTGCGGGCGATCATGGCGTCAATGCCTGCGAGGTAGGCGCCGCGGGTGTCTGCGCTGCGCTGGACAATGCGCTCGGTCACGCGCGCTACAACTGGGTGCATGGAAGTCTCCATCGGTGGGTGGCAAGGCCCCGTGCATGGTGCCGGAGCCCGTTGTCTGAGGCCCTAGAATGTAACTCGATAACCACACCGCTTCAACCCATGTCCCTGCAAACCCTGCCCCTGCCGCCGTCCGAACTGGGCGAGTCCCCCTTCTGGCACCCTGAGGAAGAGCAGCTCTACTGGTGCGACATCCAGGGCTTTGCAGTGCACGCATGGAGCCCCCAAACCGGCCAACACCGGCAATGGGGCCTGCCCAGCGAGCCCGGCTGCTGCGCGCCAGCGGCGGATGGGCGATTGGTAATCGGGTTACGAAACGGTTTCTATCTTCTGGACACTGCGAAGGACAGCGCAGATCCCACCGCCCTCACCTGCCTGGCCTTGCTGCCCGCTGACTTGCACGACACCGCTGTGCTGCGCCTGAACGACGGCCGGTGCGACACCGCAGGCCGGTTCTGGGCGGGCTCGGTCATCACGCCCCGCACGGCACCCCATGCCGCGCTGTGGTGCCTGCAAGCCGATGCCAGCAGCACCACGGGCTACAGCGCGCGCCACATGGCGGGCGACAACTTCACGGCCAATGGCCTGGCCTTCAGCCCCGACAACCGCACGCTGTACTGGTCGAACACGCCAGAGCACCGGATTGACCAGTTTGACTTTGACGTGGCCACGGGCGAGATCACGAACCGCCGCCCCTGGGTGCACTTTGACCGCAAGGTGGAAGGCAAGCCTTACGGTGGTCGGCCCGATGGTGCGGCGGTGGATGTGGAGGGCAACTACTGGGTGGCGATGTACGAGGGAGCGTGTGTGCTGCAGCTCTCGCCAACGGGCGAGGTGCTGCAACGCATTGCAGTGCCGGTGCAGTGCCCGACCATGGTGTGTTTTGGGGGGAGGATTTGCGGACGTTGTTCATTACGTCGGCACGGGCGGGGAGGCCTGTGGAGGAGCAGGAGGCAGAGGTTCCAGCGGGGTCGCTGTTCAGTGTGCGGGTGGACGTTGCCGGTCTGCCTGTCAACGCATTTCAATGTGCATAAAAAGGAGCGATCCAGAGTGCCCAGTGGCAATGCTTGCAGGCCCGTTTTCCAGGCCTACCGATTGGCCGTGTATCGCAGCCAGCCAGCAATCGTTCCGCTGCGTCCACCAACATCCTTAGGGTGCATCCGCCCTTCGCTGACGGGCACCTCTTCGAAGTCAAAAGGGCTCATTCCTTCGATACACGCGACATTGATCCCGTATTGATCAGGAGAGGACCGGCGTTGATGAAACGTGTAGATGCCGCAGCGGGAACAAAAGTAGTGCTTGGCCTCACGCATGTTGAACTGGTACAGGGTCAGTACATCCGCGCCTTGCAATACCTTCATATCGCTCAAGTTGGCAGAAACAGCCACCGCGCCACGCATGCGGCAATAGGAGCAGTTGCATCTACGGGCAGTGCGCAAACCGTCTGTGAGCTGTACCTCAAACCGAACTGCACCGCAATGACAGGCCGCTTGGTACACGGGCCGGCTCTCAGTGGCGATTTCGCTCATACACAAACCTCTTCCTTGGAAATGGTGGAAGTCGCCATTCTCCGCGCTCAAGTCCCCGCTGCCACCACCCCCAACACGTCATAACACGCCCCCATGTTGTGATAGTCCACCTTCCCCGCATTGCTCTTCTCGTGGGTGGTGTTGCGGTTGTCGCGGTGCAGGATGCGAAACCACGCGCCGTGCTCGTGGTCCACAAAGTGGGCCCAGCAGTAGGCCCAGATACGGTCGTACCACTGCCAATACCGATCATCGCCCGTACGAACGGCCAGCACCGCAGCGGCGGCCAGGCTTTCGGCCTGCACCCAGTGGTATTTGCCGTCGTCGCAGATGCTGCCGTCGGGCGCCATGCCGTAGTACAGGCCGCCGTGCTCGGTATCCCAGCCGCGCTCCACAGCGGCACCGAACAGGCGCTGTGCACAGGGCAGGTGCCAGTCGGCAGGCTGCAGCG
The DNA here is from genome assembly GCF_003669015.1 of Acidovorax sp. 1608163. NCBI lineage: Bacteria > Pseudomonadati > Pseudomonadota > Betaproteobacteria > Burkholderiales > Comamonadaceae > Acidovorax > Acidovorax sp. 1608163. The sequence continues at coordinate 4,017,354 of NZ_CP033069.1, forward strand.
CATCGAGTTGGAGTAGCAGCTTGGCCCATTCGGTCTGGTGGCCAATCTGGTAGCCCCAGGGGCGGAAGATGTTGCTGCGGTCGTGGCGGTTGTAGTCCCAGTCCACGGACCAGTCGGCATGGAAATGCTCCCACACCCAACCTTCGGCAGCCGGGGCGTGTGCGGCGGTGGACAACGCGGCCTGCCGCTGGCAGATGCCTTGTGCGAGCTGCTCGGCACGCTCGATGTAGCGGCGCTCGCCCGTGGCGCGGAAGGCGGAGATCATGGCCTCGCAGGCGTGCATGTTTGCGTTCTGTCCCCGGTAGCTGGTGAGTTGCCAATCGGGGCTGGCTTCATCGGCATACAGGCCTGCGGCGGGTTGCCAGAAGTGCTGTTCGGCGGTGTCAAACGCCTGGGCCAGCCATTCGCGGGCCTCGGGCACTCCGGCCTCGTAAGCGCGGGCGTAGGCCAGCATCACAAAGGCCATGCCATAGCAATGACGCGTGGCGTCTTGCACGGTGGCGCGCCCGCCCTGCCAATCGATCAGCCAGGCGTAGCCGCCCGTGGCGGGGTCGAGAAACGCATTGCGCAGAAACTGCAGTGCATGCCGCATGCCCGCCTGGTAGCGCGCCTCGCCCGTGGTGCGGTAGAGCATGGCGTGTGTGACCACAAAGCGGGTGGCGCTGACGAGGTGGCGGGTGCGGGGGTTGTAGACCGTGCCGTCGTCCAGAAAGAAGTGGTACTGGCCACCGCTCGCGTCCGTGGCCACGGGGTCGTAGAACGCCATGGTGTCGCAAAGGTGGGCGCGTAGAAATGCGCTGGACCGGAAGTCCGGCTGGGGTGGCATGGCCATGGTGTGTCTCCTGCTTCATCTGCCGTCGGCCAGAAGCCCGGCGGGCTCTGGCGGTGGGGCGCGCGGTCTACCGCCTGCGCTGCCCCGTCGTTGTCATGCTGGCTGCGCCTGGCTCAGTCGCTGCTGCGCAACAGGCTCAACCAGCCAGCGGTGGAGCTGTCGAGCCCCGTCGCATCGCCGCTGTCCAGGCGCGTTTCCAGGTCTTTGGCCAGCACCTTGCCCAGCTCTACGCCCCACTGGTCAAAGCTGTTGATGCCCCACAGGCTGCCGCTCACAAACACGCGGTGCTCTTGCAAAGCGATCAGCGCGCCCAGCGAGGCGGGGTTGAGCGATTCGAGCAGCATCAGCGTGCTAGGCCGGTTGCCCGGAAAGTGGCGCTGGCCATCGTCGCTGGCCTTGCCCACCATCAGCGCCTGCGTTTGGGCCAGGGCATTGGCCAACACCTTTTTCTGGTGGCCGGGCAACGGGTGCGAGGCTTTGCGCACGGCCACAATTTCCAGGGGCAGCACATCGGTGCCCTGGTGCAACATCTGGAAGAACGCGTGCTGGCCGTTGGTGCCGGGCTCGCCCCAGATGGCGGGCGATGTGGCGCAAGCCAGTGTGCTGCCGTCTTGCGCCACGCGCTTGCCATTGCTCTCCATCTCCAGCTGCTGCAGGTAGGCCGCATACCGGCCCATGGATGCGTGGTACGGGGCCACACAGCGGCTGGTAAAGCCGTGGAAGTTGCGGTACCACACATCCAGCAACCCCAGGCGCACAGGCAGGTTGCGCGCCAGCGGTGCGGTGCGGAAGTGCTCGTCCATGGCATAGCCACCGGCCAAAAAATCGCGAAAGCCCTGTGCGCCCACCGCAATGGCCAACGGCAGGCCAATGGCCGACCACAGCGAATAACGGCCGCCCACCCAGTCCCAAAAGCCAAAGGTGGTGGTGATGCCCAGCGCACGGGTGGCTTCCAGATTGGTCGACAGCGCCACAAAATGCTGCGCCACATCGCGCCCGCCCTGGACGGCAAACCACGCCAGCGCCGAGTGCGCATTCATCATGGTCTCGGCCGTGGTGAAGGTTTTGGAGGCCACGATGAACAGCGTGCTCTCAGGCCGCAGGCCCTTGAGCACGTGGTGCAGCTCGTGCCCGTCCACGTTCGATACAAAGTGAAAGCGCTTGCCGGGCGTGCGGAACTCGTCCAGCGCACGCACCGCCATGTGCGGCCCCAGGTCCGATCCGCCGATGCCGATATTCACCACGTCGGTGATCGATGCATCACTGCGCACCTGCTCGGCAAACGCAAGCATGGCGTCCAGCGTGCGGTGCACGTCTGCCAGGCGCTCGGGGGTTTCTGGCACATCACCGGGCAGCACCACACCCGCTGGGCGGCGCAGCAGCGTGTGCAGCACGGCACGGTGTTCGGTGGTGTTGATGGGCTGGCCTGCAAACATGGCGTCGCGGTGGGTTTGCAGCCCCGTGGCGCGGGCCAAATCCAGCAACAGCGCCTCGGTGCCCTGGTCCCACAGGTTTTTGGACAGATCGGCAAACACATGCGGCGCAGACTGGCTGAAGTGGGCAAAGCGGCCTGCATCGACCGCAAAGGCCTGGCGCATGTCCAGGGCACGGCCCTGGGCGGTGAAGTGGGCCTCCAGCAGGGGCCAAGGAGCAGTCTGATCGCAACGGGTGGGCATGAACGTCATGTCGGCTGAAGATTGAAAAGCGCCGCGATAGTAACTTGATTACACAAAAAAGCGCTGATTTTCGAGATTCTTTCTGGTTACAAAAGACTGCAATCCAGAGATAGAGGGTGCAAAACGATGTAACGTGATTACAATTCCGAGCAACAAAACGATCCACCCATCACGGAGACACCATGAGTTTTGACCTCGTCCTGTTTGGCGGCACTGGCGACCTCGCCTGGCGCAAGCTCATGCCCGCATTGTTTCAGGCATTTCGGCATGGCACGCTGCCCGAGGGCGGGCGCATTATTGCCGTGGCGCGAGACGATCTGAGCGACGAACAATACCGCAGCCTGATCCAGTCGCGCTTTGACGCGGTGGAACTGGCCAAGCGCCCCACACCGGACGAGTTTGCCCGCTTTGCCGCGCTGCTGCATTACCTGCGCATGGACCTGTCCAAAACTCAGGACTACGAGCGCCTGGCCGAGGTGCTGAAGGCGCGCGGTGCGGAATCCGTGGTGATGTATGTGGCCACCGCCCCCAGCCTCTTCACCAACGTGTGCGAGCAAATCGCCGCCGTGGGCCTGAACGGTCCCACCACCCGCGTGGTGCTGGAAAAGCCGCTGGGCCACGACCTGGCCTCCAACCAAGCCATCAACGACACGCTGCGCCGCGTGCTGAAAGAAGAACAGGTCTTTCGCATCGACCACTACCTGGGCAAGCCCTCGGTGCAGAACCTGTTTGCGCTGCGCTTTGGCAACGCGCTGTTCGAGCCCCTGTGGCGGCGCGAGACGATTGCCAACATCCAGATCACCATTGCCGAAGAACTGGGCGTGGAATCGCGCGGGGCGTTTTACGACCAGACCGGCGCGCTGCGCGACATGGTGCAAAACCACGCGCTGCAATTGCTGTGCGCCATCGGCATGGAGCCGCCCATCAACTCGGGAGCCACCGCGATCCGCGATGAAAAGCTCAAGGTGCTGCAAGCCCTCAAGCCCTGGACGCTGGAGACCATTGGGCAGCATGTGATCCGGGGCAGTACGCCGCAGGCATGCACCAGGGCCAGAGCGTGCCGGGCTACGCGCAAGAAAAAGGCGTGCCCGCCAGCAGCAGCACCGAAACCTTTGTGGCGCTGCGCACCGAAATCTTGAACTGGCGCTGGGCCGGTGTGCCGTTCTACATCCGCACTGGCAAGCGGCTGGCGGGGCGCGACGCGCACATCGTCATCAACTTCCGCCCGGTGCCGCACCCCATCTTCAAAACGCCCGTGGGCGCAGCCAACCGGCTGGTGATCAACCTGCAACCCAAGGACGGGCTGGAGCTGCACCTGATGGCCCAAGGCGCGGCCCAACACCAGACCGAGCCTGCCCTCTCGCAAGTGCATCTGAACCTGGACTTTGACCAGCGCTTTGGCGCAGAGCGCGTGGGCGCCTACGAGCGCCTGCTGCTGGACGTGATCGCCGGGCGCCTGAACCTGTTTGTGCGCAGTGACGAGCAGGAAGAAGCCTGGCGCTGGGTGGAGCCCATCCTGCAATACTGGAAGAACGACCCCGCAGGCCCCCGCCCCTACGCCGCAGGCAGCTGGGGCCCCCGCGCCGCCAGCGCCATGATTGCGCGCGATGGCAATTGCTGGAGCGAGGAGATGTAGGACATCCCCCTGAGGCGCTTCGCGCCTTCCCCCTTCTCTCGAATTGCCGTGCAATTCGAGAGAAGGGGGACGCAGCCAGTGCACGCCAGCGAAGCGCCGCCTGTGCGACTTGGCGGCCCTTGCACGGCTGTCGCTGGCATTACCCGCGCCGTATTCACATGCAGTGCAATGTCCACACCAATGCCCCCCCGAACGCCATCACTTGGCGAGGTGGAGCGGCCCACACCTATATCGACTGAGGCCCCACCAACTCAATCGGCAACCCATCCGGGTCTGCCAAAAACGTGAACAGCGCGCCAGTGAACGGATCCACTCGCACGGGCTCCACCGCCACGCCGTGTTGGGCCAGCAGCGCCACACTGGCCTGCATGTCGGCCACGCGCAAGGCCAGGTGGCGCAGGCCGCAGGCCTCGGGGTAGGAGGGGCGCGGCGGCGGTGCGGGGAAGGAGAAAAGCTCCAGCTGCGTGCCGTCGGGCAGCTGCAAATCGAGCTTGTGCGACTGGCGCTCAGCACGGTAGGTTTCGTGCACCACAGGCAGGCCCAGCACCTGCGTGTAGAAGTGTTTGGAGCGGGCGTAGTCCGACGCAATGATCGCTACGTGGTGAATGCCCGCGATCTGCAACGGGCGGGGCAATGAACCCGCCACGGCGTTCACTCAGAGCCCGCGATGTCCAGGGCGCGCGCGGCGCCGTGCAATGCGGGAGTGGCCGTGGGGTCGATGATCCAGCACGGAATGCCGGCCAGGTACGACTGAAAGCGACCCTTGGACTCGAACCGCGCGCGGAAGGAGGACTGGTCGAACCATGTGCCCAGGCGCGGCACCATGCCGCCACCCAGGTACACGCCGCCCCGCGCCCCCAGCGTGAGGGCCAGGTTGCCCGCCACGCTGCCCAGAAAGCCGCAGAACAAGTCCAGCGCCTCCAACGCCAGGGCGTCGTTGGATTGCAGAGCCAGATCGGTCACCTGGGCGGCCGAGCTGATCTCTTTGCCGCCGCGCTGCGCCAGCCTGCGCAGGGCGTGGTACAGGTCTACGAGCCCGGCGCCACACACGGCGCGCTCGGCAGACACGTGGCCGTAGCGCTCTTGCAGGATGGCCAGCACATCGAACTCGCGCTGCGTTTGCGCAGCCAGCGTGACATGCCCGCCCTCGCCCGACAGCGGCACGCCGTGGCTCGCACCCGGCGGGAACACCAGGCCCGAGACCCCAAGCCCCGTGCCCGGGCCCACCAGCGCAATGGCGCTGCCTGCCACGGCCGCACCGCCGCCCACCTGGCGCAGTTGCGCGGGGGCCAGCGTGGGCAGGGCCAACGCCAGCGCGGTGAAGTCGTTGATGACCACCAGGCGCTGCAGGCCCAGCGACGCTTTCAACGCGCTTTGCGAGAAGCACCAGCTGTGGTTGGTCATGCGCACCTCGTCGCCCGTGACCGGGTTGGCAATGCCAAAGGCAGCCTCGCGCGGGGGGCGGATGTTCACCTCGGCCAGATAGGCGGCGATGGCAGCATCCACCGTGGGGAACTGGGCGCAGGGCAGCACGCGGGTGTCGTGCAGGGGGCCATCGGGCTGGTCTTGCCAGGCCAGGCGGATGTTGGTGCCGCCGATGTCGGCCAGCAGGCGCAGGGGAGTCATGCGGTACTTTAATTAAAAACGCCCTCTAGCGCTTTATCAATAAGCGCCAGCAGCTATTATTTTCATAGCAAATAAATGCCACGATTGCCACGACAGAGGGCATGCCTGCAGGCAGGCCCTGCCTGTCACGCCAAGCGATTTTCGCTGCTGGCGTCAAACCAGTGGGCGTTGGCGGGCTCTACCGCCAGGCCCACGGCGTCACCGGGCTGCACGCGGGTTTGGGCGTCGGTGCGCAGCGTGACGCTGCCTGCAGCGGTGTCCACCATCACGTAGGTGTCGGGGCCGGTGGGCTCGACCACGCTGACCTTGCCACGCCAGGGAGCGCTGTCTTGCATCACCAGGTGCTCAGGGCGCACGCCCAGCAACACTTCGTTGGCGCTCGATGCTGGTGGCGCCAGGTTCAATGCCGCACCCTGGATGCCAAACTGCCCGCCCGTGGCCGCACCGCGCAGCAAGTTCATGGTGGGCGAGCCGATGAAGGTGGCCACGTAGGTGTTGGCCGGGCGGTTGTAGATTTCGTCGGGCGTGCCCAGTTGCTGCACCACACCACCCTTCATCACGGCGATGCGCGAGCCCAGCGTCATGGCCTCGACCTGGTCGTGTGTCACGTACACGCTGGTGATGCCGCTGGCCTGGTGCAGGCGCTTGATCTCGGCGCGCATTTCCACACGCAGCTTGGCGTCGAGGTTGGACAGCGGCTCGTCGAACAGGAACAGCTGCGGCTGGCGCGCCAGCGCGCGCCCCATGGCCACACGCTGGCGCTGGCCGCCCGACAGCTGGCTGGGCCTGCGGTCCAGCAGGTGGCTGATCTGCAGCATGGCCGCCACTTCGTCGATGCGCTTTTGGCGCTCGGCCTTGGGCATCTTGCGCATCTCCAGCGCAAAGCCGATGTTGTCGGCCACGCTCAGCGTGGGGTACAGCGCGTAGCTCTGGAACACCATGGCGATGTCGCGGTCGCGCGGGGGCATGCCCACCACGTTCTTGCCGCCGATGCGGATCTCGCCTTCGGTGGGCTCATCGAGCCCGGCAATGATGTTGAGCAGCGTGGACTTGCCGCAGCCCGAGGGGCCCACCAGGATGAGGAACTCGCCGGGCGCGACGTGGATGTCCACCTTGCGCAGCACCTCCACGCTTTTGTCGCCTTTGCCAAAGCGCTTGTTGATGCCTGCAATGTCGAGGGATGACGCCATGATTTCTTACTCTCTTAACCTTTGACGGCGCCAGCCGTCAGGCCGCGCACAAAAAACTTACCGGCCAGCACATAGATCACCATCGTGGGCAAGCCCGCGATGATGGCAGCGGCCATGTCCACGTTGTAGGCCTTCACACTGCTGCTGGTGTTGGCCAGGTTGTTCAGGCCCACGGTGATGGGCTTGGAGTCAGTGCCCGAGAACACCACACCGAACAGGAAATCGTTCCAGATGTTGGTGAACTGCCAGATCAGCGTGACCATGACGATGGGCGTGGACAGCGGCAGCACGATGCGCCAGAAGATCTGGAAGAAGCTGGCGCCATCCATGCGGGCCGCGTTCACCAGTTCTTTGGGGATGGCCGCGTAGTAGTTGCGAAAGAACAGCGTGGTGCCTGCCAGGCCCGCCAGGCAGTGCACCAGCACCAGCCCGGTGATGGAGCTGGACAGCCCCAGCCAGCCCAGCACCTGGCTCATGGGCAACAGCACCACCTGGAAGGGCATGAACACGCCAAACAGCAGCAGGCCAAACAGCGTGTCGCTGCCGCGAAACTTCCACAGGCTCAGCACATAGCCATTGAGCGCGCCCCACACGGTGGAGATCATCACGGCCGGCACGGCCATGGATACCGAGTTCCAGAAGAACGGCCGCAGGCCATTGCAGTCCACCCCCGTGCAGGCACTGGACCAGGCGGTGAACCATGCAGACCAGTTCAAGCTAGCGGGCAAGGCCAGCAGCGAGGTCGATCGGATCTCTTCCGCATCTTTGAACGATGTGACCAGCATGGCATACATCGGCAGCAGGAAGAACGCCACCGCTACGGCCAAGACGCCATAGACCAGCATGCGCCCCACGGACGGAAAAACAGATGAAGGCACTGAGGGACTAGCGGTCATGGGGTTTGCTCCGCAGTTCGCTGTACAGGTAAGGAATGACCAAGGCCGCGACGGTGGCCAGCATCATGGTGGCGCTGGCCGCGCCCAGGCCAATTTGCCCGCGCGAGAACGACATGGTGTACATGAAGGTGGCAGGCACATCGGTGGCAAAGCCAGGGCCGCCTGCCGTCAGTGCCATCACCAGGTCAAAGCTCTTGATCGCCAGGTGCGACAGCACCATGAGCGTGGAGAAAAACACGGGCCTGAGCGCGGGCAGCACGATGCGCCAATAAATGCGCGGCAGCGAGGCGCCATCGACCTGCGCGGCCTTGATGATGCTGTCGTCAATGCCGCGCAGCCCGGCAAGGAACAGCGCCATGGCAAACCCGGCGCTTTGCCAGATGCCAGCGATGACCACGCAGTAGATGGCCATGTCGGTATCGACCAGCCAGCCAAATTCAAAGTTCGTGAAGCCCCAGTCACGCATCAGCTTTTCCAAGCCCATGCCGGGGTTGAGCAGCCACTTCCAGGCCGTGCCCGTCACCACAAACGACAGGGCCATGGGGTACAGGTAGATGGTGCGCAGTGCGCCTTCGGCGCGGATCTTCTGATCGAGCAGCACGGCCAGCAGCACGCCAATCAACAGCGAGCCCCCACATAGCCCACGCCAAAAATGCCCAGGTTCTTGAGCGCGACCCACCAACGGTCCATGGCCCACAGCTTGTCGTACTGCGCCAGGCCCACCCATTCGTAATTGGGCAGCATGCGCGAGGCCGAGAAGCTGAGCACCCCGTTCCACACCATGAGCCCGTAAATAAACGCGAATCCCAGCACAAAGGCTGGCGCTACCACCAGCTTGGGTAGCCAGGTTTCAAAGGAATTCTTCATTGCCTACCGAATCTCTAAAGACTTACGCAAATCGGGATGCCACATCAGCCCCACCTTGCAGCGAACGGCTTGCTTGAGCCCTGTTTTGCGAGAGCCATGTCTCTGTTGCATACACCAACGTCCAACGCGATCAGGCCAAAGACCCGATCCATTCATCCCACACGATGCTCTTTGCTCCGCATAAAAAAGGGGGTGCGCACAGAGCACCCCCCAATGAACAAAGTGTTTACCTCAGACTAACTCGCTCTCACTCTCTCACTCTCTCTTACCACCAGACCTCGTACTGCACCCCCACCAGAGTGCGCGAAGTCTTGCCACCGGCACCAAACGTCGAGGCGTTTGCCACCGCAGCAGCTTGGTTCCAATTGGCCTTGGTTACGTACAGGCGCAGCTCAGGGCGCGACCAGAAGTCTTCATTCAGTGCCAGGGCACCGGCCAGCGTGACCTTGCTCAGGCGCTGGTCAGGGCCTGTGCCCTTGCGTGTGGTGGTGGACAGCTCAGCCAAGCCCTTGAAGTTCTTGGTGAAAGCGTACGAACCACGGCCACCCAAGGAGAAGTCCTTGGTCTCCACGCCGGTGATGTCGGCCTTGTTGGTCTGGTAGCCAATCAGTGCCTGGCCCCCAAAGCGGCCAAACTGCCAGCCAATGGAGTCGGCGATGCGGGTCACGCGCTTGCCAGCCGATTTGCCGTCGATCGATTCAAACTCGCCATCGATGCGGGCATGGCCACGCGAGGCTTGCAGGAACAGGGCGTTGCTCATGCCCTTCGCAAGGAAGTCCTTCTGGTTGTGCGACACCGAAATACCGGAGCCCGAACCACCGTTGACCTGGCCCGTGCCGCTCACCGAAGTCAGCAACACCCGCAGTTGACCGCCAGGGTTGGTGTTGATTTCGGAGATGTCAGCGTTCAGGCGGCGGGCCTTCACGCCGGTGGGCAGGTTGTTGTCAAACTTGTCACCGGTGAACACGCCCAGACCCAGCTTGGCGCCGCCCAGCGAAATGTCGGTCACGCCAGCGCCCTGGTTGTCGCCGTAGTTCATCAGGAAGTTGTCCACGATGTGGACGTCCTGGATACGCAGGCGGCGCTGACCGGCCCAGAACTTGGCCTCTGGCGCAAAGTCGAAGCCGCTCATTTCCACATAGGCCTGGTCGGTGCCGACATCGCCGCTGCCCCACTTGACGGGCATGTAGTGGACCTTCCACTTGATGCCTGCAGCCTCGAACCGCTTGATCAGGTCGATTTCAATACCGTTGTCCCCCTCGTTACCCAGACGGTACTTTTGCAGCTCACCACCGAGCGCCAGGTTGCCCTTGACACCATCGGTGTGGTTGAACACGGGGCCACCCCGTGAATAACCGGTGAACTCAAAGCCTGCTACGTCCATAGCAAAGGCACCATTCGCGCATGCGGCGGCCAAAGCCACCGCCGTGAGGCGGTTTCTTGTCTTCATTTGGGGTTCTCCTGTTTACTTGTTTTTCGCGGCGGTCGCGATCTTCTTCATGGCATCGGCGACGCTGATCTTGTCGTCGTTCCAGAACTGGCTGACAGCGTCCTTGATGGCGCCTTCGGTGGCGGGCGCGATGGCCATGCCGTGGGCTACGCTGGGGACGAGACCACCGGACTTGGCGGTGTCGGTGAAGTCCTTGGCCGAGGCCTTGGCGCAGTCGTCAAACTTGTCCATCTTCTGGCCTGCACGCACCGGGATGGAGCCCTTGTTCAGGTTGAACACTTCCTGGAACTCTGGGCTCATGATGGAGCTGGCCAGATCGCTCTGCGCCTTCTGCGCGGCTGCGTCCTTGAGCTTGAACAGGATGAACGAGTCCACATTGAAGGTGTAGGCATTGGCCGAGCCAGGGGCTGCCGCGCACATGAAGTCCTTGCCGGGCTGCTTGTTGGCGGCCAGGAACTCACCCTTGGCCCAGTCGCCCATCAACTGAAAGCCCGCCTTGCCCTGGATGAGCATGGCCGTGGCCAGGTTCCAGTCGCGGCCAGGGGCAGCAGGGTCGGTGTAGCTCTTGATGCGGCGGAAGGTCTCCAGCGACTTCTTCATGGTGTCGCTGTTCAGGGCCTTGTCGTCGAGCTTGATCAGCGCGTCCTGGTAGAACTTGGCGCCACCCACACCCAGCACCACGGATTCAAATGTGGTGAAGTCTTGCCAGTTCTGGCCGCCGTGTGCCACAGGGATCAGGCCAGCGGCCTTGAGCTTGTCTGCCGCAGCAAAGAACTCGTCCCAGGTCTTGGGCATGGCGGCCACGCCAGCCTTTTTCAGGGCTTCGGAGCTGCCCCACATCCAGTTGACGCGGTGCACGTTGACCGGGGCGGCCACATAGGCGCCCTTGTACTTCATGATGTCGGCGACCACCTTGGGCAGCAGGTCATCCCACTTCTCGGCCTTGGCCAGTGAGTCCATGTTGGCCAGCACGCCTTCAGAGGCCCACTCCTGAATGGCAGGGCCCTTGGTCTGCGCCGCAGAGGGAGGGTTGCCCGAGATGACACGGCTCTTGAGCACCGTCATGGCGCTGTCGCCGCCGCCGCCGGCCACGGCAAAGTCACGCCATGTGTGGCCCTTGGCTTGCATGATCTTCTTGAGCTCGGCCGCCGACTTGGCTTCGCCGCCCGAAGTCCAGTAATGCAACACCTCCACCTCTCCCGCATGGGCAGCCACGGCTGCAGCCAGGGTGACCGCGACTGCGGCGACTTTTGTCAACTTCCACATAACCCTTGTCTCCTCGTTGTTTGCATCTGGGCTGATCGACCGGGCTGGTGCGTTCAGCGCAGTTCGTACTTTAATTACAATAATTAAAGAAATTCTCAGGGCTTTCCCTGAGGTGTGACACACAGCTGACACACGGGCACTCGCGAGGGCTTTGCTATGCTCAAACCCATGGCCACGATACTGATCGTCGAAGACGACGCCCTGCTGCTGGACGCGTTGAGCGGACAACTCAAGCAACTTAATTACAGCGTCTGTACCGCGACCAGTGTGGCGCTAGGCACAGCGTTTTTGCAGGAGCAGGCGGTGGATGGAATCATCCTGGACCTGGGCCTGCCCGACGCCGACGGGCTGGACTTGCTCACCTGGGCACGCACCCACATCGAGGGGCTGCCCGTGCTCATCCTCACCGCCCGCGACGGGGTGGACGACCGCGTGCGCGGCCTGAACGCCGGGGCCGACGACTACCTCACCAAGCCCTTCAACATGCAGGAGCTGCAGGCCCGCCTGCAGGCCATGCTGCGCCGCGCGCGCCAGCCCGCCTTCACCCAGGCGAGCAACGCCCAGGGCGGCCCCAGCACCACCATTGGCAGCCTGCACCTGGACCACAACAGCCGCATGGCCGCGCTCGATGGTGTGGCGCTGGAGCTGACCCAGCGCGAATGGGAGCTGCTGGAGCTGCTGGTGCACCGCTGCGGCGAAGTGGTGACCCGCGAAGACGTGCTCGCCGTGTGGCGCGCCAGCCCGCCCGAGCCGGGGCAAACCGCCGCCCCGCTCAACTCCAACGCGCTGGAGGTGTACGTGCACCGCCTGCGCAAGAAGCTCGACCAATCCAGCCTCAACATCCGCAACATTCGGGGGTTGGGGTACATGCTGAATAAACCGTGAAGTACCCCCTGAGGCGCTGCACGCCTTCCCCTTGAAGGGGGACGATGGCCTTTGCTGCGGGGCGGCCCTTGCTGGCCATCCTCGCGATGGCGCCGCGCCAGTGGCATCGGCAGTGGCTGCTGCGCAGCACCCCAGGTAGCCAAAACAATGCGCCAAGTCCCCGGTGTTTCGCTTCAACGCAAGCTGCTGCTGTGGCTGCTGCTGCCGCAGTTGGTGCTGTGGTTGTCGGGTGGTTTTTTGGCGTGGCGGATTGCGCTGCAGAACGGCGAGAAGGGCATTGACCAGACGCTGACGCAGTCGGTGCGGGCGCTGGCGCGGCAGATCAAGCCCATTGGGGATGGGCTGCTGGTGGATTTTCCGAAGGCCGCGCAGGACATCCTGGAGCAAGACCCGGCCGACCGCATCACCTACATGGTGTCGTCTCCGCCCGGGCGGTTTTTGTTGGGCAATGCACAGCTGCCCCCGCCACCGCCAGTCAACGTGTTGGTGGACGAGCCGTTTCTCTACCACGCCCGGGTAGACGACCGCCCGGTGCGCGTGGCCCTGCTGGACGTGAACTACGGCACGGGCCCCACGCGCCAGAGCCTGCGCGTGCAGGTGGCGCAGAGCCTGACAGTGCGCGAGCGCATCGCGCATGAGCTGCTGGAGCAACTGCTGCTGCCCATGGGCATGATGGGCCTGGTGCTGAGCGCGCTGGTGTATGCCGGGGTGCTGCGCGGGCTGCAGCCCTTGAAGCGGCTGGAGGCGCAGATCAAACGCGCGGGCAAGCGCAACCACAACCCGGCCAACCCCTTGCCACCCATCGAGCTGACATCGGCCCCGCAAGAGGTCTATTCGCTGGCCAGCACCATCAACGGCCTGCTCGAAGCCGTGGCGCGCGGCCAGCAAAAGGAAAAGCGCTTTTTGAACGATGCCGCGCACCAGCTGCGCACGCCCCTGGCGGGCCTCATCGGCCAGACCGAGCTGGCCCTGCACGAAAGCCACGAGCCAGAAGTGCGCGAGCGGCTGCAGAAGGTGCTGTCGGCCGCAGAGCGCAGCGCCCACCTGGTGCACCAGCTGCTGCAGCTGGCCCGCTCTGAAAGCAGTGTGGTCATGGAGCCCCTGAACCTGCCGCAACTGGCCTGCGAGGTGGCCCGCGACTGGACGGCCAAGGCCCTGGCGGCGGGCATTGACCTGGGTTACGAAGGCGAGGAGCACCTGAACGTGCTGGGCCACCCCTTGCTGCTGCGCGAGGCGCTGAACAACCTGATCGACAACGCCCTGCACTACGCCGGGCATGGCGCCACTGTCACGGTGCGGGTGTACATCACCGCGCCGGGCATGGCCGCGCTGGTGGTGGAGGACGATGGGCCGGGCGTGCCAGCGGCCCACCTGGGGGATCTGTTCGCACGCTTTTGGCGCGGCTCAGACAAGCCCGGTGGCTGCGGGCTGGGCCTGTCGATTGTGGAAGAAATTGCGCTGCGCCACGGTGGCGAGACGGTGGCGGAAACGGCAGGCCCCCATGGGCTACGGGTCGGGCTGCGCCTGCCGCTGGCGTGAGCGCCAGCCAAGCAGCGCCCCCGCAGCCAAGCCCAAAACGCTATCAATTCAATAGCTGCCAGCACTTGTATTTATTGCACTAGCGCACAAAAAATGCCCAAAGCAAACCCACCAGCCCCTGCGCAAGGGGCTGGTGGCCCTGGCCCTCACAGCGCCAGGATCAGCTTTTCCAGCTTGACCGCATCCACCGCAAACGCACGAATGCCCTCGGCCAGCTTCTCGGTGGCCATGGCGTCTTCGTTCAGCGCGTAGCGGAAACCGGCTTCGTCGTAGTTCACCGCAGGCAGGTCCATCGCCCGGGCTTCGTCGGCGTTCAGGGCGCGCTGCAGCGGGGCATCGCTCGCGGCCAGCTGGGCCAGCAGCTCGGGCGCAATGGTCAGCAGGTCGCAGCCTGCCAGGGCCGTGATCTGACCCACGTTACGGAAGCTCGCACCCATCACCTCGGTGGCAATGCCAAAGCGCTTGTAGTGGTTGTAGATCTGCGTGACCGACTGCACGCCGGGGTCGTTGGCACCGGCGCGCGCCGCTTCGTCCCAGCTGGCCCCCGCCTGCTTTTTGTACCAGTCGTAAATGCGGCCCACGAAGGGCGAGATCAGCTGCACCTTGGCCTGGCCGCAAGCCACGGCCTGGGCAAACGAGAACAGCAGCGTGAGGTTGGTGTGGATGCCCTTGCGCTCCAGTTGCTCGGCCGCCTGGATGCCTTCCCAGGTCGCGGCGATCTTGATGAGCACGCGGTCGATGTGGATGCCTTCTGCCTGGTACAGCTCAATGATGCGCTCGGCACGGGTCACGGTGGCGCTGGCGTCAAAGCTCAGGCGCGCATCCACTTCGGTCGACACACGGCCGGGCACCGTGGCCAGGATTTCGCAGCCAAAACGCACCAGCAGGCGGTCAATGATTTCGTCCATCGGCCGGCCCTTGAACTTCGCCACGGTGTCTTGCAGCAGCGGGGCGTACTCGGGCTTTTGCACGGCCTTCAAGATCAGCGACGGGTTGGTGGTGGCGTCTTGCGGGCGGAACTGCGCCAGCTGCTTGAAGTCGCCGGTATCGGCAACCACGGTGGTGAACTGTTTGAGGGCGTCGAGCTGATTCATGGCGTAAGTCTCATGGGAGAACAGTGGACAAGCAGGCCCCGCCGCCAGATCGCCTGGCTGGCGCGGCCACCGCAACCCGCAAGTGTAGACGGCTTGTTACTGCCATGGCCCCGAAGGTGAAACCGAGTTACATTGCGGTTACCTCGTTTTCGTTTTTTCTGTGGAACTGACATGCTCGAACGCATCACCGCATCCCTGAGTTCCCTGGCCCCTGCCGAGCAGAGAGTGGCCAAGCTGGTGCTGACCGACCCCCGTGCCTTTGCCCGCCTGCCCGTGCGCGAGCTGGCCGAACGCGCCCACGTGAGCAAGCCCACCGTGGTGCGCTTTTGCCGCAGCATGGGCTACGACGGGCTGGCGGACTTCAAGCTCAAGCTGGCAGGCAGCGTGAGCGAAGGTGTGCCCTTCATCCACCGCAGCGTGGACGTGGACGACAAGACGGGCGACGTGCTGGTGAAGGTGGTGGACAACGCCGTGGCCGCCTTCTTGCAATACCGCAATGCCGCCAGCACCGTGGCGCTGGAGCGCGCGGCCGAGGCCATTGCCAACACCTGGAAAAAAGGCAAGCGCATCGAGTTCTACGGCGTGGGCAACTCGGGCATCGTGGCGCAAGACGCGCAACACAAGTTCTTTCGCCTGGGCGTCACATCGATTGCCACCAGCGACGGCCACATGCAGGTGATGAGCGCCACGCTGCTGGGCCCGGGCGACTGCGCGGTGATCATCTCCAACTCGGGCCGCACCCGCGACCTGATGGACGCCGCCGACATCGCCCGCAAGAACGGCGCCACAACCATCGCCATCACCGCCAGCGGCTCGCCCCTGGCCAGCACCTGCCACATCCACCTGGCCGCCGACCACCCCGAGGGCTACGACCGCTACAGCCCCATGGTTTCGCGCCTGATGCACCTGCTCATCATCGACGTGCTGGCCACCTGCGTGGCACTGCGCATTGGTGGATCGTTGCAGCCCATCCTGCAACAGATGAAAGAAAACCTGCGGGCCAAGCGCTACGCCTGACCCGGCGGCCCTGGCACACACAGCCCAGGCATCGGTGGCGCGGCCAACTCCGCCCGATCAGAAGGTGATGGTGGCGGAGCATGTGGAGTTACACATGCTGCAATGCGCAGCACCGCCAGGGCAGCTGGTCTCGTTGGCGTTGTTGCCATCGTCGCAAACCTCGCCGGCTTCCACAATGCCGTTGCCGCACATGGCCGGCACGACCACCGGCGTGATGGGCACCCAAGTGCAGGACGAGCTGCACACATTGCAGGAGGCGCCGCCGCCGGGGCAACTGGTTTCGGTGAATGTGTTGCCGTCATCGCAGGCTTCGCCACTCTCCACAATGCCGTTGCCGCACACTGCAGGCACGACCACCGGGGTGATGGGCACCCAAGTGCAGGAGGCGCTGCACACATTGCACGAGGTGGCGCCACCAGAGCAACTGGTTTCAGTAACGGTATTGCCGTCGTCGCAGGCTTCACCACTCTCCACAATGCCGTTGCCGCACACGGGCGGAGTGACCACCGGGCCAATGGGCACCAGCGTGCAGGTAGCGCTGCAGATGGTGCAGTTCGTCGCGCCGCCAGGGCACGTGGTTTCCGTGACGGTATTCCCGTCGTCACAGGCCTCGCCAGCCTCCAAGATGCCATTGCCGCAAGAGGCCGAAACCAAAGGGGCCACAGCAAGCCTTGCAATGCTCCAGCTGCCCGGCTTGTAGCGATTGCTTGCGCGGTATTCCCACTGAAAGTTTCCGGGTGTCGTGGGCGCGCCCAAAGCGAAGCTGCCGTCGGACTGCACGGTCAGCGACGTACCCGCCAAAGGCACCGACCCGCCTACAGCCACCGTGGTCGTGGAGCCCGCCACGCGAATCTCACGCACCTGCATGGCAGGGCTACCCAGGCTGTCGTTGGTCAGCAGCCCGGGGGCCGCGACCGACAGGGGAGTCCCCACGGTCGCATTGAAAGGCCCATCGTCTTGCGTCGCACCGTCACGGATGCCCAGGTCCACGTCATAGCGCAGATGCAGCGTCGTGCCGTCCAGTTGCACGTACACCGCTGACAACTGCAATGGCCCGGACGCTGCGCTGCTGGCCACCGCAGGCGTGCTGCCCCAATCGGCCGGGGCACCGTCCCGCACGATGGCAGACCATGCCACCCCCACCACGAGCAGCAGGCACAGCCCGGCCCCAGACGCTGTCCACCGCCGCAGCCGCGCCGACCGTTGAGTGGCCCAGCCCAGCAAAGCCGCCAAAGCCACCACCCCGCCAAGCCCCAGCGCAGGCACGGCCACGGCCCCTGGTGCGGCCAGCAACAGCACACCGCCCGTGCCACCCCCACTGGCCGACAGCAAGGCGGTTGGCGCCATGCTGCCGTCGTTGGTGCTGGCCGCAAAGCCCATGCGCAGTGACGACGCTGGCGCCAGCAACTGGGCGTAGCTTTCAACCACATCCACTTGCGCCCCTGCGGCGGCCACACCCAACGACCACCGCAGCGGTGATGCAGGAACAAAGCTGGCGTCCGCCACCAGCACGCCCCCCTGGCAGATTTCGCGCGATACATCCCCCACGGGGTCGGTGGCACTCAGGTCCACTCGCGTCACCGATGCCATGTCGGCCCCCGTGAACACCCCTGCGGCGGTCGTCACCGTGCAGCCCGTGGCCGGGTTGTTGTCGCTGTCGATCAACGTGCGCAACTCCATCACCGTTTGTGCATGCGCCGCCCCCAACCCCAAACACAACACCAGAAACAACACCCAGACAGAACGAAACGGGCGACTCAAAGCGGCGGCTGCAGCAAACATGGGAAGAGGCATGGAGGGGCAAAAGGAAGATTGAGCCGGTGCCCAAAAGACACCTGGCTCCAAGGCACGCCCCGACGCACGCATCGCGGACGGCGGCGCATCATACAAACAGCTGCGGGCTTTGCAAAACCTTCAATGCGCAAGCGCGCAGCCCGCAGATGCGGGCAACCGTCAACACATCTTTAACTCGCCCAAATGCCTGCAAGGCATGGCACGACCCACCGCATAAAAGCGCGCCCCACCTGTGCGGTGGGGCCACCCAACCTAAGGCGACGCTGAACAAGTCCCCGCGATGCGGCGCGCTCTGCCTGGGGATGGGCAGCAAGGCGCAAACCACAGCAATAGCTACAGCTATTGCGAGGATTTGCAACGCCGCAGACCGCCTCAGGGAGAGATGCGCAGCGCGCGAGGGACTTGTTCAGCGTTGCCCTAAGCCGCCTCAGGCCCAACGCTTGAGCACCAGCGTCGCATTCACCCCGCCAAACCCAAAGCCATTGAGCATGGCGTGCTGCAGCGCCATTTTTCGGGGGTGCAGGGCCACCATGTCCAGCCCCTCGGCCAGGTCGTCGGGTTGCTGCAGGTTCAGCGTGCCCGGCACCACCTGGTCGCGCAGGGCAAGGGTGGTGAAGATGGCGGCCACAGCGCCTGCAGCGCCCAGCAAGTGCCCGGTGGCCGATTTGGTGGAGGCGATGGCCACCGACTTGTCCGTGCCAAACACGCGCCGAATGGCGGCCAGCTCGCCCCGGTCGCCCACGTAGGTGGAGGTGGCGTGCGCGTTCAGATGCTGCACTTCGCTGGCCTCCAGGCCCGCCTGGGCCAGGGCAACTTCCATGCTGCGGCGGGCGCCGTCGCCATCTTCCGGGCCGGAGGTGATGTGGTACGCATCGGCGGAGGTGCCGTAGCCCACCACCTCCGCCAGGGGCGTGGCACCGCGTGCCAGGGCATGCTCCAGCGATTCAAGCACCAGCATGCCGGCGCCCTCCCCCATCACAAAGCCATCGCGCGCGGCATCAAAGGGGCGCGAAGCCTGCTCGGGGTGTTCTGCGAAGCCTGTGGACAAGGCCTTGGCTGCGGCAAAGCCGCCCAGGCTCACACGGTCGATGGCGGCCTCGGTGCCGCCGCACACGGCCACATCGGCCTCGCCGCAACGGATCATCCGCGCCGCATCGCCAATGGCCTGCACGCTGGCGGCGCAAGCCGTCACCGGCGCGCCCATCGGCCCCTTGAGGCTGTGGCGGATGGACACATGGCCTGCCGCCAGGTTGACCAAAAACGACGGCACGGTGAACGGCGACAGGCGCTGCGGCCCACGGGTATCGGTGGTGCGCACGGCCTCGGCAATGGCGCCAAAGCCGCCGATGCCCGAGGCAATCACGGTGGCGGTGCGCGCCTGCGACCGCGCATCCGCAGGTGCCCAGCCCGCCTGGGCCAAGGCCTGCTGCGCAGCGCCCAGGGCAAAGGGAATGAAACGGTCCATCTTGCGCTGGTCCTTGGGGGTGGCTGCGGTGTCCGGGTCCCACCCACCCTCGGGGTCCTCGGCCAGCGTGGGCACGGTGCCCGCCACTTTGGCGGCCATGCCGTCCACCACCGCATCCGGCAAGCGGCGCAGGCCCGATACGCCCTGCAGCAGGCGCCGCCAGGCCAATTCCACGCCGCAGCCCAGCGGCGATACCAACCCCATTCCGGTGATCACCACGCGTTGCACTTTGCCATCCACATTCGCCATTGCCAGTCCTTGGTTTTCAACACAGCACGAAGCCATGCTTTTATGATTGCGTCCGTCATCATAAGTGGATCAGCGTCTTTTGCGCAAACCCATCATCAAAAGAAGATTCCATGAAAGTCACGAAATCGCAGTCTGCAGAAAACCGCCAAGGCATCCTGGACGCCGCAGCCCGGCTGTACCGCGAGCGTGGCTTGACGGGCGTGGGGGTGGCCGACATCACCCGCGATGCCGGGCTGACCCACGGCGGCCTGTACCGCCACTTTGAGAACAAGGACGCCCTGGTGCGCGAAGCCTGCGCGCGCGCCTTCGACTGGTCCATCGCGCCCCTGGACGGCATGGACGACAGCGACAAGGAAGTGCCGACAAAGCTCGCCGCCAAGGTGGCCAGCTACCTGTCGCCCCAGCACCGCGACCACCCCGGCGAAGGCTGCCCCGCTGCCGCCCTGGCCGTGGACGCCGCACGCGCAGGCAGCGAGCTGTCGGAGGTGTTTGCCCATGGCATCGAGCGCAACATCCAACGCTTTGCCCGTGTGATTGAAGGCCTGGAGCAAGGCAACCCCACCCCCGAGAGCCGCGCACGCGCCACCCACATGCTGGCCACCATGGTCGGCGGCCTGGTACTGGCCCGCGCCACCGTGGCCGCCAACCCCGCGCTTTCCGACAACATCCTGGCCACCCTGCGCGAGCACCTGACTCCGCCCACCGAAGCCCCCGCACCCAAAACCCGAAAAAGCCGCAGTGGTGTGGCTACCCATGGCAGCGCCCGAAGCAAAGCCAAAGGGAAGTGATGCCTTTTAGGTCGAAGACCCTTATTTATAAAGCGCTGGCAGCTATGCAATTAATAGCAAACGCATGTAGTTCCCCAACCCGTTCGGGCTGAGCCCGTCGAAGCTGGGGCTTGTGGGTCGATCTGGCGGTGTGCCTTGGCATGGGGCGGGAGCCGGGAAGTGCGCCCGGCGGCGCAGTAACTTTCTTTTGCTTCGCCAAAAGAAAGTGAGCAAAGAAAAGGCGACCCCAAGTCTGCGACCCCTGCGCTGCGCTTCGGGGCAAACCTGCGTCGGTGCGGTTGCGGGGTGCGCTGCGGAACTCACTGCGCGCCTGGGGCGCTCCGTTCAAACAGCCGCAGCGAGTCAGATGACGAAGCATGGGCGCTTCGACGCCCATGCCACCCCGCAACCGCCCCGCCGCAGGCGCAGCCTCAGGGGGTGGATAGCCAAACAGCCGAACATCCCAACAGCCACACGGGTCGTCGCTGCGCTCGACCCGGTCAGTGCTGCGCCCAGCGCGAGGCGCTTGCGCCCGCGAAGTAGGGCCGAGCAACGCGATGGCCCGTGTGGATGTTGGTTTCCCATCCCCTCTGTATGCGCCGAGGAGCGCAGCGGCCAGCGGATCAGGGCTCGCGACTGTTTGAGCGCAGCGAGTTTGAGCGAGACCCCGCTGGACGCGAGCACCGCAGGTTGCCCCAGCGCGCAGCGCTGGGGACGCAGACAGTGGGGTCGCCTTCTTTTGCCTTCTTTTCTTGGCGACGCAAGAAAAGAAGGTGCCCCGCCGGGGGCACATCCCGGCACCCGCCCTTAGCAAAGGCATGTATCCAAACCAGCCCACAAGCCCAGGCTTCGACAAGCTCAGCCCGAACGGGGGAGGGAGCCAAGGCAATCACTACAAATTCCATAGCTGCCAACGCTTATCCAGCAGGCGCCAGCCAACATTCCGATCAAAGCCCCGCCCTCACCTTCCAAAACCTGTGCGCAAACGCACATCCCCCCAAGACCACATCCAGCGAAACTACAAGTCTTCCAACACATTCAGCGCAAGGGACGCACCATGAACACCCAACACATCGCCATGCCACCCGCCACCCCGAACACCGACGACGCCGGCAAGCTCGTGCTGCGTGTCGCCATCGGCCTGCTCGTGCTGCTGCACGGCATCTTCAAAATCACGCACGGCGTGGGCTTCATCGGCGGCATGCTCGACAAAGCGGGCCTGCCCGGCTTCCTGGCCTATGGCGTGTACATCGGTGAAGTGGTGGCGCCCCTGATGATGCTGCTGGGCGTGGGCGCCCGCGCCGGGGCGGCCATTGTGGTGGCCAACATGCTGGTGGCCCTGGGCCTGGTGCACATGGGCGACCTGTTCGTCATCACCAAACAAGGCGGCTGGGCACTGGAGCTGCAGGGCCTGTACCTGTTCGGCGCACTGGCCGTGGCCCTGCTCGGCGCAGGCCGCTACAGCGTGATGCAACCCAGCCGCGTGAACTGAATACGCTACGTTTTTAATAGCTGCTAGCGCTTATTTAATAAGCGCTAGCAGGCCATTTCACTTCAAAAATACAAACCCGACGCCAACCCACTCAATTGGCAAAGCTCTTGGTGCTGTACAGCTCCACGGGCAAGCGCTTGAGGGTGGGCAGGCCCGTAGCGGCATCCTTGGCCTGCTTGTCGATGTAGCTGAAGAACACATCGGCATCGAGCACGCCAATGTCCAGGCGGCGCGCAGCGGGCACGGCGGCCAGGGTCTTGTAGCCATCACCGCCGGTGGCGTTGAAGCTCAGCACAAACAGCTTGTAGGTCTTGGCCAGGTCGATCGCCGCCCACACGCCGGTGGTGGGGTTGCGCACTTCGATGTTGCTGGCGCGCGCGCCCTTGGTGGCCTTGGCGTTCACGTCAAAGCGCAGGCCGCCGGTGTACGGATACGGGCCGGTGGAGCCGCCGGTGCCAAAGGTGGCTTCCAGGCCGTCTTCGAGCATGCCCTTCACTTCTTGCCCCGTCACATCCAGGCGGAACAGCATGTTGCCAAACGGCAGCACCTGGATGATCTGCGCTGCAGTCACCGTGCCTTGCAGCGGGATGCGCACACCGCCGCCGCTTTGCAGGCTGATGTCGGCCCCGCCGTACTGGGCGTTGGCCACCTCTAGGTAGGCCTGGGCCACCAGTTGCTGGATGTCGCCACCGCGCAGGCTCACGCTGCCTTCGGCCGTGCAGGCGGCGCTGGAGCGGCTGTAGTCCACCGAGCCCACCCCGCCCGGCACGCGGCGCGAGCACAGCTCTTGCGGCACCACGGCGGCCTGGGTTTGGTTGAACACGGCGACCTTGTCTTTGAACGGCTGCAGCGCGGCCGTGGCGCTGGCCGCAGGCTGAGTAATGCGCAAGAAGCCCGTGGCAGCCGCGCTGGCCTTGAGGGCGGTTTTCTCCGCATCGGTCGCGGCCTTGCCGCCGATGGTGAAGTTGTCGCCAATCAGCACATGCGGCGTGCCCTTGCATTGGCTGACGTTGCCCTGCGCATCAAAGCTCACCTTCAGCTCGCCCACCACCTGGGCATATTCCCACGCCTGCACCACGCACACGGGCTTGCCATCCTTGTCGGTGAGCTGGGTGGGGTAGGCACCGCCGGGCGTGCCCACGCCCGTGGTCGTCAGGCCCACGGGGCCGAGCAGGGTGTGCGAATCCGCGCCCACCACCACGTCCACGCCGCTGAGCTTGGGCGCAATCTGCAGGTCGTACTCGTAGCCCACATGGCTCATGACGATGATCTTGTTGATGCCCTGACCGCGCAGGCGGTCGATCTCGCGCTGGGCGGCGGTGGTTTCGTCTTCAAAGGTGGTGTCCGCGTCGGGGCTGGACGAGGCCTTGGTCTTTTGCGCAATGGTCAGGCCCACGATGCCGATCTTTTGCCCACCGCGCTCGACCACGGTGGAGGGGCTGACGTAGCCCGGCGCGCGGCTGGCGTTGAGGGCCGAGTTGGCACCGAACTGCACGTTGGCGCTGAGCACGGGCGTCTTGCAAGTGCCTTTGCGCAGCAGGTCGATAAAGCCCTTGAGGCCGCTGTCGCCCTTGTCAAACTCGTGGTTGCCCAGCGTGAAGGCATCAAAGCACACAGTGTTCATCAGCGCGGCATCGGCCTCGCCATTGGCCCCAGCGCGGTTGAAGTACAGCGTGCCCGTCAGCGCATCGCCCGCGTGCAGCTTGAGCACGTTGGTGCTCTGCGCCGCCAGTTCGCCGATGGCGGCCGTGACACGGGGGAAGCCCGCAGCGTCCACCGCCACGTCCACCGCGCTGGCGCCACCGGCCGAGAGTTTGAGGGTTTTGGACTTGCTCTCCAGCGTGGAGTGGTGGTCGTTGATGTGCAGGATGGTCAGCTCCAGCGGCTGGCCCGCATCGTCACTGCCCGAGCCACCGCACGCCACCAAGGCCCCGGCCACGGCCAGTGCCAGCGCGCCCATGCGCAACCCACGTCCTGCGCTCCACTGCTTTACCCACATCGTTGTCATCGCAAATCCCTCTGTATCGGTTCAACCAAACGGCGATGGTGGGAGGTGTGCATGACAGGGCGATGAAACCCGGGGCCGGTGCGGTGCCCAAAACAAACAGGCTCCCGAGGGAGCCTGTTTTGAACCAAATTGGCCTCTAGCGCCTTATAAATAAGCGCTAGCAGCTACGCATTTGATAGCAATCACTTCAAATGCGCCCCTCTTCCACCGCATGGCATGCAATGCGGATGCCGCCAATGCTCAGCAGCTGGGGCCGCTCGCTGCGGCAGCGGTCGTTGACATGCGGGCAGCGGGGGTTGAAGGCACAGCCGGGGGGCGGGTTCAGGGGGTTGGGCACCTCGCCCTGCACGGGGGTGCGGGCCTTGCCGGTGTCGTGCATCTTGGGAATGGCATCGAGCAGCATCCGCGTGTAGGGGTGGCGGGGCGTATCGAACAGCGTGTGCTTGTCGGCCAGCTCCACCAGTCGGCCCAGGTACATCACGCCGACCTGATCGCTCACATGGCGTACCACGGCCAGGTTGTGGCTGATGAACAGGTAGGTGAGTTGCCGCTGGCGCTGCAGGTCCTTCATGATGTTGAGCACCTGGGCCTGCACCGACACATCGAGCGCGCTGGTGGGCTCGTCGCACACCAAAAACTCAGGCTCGGTGGCCAGGGCGCGCGCGATGGAGATGCGCTGGCGCTGCCCGCCCGAGAACTGGTGCGGGTACTTGACCATGTCCAGCGGCGACAGGCCCACCGACTGCAGCAGCTCGCCCACGCGTTGCTTGAGCTCGGCCTTGTCGGTGATGAGGCCGTGCTCTTTCAGCGGCTCGCCAATGATGTCCTCCACCAGCCAGCGGGGGTTCAGGCTGGCGTAGGGGTCTTGAAAAATCATCTGGATGCGGCGGCGCATGGCCTTGGCATCGCTGCCCTTGAAGGCGGCATGGGCGTCTTGCCCGTCAAACGTGAGGCCGCCGCGCGTGGGGTCGTACAGGCCCACCAGCAGGCGGGCCACGGTGCTCTTGCCGCAGCCGGATTCGCCCACCAGGGCCAGCGTCTTGCCCTTTTCGATCTCGAAGCTCACGCCGTCCACAGCATGCAGCAGCGTGCGGGGCTTGCCCTCCAGCACGCGGTTGAGCCAGGGCGCAGAGACGTCGAAGGTCTTGGCTAGGTCGTGCGCCTGCACCAGGGGCTTTTGACCGGCGTGGGGCGTGGGGTTCACGGCGCTGCTCATGCGGCCACCTTGGTGTTGTCAGCAGCGTGCAGCCAGCAGGCAGCGCGGGTGTTTCCGGCACTCATCAGGTCGGGGCGTTCGGTCATGCAGCGGTCAAAGGTTTGGGGGCAGCGCGGGTTGTAGGCGCAGCCCTTGGGAATGGCGTTCAGGCGCGGCATGGCACCGTCGATCTGGTTCAGGCGCTCGCGGTCTTGCTCCATGTCGGGGATGGAGGCCATGAGGCCGCTGGTGTAGGGGTGCGATGGCTTGTTGATCACGTCATGCACCGGGCCAATCTCGGCCACGCGCCCGGCGTACAGCACGGCCACGCGGTCGCAGGTCTCGGCGATCACGCCCATGTCGTGCGTGATGAGCATGACGGCTGCACCACGCGATTTGCAGATGTTTTTCAGCAGCGTGATGATCTGCGCCTGGATGGACACATCCAGCGCCGTGGTGGGCTCGTCGGCCACGATGAGCTTGGGCTCGGCCGCCAGGGCCAGGGCAATCACCACGCGCTGGCGCATGCCGCCCGAGAACTGGTGCGGGTAGTGGTCAATGCGCGCCTCGGCCGCCGGAATGCCGGTGTCCTTGAGCAGCTGGATGGCGCGCTGGCGAGCTTCTGCCGCATTCACGGGCAGGTGGGCCAGGATGGTTTCCGTCAACTGGCGGCCCACGGTGTACAGCGGGTTCAGCGAGGTGAGCGGGTCTTGAAAAATGGCCCCGATGCGCCGGCCACGGATGTGGCGCATTTCATCGTTGCTGAGGTTGTCGATGCGCTGGCCTTCCAGCAGGATCTGGCCCGAGGCCACGCGGCCTGGAGGCTCGAGCAGGCCGATGATGGCTGCGCCGGTGAGCGACTTGCCCGCGCCCGATTCACCCACCACGCCCAGGATCTCGCCGGGTGCGATGGAGAAGGAAATGTCGTCCAGAGCGCGCAGGGTGCCGCGACGGCTCGGGAATTCGACAACGAGGTTTTTGACTTCTAGGAGGGACATATCAGTGATTCACAGTGCTGTGCGCTGCACGCGGTGGATGGAACGGGCACGGTTCGGGCCAGCGGCCACCGTGCAAGGGCCGCCCCGCCGCACGGGTGGCGTCCCCCTTCCGCATCGCACAGCGATGCCAGAGAAGGGGGAAGCGGCGCAGCCGCTCAGGGGGTTGTTCTCCATATCTTCAACGCAGGCGGGGGTTCAAGGCGTCACGCAACCAGTCGCCCAACAAATTCACGGAAAGAGCAATCAGCACCAGCATGGCACCGGGGAACACGGTGATCCACCACTCGCCAGAGAACAGGTAGTCGTTACCGATGCGGATGAGCGTGCCCAGCGAAGGGGATGTGGGCGGTGCGCCCACGCCCAGGAAGGACAGCGTGGCCTCGGTAATGATGGCCGTGGCCACCTGGATGGTGGCCAGCACCATGACCGGGCCCAACACGTTGGGCAGCACGTGCTTGCGCATGATGCGCAGCGAAGACACGCCGGTGACGCGGGCGGCCTGCACGTATTCCTTGTTGCGCTCGACCAGCGTGGAGCCACGCACGGTGCGCGCGTATTGCACCCAGCCGGTGAGCGAGATGGACAAGATCAGCACGCCGAAGGCCAAGGACTCGTGCGCATTGGGGAACAGCGCCCGGCCCACACCGGCAATCAGCAAGGCCACCAGGATGGCGGGGAAGGACAGCATCACATCGCACAGGCGCATGAGCACAGCATCGATCCAGCCGCCCCGAAAGCCCGCCAGCAGGCCCAAAGCCACGCCCACCACCACCGACAGCAGCACCGAGGCCAGGCCCACCACCAGCGAGATGCGGGCGCCGTAGATCAGCGCAGAGAGGATGTCACGGCCCTGGTCGTCGGTGCCCAGCAGGTACTTGGTGGTGCCGTGTTCGCTCCAGGCCGGAGGCAGACGGGCATCGCCCAGCTCCAGCGTGGCCAGGTCAAACGGGTTGTGCGGCGCCACCCAGCCCGCAAAGACGGAGCAGACCACGCACACCAGGGCAATGAAGGCGGCCACCATCGCCATGGGCGATGTGCGGAAGCTGTAGCCAACGTCGCTGTCGAGCCAGCGGGCAAGTGTTTTTTTCATCGTAGAAACCAGAGACATCCGCACACGCACCGGGCTTGTGGCCTGGGTGCATGGCGGTCAGTAAAACAAGCTAGATCCAGCGCCACTGAGCGCAAGCCAGCAAAAGAGACCTCAAAGAAAACGCGAAACCATCAAGGGATGCTGATCCACTTGAAGTGCATGAAGTTGTCAGCCAACTGCACGATCTTGACCTTCTTGCTCACGCCCCAGGCCAGGGCCTGCTGGTGCAGCGGAATGTGGCCGATGTCGGCGGCGTGCACATCAAACGCTTCCTTGATGTAGGCGTTGCGCTTGGTCTTGTCGGTCTCGGCCTGGACTTTCTTGGTCAGCTCGTCCACTGCGGGGTTGCAGTAGGCGCCCAGGTTGAACTGGCCAGCACCCTTGTCGTCCACGCAGGCCATGATGGCGTTCATAGCGTTGTGCGCGTCATAGGTGGCAGGGGTCCAGCCCAGCATGTAGAAGCTGGTGTCGCGGCGCAGTACCTTGGGGAAATACGTGCCCTTGGTTTCGGCCTGCAGGTTGACCTTGACGTTGATACGCGAGAGGTTGGCGGCCACGGCCTGGCAGATGCGGCCATCGTTCACATAGCGGTCGTTGGGGCAGTTCATGCCCACTTCAAAGCCGTTGGGGTAGCCGGCCTCGGCCATGAGCTTCTTGGCGGCCTCGACGTCGTAAGGCAGGCGCTTCATGTCGGGCTGAAAGCCATTGATGCCAGGACCGATCAACTGCGCCGAGGGGTTGGAGGCACCGCGCATCACAGTCTTCTTGATGCCCTCGATGTCGATGGCCTGGTAGAAGGCCTGGCGCACGCGCTTGTCCTTGAAGGGGTTCTTGCCCTTGACGTTGGAGTACAGCAGCTCGTCGCGCTTTTGGTCCATGCCCAGGAAGATGGTGCGCAGCTCAGGGCCCGTGATGGCGCGGGTGTTGGCGCTGCTGTTGACGCGGTCGATGTCCTGCACGGGCACGGGCTCCATCACGTCCACTTCGCCCGAGAGCAAGGCGGCCACGCGGGTGGCATCGTTGCCGATGGGGGTGAACACCACCTCGTTCACATTGCCTTCGATCTTGCCCCAGTAGGAGCCATTGCGCGTGAACACGGTGCGCACGTTGGGCTGGCGCTCGCGCACGCGGAAAGGGCCGGTGCCGTTGGCACGGAACGAAGCCGCGTTTTCAATGCCCTTGCGGCGGTCCACAGGCACGGTGGCCTGGTTGGTCTCGCACCATTTCTTGCTCATGATGTACACGAGCGAGAGCACGTCGGGCAGGATGGGGAACGGCGTCTTGGTCTCGATCTCGACCGTGTGGCTATCGATCTTGCGCACTTCCTTGAAGTCGTTGGTGTAGCTCTTCATGTCAGAGCCTTCGACCTGGGTGCGGGCCAGGCTGAACAACACGTCGTCGGCCGTGAAGGGGCTGCCGTCGTGAAACTGCACGCCCTTGCGCAGTTCAAACCGCCACACGGTGGGGGCGGTCTGCTTCCAGCTGGTGGCCAATGCGGGGGCCAGGCTCAGGTCTTTGTTGCGGCCCACCAGGGGTTCGTACACGTTGCCCGTCACACTCAATTGCAGGGTTTCGTTGAGCGAGTGGGGGTCCATCGACAGGGAGTCCCCCTGGTTGGCGATGCGCACGGTCTGCGCACTGGCCACAAGGCCTGCAGCAGACAAGGCGACAAACAATGCTGTCGCGGTGATTTTCCGTTGGATGCTCATGCGGTTCTCCTGGGAGGGTGGGGGAATGGCGAAAGCCGGTGGTCTGTGCCCAGCCGGCGTCAGGGGGTGGGCAAGGGCATGGCCTGCTCGATCAGGCGGGCATGCAGCGCAGAGCCCAGCGGCAAAATGTCGTCGTTGAAGTCGTAGCGGCTGTTGTGCAGCGCGCTGCCACTGGAGCCCGTGCCCTGGCCAATGCGCAGGTAGGCGCCGGGCTTGGTCTGCAGCATGAAGGAGAAGTCTTCAGCGCCCATGCTGGGCTCCAGGTCGCGCACCACATGGTCGGCACCCACCAACGATTCGGCCACGTCGCCCGCAAAAATGGCTTCGCTCTCGGTGTTGATGGTGGCGGGATAAATGCGCTCGTAGTGGACAGTGGCGGTGGCACCAAAGCCCAGGGCAATGGCGCCGCACAGCTCCTGCAGGCGCTTTTCAACCTGCTCTTGCACCACGGGATTGAAGGTGCGCACAGTGCCCACCAGCGTGGCAGAGCCCGGCAGCACGCTGAAGGCCCCCAACTCGCCCGCCTTGATAGCGCACAGGCTGACCACGGCGCTTTCCAGCGGGCGCACATTGCGCGAGACGATGCTTTGCGCCGCCGTGATGATGT
This sequence comes from Acidovorax sp. 1608163, assembly GCF_003669015.1. Lineage (NCBI taxonomy): Bacteria > Pseudomonadati > Pseudomonadota > Betaproteobacteria > Burkholderiales > Comamonadaceae > Acidovorax > Acidovorax sp. 1608163. The sequence goes on from NZ_CP033069.1 coordinate 4,046,702, forward strand.
GGGCGGCCACCAGCATCACATCCACGGTTTGGTAGGCGTGGGCCCCATGGCCACCACGGCCCGTGATCTCGATGGTGATGCGGTCGGCCGCAGCCATCATCGGGCCGGGGTTGATGCCCACGGTGCCCGGCTTCATGGCGGGCCAGTTGTGCATGGCGTAGATGGACTGCACGGGGAAGCGGTCAAACAACCCGTCTTCCATCATCACGCGCGCGCCCGCAAAACCTTCTTCGCCAGGTTGAAAGACCAGCACGGCCGTGCCGTCAAAGTCTCGCGTGGCAGCCAGGTAGCGGGCGGCGCCCACCAGCATGGCGGTGTGCCCATCGTGCCCGCAGCCGTGCATCAGCCCGGGCTTGCACGACTTCCAGGCAAAGTCGTTGTGCTCGGCCAGGGGCAGCGCATCCATGTCGGCCCGCAGGCCCACCATGGCGCCGCTGGCCACGCTGCGCCCACGCACCACGGCCACGATGCCGGTGCGGCCAATGCCTTCATGGATCTCATCCACACCGCACACCTTGAGGGCTTCCACCACGCGCTTGCCGGTGTAGACCTCTTCAAAGCCCAGCTCTGGGTGCGCATGCAGATCGCGCCGCAGGGCCGTCAGATCGGGGTGAAACTGGGCGATGTGGGCAAAGGCCCTGCCTCCGGCCTTGTATCGAAGCGATTGCATCTCAGTAGTCCAGAGAGCTGCACGCAACCCGCAATGCTTGAAACTGGCACGGCCCAGGCCAGTGCCCCCGCGCAAGGGCCGCCAAGCCGCAAAGGCGGCGCGTTGCTGGCGTGCGCTGGGGGCGTTCCCATCCCGCATTGCAATGCAATGCGAGAGAGGGGGAAGGCGCGAAGCGACTCAGGGGGTGCTTCATCTCTAATGCCCCCCGGCCTTGCCCACGCGAAGGCGTGGATCGACCACGAAGTACAGCAGGTCCACCACCAGGTTGATGACCACGAAGATCAGCGCGATCAGGCACAGGTAAGCCGCCATCACAGGGATGTCGGCAAACGTCACGGCCTGGATGAACAGCAGGCCCATACCAGGCCACTGGAACACGGTCTCGGTGATGATGGCGAACGCGATCAAGCCGCCCAGCTGCAAACCGGTGATGGTGAGCACCGGCACCAGCGTGTTCTTGAGGGCATGGCCAAAGTGGATGGCCCGGTTGGACAGGCCGCGCGCGCGCGCAAACTTGATGTAGTCGGTGCGCAGCACCTCCAGCATCTCGGCGCGCACCAGGCGCATGATCAACGTGAGCTGGAAGATCGCCAGCGTGATGGCCGGCAGCGTGATGTGGTGCCAGCCCTTGGCCTTGAGCAGCCCGGTACTCCACCAGCCCATCTGCACCACTTCACCACGCCCAAAGCTGGGGAACCAGCCCAGCGTGACCGAGAACACCAGGATCAGCAGGATGCCGATCAGGAAGGTGGGCAGTGACACGCCCAGCAGTGAGAGGGTCATGAACAACTGGCTGCTGAAGCTTCCCCGCTTGAGAGCGGCATACACCCCCATAGGCACGCCCACCAGCAAAGCCAGAAAGGCCGCGACCAGCGCCAGCTCCAGGGTGGCTGGGAAGCGCTCGGCAATCAGGCGCGACACCTTGGCGCCCTGGCGCAGGCTCAGGCCAAACTCGCCCTGGGCCGCATTCACCAAAAAGTGCCAGAACTGCACGATAAAGGGCTGGTCCAGCCCCAACGCAGCGCGCAGCTCACGAATTTGCTCGGGGGTGGCATCTTGCCCCAACAAGAACACCACAGGGTCGCCCACATACTGGAACAGCATGAAAGCGATGAAGGCCACCGTGACCATCACAATCACTGCCTGAATCAGGCGGCGCAAAATAAAAGCAAGCATCGGAGAGTCGAGTTTGTTTTCGAAAGCGTGCCAGCGCTGCTTTTGGCAACGAAGACACTGGTTGGTACCACCCAGTGCAGCAAACCGCCTGGATCAAGCGCACCCGCTTGGCGGCATTGTCGCGCGGACAATGCCGCGCCACCGCTAAATCCCTATGGCCGCAGACTCTGCGGCACCCCATGGCACCTTAGCAAGAAAACCGAGGGCCGTGGCCCTCGGTTTTCGCATACACACTGTCAGTCTGCGAGCACTCGCCGCATCAGTTCACCTTGACCATGCGCATGTCCACACGGTTATCTGCTCGGTGCACCATTTCCACATTCTTCTTCATCGCCCAAGGAATCACTTGGTCATGCAACGGGATGTGCGACACGGTGTCGTTGGACAACTGAAGTGCTTCCGTCAACATGCGGGCACGCACGGGGGCGTCGGTTTCCACCTTGATGCGGTCTACCAGGTAATCCATGCGCTGGTTGCTGTAGCGGCCCACGTTGTAGTTGCCGTCGCCGCCCGCGCCCACGGTACGCACCAGCGATTGCAGGCTGTACAGCGCGTCGAAGGTAGGAACGCCCCAGCCCAGCATGTAGATGCTGGCTTCATTGCGCTGGATCATCGGGAAGTAATTGACCAGGGGCAGCGTGCGCAGCTTGGCCTTGACCCCCACGCGCGACCACATGGCTGTCACGGCTTGGCAAATGGCCTCGTCGTTGATGTAGCGGTTGTTGGGGCAGGCGAAGTCCACCTCGAAACCATCGGGGTAGCCCGCTTCAGCCAGCAGTTTCTTGGCGGCGTCCACGCTGTAAGGCATGCGCTTGCCCACCGCTTCCGTCCAGCCCGCCACCTGTGGGGCCACCAACGTGCCCGTGGGTTTGCCCAGGCCCCGCATGATGCTGCGCGAGATCGTGTCTGCATCAATGGCCTGGTACAGGGCCTTGCGCACACGCATGTCCTTCAAGGGGTTCTTGCCCTTGATGTTGGAGCCCGGCAGTTCATCGCGGTACTGGTCCATGCCCAGGAAAATGGTGCGGTTCTCAAGACCGTCGACCACCTTGAGGTCGGGGTTGGCACGCAGGCGGGCCAAATCTTGAGGCGTTGGATCAATCACGAAGTCCACTTCACCGGACAACAGCGCAGCGATGCGCGTGGCAGCAGACTTGATCGGGGTGTAGACGATCTCGGTGGCGTTACCTTCCATCTTGCCCCACCAGTTGGGGTTGCGCTTGAAGACCATCTTCACATCGGGCTGCCAGGACTCCAGTGTGTAGGGGCCTGTGCCCATCGCATTGCGGTGGGCATATGTTTCTTCGGTGCCCTTGATGTCCTTGGGCTCCACCGACTTGTTCTTTTCTGCCCAGGCCTTGCTCATGACGCGCAGCTCGGTCAGTTGGCGCAGCAGCACGGGGTTGGGCGACGTCAGCAGGATGTCGATGTTCTTGGCATCCACCTTCACCACTTTGGAGATGCCCTGGGTGAATGGAGTGAAGTTGGAGGTCTTGGCCATGGCGCGGTTGAGGGAGTACACCACGTCATCCGCCGTCATGACCGAGCCGTCATGGAACTTGACGCCCTCGCGCAGGGTAAAGCGCATTTGCGTGGGGCTGACCTCGCGCCACGCGGTTGCGAGCACGGGCTCGACCTGGAAAGTACGGCTGTTGTAGTACACCAGGCTTTCATACACATTGGCATGCAAGCCGCTTTGCAGCGCATTATTTTGCGAGTGGATATCCCACGTGGAAATTTCACCCTGGCTCGTCCACTTGAAAGGCTTGGCCTGTACTGCTGGCACAAAAGACAGCGCCACGGCGGCGGACAAAAGAACGTGCTTAAACTTCATGGAACATTCTCTTTAAAATTTTTACTATGCAGTAAAGATAAGGTAAATCCAATGGGGTATCCCTGAATTCCCGCATGCCTCGATGCCATTTATTGACCTATTCGGACACCCTGGCATCTACGCAAAATTGGTGCCAAATTGCATAAATCGCCCCCAAAAAAAGACACTGGGCACTTTGCAAATCACTCTTCCGGAGCAACCCACAAAATCACCCAGTGTTTTCAACCGACAACCCAGTCCGCAAACCCCACCACGCGGACTGGTCTCGGCTATCTCATTAGCGCCTGCTTACCCTCAAACAGCAGTCAGGCAGCGACCATCGCCGTCATCAGAAACGGTGGCGCAACCCTACCGTGAAACCTGTGCGGCTCTTGGCACCATTCACCCCCACACCTGCAGCGCTGCTGCTCAAAGACACATTGCCCTTCAGGCGCGTGTTGTCGACTTCAACGTAGGCATCTGTGCGCTTGGAGAACGCGTAGTCCAGAGCCATAGTGAAGAAGTTGGCGGTAGCATCCGCAGTAGCCACCGTGCCAGATTGCTTGGCATGGAAGTAATGGGCACCCAGGTTGATTTGTGGGGTCAGCTGATAGCCCACACCCACCTTGTAAATCGTGCGCTTGTTGGCTTGCAGAAAGGCAGAGCCACCAAAGCCGCCATTGATGGTGCCTTGCCACATGGCACCCAGCACAGCGAGGTCGGTCGCGCTGGTCAGCGGATCGACCTTATTCTCACCATAGCCAGCGTTGAAGTACCAGTCGCCAGTGCGGTAAGAGCCACCCAGAGTCCAGGCCTCAACTTCTTTACCCGAGGCAAACTTGTAGCTCTCGTAGCCCAGACCAGCAGCCACACCGCCTGTGGCATAGCGCAGGTAGCCACCCACGGTCTTACCACCTGTAGGGCTCTTTTCGTCGAAAGAGTACTGCAAAGCACCACGCACAGGGCCAATCTCAGCCATGTACTTGACCATGTTGTCAGCGCGCGCACCCAGCGAGAAGCCAATTTCTGGCTTATAGACATCCATGTAAGGCGAATAAGGGTACGAAGCGTAGGTGCTGGTGACCAGATCAAACAGCACGTTGTACTGACGACCCAACGTTACACGGCCGTAACCGCCTTGCAGACCGACCCAGGATTGCTGGAAGTAAGGACCCGTGGCGCCAGAGTTTGGCGACCCTGTGTCAGCACCAAAACGGTTCTCCATGTTGACGAGTGCTTTCGTGCCGCCACCCAGATCTTCCGAGACATTGATACCCCAACGGCTTTGCGACATGCCACCACCAACAAGTTGATTCAGTGACTGACCCACATTGGTGGCGGGGCCTTCGTTGTTCGTGTGACGGTAAGCCACATCCACAATCCCGTAAAGCTGCACGGAACTGGTGCCAGCACCAGCCGCAGCTTGGGCAAAGGCAGAACCGGAAACGAGAGCAACAGCTCCCAAGGCGAACAGTCTCTTGGCGTCTACTTTTTTCATGGATCCCGTCTCTTTCTGTGGTTGATGTGCTACCCAGCCAGTTTAGTAATTGCACTCCAACGTGGAACTTTTTGTTGCACGTTCCACACACAGGCTTTCCCTAATAGAACGGTCGTTCTATTTTCCAAAGAAGAGGCATCCCGCATACCCACCGCACCCAATCAGCGCATCCAGGCGTAAGCGAAATCACCAAAACACAACCCTAACAAGCGAAGAAACAGAGAAACTGCCGCCACTAACCCAATCGACACAAACATGAAAAAAGCCCCCCGCTTTCGCGGGAGGGCTTTTACTCATCTCAATGTCAGCGGGCTCACGCCCGCGTGCCATTAGAAGGAGTGACGAATGCCGAACTCGTAACCGTTGGCGTTCTTGCCAGCGACTTGAGTGAAGGACAGGCCGCCAGGAGTAGCACCGAAGCTAGCTGCGCCCTTGTTCTTCACGTGAGCCAGAGTACCGTACAGAGCTGTACGCTTGGACAGGTCATACACGTAACCAATGGCGAACTTCTGTGCGTCGTTGGAGCTGTTCTTCAGGTCCACATCGTTGTACGAAACGCGGATGGTGCCTGGGCCCACAGGAGCAGTCAGACCCAGCAGGTAGCTTTGGTACTTGACTTCAACAGCAGCCTTGTTCTTTTCTTGGTTGAAGCCGATGAATGGCTTCACAACACCCAGGTCATAGCTGGCGAAAATGTTGAACTGGTCAGCGTCAGCAGCTGCGGAAGCACCGCGGCCCTTGGCGAAAGCAATGGCTGTGTCCAGAGGACCGTTACGGTAGCCGATACGGGCGCCGAGGTAGTCACCAGCCTTGTCGTAAGCAGCGTTCGACAGGGATTCGCCGAACACGTACTGCACTTGACCGTAGATGCCGCCCAGGTTGGAAGGCAGAATGTAGCTGATGCCGTTGCCCTTACGGGTTTCGATCACGCCAGCGAAGTGGTTCTTACCGATCGAAGCGCCAACGCCGTTATCGCCGAACACGTCAGCTGCTGTGGAGTTGACATAGCCAACGGTCAGTTCGCGACCCAGACGGACTTCACCGAAGCCGCCAGCCAGGCTCAGAGTCGAGCGACGCTTGAATTCAAAACCAGGGCCTGCAGCGCCGCCGCCTTGGCCAGTGCCTGTATCGTTCTGGATAGCACCTTCCAGCCAGAAACCAGCCTTCAGACCGCCACCCAGGTCTTCTTCACCGCGGAAGCCCAGACGGCTGGTAGCCAGACCGCTGTTGGTCACGCCAGTCACGGAAGTGCCACCGGAAGAAACGCGGCCAACGCCAGCGTCAACGATACCGAACAGGGTCACGGAAGACTGAGCCATTGCAGCGCCGGAAGCAGCCAGCACAGCCAGGGCAATCAGGGATTTTTTCATTGCGAGTTACTCCAAGGTTAAACATAGGGCGCCGGTACGAGGGGTCTTGGGTGCCAGGCACCAGCATAGTCCCGCCGGTTCCCCGGGCCAACCTCCTGGTGGGGAAGTTGCACCTATTGCACCAGAGCGCGTCCGGTTTCGCAAAGGAATTCACCCACAATTGCCCGGAACGCGGAAAATCGTTGCAGTGGTGCAACAACCCTTAAAGCAAAAAGTTAACAAACTTCTCCCTTGCAACGAGCGTTATTGCAAGCGATTTATTTGTATCTGATTGAAATTTCCAAGTCAAAACACATTCCACCCATGGACCGCCTACTTTCCAGTCTCGACAACGCGCTGCGAACGCTGTTTGCCCAGCCGCGTGCCAGTGAATCAACCCCTGCAGCGCACATGCAAGAAGCAGACCTGAATGCGGAAGAAAAGAAGCTTGCCGGCGCATTGATGCGGGTCAACCACGTCGGAGAAGTATGCGCCCAGGCGCTGTACAGCGCACAAGCCTTGGCCACCAAAGACGAAGCACTGCGCACGCACCTGCTGGAAGCCGCCAGAGAAGAAACCGACCACCTTGCCTGGACACACCAACGACTGCAAGCGCTGGGCGATCGCCCCAGCTTGCTCAACCCCATGTGGTTCACGGGCGCTTTCGCCCTGGGCTGGGTGGCCGCCAAGGTGAGCGACAGGGTCAGCCTGGGTTTTGTGATCGAGACCGAAAACCAGGTGGCAGCCCACCTGCAAAGCCATCTCTCGCGCCTGCCAGTGGCCGATCTGGCATCACGGGCTGTCGTGGCCCGCATGAAGGACGACGAGGAACGCCATGCAGAGCAGGCCCGCTTACGGGGCGCATTTCCCCTTCCCCCTATTGCCAAAGGCATGATGAAAGTGGCCGCCAAGGTGATGACGACCACCGCGCACCGCATTTAAGCCTGCGCCCAGGCCAATCAGGCTTCCACGATATCAAAGCCGGTCGTGATTTCGGCCGTCTTGCCCAGCATGATGCTGGCCGAACAGTATTTATCGTGGCTCATGGCAATGGCGCGCTCCACGGCCACGGCGGGAATGCCCCGCCCGGTCACCGTGAACTGCATGTGGATTTTGGTGAAGACCTTAGGGTCCACCTCTGCGCGCTCGGAGGTGAGTTTGACACTGCAGCCGCGAACATCGTGGCGGCCGCGCTTGAGGATCAGCACCACGTCATAGGCGGTGCAGCCTCCGGTACCGGCCAACACGGTCTCCATGGGCCGCGGGGCCAGGTTCTGGCCGCCATTGGCGGGATTGGCGGCATCCGGGGCGCCATCCATGGTCAAAACATGGCCGCTGCCGGTTTCTGCAACAAACCCCATGCCTGAGCGCGTGCCCGAGGCCCCTGTCCAACTGACGGTGCATTCCATAGATTTCTCTCCTGTGGTGCGCATTAGAACCCGTCCAATGCGTGGTTTTTTTCGCACGAATTCGGCGTGCGCCTGAAAATTCGCTGTGAATTTTGCTGCATCGCAACAAGCATCCGGCTAGAATTCAACCAAGCACGGTCACTTTGAACAAAAATGACCAATGGCAACCAGTACAAACACTGATGTGCCACGCACCAATTGTCTCCTCCATCTCCTCAAAGGATGGATTCAGCCCCAAGCCTCACGGCCTGGGGCTTTTTTTTGCCCAAATGGCGCCCCTGCCGCGCCGTGCCCCAACAAGGTTCAGCCCCCGGCTGCCTGCACCACTATGATGTGTGCCCCTGCCTGCCCCGCAGTGCGGGTGACCCAATCGCCCCATGACACAGCCACTCACCCCCGCCGATTACCTGAAAAAGATCCTCACCGCCCGCGTCTATGACGTGGCCGTGGAGTCCCCCCTGGAGCCCGCCAAGAACCTGAGCCACCGCCTGAAAAACCGGGTGTTGCTCAAGCGCGAGGACCAGCAACCCGTCTTCAGCTTCAAGCTGCGCGGCGCCTACAACAAGATGGCGCACCTGACGCCCGCACAGCTGGAGCGCGGCGTGATCTGCGCATCGGCTGGCAACCACGCCCAGGGCGTGGCCATGAGCGCCAAGCGCCTGGGCGTGCGGGCCGTCGTCGTCATGCCCACCACCACACCGCAGCTCAAGGTGGACGCCGTCAAGACACTCGGCGGCGAAGTCGTGCTGTTTGGCGACAGCTACTCCGACGCCTACGGCCACTCTCTGAAGCTTGAGAAAGAACAGGGCCTGACCTTTGTGCACCCGTTCGACGACCCCGATGTGATTGCCGGGCAAGGGACGATTGCGATGGAGATCCTGCGGCAACTGCAAAGCCTGGGCAGCAACCAGCTCAATGCGGTGTTCGTGGCGATTGGTGGCGGTGGGCTGGTCAGCGGCGTGGCCAACTACATCAAGGCCGTGCGGCCTGAGGTCAAGATCATCGGAGTGCAGATGAATGACTCGGACGCGATGATTCAGTCCGTCAAGGCGCACGAGCGCGTGACCCTGGCCGATGTGGGCCTGTTCTCGGATGGCACCGCCGTCAAGCTAGTGGGCGAGGAGACCTTCCGCGTCGCGGCCGGGCTGGTGGACGAATTCATCACCGTAGACACCGACGCCGTGTGCGCCGCCATCAAGGACGTGTTTGTGGACACGCGCAGCATTGTGGAGCCCGCCGGGGCCCTGGCTGTGGCCGCCATCAAGCAGTATGTGGACACGCACCACACCGAAGGCGAGACCTACGCCGCCATTTTGTGCGGCGCCAACATGAACTTCGACCGCCTGCGCTTTGTGGCCGAGCGTGCCGAGGTGGGCGAAGAGCGCGAAGCCCTGTTCGCCATCACCATCCCTGAAGAGCGCGGCAGCTTCCGTCGTTTTTGCGAAGCCGTGGGCGCCCTGCCCGGCGGTCCGCGCAACGTCACAGAGTTCAACTACCGCATCAGCGATGCCGCCCGCGCCCATGTGTTTGTGGGCCTGACCACGCGCGGCAAAGGTGAGTCGGCCACGATTGCGCAGCACTTCAACCAGCAAGGCTTTGAGGCGCTGGACCTGACCCACGACGAACTGGCCAAGGAGCATTTGCGCCACCTGGTGGGCGGCCACTCGGCCCTGGCACAAGACGAGCGGCTGCTGCGCTTTGTCTTCCCCGAGCGGCCCGGCGCACTGCTCAAGTTCCTGAGCCTAATGCAGCCGACCTGGAACATCAGCCTCTTTCACTACCGCAACCAGGGTGCCGACTATGGCCGCATCCTGGTCGGCATGCAGGTGCCTGCCGAAGACACCGCCACGTTCGATGCCTTCCTGGCCACCCTGGGCTACCCGTATGTGGACGAGACGAACAACCCGGCGTACCGTCTTTTTCTGCGCTCCGCATCTTGATCAAAAAGGCCACTAGCGCTTACCAATCAAGCGCTAGCAGCTACTAAATCAATAGTAAAACCGACACACACTGCCATGCAAGCCCTGCGCCACTACCTGCTGGCCGTGCAGTTCTTCACCCGCATTCCCGTCACGGGGCGACTGGCCGACTGGGTGGGGTACAGCCCGGCCATGCTGCGCGCCAGTGCGGCACACTTTCCGGGCATTGGCTGGCTGGCGGCGGGCTTGTCGTGCGCCGTGGTGGCGCTGCTGCACTGGGGGCTGGGCGCGCAGCCTATGGCCCCGCTGGTGGCGGCCGTGCTCAGCACTGTGGCCACGGTGGTAATGACCGGCGGCTTCCATGAAGACGGCCTGGCCGACGTGGCCGACGGCCTGGGTGGCAGCTACGACCGAGAGCGCGCGCTGGACATCATGAAAGACTCGCGCGTCGGTGCCTTTGGGGCCATGGCGCTAGTGCTGACCCTGCTGGCCAAGGTGAGCCTGCTGGCGCTGCTGGGCGCACACAGCCTAGGGGCCGTGCTGGCCGCGCTGGCGGGGGGGCATGTGCTCTCGCGCCTGTGGCCGCTGTTTATCGTGCGCTGGCTGCCGCATGTGGGCGACACAGCCCGCTCCAAAAGCAAGCCACTGGCCGACCAGATCTCGCGCCGCGCGCTGGCAGCCGCCGCTTTGTGGTGTTTTGTGCCGCTAGCGCTGGTCTATCAAGCGCAAGCAGCTATATTTTTAATAGCATCCATCGCTCTCAGCATGGCGGCGGCAGTCTGGATGGGGCGCTGGTTTGCCCGGCGCCTGCAGGGCTTTACCGGCGACTGCCTGGGCGCCACCCAGCAAGTGGGCGAAATCGGTTTTTACCTGGGCGCCGCGCTGGCCCTGGGCGCCGCACGGTGAGCCCTGCGACCCTGTGGGTAATGCGGCACGCGGCGCCTTGCATCGCGCCCGGCACCTGCTACGGCCTGCTGGACGTGCCCGCCGACCCTGAAGCCACCCAGATGGCCGCACAGCGGCTGGCAATCTCGCTGCCAAATCCCCTGCTCTTATGCCACTCACCGCTACAAAGATGTGAGCAGCTAGCGCTTTCTCTGTGCGCCCTACAGGCCAATTTGACTAGCAATGCAGACGGGCGCCTGCGCGAAATGGACTTCGGCCAGTGGGAGGGCCGCCTCTGGGCCGACATCGCCCGCCATGAGCTGGATGCCTGGACGCAGGACTTCACCCGCTACCGCCCCGGCCAGGGTGAAGACCTGGCCAGCATGCTGACCCGGGTGAGCGCGGCCTTGGGCGAGGCGCAACAACACCTGCAGCGCGGCACCCATGTGGTCTGGATCACGCATGCCGGGGTCGCCCGGTGTGTGGATTGGCTGGTCAGGCAAGGCAGCCTGGCTGCGGCGTTGCAAGTCACGGCAGAGCAATGGCCGCTGCATGCACCCGGGTTTGGAGAATGGCAAACCTATGCGATGGCCCCGCACGGTGTGCTGGCTGCGCTGCAACAGGCGCAGCAGGTGTAACAACCGTAACTGCAGCGGTCTTTCCGCAACACTGAAACCGGTCGCGCAGGGCCCCCAAAAAGATCAGCCCTTGGGCGGCATCTCCAGGCGCACCGTGGTGGGTCCATCCACCGTGGCCCCCAGCGCCGCCTGGCGCGGGCCCAGCGATTGCAGCACCAGCCCGGCATCCACCTGCGCCCCAATGCGGTAGGGCCGCGCGGGCTTGCCGTCCATGGCGATCAGTGCTGCACCGCCGCCGCTGGTGCGGCCCGACAGCACGCCCTGCAGCGCAAACCGGCTGGAAGGCGCGGCCACCGGGGCCTTGACCACCGCCGTAGCGGGCGATGCGCCCAGCAAGCGCGCCAGCGCGCCCGCATCAGGCGCGGCAGGGGCCGCTGCCGCGACCGGCACGGCCACACCCGAAGGCCGGGAGGACAAGCGCAGACCCCAATAGACCACGCTGGCGCCCGCCGCAGCCCACAAGACCAGAGTCCCCAATCGCATGCCCCATTGAGAGTGTGTGTTTGTCACCATGCGCAGATTATGATTCACGCGATCCGAGATCACCCGAGAACGCCTGCAGTGAACACCTCTCCCTCTTCCTTCGTGCGCTCCGCCCGCCAACGCCTGGCCCGGGGCTTCACCCTCATTGAATTGATGGTGGTGATGGTCATCATCGGCGTGCTGGCCGCGCTGATCGTGCCCAACGTGCTCGAACGTGCCGACGACGCCCGCGTGACGGCCGCCAAGACCGACATCGCCAACATCGTGCAGCAGCTCAAGATGTACCGCCTGGACAACCAGCGCTACCCCTCGGCCGAGCAAGGCCTGCAGGCCCTGATTGCCAAGCCGACCTCCGGCCCCATCCCCAACAACTGGAAGCCTTACCTGGACAAGCTGCCCAATGACCCCTGGGGCCGCCCCTACCAGTACCTGAGCCCCGGCATCAAGGGTGAGATCGACGTGATGTCGTTCGGCGCAGACGGGCAGTCGGGCGGCGAAGGCAAGGATGCGGACATTGGCAGCTGGCAGTGATGCCCCATTCTTTGCCACGCCCTACCACCTCATGAAACTGGCACGCCCCAGGCGAGGGATGCCGTGGAGCTGGCTTCGCCAGGCCACTGGCGTCGTCCCCTCGGGGGCTGAGATGCCGCGGCTCCAAGCCTGCCTGCGCAGGGTCGGACGGCATCGAAGAGCTGCCGCCTCTGGCGGCGGCACCGAGCGGGTGGCGGCTCAGGGGGGTTCACTCTTCTAGAGTTGCTGGTCGTCATCAGCATCATGGCGCTGGCCACGGCCGGGGTGTCCATGGCCATCCGCGACAACGGCCAGACCGTGCTGGAGCGCGAGGCCGCGCGGCTGGCCGCGCTGCTGGAATCAGGCAGGGCACAGTCGCGCTCCACCGGGGCCCCCGTGCGCTGGCGAGCGACGGAGCAAGGCTTCAAGTTTGAGGGCCTGCCCGCCAGCGCCCTGCCCAGCCAATGGCTGGACCCAGGCGTCACCGTGCGCGGCACCGCCGCGTTGCTGCTGGGGCCGGAGCCCCTCATCGGCCCACAGCAAGTGGTCATCACCCACCAGAACTACCCCGACCGCGCCCTGCGCGTGGTCACCGACGGGCTGCGCCCCTTCACGGTGGAGTCCCTGCCATGACACCGCAGCGCACAGCCACTCGCCCAGCGTGTCGCCCGGCCCATCACCTCACCCGTGGCTTCACCCTGGTGGAAGTGCTGGTCGCCCTGGCCATTGTGGCCATTGCGCTGCTGGCAGGCACGCAGGCCGCCAGTACGCTCACCCGCAATGCCCAGCGCCAGTCCGACATCGTGCTGGCCCAGTTGTGCGCCGAAAACGAATTGATCAAAGCCCGCCTGTCGCGCCAGATGCCCAGCGTGGGCGACAGCACCGAGCCCTGCGAGCAAGCGGGTCGGCAGTTCACGGTGAACGTGATCGTGCGGCCCACGCCCAACCCCCAGTTCCGGCGCATGGATGCGCAGGTGTTTGACGCAGACATGTCCATCCTGCGCATCTCCACCATCATCGGGAGGAACTGAATGCGCCCGTTGACCCAACCGAGCGGCGTGGCAAAGCCAGCCCTGCGCGGCTTCACACTCATCGAACTGCTGGTCGCCATCACCGTGATGGCGCTCATCGCCATCTTGAGCTGGCGCGGCATCGACGGCATGGTGCGCACGCAAGAAGCCACACGCCAGCGCGCCGACGACATGCTGGTGCTGCAAGCCTCTCTGGCCCAGTGGGGTGCCGACCTGGACGCACTGGTGTCCCCGCTGGCCCACACCACGCCACTGGACTGGGACGGCCAAGTGCTGCGCCTGACGCGCCGCAGCACCGCCGTGCCCGACGAAGGTCCCGTGGTGGTGGCCTGGACGCGCCGTGAGACCAATGCCGGGGCGCAGTGGCTGCGCTGGCAGTCCCCCACCGTGCGCACCCGCACCCAATGGCAAGAGGCCTGGGCACGGGCCGCGCAATGGGCCCGCACCCCGGGCGATGCCGAACGCCGCAGCGAGGTCGCGCTCATCCCCATCGACGGCTGGCAATTGTTCTATTACCGGGGCGGTGCCTGGTCCAACGCGTTGTCCAGCGTGGGCACGGTGCCCGGCACAGACGGCAGCAGCACTCTGCCTGAGGGCATACGCCTGCAAATCACCCTCAGCCCTGGCGGTGCGCTCAGCGGCCTGCTGGTGCGCGACTGGATCAATCCCGCACTGGGAGGCAGCCGCACATGACGCTGCACCCGCCCGCCAAGCCCCAGCCACTGAGCGCCCCGCGTCAAACCGGGGCCGCCCTGTTGGCAGCCATGCTCACCGTGACGCTGGTGGCCACCCTGGCCGCTGCCGCGATGTGGCAGCAGTGGCGCGCAGTCGAAGTGGAAACCGCCGAGCGCGGCCGCGTGCAAGCCGCGTGGATCTTGGTGGGGGCACTGGACTGGTCGCGCCTGATCCTGCGAGAAGACGGCCGCGCTGGCGGCGCCGACCACTTGGCAGAGCCTTGGGCTATCCCGCTGCAAGAAGCGCGGTTGTCCACTTTCTTGGCGGCCGAGCGCAACGTCTCGCAGGTGGACGATGCCACAACAGACACTACCGAGGCCTTCCTGTCGGGCCAGATCATCGACATGCAAAGCCGCTTGAACCTCACCAGCCTAGTCGATGCCGGGCAGGTGCAAGCGGGGGGCTGAAGCAATTCACCCGCTTGTTTGAGCGGCTGGGCCTGCCGCAGCAGCAGCTCACATCCCTGGTGGAGGCTTTGCGCAAAGCCCAGTCGGCTGCAGGCACCGACGACGCCAACGCGCCACTCATGCCCCAGACCGTGTCGCAACTGGGCTGGCTGGGCGTCCCCGCCAGCACCATCGCCATCCTGAGCCCGCATGTCACCATCTTGCCCGTGCGCACCCCGGTGAACCTGAACACCGCTCAGTTGGACGTGCTGTGGGCAGCTATCGATGGGATCGACTTGGCCAGCGCCCAAAAGCTGATCGCCAGCCGCGAATCGCGCCACTTCAAGGTGCTCAACGATGCCATAACGTTGCTTGGAACAAACACTGTGCCAGACACCGATCTGATCACGGTCGCCTCGCGCTTCTTTGAAGTGCGTGGGCGCCTGCGGCTGGGCGAATCCGTGGTGGACGAGCGCTCTCTGGTGCGCAAAGACAGCACCAACAGTGTCGTGACCCTCTGGCGCGAGCGCGGCGTTTTTGACCGCGACCCCGCCACTGCAGCCGCACAGGCACCCCGCTGACAGGGCAGAACATGCCCCCAACCGACATGTCAGCCCCCTAAAATGGCCTGCAAAACCTGCCCATGAGCTCCCTGATCCTTACCCTGCCCCTGACGCCACCGGGCATCGCCACCAAATACAGCTACACGCTGACGTCGGACGGCCACACCGCCACCGACCATGCGCGTGCGGCTGCCGCCTTGCTGCCCGAGCCCTCACGCCCCGGCGGCGAAGTGGTGGCCATGGTGCCGATCTCGGCCCTGTCATGGCAGCGGGTGCAACTGCCCCCCGGCATTCCGCTGGGGCCCAACCACCAGACGCCGCGCCTGCGCTCCATTCTGGAAGGCCTGCTGGAAGACCGCCTGCTGGACGACCCCGCCCAACTGCACTTTGCGCTGCAGCCCGGCGCCGAGGCTGGCAGCCCCGTGTGGGTTGCGGTGTGCGACCGCAGCTGGCTGCGCGACAACCTGCAAGCGCTGGAAGCCGCAGGCCGTGCTGTATCGCGCGTGGTGCCTGAGTTTGCCCCCGGCCCCACAGCCAGCGGCACCACCGAAATCTGCGCCATGGGCAGCCCCAGCGAGCCGCAGATGATCCTGTGCGGCCAGGGCCCCGACCAGAGCGTGACCATGCTGCCCCTGTCGGCCGCCGTGCTGGCACTGGCAGGGCTCACATCCACCACCGACGACGACGCCCCCGCCCCCGTGGTGCGCGCCGACCCGGCCGTGGCCGAGGTGGCCGAGCGCACCCTGGGCCGCCAGGTCACACTGCACACCGCTACCCAGCGCGCGCTGGATGCCGCCCGGGGCGACTGGGACCTGGCACAGTTTGAACTGGCCAGCACCAGCCGCATCCGCGCCATGCGCAAGGCAGGCACCGCAGCCAGCGCGCTGCTGTACGCCCCCCAATGGCGCGCCGCACGCTGGGCCGCCGCCTTGCTGGTGGGCGTGCACCTGGTGGGCTTGAACCTGTGGGCCTGGCAAGAAAAGCAGGCCTTGGCCGCCAAGCAGGTGGCCGTGCGCAATGCGCTGACCACCACCTTCCCCCAGGTCAAAGTGGTGGTGGATGCCCCCGTGCAGATGGAGCGCGAACTGGGCCTGCTGCGCCAAAAGGCAGGCAGCGTATCGCCGCGTGACCTGGAACCCCTGATGGAGGCCGTGGGCGCCAGCCTGCCGGACGACCGCGTGCCCACCACCCTTGAATTTGCCCCCGGCGAGCTGCGCCTGCGCGGCGTCACCCTGGCCCCCGACGAGGAATCTGTGTTCAACACCCGATTGCAGGCCGCTGGCTACAGCGCGCGCACCGAAGATGGCACCTTGCTGGTGCGTGCCGAGGGGATGCCATGAGCCGCGCCGCCGCCCTGCAAGCGCGCTGGAAGGCCCTGGCCCCGCGCGAACAAAGTCTGGTGATGGCAGCCGCTGGCGTGGTGCTGCTGGCCCTGTTGTGGTGGGTGGCCCTGGCCCCAGCCCTCACGACCTTGCACCAGGCGCCCGAACTGCATGGCAAGCTGGACTTGCAACTGCAGCACATGCAGCGCCTGCAGGCCGAAGCCCAGCAACTGCAAGCCCAGCCCCAGACCTCGCCCACCGACGCCGTGGGCGCGCTGCGCGCAGCACTTACCCAGCGCCTGGGCACCTCCGCCCAGATGAACGTGCTGGGTGACCGCGTCACCGTCACCCTCAAAGGCGCACCGGCCGATGCCGTGGCCCAGTGGCTGGCCCTGGCCCGCACCAATGCGCGCGCCGTGCCGGTCGAATCGCGCCTGACCCGCAGCACCGCAGCCACCCCAGCCAATGCCGGTCCGGCCACACTGGGTAACACCGGTGCCGCGCCGGTGCCCCGCTGGGATGGCACCGTGGTGCTGGCCCTGCCCGCCCGTTGACACCGACTGTGCCCATCAACGCACCCCACGCCGTGCCTACCCGCCCCCGATCCAGCACCAGTCGCTCCAACAGCGCAGGCCAAGCCAGCAGCAAGGGCCGCTCACGTTCGCGCAGCGCCTCCAAGCCGCCCCGCGCCCCTTGGGGCTGGGCCATTGCCGGAGCCCTGGCAGGGCTGCTGCCCGCCATCGTGGTCTTTGCCCCCGCACAGTGGCTGACCCAGCGGCTGAGTGCCGCCACCGGGGCCAGGTGCAATTGACGCAAGCGCGTGGCACTGTGTGGACCGGCTCTGCCCAACTGGTGTTGACCGGTGGCGGCGCCAGCCAAGACCGTGCAGCCCTGCCCGGCCGACTGGAGTGGCAGCTGCGCCCCTCCTGGAGCGGGCTGCGCCTGCAGGTGCATGCCAGCTGCTGCACCCAGCAACCCATTCAGGCCAGCATCCAGCTGCAGTTGGGGCGTGTGCGCCTGGCGCTGCAAGACAGTAGCAGCCAGTGGCCCGCCGCCGTGCTGGCCGGGCTGGGCACGCCGTGGAACACGCTGCAGCCGCAAGGGCAATTGATGTTGCAAACCCGGGGGCTGGAGGCGGTGTGGTCTGCCGGGCGCATGGTGCTGGCAGGCACGGCGCAACTCGATGCCATGTCCATGTCCTCGCGCCTGTCAACCCTGCGCCCCATGGGCAGCTACCGGTTGAACCTGGCGGGGGCGAAGTGCCCACCCTCACCCTCAGCACCCTGCAAGGCCACCTGCAACTCAGCGGCAGTGGCCAGTGGGTGGGGCAACGCCTGCGCTTTACCGGCGAAGCCACAGCGGCCCCGGACCGCGAAGCGGCACTGGCCAATCTTCTGAATATCATCGGGCGGCGCAGCGGCGCACGCTCCCTCATTACCGTGGGTTGACCCTATGACGACTTCCATTCTTTCGCCACGCCTGCGTTTTGCTATGAATAGCATAGCTTTCAGCGCTTTCTTGGCGTGCCTTAGCGGCCAAATTCATGCGCAAACTGCGGTGGGCACGGGCACCAGCAGCGTGCGCTCGGGCGAGCCGGTCACCCTCAACTTTGCCAACGCCGAGATCGAAGCCGTGGCCCGCACCATGGCCACCATCACCGGGCGCAACGTGGTGGTGGACCCCCGCGTGAAGGGACAGCTCACCCTGATCACCGAGCGGGCCGTGCCTCCGGCCGCCGCGTTCCAGCAGTTTCTGGCCGCACTGCGCCTGCAGGGCTTCACGGTGGTCGAATCTGCGGGCCTGTACAAGGTAGTGCCCGAGGCCGATGCCAAGCTGCAAAGCGGTGGCGTGAGTGTGTCGCAAGGCGGCAGCGCGAGCGGCCCCAGCGGCGGGCAGATCGTCACGCAGATCTTCAAGCTCAACTTTGAGAACGCGGCCAACCTGGTGCCGGTGCTGCGTCCGCTGATCAGCCCCAACAACACCATCAACGTGAACCCCGGCAACAACTCGCTGGTGATCACCGACTACGCCGACAACCTGCAGCGCTTGGCCCGCATCATCGCGGCCATGGACGTCTCCAACGCCACCGATGTGGAGGTGATCCCGCTGCGCAATGCGGTGGCGGCCGACATGGCTCCGCTGGTGTCGCGGCTGATCGACGGCAGCAGCAGCGGCGCAGCCGCCGGTGCAGCGCAGGGGCAGTCCGACAACTCCTTCAAGACCACGCTGCTGGCCGAGCCCCGCAGCAATTCGCTGATTCTGCGTGCCGCCAACCCGGCACGCGTGGCGCTGGTGCGCATGCTGGTCGAAAAGCTGGACCAGCCACCGGTGCCCGGCAGCGCCGCGTCCACCGGCAACATCCATGTGGTGTACCTGAAGAACGCCGACGCCACCAAGCTGGCCACCACCCTGCGTGCAGCCATGGCCAGCGCCAACGGCAATGGCAGCTCCAGTGGCGGCGGCGTGTCTGCCAGCAGCACCAGCACGGGCAGCACCAGCGCATCGTCGCTGGGCAACAGCACGAGCAGCAGCAATGGCGGCGGCCTGGGCTCCAGCGGTGGCCTGGGAGCAAGCACAGGCGGCAGCAGCGGTGGCGCCACCAGCAACCAACCTTCGACCGGCGGACAAATCCAGGCCGACCCGACCACCAACTCGCTCATCATCAGCGCCCCCGAACCCCAGTACCGCCAGCTGCGCGCCGTGATCGACAAGCTCGACGGCCGCCGCGCGCAGGTGCTGGTCGAAAGTCTGATCGTGGAAGTCTCTGCCAGCAAGCTCGCACAGTTCGGCATCCAGTGGCAGGGCACCGTGGGCAGCAGCGGCAGTGGCACTGTGGGGGTGATCGGCACCAACTCCGGCACGGCAGGCACCAACATTCTGAGCGCCACAGCGGCGCTGGCCACGGGCTCCACGTCCAGCATTGCCACCGCCGTCGGTTCGCTGGGCGGCGGCTTGAACATGGCACTGGCACCGCGCATCAACGGCCAGTACTACCTGGGCGCGTTGGCCAACTTCCTGCAAAACAGCGGCGACGCCAACGTGCTGTCCACGCCCAACCTGATGACGCTGGACAACGAAGAAGCCAAGATCGTCATCGGCAACAACGTGCCGTTTGTGACGGGCTCTTACGCCAATACCACCGGCAGCAGCACCGTGAACCCGTTCAACACGGTAGAGCGCAAGGACGTGGGCCTGATGCTGCGCGTGCGCCCGCAGATCAGCGAGAACGGCACGGTGAAGATGGCGATTTACCAGGAGGTCTCGAAGATCGACGCCTCCACGCTCAAGGACACCAACGGGCCCACCACCAGCAAGCGCTCCATCGAGTCGAACGTGGTGGTGGACGACGGCAACATCATCGTGATTGGTGGCCTGCTGGAAGACAGCTACTCGCAGGCCGAAGACAAGGTGCCAGTGATGGGCGACATCCCCGTGGTGGGCGCCCTATTCCGCAGCGAAAACCGCTCGCGCAAGAAGACCAACCTGATGGTGTTCCTGCGCCCCGTCGTGGTGCGCGACACCGTCACCAGCGACGCCCTCATGGCCGACCGGTACGAGTCCATCCGCGCGCTGCAGCAAGTGGTGCAGCCCGCCTCCAACCCAGTGATGCGCTCCGTGTCTGGCGCGCCCATCCTGCCGCCACTGGAGCCCCGCCCCCGCGCCGAGGCCCCGGCGCCCGCCCCCGCAGCCCCCGTGGAGGTGCCCGCACCGCTGATGCCACAGCAGGTGGTGCCGCCGCCTGTGGTCACGCCCGCTCCTGCCGCAGCCCCTGTGTCAGCAGCACCCATGCCGCAAGCCACGGAGCCCGCAGCCCAGGCCGAGCAGGCACTGCCACCCACGTATTTTGTGAACGTGGGCATTTTTGCCAATGACAAAACCGCCACCGACGCGATGAACAAGCTGCGCAAAGCGGCACTGCCGATGAATGTGCAGACCGTGAACACCAACCGGGGCAACCGCACCCGCGTGCAGGTGGGCCCGTTCAACACGCAGCAGGCGGCAGACAAGGCGGCTGTGTCGGTGCGCGCCTTGGCACTGGAAGCCGACGTGATTCGGCAGTGAGCGGTGCGCTAGCGTGCTGCGCCCTGGACGCAAGAGGGCCCCGCCCGGCAGCGCAAGCGCCACGGCGGGGTCGGTGTTTGGCAGGCAGCATCTTTGCCTGCACACACCGCATGCACTACGCCTGAATTTCTGAGCAGCCCCCGGCCTTCTCGCCTCCGTGAGCCACCCTCAGCCCCCTCAGCCCCCTAAGCCCCCAAGCCCCGTTACCCACCGAACCGCCATGCGCCACCCCCTGCCCTACGCCTTTGCCCGCTCATCGCAGCTGCTGCTCGAGGACGATGGCCAGCAGCTCGTGCTGTGGCACGGCCCTGCGCCCGACGTCACGGCGCTGTCCGAAGTGCTGCGCAAGCACAAGGTGCGGCACCTGCTGTCGCTGGATGCGCCCAGCCTGGCCCAGCGCATCAGCGCGGCCTATGCCCAAGGCGAATCCAGCGCGGCCACGGTGGTGAGCGAGGTCGAGTCCGATGCCGACCTCTCGCGCATGATGCAAGAGCTTCCCGCCGTGGAAGACTTGCTGGAAACCGCAGACGATGCCCCCATCATCCGCATGCTCAACGCCCTGCTCACGCAGGCCGCACGCGACGGGGCCAGTGACATCCACATCGAGCCGTACGAGCGCCACTCCAGCGTGCGCTTTCGGGTGGACGGCACGCTGCGCGAGGTGGTGCAGCCCAACCGCGCGCTGCACGCCGCACTGATCTCGCGCCTGAAGATCATGGCCGACCTGGACATTTCGGAAAAGCGCTTGCCACAGGACGGGCGCATCAGCCTGCGCCTGGGCACCCGCGCCATTGATGTGCGCGTGTCCACCCTGCCCAGCGCCCATGGCGAGCGCGCCGTGCTGCGTTTGCTGGACAAGAGCGAGAACAAAATCAGCCTGGAAGCCGTGGGCATGCAGGGCGAGACTCTGCGCCGCTTTGAGGGGCTGATCAGCCAGCCGCACGGCATCATCCTGGTGACCGGGCCCACGGGCTCGGGCAAAACCACCACGCTGTACGCGGGCCTGGGCCGCCTGGACGCCACGCGCAACAACATCATGACGGTGGAAGACCCGATTGAGTACGAGTTGCCCGGCGTGGGCCAGACGCAGGTGAACAGCAAGATCGACCTGACGTTTGCCAAGGCCCTGCGCGCCATCCTGCGCCAGGACCCGGACATCATCATGATCGGTGAAATCCGCGACTTCGAAACCGCACAGATCGCCATCCAGGCCTCGCTGACCGGCCACTTGGTGCTGGCCACGCTGCACACCAACGATGCGGCCAGCGCCGTGACGCGGTTGATCGACATGGGGGTGGAGCCCTTCCTGCTGTCTTCCTCGCTACTGGGCGTGCTGGCCCAGCGGCTGGTGCGCAAATACTGCGGTACCTGCCATGGCAAAGGCTGTGAGGCCTGCGGGCACACGGGCTATGCCGGGCGCACCGGGGTGTTCGAGCTGCTGGTGACGGACGACGCCATCCGCGCACAAATCCACGCCCAGGCCTCAGAAGCCGAGATCCGCACGGCCGCCCTGGCCGCAGGCATGACGCTGATGCGTGAAGACGGCGAGCGACTGATTGCGGCAGGAGTGACCAGCCGCGAAGAAGTGCTGCGGGTGACGCGCGACTGAGCGAGTGCCAATCACCCGGCATTGAGAGGCGGGCTACAGCCCTCAGCGCCTTGTTAAGGCACTGACTGCCCGTACACCAGCGACCACAGCCGCCCCCCGCGAAACTGCAGCCTGGCCGGCAGGTAGCCCACACCCCGGTCGTAAATCCACTCATCCACGGGCTGACAGGGGGCCAGCCAACGGCCATAGGGCGCGTTGTGCGGGCGGTCTATCCATTGGATTTCTACGGGTGCGCAATAGGCCCCCGTGGCAGTGGGCTGGCCACACCGCAGGGCCACGGTGGCCATGGTGTCGCCCACCCCCACGCTGCCCGACTGGCATTGCAAAGACTCGGCCTGCGCAGCCCACGGCACGCTACCAGCCAAGCTAATCCACAGGGCCCACGGGGCCCAGACTCTCCGGCGGGGTGCAAGGTGTTTCATGGGGCAAAGGTATCGTCTATGCACCATTTTGGCCCAACGGGGATGGTCACCGTCAACCAGCCAACGGGCAAACCGTAACCAAGGCCCGGCGCTGATCCGCCCCCGCACCAGTCGGTCAAGCCAACTGGGGCACCACCGAATGCCCAGGCAGGGCATTGCCCCCATAGCCCATCGCAGCCCCGGCAACGGAGGCCGATCGCATGCCCCCTGCGGGCAATTTGAACTGGGCCACGGCCCGGGTCAGTTGCACAGCCTGTTCGCGCAACGATTCGGACGCGGCCGTGGACTCCTCGACCAGCGCCGCATTCTGCTGGGTCATGTTGTCGAGTTGGCTCACCGACTGGCTGATCTGGGCCACGTTGTCGCTCTGCTCGGAAGACGATGCCGTGATCTCTCCAATGATGCTGGACACGCGGTGCACGCTGCCCACGATCTCGGTCATGGTCTGCCCGGCCTGGGTCACCAGGCGCGAACCGTCTTCGACCCGCTCCACCGACGAGCCGATCAGGCCCTTGATCTCCTTGGCGGCCTCGGCGCTGCGTTGAGCCAGGCTGCGCACCTCGCTAGCCACCACCGCAAAGCCCCGACCCTGCTCGCCTGCGCGGGCGGCTTCCACCGCAGCATTCAGCGCCAGGATGTTGGTCTGGAAGGCAATGGAGTCGATCACGCCGGTGATATCGGCGATCTTGCGCGAACTGGTGGTGATCTGGTCCATGGTGGTTACCACTTGCGACACCACAGAGCCCCCCCGAGCGGCGACCTCGGCCGCCGAAGCCGCAAAGTCACTGGCCTGGCGCGAGGACTGGGCACTTTGCTGGATGGTGCCGGTGAGCAGTTCCATCGAGGAAGCCGCTTCTTCCAGATTGGCCGCCGTCTGTTCCGTGCGGTGGCTCAGGTCATGGTTGCCCGTGGCGATTTCAGAGCTGGCGGTCGAGATATTACCCGCGGCCTCTTGCACCTGGTGCACCAGGCCACGCAACGCGTCCTGCATGCGCGCCATCGCGCCCACCAGTTGCCCCACTTCGTCGGTGGAGGTGACTTGCACATCCCGCGACAAATCGCCCCCCGCAATGCGCTCGGCCAACTCGCTGGCCTGCGAGATGGACTGCGTAATGGAGCGAACACTGAAGAACGTGAGCGGAATCAACACCGCCAGGGCCAGCAGCAAGGCCCCACCAATCAGGCCCGACATGGTGGAGGTCAGAGAGTCCACGCCTTGGCGGGCCTCGTCCATCTGCTTGCGCGCATCCATGGCCAAGTCCAACAACAGCTTGTCGCTGGCCTCCATGTGCTTTTTGTACTTGTCGGCGTAGGCTCCGCCCACCGCACCGTCAATCTGCGCCCGCTCAATCTGCTCGAACACGGGGGAAATGCCGGTTTCGTATTCCTTGACCTCTGCCAACGCCTTGTCGATGGACGCCGCAAAGTTGGCATCGGAGGTCTGCACCTTGCGCACATCGCTCAGCCCCTTGTTGAGCGACTGCAGCGACTTCTTCCACAGGTCGCGCTGGGTGGACACCTCAATCGTGTTGTTGAAGTTGATGATGATGTCCTTCTCCGCACGCCGCAAATCCCCCAGCGTGGTGCGCAGCTCGCTCATGTCGGTCAGGGTCTGCACCCGCTGGGTGAACAGCACCTCCAGCGTTGTGCGCGTGCGCTCCAGCGCCAAGTACCCCATGGCCCCGATCACTACCAGCAAGACCAAGGAAAACACCGTGCCAAAGTACAGACGGGTGCGAATAGACAGTCGATTCAGGGCGTTCACGGCGCTTCCTTACATTTTTTAACAACCTGCCCAAAGAATAGCAACTTTGATGCCATTGCGCTGTGATGTGCACCAAAGAAGACACCCACTCTGGGGCAGGCAAATACTGGGCGCGACTGTATGCGCCCACACACCTGCCCCTTTACAGGGTATGCACCCGGTTTCCCGCCATGAACAGGGAAACACAGGGGCCATTAGGGCGGCTTATTCAGCCTTCAATGGCACGTACAACTGCCCGCCATTGCGCTGGAACTCCACCGCCTTCACCTGCATGCCCTGGACCAGTGCGTTTTGCTCGTCCACGCCCTTCTGCGCGGCAAAGTCGCGCACCTCCTGCGTGATCTTCATGGAGCAGAACTTGGGCCCGCACATCGAGCAGAAATGCGCCACCTTGGCCGAGTCCTTGGGCAGGGTTTCGTCGTGGTATTCCTTGGCCGTTTCGGGGTCCAGGCCCAGGTTGAACTGGTCCTGCCAGCGGAAGTCGAAGCGCGCCTGGCTGAGCGCATCGTCGCGCGAGCGAGCGCCGGGGTGGCCCTTGGCCACATCGGCAGCGTGGGCAGCGATCTTGTACGCAATGATCCCCTGCTTCACGTCGTCGCGGTCGGGCAGTCCCAGGTGCTCCTTGGGCGTCACGTAGCACAGCATGGCCGTCCCCATCCAGCCGATCATGGCCGCGCCAATGGCCGAAGCAATGTGGTCGTAGCCGGGGGCGATGTCGATGGTCAGCGGGCCCAGGGTGTAGAACGGCGCTTCGTGGCAGGTCTTGAGCTGCTCGGTCATGTTGGCCTGGATCATGTGCATGGGCACGTGGCCGGGGCCTTCGATCATGGTCTGCACGTCGTGCTTCCAGGCCACCTGGGTCAGCTCGCCCAGTGTGTGCAGCTCGGCAAACTGGGCTTCATCGTTGGCATCGGACGCGCAGCCAGGCCGCAGGCCATCGCCCAGGCTGAACGACACGTCGTACGCCTTCATGATGTCGCAGATATCTTCGAAGTGCTCGTACAGGAAGCTCTCGCGGTGGTGCGCCATGCACCACTTGGCCATGATGGAGCCGCCGCGCGAGACGATGCCCGTGCGCCGCTGCGCCGTGAGGTGGATGTAGGCCAGGCGCACACCGGCATGGATGGTGAAGTAATCCACGCCCTGCTCGGCCTGCTCGATCAGCGTGTCGCGGAAGATCTCCCAGGTCAGGTCTTCGGCCACGCCACCCACTTTTTCGAGCGCCTGGTAGATCGGCACGGTGCCAATCGGCACGGGCGAGTTGCGCACGATCCAGTCGCGCGTGGTGTGGATGTTCTTGCCAGTGGACAGGTCCATCACGTTGTCGGCGCCCCAGCGGATCGCCCACACGAGCTTTTCCACTTCTTCTTCAATGCTGGACGTGACGGCCGAGTTGCCGATGTTGGCGTTGATCTTGACCAGGAAGTTGCGGCCAATTGCCATCGGCTCCACCTCAGGGTGGTTGATGTTGGCGGGGATGATGGCGCGGCCCCGGGCCACTTCGTCGCGCACGAACTCGGGCGTGATGATGCGCGGAATGCTGGCGCCCATCGGGTTGCCCATCAGGCGCTTCTCGCGGCCTGCGTCCTGCATGTACTGCTCCATCCACTCGCGCTTGCCGTTTTCGCGAATGGCCACGTATTCCATCTCGGGCGTGATGATGCCCTTCTTGGCGTAGTGCATCTGCGTGACGTTGGCACCGGCCTTAGCGCGCAGCGGCTTGCGTTGCAGGGCTGCGGCCTCGGCACGCAGCTGGGCCAGGCGCGTGGCATCTTCGCTCTTTTGGCCATCGTCCAGCGCCACGGGCGCGCGGCCTTCGTAGTGCTCCACATCGCCACGGCCGGTGATCCAGCCGCCGCGCACGCTGGCCAGGCCTTGGCGCACGTCGATCACGGCGTTCGGGTCGGTGTAGGGGCCCGAGGTGTCGTACACGCTGACCTGCTCACCGTTGGTCAGCGCAATGTCGCGCACAGGCACGCGCAGGTCGGTGTGCAGGTGGCCGGGGATATAGGCCTTGCGCGATGCAGGAAAGGGTTCGCGGGTGCGGGCGAGCAGCTCGGCAAACTTTTCGGGGGCGGCGAGCTGGGCGTGGGGATCGGGGGCGTTCATGGGCAGGTCTCCTGGTTCCGGTGGCGGTGGGTCTGCTCCGGAATGGACCTGTGCACCCCTCGGGTGGCTGCGCATGGCAGCCCCTGAGGCAAGGCGTGCCCGCAGGGAGTGCGGGCACGGGGACAAGGAGGTCGGCTCTTCTTCCGCCGGTATGAACCGGATCAAGTTCGTCGGGTTCGCAAGCTGGCCTGAATTTCTTCAGGCCTCTCGCATCTCAGCGCATCAGCACACCCCGGAGCAGGCGCGAGTATAGGCCACAGAGGCAAAAGGAAGGCGCCCAGCCGAGATTGCGCAGCGCAGGATCACCAAGCCCGTGCAGGCTGAGCGAAGCCGGCTGGGGCTGCGCGCTCGTCGTCAAAAGTGACAACATCCCAGGCATCGCGCTGGGCCAGCAGCTCACGCAGCAACTGGTTGTTCATGGCGTGGCCTGAGCGGAAGGCGCTGTAGGCGGCCAGCAAGGGCTTGCCAATCAGGTACAGGTCGCCCATGGCGTCCAGGATCTTGTGCTTCACGAACTCGTCGTCATAGCGCAGGCCGTCGCTGTTGAGCACCTTGTAGTCATCCATGACGATGGCGTTGTCCAGACCACCGCCCAGCGCCAGACCGTTGGATCGCATCATCTCCACATCGCGGGTGAAGCCGAAGGTGCGTGCGCGGGCGATGTCGCGGCTGTAGTTGCCTTGCCCCAAGTCAAACTCCACACGTTGGCCCGTGGAGTCCACCGCAGGGTGGTCAAAGTCAATTTCAAAGCTCAGCTTGTAGCCATGGTAGGGCGTGAGCTTCGCCCATTTGGCGCTGGGGCCGGTGCCTTCGCGCACTTCGATCGGGCGGTTCACGCGGATGAAGCGCTTAGGCGCACGCTGCAGCTCCACCCCCGCGCTTTGCAGCAAGAACACGAACGAGGCGGAAGACCCGTCCAAGATCGGCACCTCTTCGGCCGTGATGTCCACATACAGGTTGTCGATGCCCAGGCCCGCACAGGCCGACATCAGGTGCTCCACGGTGTGCACCTTGGCCCCACCGGCAGAGATGGTGGAGGCCAGGCGCGTGTCGGTCACCGACTCCGCATGGATGGGAATGTCCACCGGCTGGGGCAGGTCCACGCGACGAAAGACGATGCCCGTGTCGGGCTGCGCCGGGCGCAAGGTCAACTCCACGCGCTGGCCACTGTGCAATCCCACGCCAACGGCGCGGGTCAAGGTCTTGAGGGTGCGTTGCTGGAGCATCCGCACATTTTAGTTGCGTGCCCCGCAACATGCTGGCATGCGCCCACGCAGACTCGTTTTCCCTGACAAAGGGCGCCCCATGCCAGCCCCACAATCCATGAGGTTACTTGTTGTTGCAAGTCAAGGCAAACGCAGATAGGCGTGCACGTACTCACTGCGCGAGTCATGGCATTGCTAGAGTTTGAGAGAAAACTGGAGACACACGATGAACAAGCTTGGATTCAAAATGAAGGTGCTGCTGATGCTGGGCACGGCGTTGGCAGCGTTGCTGTTCATGGCCGTCACAGCGCTGCTACAAGAGCGCTCGCTGATCATCGAATCGCGGCGCGAACAATTGGCCACGGCCGTGCAGTCAGCGCACAGCAT
This sequence comes from Acidovorax sp. 1608163, assembly GCF_003669015.1. Classification (NCBI taxonomy): domain Bacteria; kingdom Pseudomonadati; phylum Pseudomonadota; class Betaproteobacteria; order Burkholderiales; family Comamonadaceae; genus Acidovorax; species Acidovorax sp. 1608163. Next base: position 4,074,648 of record NZ_CP033069.1, read on the forward strand.
CGTGGCCGCCTACCAGGCCAAGGCTGCCAGCGGCGCCATGGGCCAGGAAGAAGCCCAAAAAGCCGCCAAAGAGGCCCTGCGCCTTGCCCGCTACGGCGGCGCCGAGGGCAAGACCGAATACTTCTATATCTGGACCACCGACGGCGTGGGGGTAATGCACCCCATCAAGCCCGAGTGGGACGGCCAGAACATGCTGGGCAAGGTCAAGGACGGAGCGGGAGTGGACATCATTGCCCAACTCGTTGAAGGCATGCGCAACAGCCGCGACGGCAAGGCCTTCGTCTCCATGATGTTTGCCCGGCCGGGCCAGCAGACGCCTGTGCCCAAGCTGCAGTACATCGTCAAAGTGGATGGCTGGAACTGGATGGTGGGCTCGGGCCTGTACACCGACGACATCGACCAGCAGGTGCGCAAAACGCTGCTGTCGGAACTGGCCGTCGTGCTGCTGGTGATGGCCCTGGTGGGCGGTGTGGGCTTCACAGTGGCGCGCTCCGTGCTGCGGCAAATTGGGGGTGAGCCCAGCCAGGCCATCGGCATCATGTCGCAAGTGGCGCAAGGCAACCTGGACACTGAAATCCCCAGAGCCCACCCAGGCTCCATCCTCGACGAGCTGGCACACATGGTGAATGCGCTGCGCCGCCTGGTGACGGAGGTGCGCTCGGCCACCGACAGCATCGCGACGGCGTCCACCGAAATCGCCCAGGGCAACAACGACCTGGCCCGGCGCACCGAAGACACCGCCAGCAACCTGCAGACCACGGCCAGCAGCATGGAAGAGCTGACCAGCACCGTGAAGCAGACCTCGGACTCAGCCCAGACCGCCAACCAGATGGCCACATCGGCCGCCGAAGTGGCCGCACGGGGCGGTCAGGTGGTGGCGCAGGTCGTGGCCACCATGCAAGACATCAATGCCAGCAGCAGCAAGATTGCCGACATCATTGGCGTGATCGACGGCATCGCCTTCCAGACCAACATCCTGGCGCTGAACGCGGCCGTAGAAGCCGCCCGCGCCGGTGAGCAAGGCCGGGGCTTTGCCGTGGTGGCGGGCGAGGTGCGCAGCCTGGCCCAGCGCAGCGCCGAGGCCGCCAAAGAGATCAAATCACTGATCAGCGCGTCGGTTGAGAAGGTCGAATCGGGCACCAGCCTGGTGGGCAACGCCGGGGCGACCATGACCGAAATCGTGGCCAGCGTGCAGCGCGTGACCGACATCATTGGCGAGATCCGCGCGGCCACCTCAGAGCAAAGCCAGGGCATTGAGCAGGTGAACACGGCCGTGAACCAGCTCGACCAGATGACGCAGCAAAACTCTGCCCTGGTGGAGGAATCGTCTGCCGCCGCCGACAGCCTGCGCGAACAGGCTGTGAAGCTCACCGAGGTGGTGGCCCTCTTCCGCGTGAACGGCAGCACGGCCAGCACGCCGCACGCACCCGTACCTGCTCCGGCCAGGGCCCCTGCACCACGCCCGACACCACGCCCCGCGACGGCCTTGCCCAAGGCCAAGACCCCTGCCGCCAGCCCACGGGCACCCGCCCCCAAGCCCGCAGCCGCCCTGCCCGCCAAGTCCAGCCCCAAGCCGCCCGCAGGCGACTCGGGCGATTGGGAGAGCTTCTGACGCGCCACGCGCTTTGCTCAACCTGGGCACCCGCTGCTTCCAGCGGCGGATGCCCAGGCCCCAACAAAAAAGCCCCGGTCTTGCGAACGGGGCTTTTTTGTTGGGGCCTAAAGCCCTTAGGGCGCTATGTTTTTAATAGCCGCCAGCGCTTATTCAATGGCAGGCTTCAATACAAACACCTTGAAAGTCCTTTAAAAATAAGCGCTAGCAGCTCATATTTTCATAGCACCTACATCTTACCGAGGAGCCCGAGCGTGCGTCACCGCCCGCTCGGGCTACCCATCAGTCAGCCTGCTTGCGCAGGAAGGCTGGGATTTCCAGGTCGTCCATGCCGCCGGACGACAACGCATCCACGCGGGCTGCGGCCTGCGTGCGGTTGGTGCGCCACACGCTGGGCACCGACATGCTGCCGTAGTCGGCTTGCGAGCCTCCAGCGTGGCCACCCGCCAGGCCCACGGCGCTGCCCATGGCGCCAGCCACACCTGCCACCGGCATTTGGTAGGCGATGTTGTCGGTGCCCGTGCGCAGGCCACCTTGCACCACCGAGATGGGCTGGCGGCGTGCGTTGGGGCGCGACAGACCGGTGGCCACCACCGTGACGCGGATCTCATCGCCCAGGCTGTCGTCGTAGGCGGCGCCGTAGATGACATGCGCGTCGGGCGAAGCGTAGGCGTTGATGGTGCTCATCGCCAGGCGCGACTCGGACAGCTTGAGGCTGCCCTTGGCGGCCGTGACCAGCACCAGCACGCCCTTGGCGCCCGACAGGTCGATGCCTTCGAGCAGTGGGCAGGCCACTGCTTGTTCTGCAGCGATGCGTGCGCGGTCCGGGCCGCTGGCCGTGGCCGTGCCCATCATGGCCTTGCCGGGCTCACCCATCACGGTGCGCACGTCTTCAAAGTCGACGTTCACATGACCGTATTCGTTGATGATTTCAGCGATACCGCCCACGGCGTTCTTGAGCACGTCGTTGGCGTGGGCAAAGGCCTCGTCCTGGGTGATGTCATCGCCCAGCACTTCCAGCAGCTTTTCGTTGAGCACCACGATCAACGAGTCGACGTTGGCTTCCAGCTCGGCCAGGCCGTTGTCGGCGTTTTGCATGCGACGGCCACCTTCCCAGTCGAAAGGCTTGGTCACCACGCCCACAGTCAGGATGCCCATTTCCTTGGCCACACGGGCAATCACAGGCGCAGCGCCCGTGCCCGTGCCGCCACCCATGCCTGCGGTGATGAAGAGCATGTGCGCGCCGTCGATGGCCGAGCGGATGTCTTCCACTGCGGCTTCAGCGGCATCACGGCCCTTGTCGGGCTTGCTGCCTGCACCCAGGCCGCTGCCACCGAGCTGAATCACGCGGTGGGCCGAGCTGCGCGTCAGTGCCTGCGCATCGGTGTTGGCGCAAACAAACTCCACGCCCTGCACGCTACGGGCAATCATGTGCTCAACGGCATTGCTGCCGCCACCACCCACGCCGATCACCTTGATCTGGGTGCCCTGGTTGAATTCTTCGGCTTCGATCATTTCGATGGTCATCTGGGAGCTCCTGTTTCTTTACGGGTATTGGTTTGCCAATGGATGAATACGGTGGGGTCAAGGTCGTCGTGCAAGCGCGGCGGTCCGGTGCTTCGCCATCGCTCGCGATCGCGCAGGTGGGGGCTTTCCCGGGCTTGGCAGGTGGGGTGGTGCATCATCAGAAGTTCCCCACAATGAAGTCCTTGAAGCGGCCAAAAGCGGTCTTCACAGAACCGCTCTTTTGCGCCACCTTGAAGCCGCGCAGCCGGGCCAGTCGGGCCTCCTCCAACAAACCCATCACGGTGGCGGCACGGGGCTGGGCCACCATGTCGGCCAGCGCACTCGAATACTTGGGCACGCCACGGCGCACGGGCTTGAGGAAGATATCTTCGCCCAGCTCGATCATGCCGGGCATCACAGAACTGCCGCCGGTGAGAACAATGCCCGAAGAAAGCACTTCTTCGTAGCCCGACTCGCGCACCACTTGCTGCACCAGCGAAAAGATCTCTTCCACGCGCGGCTCGATCACGCCCGCCAGCGCCTGCTTGCTGAGCATGCGTGGGCTGCGATCGCCCAGGCCCGGCACTTCCACCTGGGCCTCGGGGTCGGCCAGCAGTTGCTTGGCGTAGCCGCTTTCCACCTTGATGTCTTCGGCGTCCTTGGTGGGCGTGCGCAGCGCCATGGCGATGTCGCTGGTGATGAGGTCGCCCGCAATCGGAATCACCGCCGTGTGGCGAATGGCGCCGCCGGTGAAGATCGCCACGTCGGTCGTGCCCGCGCCAATGTCCACCACCACCACGCCCAGCTCGCGCTCGTCATCGGTCAGCACGGCCTGGCTGCTGGCCAGCGGGTTCAGCATGAGCTGCTCCACCTCCAGGCCGCAGCGGCGCACGCACTTGATGATGTTCTCGGCCGCACTCTGCGCGCCGGTCACGATGTGGATCTTGGCTTCCAGGCGGATGCCGCTCATGCCGATGGGCTCCTTCACATCCTGCCCGTCGATCACAAACTCTTGCGGCTCCACCAGCAGCAGGCGCTGGTCGCTGCTGATGTTGATGGCCTTGGCCGTCTCGACCACGCGCGCCACATCAGCCGAGGTGACTTCCTTGTCCTTCACAGCCACCATGCCGCTGGAGTTCAGGCCGCGAATGTGGCTGCCGGTGATGCCGGTGTACACGCGCTGGATCTTGCAGTCGGCCATCAGCTCGGCCTCTTTCAGTGCCTGCTGAATGCTTTGCACCGTGGCGTCGATGTTGACCACCACGCCGCGCTTGAGGCCATTGCTGGGCGCCACGCCCAGGCCAGCCAACTTGAGCTCTCCGTTGGGCAGAACTTCGGCGACCACGGCCATGACCTTGGCTGTGCCAATGTCGAGGCCCACCACCACATCTTTGTATTCTCTTGCCATATCAGTTTCTGCCCTTCATGGTTCTTATGTGCTGCGCATACCCCACGCGGTCACCGGCGCACCGCCGGTGCGCCCTCGGCTCCCGCCGTGGTGGTCACCCCCCGCAGCTTCAACGCATAGCCGCCCGCGTGGCGCAGGTCGGCTGACTCCAGCGACTCCACGCGCCGCTGGTACTGCGCCGCCACCTGTGCCAGCGTGCGGGCAAAGCGGCGCGTGCGCTGCTGCAGCTCTTGCTCACTGCCGCCCCCGAGCTGCACCACGGCGTTGTTTGCCAGCTTGGCGCGCCAGCCGCCGCGCCCGTTCAATTCCAGCTCTTCCAGCTCCAGCCCCAGGGTCTTGAACACGGGGGCTACTGCGCCGTACATGGCCAACACCTCTTGCGAGCTGCCCTCAGGCCCTTGCAGGCGCGGCAGGTCTTCCTGCTCCACATCGCCCACGTTCGCCTCAAACACTTCGCCCTGCTTGTTCACCAGGCCCGAGCCCGTCTCGGGGCCCCAATACGCCACGGCGTCATGCTCTTCCAGCTCCACATGCAGCAAGCCGGGGTATTCACGGCGCACTGACGCCTTGCGCACCCAGGGCACTTCCTCAAACGCCTGGCGCGCTGCGCGCAAGTCCACGGTGAAGAAATTGCCCACCAGTTGCGGCCCCACATTGGCCCGCAAGGTCACGGCGTTGTTGTGCGACAGATCGCCGTGCACCACGATGCGCGCAATCGCAAAGCCGGGGTAACGCATCACCCACCAGGCCCCTGCGGCCAGCACGAGCAGGGCGCAGCCCACAAACAGGACCGAGGCGGTCATGTTCATGAGCTTGACGTCCAGCGGGGCTGGCATGGAGGGGTTCATGGTTGAGCGGCTCCTTCATGCCCGGCGGCAGAGTCCAGCGATGCGGTGGCCAAAATGCCTACGCACAGGTCTTCGTAACTCAGCCCCGCAGCGCGGGCCGACATGGGTACCAGCGAGTGGCCGGTCATGCCGGGCGAGGTGTTGATTTCGAGCAGGAAGGGCTGGCGGTCGCTGGCGCGAATCATGATGTCGGCACGCGCCCAGCCCCGACAACCCAGGGCACGGAAGGCTTTCTCCACCAAGCGCTGGATGGCGACTTCTTCGTGCGCGGGCAGGCCGCTCGGGCAGTGGTATTGCGTGGTATCGGTGAAGTACTTGTTCTGGTAGTCGTAGTTGCCCTCGGGCGCCACGATGCGAATCACCGGCAGTGCATGGGCTGCAGCCCCCTCGCCCAGCACGGGGCAAGTGGTTTCATCGCCTTCGATGAACTGCTCGCACAGTACTTCGGGGTCGTATTGCGAAGCCAGCGCATACGCCTTGGCGCATTGTTCGGTAGAGGTGACCTTGGTCAGCCCGATGGTCGAGCCCTCGCGCGAAGGCTTGACGATCATGGGAGCGCCCAGGGCCTGCAGCGCCTGCTCGGTTTCCGCTGCGCTGGACACCAGACGCCAGTCGGGGGTGGACAGGCCTTCAAAGCGCCAGATGCGCTTGGTCATGATCTTGTCGATGGCAATGCTGGAGGCCATGACCCCCGGCCCGGTGTACGGAATGCCCAGCAATTCGAGCGCGCCCTGCACCGTGCCGTCTTCGCCATGGCGGCCATGCAGCGCGATGAAGCAACGGGCATAGCCGCCGCGCTTGAGTTCACTCAGGTCGGTTTCCGAGGGGTCGAACGCGTGGGCATCCACCCCGCGCGAGCGCAGGGCCTGCAGCACACCGGTGCCCGACATGAGCGAGACCTCGCGCTCTGCCGAGGAGCCGCCCATCAACACGGCCACCTTGCCCAGTGCCTTCACATCAACATTGGTATTCAACTGCGTCATTGCGCTTTCCCTGCAAGCGGTGCTAGCTCACTATTTTGTAGCAAATCGACCACCTTTCCGGGCACAGACCCTATGGAACCAGCGCCCATGCACATGACTACATCGCCAGCACGTGCGTTGTCGGCAATGGCCTGTGGCAGATCTGCCACGTTGTCCACAAAAATGGGCTCCACCCGGCCTGCCACGCGCAGCGCGCGGGCCAGCGAGCGGCCGTCCGCAGCCACCACCGGCGCCTCACCGGCGGCATACACCTCGGTCAGCAGCACGGAGTCGGCGCTGCCGATGACCTTCACAAAATCCTCGAAGCAATCGCGGGTGCGGCTGTAGCGGTGCGGCTGGAAGGCCAGCACCAAGCGCCGCCCAGGGAAGGCACCGCGCGCGGCCGCCAGCGTGGCGGCCATCTCCACCGGGTGGTGACCATAGTCGTCGATGACGGTGAACTGGCCGCCGTCCTTGGCGGGCAGGTTGCCGTAGCTTTGAAAGCGCCGCCCCACGCCCTTGAAGCCCGCCAGCGCGCGCTGCACGGCTTCGTCGGGGATGTTCAGTTCCACCGCAATGGCGATGGCAGAAAGCGCATTGAGCACGTTGTGCTCGCCCGCCAGGTTGAGCACGATGTCCAGATCGGGCAGCGTGACGCCATTGCGCCGCTGCACCGTGAAGTGCATTTGCCCGGCCTCGGCCCGCACGTTGACGGCGCGCACCTGGGCGTCTTCCGAGAAGCCGTAGCTGGTGATCGGGCAGGTCACGCTTTGCAGGATGTCGCGCACGGCCGGACTGTCCACGCACAGCACGGCGGTGCCATAGAACGGCATGCGGTGCAGAAAGTCGACAAACGCGCCCTTAAGTCGGCCAAAGTCGTGGCCGTAGGTCTCCATGTGGTCGGCGTCGATATTGGTCACCACGGCCATCACGGGCAGCAGGTTCAAGAACGATGCATCAGACTCATCGGCCTCGACCACGATGTAGTCGCCGCTGCCCAGCTTGGCATTGGCGCCCGCGCTGTTGAGCTTGCCGCCAATGACGAAGGTGGGGTCCAGGCCCGCCTCGGCCAGCACGCTGGTCACAAGGCTGGTGGTGGTGGTCTTGCCGTGGGTGCCAGCAATCGCAATGCCCTGCTTCAGGCGCATCAGCTCGGCCAGCATCAAGGCGCGGGGCACCACAGGGATTTTTTTCTCGCGGGCGGCCAGCACTTCAGGGTTGTCGGCCGTGACGGCGGTGGAGGTGACCACCGCATCCGCGCCCTCGATGTGCGCAGCAGCGTGGCCCAGGCAGGTCTGGATACCCAGGCCCTGCAAGCGGCGCAGCGTGGCACTGTCGGCCAGGTCGGAGCCGGAGATGCGGTAGCCCAGGTTGAACAGCACCTCGGCGATGCCGCTCATGCCGGCGCCACCCAGGCCTACAAAGTGAATGTGACGGATGGCGTGTTTCATGCGGCCAACTCCTCGCACGCGGCTACCACTTCACGGGTGGCATTGATTTTTTGCATGTTTTTGGCCTTCTCGGCAATCTCTACAAGCGCTAGGCGCTCTGAATTTAATAGCATTTTGGCCAAACCCTCGGGGGTCAAATCGCCTTGTGGCACCAGCCAGCCAGCCCCAGCGCTCACCAGAAACTGGGCGTTGGTGGTCTGGTGGTCGTCCACGGCAGAAGGGAATGGCACGAACACCGCCGCAGCCCCCACGGCGGCGATTTCGGTCACGGTGCTGGCACCGGCGCGGCAAACGATGATGTCGGCGTTGGCAAACGCACTGGCCGTGTCATCGATAAAGGGCGTGCATTCGGCCTGCACGCCTGCGGCCTCGTAGTTGGCGCGCAAGGCGTCGATCTGCGTGGCGCCGCTTTGGTGGGTGACCACGGGGCGCTGCTCTGAGGGAATCAACGCCAGGGCCTGGGGCACAATCTCGTTGAGCGCCCGCGCGCCCAGGCTACCGCCCACCACCAGCAGGCGCAGCGGGCCGGTGCGGCCCGCAAAACGCTCAGCCGGCGCTGCCTGGCGGGTGAAAGCCGCCCGCAGCGGGTTGCCCACCCACTGGGCCTTTTTGAAAACATGGGGGAACGCGGTGAACACCCGGTCGGCCACGCCTGCCAGCACCTTGTTGGCCATGCCTGCCACCGAGTTCTGCTCGTGCAGCACCAGCGGCTTGCCACACAGCACGCCCATCATCCCGCCGGGGAAGGTGATGTAGCCGCCAAGGCCCACCACCACATCGGGCTTCACGCGGCGCACCACCTGCAGTGCTTGCCAGAAGGCCCGCAGCAGGCGCAGTGGCAGCAAAGCCAGCGTGACGAGGCCCTTGCCCCGCACGCCCGAGAAATCGATCAACTCCAGCGTAAACCCATGCTGCGGCACGATGCGCGACTCCATGCTGCCCGGTGCGCCCAGCCAGTGCACCCGCCAGCCGCGTGCGCGCAGCTCTTCGGCCACCGCCAAGCCAGGGAAGATATGGCCGCCAGTGCCGCCCGCCATGATGAGTGCGGTTTTTTGCGTCATACGCGGCCTCCCCTCATCAGGTGCTTGTTCTCATAGTCCACCCGCAGCACGATCGCCAACGCCACCAGGTTGAGCAAGATGGCCGAGCCGCCAAAGCTCATCAGCGGCAGCGTGAGCCCCTTGGTGGGCAAGGCGCCCAGGTTCACGCCCATGTTGATGAAGGCCTGAAAACCGATCCAGATGGCCACGCCCTGGGCCACCAGGCCCGAGAAGACGCGGTCCAGCGCGATGGCCTGGCGGCCGATGTGCATGATGCGGCGCGTCATCCACAGGAACAGGATGATGAGCGTGACCACGCCCAAGAGGCCGAACTCCTCGCCAATCACAGCCAGCAAAAAGTCGGTGTGCGCCTCGGGCAGCCAGTGCAGCTTCTCCACGCTGCCCCCCAGCCCCACGCCAAAAATCTCGCCACGCCCAATGGCGATCAGCGAGTGCGACAACTGGTAGCCCTTGCCCAGCGCATGCTGCTCGCTGAACGGGTCCAGGTAGGCAAACACGCGCTCGCGGCGCCAGGGCGAGCTGGCGATCATCAAAGCGAAGGCCCCCACCAGCACGCCCGCAATCAGGAAGAACATGCGCGCGTTGACGCCGCCCAAGAACAAAATGCCCATGGCGATCACGGCCACCACCATGAAGGCGCCCATGTCCGGCTCGGCCAGCAGCAGCACCCCCACGATGGCCACGGCGGCGCCCATGGGCAGCACGGCGCGGAAGAAGCGCTCTTTGACTTCCATCTTGCGCACCATGTAGTCGGCGGCATAGATCAGCACGGCAAGCTTCGCAACCTCGGACGGTTGAAAGCCAATGGGGCCAATGGACAGCCAGCGGCGCGCCCCGTTGACGACCTTGCCCACCCCGGGGATGAGCACCGCAATCAACAACAAAAGCGAGCCCACAAACAACCAGGGCGCCACACGCTCCCACAGCTTCATGGGCACCTGGAAGGCCAGCAGCGCCGCCACAAAGCCAAACACCAGGTACATCATGTGCCGGGTGAGAAAGTGGGTGGGCGCGTAGTTGGCAAAGCGCGGGTTGTCGGGCAACGCGATAGATGCCGAATACACCATCACCAGCCCCCAGGCCAGCAACGCCACCACCACGCCGCACAAGGCTTGGTCAAAGCCCAGCACGCTGGCCGGGGTGGTGGTGGACTGGCGGTACTCGGTGCCGCCCACGCGCACGGGCAACACGTCTGCCGCCTTGTCAGACAGGCTGCCAAACCAGCCCTTCATGCGCAGCAACCAGCCTGCGCTGCGCTCTGGGGTGCTGCCTGCTGCGGACATCACACGCCCTCCACAGATTGCCCGGCGTCCTGTGCCAGGGCGCGCACGGCGTCGCAGAACACATGGGCACGGTGTTCGTAGTCTTTGAACATGTCAAAGCTGGCGCACGCTGGCGACATCAGCACCGCATCGCCCGCATGGGCACGCTGCGTGGCCGCGTCCACCGCCTGCGGCAGGTCTGCCGCGTCGATCAGTGCCACACCGGCATCGGCCAGCGCTGCGCGAATCAGCGGCGCATCGCGCCCGATCAGCACCACGGCGCGTGCATACCGGGCCACGGGGGTGGTCAGCGGAGAAAAGTCCTGCCCCTTGCCCACCCCACCGAGGATGAGCACGATGCGGCGGTCCGCGCCCAGGCCAGTCAACGCAGCCACCGTGGCGCCCACATTCGTGCCCTTGCTGTCGTCGAAATACTCCACACCATTGACCAACGCCACGGGTTCGACGCGATGGGGTTCGCCCCGGTACTCGCGCAGGCCATAGAGCATGGGCGCCAGGGAGCAACCCGCCGCAGACGCCAGTGCCAGAGCGGCCAGCGCGTTGGTGGCGTTGTGGCGGCCGCGAATGCGCAGGGCATCGGCAGGCATCAGGCGCTGGATGTGCAGCTCTTCCTCGGCTTCGCTGCGACTGCGTTTGCGGGTTTCATCGGCCTCCAGGGCGCGCACCAGCCAGGGCATGCCGCTGACAATTTCAATGCCGAAATCGCCGGGACGGCGAGGCATGTCGGCACCGAAGGTGAGGTGCTCGCGCTGCTGCGGCTTTTGCAGCTTGACACGCACGGGCGGCGGCAGCATCTGCATCACCTCGGCGTCTTCGCGGTTGAGCACCATCAGGCCGGTTTGTCCAAAAATGCGTGCCTTTGCCGCGGCGTAGGCGTGGATGTCGCCGTGCCAGTCCAGGTGGTCTTGGGTGATGTTCAGCACCGTAGCGGCCGTGGGCTCGAACCCGGCCACATCGTCGAGCTGGAAGCTGGACAGCTCCAACACCCACACCTCGGGCAGGGTGCCCGCATCGATGTGCCCGGCCAGCGTGTCCAGCAGCGTGGGGCCGATGTTGCCCGCCACAGCCACGGTCTTGCCCGCCCGCTCCACCAGTTGCCCGGTGAGCGACGTCACCGTGGTCTTGCCGTTGGTGCCGGTGATGGCCAACACGCACGGTGCGTAGGCATGCTGGCTGCGCAGGTAAGCCAGCGCAGCAGCGTACAAAGACAGCTCACTGCCTGTGACCAGGCCAATGGCCTTGGCGGCCTGGAACACGGACGCAAAGGTGGCGGGGCTCAGACCCGGCGAGCGGTACACCGCGTGCAGGCCCTGGCCGTCGACCAGCGAGGCATCGAACGCACCAGCCACAAAGCGCACGCCGGGCAGCTCTTGCTGCAGCTGCGCCAGCTGGGGCGGCGCCTCGCGCGTGTCGGCCACTGTGACCTGGGCGCCGCAACGCACGCACCAGCGTGCCATGGCCAGGCCAGAGGCTCCCAGCCCCAGCACCAGCACGTTCTTGTCCTGCAATGGCGCCATGCCTTCACCCGGACGGCCTTGGGGCTCCTGCGCAGCATCGGAGGCATCGGCCACGGGCGCCACCTCTGCGATGGGCAGGGGGGCGGCCTCGGGCTCGTCACTGGCGCGCACTTCGGCAAAGATCTGGGCCACAAAATCAGCAGCCGCCTTGGCCGCCGAGATGGCCGGCGCCACGTAGTTGTCGAGCACGGCAGGGCTGGCTGGCTCTGCCGGTGCAGCTCCTTCGAGCAGCAGTGCGGGCTCGGCAACGTCTTCGGCTGCGGCGTCTTCGGGTGCACCTTCGGCAACACCCTCAAAGGCCGCATCGTCCACGCTCTGCAGGTCTGCCGTCTGGGCATCGTCCACGCCGCTGGCGGTCACATCTTCGGCAGACTCTACGGTGTCGGCCTGTTCCATCACCTGTGCAAACTCCACCCCGGCCTGCTCGGGCAGGGGGCCAGCCCTTCCTGCGGTGCCGCAGCCTGGGCATCGTCCTGCGCTGGCGCCATGGGCGGCAAATGTTCGACCGCCAAGCCTGCAGACTCTGCGGCACCGGGCACAACAGCGCCCGACGCGTCAAAGCCCGGCGCGTCAGCGCCGTGGGGCAGAGGGGTTTCGTCGTGCGGGTTCATCGCAGTTTCAGCGTGGACAGGCCGATCAGGCACAGCAGCATGGTGACGATCCAGAAGCGGATGACCACCTGCGTTTCCTTCCAGCCGCTCTTTTCAAAGTGGTGGTGCAGCGGTGCCATCTTGAGCAGGCGACGGCCTTCGCCGTAGCGCTTTTTGGTGTACTTGAACCAGGCCACCTGCAGCATCACCGACAGGGCCTCGACCACAAAGATGCCGCCCATGATGGCCAGCACGATCTCCTGGCGCACGATGACGGCGATGGTGCCCAGCGCACCGCCCAAGGCCAGCGCGCCCACATCGCCCATGAACACCTGGGCGGGGTGCGCGTTAAACCACAGAAAGGCCAGGCCAGCACCGGCCATGGCGGCGCAGAAAATCATCAACTCGCCCGAACCGGGAATGTGCGGAAAGAACAGGTACTTGGAGTACACCGAGCTGCCCGTCACATAGGCGAACACGCCCAGGGCCGAGCCCACCATCACCACGGGCATGATGGCTAGGCCATCGAGCCCATCTGTCAGGTTGACGGCGTTGCTGGAGCCCACGATGACGAGGTAGGTGAGGATGACAAAGCCGAGCACGCCCAGCGGGTAGCTCACCTCTTTGAAGAACGGCAGTTGCAGACCGGCCTTGGGCGGCAAATCCAGCGAGAAGCCCGACTGCACCCAGTTCATGAACAGCTCCAGCACCTTGATGTTGGAGCTTTCCGAGATGCTGAACGCCAGGTACAGCGCCGCCACCAGCCCGATGACCGATTGCCAGAAATACTTCTCGCGCGAACGCATGCCTTCGGGGTCTTTGTTGACCACCTTGCGCCAGTCATCGGCCCAGCCAATGGCACCAAAGCCCAAGGTCACGATGAGCACGATCCACACGAAGCGGTTGGACAGGTCAAACCACAACAAAGTGGAAATGGCGATCGACAGCAGAATCAGCACCCCGCCCATGGTGGGCGTGCCGCTTTTGGACAAGTGCGACTGCATGCCATAGCCCCGGATGGGCTGGCCGATCTTGAGGGCCGTGAGCACACGGATCACCTTGGGCCCCGCCAACAACCCGATCAACAAAGCCGTCATGGCCGCCATCACCGCACGGAAGGTAAGGTACTGGAAGACACGGAAAAAGCCGAACTCGGGCGACAGGCCTTGCAGCCATTGCGACAGCATCAGAAGCATGCGGCACCTCCCAGAGCGGCAGACAGGTTCATGGCCAGCGGGTTCACTGCGCACCTCCTGCAGGGGCGGCTTGCGCGGGCTTGTGGGGTTGTGTTTGCGCGGCGGCGGCCAAAGCCTCCACCACCTGCTCCATCTTCATGAACCGAGATCCCTTTACCAGCACGCTGCCCACCTGGGGCAGCACGCCGTGCACCGCTGCCAGCAGCGATGCCATGTTGTCAAAATGCCGGGCCGCAGGGCCGCAAGCGGCCGCAGCGTGGGCCGACAAGGCCCCCAGCGTGTAAATGTGGTCAATGCCTGCACGGCGCGCGTGCTCACCCGCTTCCTCGTGGAAGGCCGGGCCCTGGTTGCCCACCTCGCCCATGTCGCCCATCACCAGCAACCGGGGCGCAGGCAAGTCGGCCAGCACATCGATGGCGGCGCGCATGGAATCAGGGTTGGCGTTGTAGCTGTCGTCCACCACCGTGATGTCCCGGCCCGCCAGCGTGATGGCGAAGGCCCGCGAACGGCCCTTGACGGGCACGAAAGCTTCCAGCCCTTGCACCACGGCCTGCAACGGCACACCCGCAGCCAACGCACAGGCGGTCGCGGCCAGGGCATTGGTCACGTTGTGGCGACCGGCAATGTGCAGGCGGCACTGGGCAGAACCTGCGGGGGTGCTGAGCGCCACCGTCCAGCCGCCCTGCTGCCACTGGGCTGCAGGGCAGTCCACATCACCGCCCGCGCCAAAGGTGACGCAGCGGCGGTCCTGTGCCAACCCCTGCCACAGCGGCGTGTAGGTGTCAGCGGCAGGAAACACGGCCACGCCGTGGGGCGGCAGAGCGCTGATGACCGAGCCGTTTTCCTCGGCAACGGCCTGCACGGTGTGCATGAATTCCAGGTGCTCGCGCTGGGCGTTGTTGACCAGAGCCACCGTGGGCTGGGCCATGGCAGCCAGCGTGGCGATTTCGCCAGGGTGGTTCATGCCCAGCTCGATCACGGCAGCCTCGTGTGCAGCTGTGAGGCGCAGCAGCATCAGCGGTACACCGATGTCGTTGTTGAAGTTGCCCTGCGTGGCAAAGGCCGCTTCACCCTTCCAGGCCCGCAGGATGGAAGCAATCATCTGCGTGACGGTGGTCTTGCCGTTACTGCCGGTCACACCAATCAACGGCAGCTCAAACTGGGCGCGCCAGCCCGCTGCCAGAGCGCCCAGCGCAGCCAGGCTGTCAGGCACTTCCAGGCCGGGCAGGCCCGCAGCCGCCAGGCCGCTCTGCGCCAGGGCTGCCGCAGCGCCGCTGGCCTGTGCCTGAGGCAAGAAAGCATGGGCGTCAAAACGCTCGCCCTTGAGGGCCACAAACAGGTCGCCGGGCTGCAGGGTTCGGGTGTCGGTGTGCACACGGGCCACGGGGGTGGCGCCATCGCCCACCAATTGGGCCGTCGGAATGCGCTGACGCACCAGGCCCAGCGCTTGTTGCAGGGTCATCATGCCCATGTGCTGCCTCCACGCTCTTGCAGCGCTGCGCGCGCCTGGGCCATGTCTGAAAACGGGCGGCGCACGCCTGCCACCTCTTGGTAATCCTCGTGCCCCTTGCCCGCAATCAGCACCACGTCGGCAGGGTCGGCCTCGGCCAGCGCCAGGGCAATGGCGGCAGCGCGGTCGGGCTCCACACGCACGGTGTCACCGGCGATGGTGCCCTGCAAGATTTGGTGCAGGATGTGGGCGGGGTCTTCGCTGCGGGGGTTGTCGCTGGTGGCCACCACCCAGTCGGCCTGTTGCTGCGCCACGGCTCCCATCAGAGGGCGCTTGGTGGCGTCACGGTCGCCGCCGCAGCCAAACACGCACCACAGCTGCCCGCCGCGCTGCTGCGCCAGGGGGCGCAGGGCCTGCAAGGCTTTTTCCAAGGCGTCGGGTGTGTGGGCATAGTCCACGGCCACCAGGGGCTGCGCGGGCAACGCCAGCTGCTCCATGCGGCCGGGCACGGGCTGCAGTTGCGAGCATGCATGCACGGCCTGCTGCAGCGGCACACCCAGGCTGCGCAGGGCGGCCACCACGCCCAGCAGGTTGAGCACGTTGTAATGCCCCACCACGCGGGATGGCAGCAGGTGCTGCTCAGCCCCCTCCACCACCAGCCACTGCAAGCCGACTTCGGCCGCTGCAATGTTGCGGGCGGCAATGCGCGCGGCGCCATTGGCCGACACCGTCCACAAATCCAACGCGGCGCCATCGGCCACGCCACCCTCGACGCCATCGCTGCGCTGCGCCAGCTCGGCACGCAGGGCGGCGCCCGCAGGGTCGTCGATGTTGATCACCGCCGTGCGCAGGCCGGGCCACGCAAACAGCGCGCGCTTGGCCAGCCAGTAGTCGGCCATGCTGCCGTGGTAGTCAAGGTGGTCTTGCGTGAAGTTGGTGAACACGCCCACGCGGATCTGCGTGCCCGCCAAGCGGTGCTCGGCCAGGCCGATGGACGACGCCTCGATAGCACACGCCCCCAGGCCCTGGTCGGCAAACTGGCGGAAGGCGCGGTGCAAGCGCACCGGGTCAGGCGTGGTCATGCCCGTGGACTGCAGCGCAGGTGGCACACCCACACCCAAAGTACCCACTACGGCGCACCCAGAGAGCGCAGGCAGCTCATTTTTTGATAGCAAATTCAGCGCTTCGGCCAACCACCAGGCAGTGCTGGTCTTGCCGTTGGTGCCCGTCACCGCCAGCACGTCCAGGGCTTGCGATGGGTTATGGAACCACTGGGAAGCGATC
The DNA here is from genome assembly GCF_003669015.1 of Acidovorax sp. 1608163. Lineage (NCBI taxonomy): Bacteria > Pseudomonadati > Pseudomonadota > Betaproteobacteria > Burkholderiales > Comamonadaceae > Acidovorax > Acidovorax sp. 1608163. Next base: position 4,090,816 of record NZ_CP033069.1, read on the forward strand.
TCGCCTGTTGCTGCCTTGAGCCCGTTCAACGCCACCAGCGGGGCACCTGCGGCAAACGCAAAGTTCTGCACGCCCTCGGCCTCCACCAGGCAGGCGGTGGCGCCGCGCGCCAGCGCATCTGCCACATGGGCACGGCCATCGGTGGCGGCGCCGGGCCAGGCAATGAAGCCGTCGCCTGGGGCCACGCTGCGGCTGTCGGTTTGCAGCGTGCCGGTGACGCGCGCGCGCAGCCAAGCCACGGCATCGGCCGGTTGGTTCAAAACCTGCACCGGGGCCATCACAGCGACTCCTCCACGGGGTTGGCCACGATTTGCGGCTTGACGGCCATGTCCGGGGGCACGCCCATCATGCGCAGGGTTTGCTGCACTACTTCGCTGAACACAGGGGCGGCCACCAGGCCGCCATACACCTGGCCCGCGCTGGGTTCGTCCAGCATCACGGCCACGATGATGCGGGGCTTGTCGATAGGCGCCATGCCGGTGAACCAAGCGCGGTATTTGCCCGCAGCGTAGCTCTTGCCCACTTGCTTGCGGGCCGTGCCCGATTTGCCACCCACCGAGTAGCCCACGGTCTGGGCCTTCTGCCCCGTGCCGCCGGGCCCTGCGGCCATTTGCAGCATCTTGCGCACTTGGTCTGCGGTGCGTTCAGAAAACACCGGCACGCCCACAGCGGGCTCGTCCGTCTTGAACAAGGTGGCCGGAATCACACGGCCGCCGTTGGCGAACACGGTGTACGAGCGCGCCATCTGGAACAGGCTGGCCGACAGCCCGTAGCCGTAGGACATGGTGGCCTGCTCCACCGGGCGCCAGGTCTTGTAGGGGCGCAGGCGCCCGCTGATCGCGCCGGGAAAGCCGATTTGCGGCTTTTGCCCAAAGCCTGCGGCAGAGAAGGTTTCCCACATCTCTTTGGCAGGCATCTGCATGGCGATCTTGGTGGTGCCCACGTTGCTCGATTTCTGGATCACGCCTTCCACCGTCAGCAGGCCGTAGTTGTGCGTGTCGGAAATGGTGGAGCCCGTGATGGTGATGCGCCCCGGGTTGGTGTCGACGGGCGTCTCAGGTTTGACACGGCCAGACTCCAGCGCCAGACCGATCGTGAAGGGCTTCATGGTCGAGCCGGGCTCGAACACGTCGGTGAGTGCGCGGTTGCGCAGCTGCTCGCCGGTCAGGTTCTGGCGCTTGTCGGGCACGTAGCTGGGGTAGTTGGCCAGGGCCAGCAACTCGCCCGTGTGGGCGTCCATCACCACCACGCTGCCCGCCTTGGCCTTGTGCAGGGCCACCTGGTCGCGCAGCTTTTGGTAGGCGAAGAACTGCACCTTGCTGTCGATGGACAGCTGCATATCCTTGCCGTCCACCGGCGGAATGGTCTCGCCCACACCCTCGACCACGCGGCCCAGGCGGTCCTTGATCACGCGGCGCGAGCCGGGCTTGCCAGACAGCTGGCTGTTGAAGGCCAGTTCCATGCCCTCTTGCCCCTTGTCTTCCACGTTGGTAAAGCCAACGATGTGGGCTGCGGCCTCCCCTTCGGGGTACTGGCGCTTGTATTCCTTGCGCTGGTAGATGCCCTTGATGTCGAGCGCGGCAATCTGCTGGCCCACATCCCAGTCGAGCTGGCGCTTGATCCAGACGAAGGTCTTGTCCTCATCGGCCAGCTTGGCCTGCAGGTCAGCCAGCGGCATGTCCATCAGCTTGGCCAGCTGCTTGAGCTTGGCTTTCACTTCAGGCTTGTCATGCTCCACGTCTTCCGGAATGGCCCAAATGCTGGCCGCTGGCACGCTGGAAGCCAGGATCAAGCCGTTGCGGTCCAGGATCTTGCCGCGGTTGGCGGGCAGCTCCAGCGTGCGCGCAAACCGCACCTCGCCCTGGCGCTGAAAAAAGTCATTGCCAAACACCTGCACATAGGCGGCGCGGGCACCCAGCCCCACAAAGCCCAGGCCGATCATGGCCACGATGAATTTGCTGCGCCATACAGGCGTCTTGCTGGCCAGCAAGGGGCTGGAGGTGTACAGCACGCTGCGGCTCATCGTGCACTCTCCGCGCCAGCTTGGCCAGCCTGGCGGTTGGGGGTGGTGGCCTCAGCAGCACCGGCAGGGTCACTCACGTACTGGGTGATGGCCGGGGTGGCTGTGCGCATGTTTAACTGGGCCCGGGCGAGCTTTTCCACCCGCAGCGGGGTGGCCTGGGCGCGCTTTTCCACCTGCAGGCGCTGGTGCTCGGTGTCCAGGCGACGGGCCTCGGCCACGGCGCGGTCCAACTCGGTGAACAGACGGCGCGACTGGTACTGCGTGTGCACCAGGTACATCGCACTCACCAGCACGGCCAGCAGCAGCATGAGGTTCAAGCGGGCCATGCAGCCCCCCGCACAGGGTGCACGCACGCGCCCTCACCCCAGACCAGCGAAGGGCCTGCGGGGCTTAGCAGCGTGCAAAGCAATGTCATGCGTCCGTCCTTTGCGCGACGCGCATGATGGCGCTGCGGGAACGGGGGTTGGCGGCCACCTCTTGCTCGCTGGGCTTGATGCGGTCCAGGGCCTGCAGCTTCATGGCCTGCGGCACGGCAAAAGGCGCGCGGCGGTCAAACACCTCTTTGGAGTGCTTGGCGATGAACTGCTTGACGATGCGGTCTTCGAGCGAGTGAAAACTGATGACCACCAGCCGCCCGCCGGGGCGCAGCACCGACAGGCTGGCTTCTAGGGCCTGTTGCAGCTCTTCAAGCTCAGCGTTGATGAAAATCCGTAGAGCCTGAAATGTGCGCGTTGCAGGGTTCTGGCCCGCCTCGCGGGTCTTGACCGCGCCAGCCACGAGATCGGCAAGCTCGGAGGTGGTGGCAAGGGGGCCCCGTTCCTCGCGCCGAGCAACAATCGCCTTTGCAATGGGGCCAGCAAACCGTTCTTCACCGTATTCACGTATCACCTCCGCAATCTGCCCAACTTCGGCCGTGGCCAGCCACTCGGCCACGCTTTCGCCGCGCGTGGTGTCCATGCGCATGTCCAGCGGGCCATCGAAACGGAAACTAAAGCCCCGAGAGGGGCTGTCGATCTGGGGTGAACTCACCCCAATGTCCATCAGCAGCCCCGAGGCGCTGCCCGCAGGCAGATCGGCCAGGTGGCGGAAACCCTCGTGCCGAATGGAAAAACGCGCATCGGTGATGCGCGCTGCCTCTTGGATGGCTTCGGGGTCCTTGTCGAAAGCGACAAGATGCCCCTGGGGTCCCAGCCTCTGCAGAATCAGCCGCGAATGCCCCCCGCGTCCGAAGGTCGCATCCACCCAGGTGCCCGAAGGCTCTGGGCCGGCGTTGCCGAGCAGTGCATCCACTGCCTCGTTCAGCAAAACCGTGGTGTGTTGAAAAGTTGTTGTCACCGCGGCCTCAGAAAGAAAAATCCTTGAAGGCATCGGGCATCTCACCTTGCATGGCTTGCGCCTCTTGCTCGTCGTAAGTTGCCTTGTCCCACAGCTCAAAGTGGTTGCCCATGCCCAGCAGCACGGCCTCTTTGGAGAGCCCCGCTGCAGAGCGCAGCTCGGGCGACACCAGCACGCGGCCGGTGCCATCCATCTCCACGTCCATGGCGTTGCCCAGAAAAATCCGCTTCCACCACTGGGCGGACATGGGCAACTGGGCAATGCGCTCGCGAAACTTCTCCCACTCGGGGCGGGGGAAGACCATCAGGCACCCATGGGGGTGCTTGGTGATGGTGAGCTGGCCCGATGCCGTCGCCGCCAAGACGTCACGATGCCGGGTCGGCACGGAAAGCCGACCCTTCGCGTCGAGACTGAGCGATGAGGCACCTTGGAACACGGATGGATTTCCCAGCTTGATGGATCACCAGACGCCCTGGACTGTGGGCCGAATGGCACTTTTCACCACTTATTTGCACTTTTTTCCACTGTAGCAGGAAAAGCACACCAAGCAATAGGGACGCTACAAAGTTTTGCAATGAAATCAATGACTTAGCAGCGAATCCAAAGGTATCAGAATGGCAAAATCTGTTGAAAAATAAGCACTTAGAACAGGCTATGCAAGTGATACCTGAAGCGCCAAGGCGCCGATAAGACTTGTTAACTATGTTGTCCCGAGAAATAGGGTATGTGCATCAAGCAAGCCCCAAGAAAATGCCCCGCCAGCGGGGCTGAGCGGGGCAATGCTGGCTGCAGAGGTCGGGCCGGGCTACAGGATGTAGCGCGACAGGTCTTCGTCCTGGCTGAGCGACTGCAGCCGCGCGTCCACGTAGGCCGCATCAATCTGCACTGTTTGGCCCGACAAACGGGCGGCGTCAAAGCTCACGTCATCGAGCAGGCGCTCCATCACCGTAGACAGGCGGCGCGCGCCGATGTTTTCGGTGCGCTCGTTCACCTCGAATGCGATGTGTGCCAGGCGGGTGATGCCCTCGGGGGTGAACTCCAACGCCACGCCTTCGGTGGCCAGCAGCGCCTGGTATTGCTTGACCAAAGACGCATGCGTTTGCGTGAGGATGGCCTCAAAGTCCTTGACCGACAGGGACTCCAGCTCCACCCGAATGGGGAAGCGCCCTTGCAGCTCAGGGATCAGGTCACTGGGCTTGGAGAGGTGAAATGCCCCCGAGGCGATGAACAGGATGTGGTCTGTCTTCACCATCCCGTACTTGGTCGATACCGTTGTGCCCTCCACCAGGGGCAGCAAATCACGCTGCACACCCTGGCGTGACACGTCGGAGCCGCTGGTTTCCTGCCGCGTGGCCACCTTGTCGATCTCATCGATGAATACGATGCCGTTTTGTTCGGCATTGGCAATGGCGCGGACCTTGATTTCTTCTTCGTTGACCAGCTTGCCCGCTTCTTCTTCGGTGATGAGCTTGAGCGCCTCGGCGATCTTGAGCTTGCGGGTACGGCGGCGGTCTTGCCCCAGTTGGCTGAACATGCCGCGCAGCTGGTCGGTCATTTCCTCCATGCCCTGCGGGCCCATGATTTCGAGCTGGGGGCGACTTTCGGCCACGTCGATCTCGATCTCTTTGTCATCAAGCTGCCCTTCGCGCAGCTTTTTGCGGAAGACCTGGCGGGCAGTGCTATCTGCAGCGGGCTCAGCCCCCACGGCGCCTGGCGCAGCGCCCCGGGCGGGCGGGATCAGCACGTCCAGAATGCGCTCCTCGGCCGCATCTTGCGCGCGCGTGCGCACTTTGTGGGTCTCGGCTTCGCGGGTTTGCTTCACGGCCATTTCGGCCAGGTCGCGGATGATGGCGTCCACGTCTTTGCCCACATAGCCCACCTCGGTGAACTTGGTGGCCTCGACCTTGATGAAGGGCGCATCGGCCAGTCTTGCAAGGCGGCGCGCAATCTCGGTCTTGCCCACGCCAGTGGGGCCGATCATGAGGATGTTCTTGGGCGTGATCTCGTGGCGCAGGCTGCCTTCGACCTGCTGGCGGCGCCAGCGGTTGCGCAGCGCAATGGCCACGGCACGTTTGGCGTTGGCCTGGCCCACGATGTGGTTGTCCAGCTCGGAGACGATTTCCTGGGGGTCATGGAAGACATGGTGTCAGCCTGAATTCAATCAAAAATGGCTCTAGCGCCCGTTAATCAAGCGCAAAAAGCTATCAAAACAATAGCAAACTTACGCCAACACCGCTCAGAGCGTCTCGATGGTGTGGTTCATGTTGGTATAGATGCAGAGTTCGCCCGCAATTTCGAGCGACTTCTTCACGATCTCCTGCGCGGACAGATCGGTGTTGACCAGCAACGCCTTGGCCGCCGAGTGCGCGTAGGCACCGCCCGACCCGATCGCCACGATGCCCTGCTCAGGCTCCAGCACGTCGCCGTTGCCGGTGATGATGAGCGACGCGCTGGCATCGGCCACGGCCAGCATGGCTTCAAGGCGGCGCAGCACGCGGTCAGTGCGCCAGTCTTTGGTCAGCTCGATGGCCGCGCGGGTCAGATGGCCCTGGTGCTTTTCCAGCTTGGCTTCAAAACGCTCAAACAGCGTGAAGGCATCGGCCGTGGCGCCCGCAAAGCCCGCCAGCACTTTGCCGTGGTAGAGCTTGCGCACCTTGCGCGCCGTGCCCTTGACCACGATGTTGCCCAAGGTCACTTGGCCATCGCCGCCGATGGCAACCTGTACGCCCGCTGGGGTTTGCCTGCGGACACTGATGATGGTGGTCCCGTGGAACACGGGGGATTCGCTGGATGACGTCATAGCCCCGAACGTGGGGCCTGCCGCTGCAATTGCAAGCGGCCCCCAAGCTCAGTTCTTGCGCGGGATGACCCAGGCGTGTTCGTTGATGCCGATCACGTTGAAAAACACGGCGATGAGCCGGTGCAGGTTCTGGAAATGCACCACATAGCCCTTGGCCTGCTGGTCGGCCGCCCAGTTGAGCACCGAACCTGCCGCGGCAAAGTCGATGCGCATGAGCTTGTCACAGGCAATGGGCAGTGGCACCCCGGGGCGCAGCATGGCCTCCAAAGGTTCCAGCAGCGGCGTAGCGTCGCCATCGATGATGCCGCTGAGCGTGGCCACCGGCCCTGTCTCCAAAGGCGCCGGCATCGACAGGTCACCAAAGTCAGAGGCGAGCATGTCCCGCTCGTTCGCGGGTGAGGGCTCTGGGGAAGCCTGGGTATCGTCGTCTGAGTAGCCGCACTTGGGAAACACCCAGGACGGGGGTGACACTTCATAGGTCACGCAGTAGTCCAAGGCCACCAGTTCGAACTCATCGGGGCGGCCCATGAGCCGCAAGGCCGACATGCGCAGGCGCCACCACTCTGGCCCCGACGCACGATCGCCCGATTGGGTCATGATTTCCATGAGGGTGTTGAACTTGTCCACACCCGAGAACACGAACTGCCCTTGTTTGTCTGCCCAGCGGGTGAACAAATCGGCCAGCAACGGCACTGCCGCATCGTCCACCCCCGAAATGCGCGACCAAGACAGCGTCCACGGCGAGGCCGAGCGCTCAACCGAAGCCTGCAACGCAGCCACCGAAGACACGGCCAGGCGCTGCGGCGCGTTCCAGCTGAAGTCACGCCGGCCCGGCGCATCGGCCTGCAGCGCAGGGGCCGCAGCCGTCATGCCCAACTGCTCAGGCAGCGAGAACCACAGCGGCGCAGAGCGGCTGTACTGCGCTGCAAAATCAATGGCCAGGTTTTCAAACCGGTCGTGCTGCCCCGTTGCCCGGTACAGGTCAAACAGGGTCATCCACAGATCCAGTTGCTGGTCTGGGTTGTCATTGCGATGTTGTTGCAGAACCTCCAGCAAGCCGGACTCTGCCCCTTCGTTATCACCATTGGCGTAGCGGATGGCCGCTTCTTCAAGGTCGGGTTCGTGCACGAATTTCTCCAGTGCGGCAACGGTCTGCGGGATCACGCCGGGCACCGTGGGGCTGAAAGAAGGCTCAGCCGCCACAGGGGCCGCTTGTAACTTGGCATCGGTGCCGCCGAATTTGCCCATCGCCATGCTGTCGTCCGCAAACAGCGGCGCCACCGGGCTGGGGCTGGGCTGCGCCAGCGGCGCTGCCAGGCTCACCGGAGCAGTGGGGGCGAAGGCGCGGGCGTCGGCCGCTTCTGTGTCGGCGCCCTGTGCGGGGGCTGGCTCAGTCGCCAAAGCCCCTGGAACCGTAGCGCCGCCGTCCGTAGATTGTTTGCTCTTCCACCACTGCTGAGACATTTGCGCCTCGATCTCATCGATCTTCTTGAGCGTGACGGCACGCTCATCGGGCGATGCCATGCTGCTCTGGAAGAACGAGGGGCGGTTGGTGGGGTCTTCGGTGCGATGGCCTTGCAGCACCTCGCGCTGGCGCAACTTGCGCAGCTGATCGAATTCGCGGCGGCGCACAAAGTCGTTGCGCCGCTTGCGCTCAATCATTTCCTTGAGCATCTGCTTGCTGTACTGGCTCTCGCGGTCATCCTGCAGAGAGTCCAGCTCCGTCCACTGGACGGTGGGGTTGCGCACAAACCGCACCATCTTGGACAACAGTCCGCCGGCTGGTGGGGTTTCTTCCTTGCTCATGGTGATTTGGCTGCGGTTGTCCTGAAGGCGTTCAGCATAACGCCTGAGTTGGAGGGTGTGAATGAACCCCGCGTGTCCAAGCGGGCATGGCGGGGGTTTTCACGCAAGCTCAGTCCCCAAACATTTTTTGCTTGAGTTCACGGCGCTGCTGGGCTTCCAGCGACAGCGTGGCCGTAGGGCGGGCGATCAAGCGGCCCACACCAATGGGCTCACCCGTTTCGTCGCAGTAGCCGTAGTCGCCAGCGTCGATGCGGGCGATGGACTGCTCAATCTTCTTGAGCAGCTTGCGTTCGCGGTCGCGGGTGCGCAGCTCCAGCGCGTGTTCTTCTTCGATGGTGGCGCGGTCGGCGGGGTCAGGCACCACCACGGTGTCTTCACGCAGGTGCTCGGTGGTTTCACCGGCGCTGTTATGGATGTCTTGCTTGAGCTGCACCAGCTTCAGGCGGAAAAACGCCATCTGCTTGTCGTTCATGTATTCGCTGTCAGGCATGGCCAGCACTTCAGCATCTGTCAGCTCTTGGGCCGTCTTGGCTTTCCAGTTGTTGGCAAGCTTGGGGTCTTTTTTTGCAGCGGTGAAGGTGGGGTGCACTGGCGCGGTCGTGGGCATGGTGTGTTGGTAACTGGCTTTGGCAGCGGTCGATGCCACTGCTTGGGCCATGGATGGTACGGTCAATTGGGCCAAACGCGAAGAAGGCCGGGTGGTGCGCAGAGGCACCTGCGGGTCTGCCGACGCGGGCACCGCCGCAGGCGCCACGGGAGTGGCTGCTGCGACCTTGGAGGAAGCAGCAGCCTTGATGGCCTTGGCTGGTGCCGGGGCAGCAGCGGCCTTGGCCGCGGGTGCAGACGCTTTGGTTGCCGCCTTGGGTTTGCTGGTTTCGGCTTTCACTTCCTGGTCTCCTCGCAATACGGGCAGGCCCCGGCTGCAAGTGCAGCCTGGGACGGATGGCAAGCCTTCCGGGGTTTTACCGGGGCGCGATTGTATCGACCTGCGCCGCTGCAAACGAAAACGTTGCAGATACAACACACCGAGGTCTTTCCCCAAGGGGAAAAGGCGCTCGCCACAGGCTCAAGCCTGGCTCACACCAGGCTCTGGTCCAGCCCCTGGCGGAAGATGTCCTGCGGCAGATCGATGCCGATGAACACCATCTTGCTCAACCGGGCTTCGCCCTCGGCCCACTGCGGCCCCAGGTCGCTGCCCATAAGCTGGTGCACACCCTGGAAGATCACCTTACGCTCAGTGCCCTTCATATTCAAGACCCCTTTGTAGCGCAGCATGCGCGGGCCATAAATGTTGACGATGGCACCCAGGAAGTCTTCGAGCTTGGCGGGGTCAAACGGGCGATCGGAGCGGTAGACAAAGCTCTTGACGTCGTCATCGTGGTGATGGTGGTGGCCATGGCCATGGCCGTGCTGGTGCGAGGGGTGGTTGCACGCCTCGCCGGGAGCATGGTCGTGGTGCTCATGCCCCTCATGCGCATGGTCATGGTCGCCGTGGCTGTGGTCGTCCTCTTCTTTGAGAAAGTCAGGGTCGATGTCCAGCTTGGCATTGAGATTGAAGCCCCGCAGGTCCAGCACCTCCTTGATCGGCACCTCGCCAAAATGCACCGCCTTGATGGGCGCACGCGGGTTCATGTGCTTGAGGCGATGCGTCAGCGCGTCCACGTCCTGGGCGCTCACTAGGTCGGTCTTGGACAGGAAAATCTGGTCGGCAAAGCCCACCTGGCGGCGTGCCTCCTGGCGGTCGTTGAGCTGCTGCGCCGCGTGCTTGGCATCCACCAGGGTGATGATGGAGTCGATCAGGTAGGTCTCGGCAATCTCTTCGTCCATAAAGAACGTTTGTGCCACGGGGCCAGGGTCGGCCAGGCCGGTGGTCTCGATCACGATGCGCTCAAAGTCCAGCAAGCCCTTGCGCTTCTTGGCGGCCAGCAGTTGCAGGGTTTCGCGCAGGTCTTCGCGAATGGTGCAGCAGATGCAGCCGTTGCTCATCTGCACGATCTGCTCTTTCGAGTCAGTCACCAGGATGTCGTTGTCGATGTTTTCTTCGCCAAACTCGTTTTCGATCACTGCGATCTTCTGGCCATGGGCCTCGCTCAAGACACGCTTGAGCAAGGTGGTTTTACCCGAGCCCAAAAAGCCCGTGAGGATGGTGACTGGAATGAGTGCCATGGGAATCTCTTTCAAATGAAATAGGGCGGGGGCGAAAGCCACCGCCCGTTGGGCAACCGAGCCCGCAGATCGGGTTGAAACCGGTTTTTTCCAGTGTATCGATCGTGTCAAGCCCCCCGGCGCAAAAAAAGTGCACTGGGAGTGCGCAGCCTCAGCCCTTGCGCATCACCACCAGGCCCTTGAGGTATTCCCCTTCAGGAAACTCCAATGTCATCGGGTGGTCAGGTGCGCCCCCCAGGCGTTCGGTGATGTAGCCATCCACGCCCGCATCGGCCCCGGCGGAGGCCACGATCTTGTGGAACAGATCGGCACCGATACCGCCCGAGCAGGAGAAAGTGAACAACACGCCGCCCGGCTCCAGTAGCTGCAGCGCCAGGCGGTTGATGTCTTTGTAGGCCCGGGCCGCCCGTTCGGCGTGCGCCGCAGTGGGCGCAAACTTGGGCGGGTCCAGCACGATGGCGTCAAAGCGCACACCGTCTTTCAAAAACTGGCGCAGCGATGCGTTCACATCGGCATCCATGAACCGGGCCTGCGCCACGTCAAAGCCATTGAGCAGCACATGGGCGCGGGCCCGCTCCAGCGCGGGGCCGGATGAATCGATGGAAGTCACCTCGCCACCGCCCTGCCCGCCCGCCTGCTCGGCCGCCCGCATGCCCGCCAGCGCGGCCACGCTGAAGCCGCCGGTGTAGCAAAAGCAGTTCAGCACCTTGCGCAGGTTCAAGCGCTGCACACAGTCGGCAAAGCGCTTGCGGCTGTCGCGCTGGTCCAGGTAAAAGCCGGTTTTGTGGCCCTCGGCAATGTTCAGCGTCAGGCGCCAGTCGTGCTCGTGGATGGTCAGCTCCAGCGGCGGCTCGGGCTGCCCAGCCGCAAGCCCACCCCGCAGCCAGCCTGTGGCAGGCTCTAGCCCCTCCAGTTGGCGCACGTTGGCGTCCGATCGCTCATAGAGCTTGCTCAGCCCCGTGGCCTGCAACAAGGCATCGGCCAGCACCGCCTTCCAGCGCTCGGTGCCCGCACTGGTGAACTGGGCCACCAGCGTGTCGCCGTAGCGGTCCACGATCAGGCCTGGCAACCCATCGGACTCACCGTGCACCAGCCGCACGCCATCGCTTTTCACATCAAATCGTGCTCTAGCGCTGATAGAACGAGCGCAAGCAGCTATGAAAAAAGAAGCATCAATGCGCTGCGTCTCGTCAAAGCTCCACACCCGCGCTCGGATGCGCGAGTTGGGGCTGAACGCCGCCCAGCCCAAAAATTGCCCCTCGTGCGACTCCACGCGCACCGTCTCGCCACTGTCGCCACCGCCTTTGGCGATGGCGGAGTCAAATATCCACGGGTGGCGGCGCTGCAGCGAGCGCTCCTTGCCTTGCTTGAGTCGGATCGTTTTCATCCCTGGATTGTGCAGGCAGCCATCCCCTGCACAAAACGCCCACCCCCTAGCGGATGAGCTCACGTTGAAATAAAAATTGCCAAAATTGACACGCAACTATCTGATTGATAAAATTTGATTCACATTTTTATCATTTAAGCCGGAGCATCCGATGATCAACGCCGCAACCGCCACGCCCTCCTCCTTCTCAGCGTCCTCCAGTGGCACCGGGGCGCTGACCCAGATTCGGGAATTCCTGGCTTTCAAGATTGCCAACGAGGAATACGGCGTGGACATCCTGCGGGTGCAGGAAATCCGCTCGTACGAAAAGCCCACCACCATTGCCAACGCGCCCGAGCACCTCAAGGGCGTGGTGAACCTGCGCGGCGTGATCGTTCCCATCATCGACCTGCGCATCAAGCTGGGCGTGAGCGAAGTGCAATACAACCACCTCACCGTCGTGATCGTGCTGAACATCGGCCAGCGCGTGATCGGCGTGGTGGTGGACGGCGTCTCGGACGTGCTGACGCTGGAGCCCTCGCAACTGCGCCCCGTGCCCGCACTCGACTCGAACTTCGACCCAGAACACCTGCTGGCCATTGGGTCGGTGGACGACCGCATGCTCATCTTGCTGGACATCGAGAAATTTCTGCAGGACTCGGTGATGGCCGCGCAAGGCGAATCGCTGCAGTGATACCACGGCCCGGAGCCAAGCCCAAACAACGGCATGGCCTCCAACTTGCTTGACTCGACTGACCCCTTAGCCCCTTGGAAAAAGGCACTGCCATGAACCTCGATAACATCCGAATTTCGACCCGTCTGGCCTTGCTGCTTGCAGCGCTGTGCCTTTTGACTGCGGTGATCGGCACCGCGGGCCTGCTGGGCATGCAACGGGCCAATCAGGGGCTCGACACGGTCTACCAAGACCGCGTTGTCCCGCTCAAACAAATCAAACTGGTGTCCGATGCCTACGCGATCAACATCGTCGACACCGCCCATAAGGTGCGCGATGGCGCGATGACACCAGTGCAAGGCTTGCAGTCTGTGGCCCAGGCGCGCAAGGACATTCAGGAGCAATGGAGCGCCTACCTTGCGACAGAGTTGGTTGCGCAAGAAGTGCAGTTGGTGGCGAAATTCAGGAGCCTGCAATCGACCGCAGACACAGCGGTGGCCAACCTGGAGAAGATTTTGAAATCGGCGGACATGACCGCGCTGACCGCGTATGCCGCCAAAGAGATGTATCCGGCCCTGGACCCCTTGCAGGACGTTCTGGGCAAGCTGGTGCAAGTGCAACTGGACATTGCCAAAACAGAATATGATCAATCAGATGCGCTCTATCAGAGCATGGCCTTTGGCCTGATCGCTTCGCTGTTCATCAGCATTGCGCTCGCCCTGGTATTTGGGTACCTGGTCATTCGCTCCATCGCCCAGCCGCTGCGCCGCGCCATTGCCTTCTCTGACGCAATCGCCCAGGGCGACCTGACCCAGCACATCGAAGCGCGGGGCACCAACGAGACGGCACAGTTGCTGCACGGCTTCAAGAGCATGCAAAGCTCCCTGGTGACACTGGTGAGCGCCGTGCACCACGGCGCAGCCAGCGTGTCCGCGGCCTCTGGCGAAATTGCACAGGGCAACGACGATCTCTCAGCGCGCACCGAGCGGCAGGCCAGCGCCCTGGAGGAAACAGCGGCATCAATGGAAGAGCTGAACTCCACCGTCCGCATGAACGCAGACAACTCGCGCCAGGCCAACCAGATGGCGCAAAGTGCATCGGCAGTGGCAGTCCAGGGGGGTGACGTGGTGGCCGAGGTCGTTAAAACGATGAAGGGCATCAACGAGAGCAGCAAGAAGATCAGCGACATCATTGGGGTTATCGATTCCATTGCCTTCCAGACCAACATCCTGGCCTTGAATGCAGCGGTGGAAGCCGCCCGCGCGGGGGAACAAGGGCGCGGCTTTGCCGTGGTGGCGAGTGAAGTCCGCAACCTGGCGGGGCGATCCGCAGAAGCTGCCCGCGAAATCAAAAGCCTGATCGGCACCAGCGTGGAGCGCGTGGAGGCTGGCACAGCGCTGGTAGACCGTGCCGGTCAAACCATGGGCGAGGTGGTGGGCGCGATCAAAAGGGTCACCGACATCGTGGGCGAGATCAGCGCTGCCAGTTCCGAACAGAGCCAGGGTGTGGACCAGGTCAATGAAGCCGTCACCCAGATGGACCAGGCCACCCAGCAAAACGCGGCCCTGGTCGAACAAATGGCCGCAGCCGCCGCGGGGCTCAATGCCCAGGCACGGGGCCTGGTGGAGACGGTGTCGAGCTTCAAGCTCCCCAGCGCAAACCACGCCCTGATCGGGGCGCACTGAACAGAAGGCGGGGCGCACAGCCCCGCGCGCCAAATTTCACTGGCGGGCAGATAAGGTGGTCGATAGGATTTTGACCATGAAAAAAATCCTACCGACCCTCGCCGCCAGTGCGGTCGCCGCCGCGCTGGCGGGCTGCACCAGCATGACCCCCGAGCAATGCAAAGTGGCCGACTGGTACCAGGTGGGGCTGGAGGACGGCAGCCACGGCGAGCCCCCGCGCAGCCAGCTGGCCGACTACGCCAAAGACTGCGCCGAAGTGGGCGTGCGCCCCGATGCCGAGCGCTACAGGGCGGGCTGGGAAGCGGGGATTCCGCGCTTTTGCACGCCTTACAGCGGCTGGCGTGAAGGCACCCAAGGCAACACCAGCAAACAAGACGCCTGCCGCGGGCGCCCGGGCGAAGGGGCCTTTGCCATGGCTTTGGGCTCGGGGCTGCAGGTGCACCGCACCCAGCAATCACTCAACAGCAACGACAGCGAGATTCGGCGGCTGGAAAAGCGTTTGCAGGACAAAAACCTGAGCGACAAACAGCGCGGCGAGACCCGTGACCGCCTGCGCTACCTGGACTTTGAACAATCGCGCCTGCGCCGCCTGCTGGCCGACCAAGAACGCATGGCACCGCGCTGAGCACAGCCGCGCAGTGCGCTACAACGGCAGGCCAATGCGCTGCAGCCGGGGCGCCCAATGCCCCAGGATGTCTGCCGACACCAGCACGCGGCGTGCCTGCCCAATCAGCAGGTGGCGCGGGACCAGGCCGATGTAGCGTGAATCCACGCTGTCGTCTCGGTTATCGCCCAGCATGAGGTATTGGCCTGCAGGCACCTCAATGGCATCAAACGTGCTGCGTGCGGGCACGCCATGCAACCACTGCACGCGCCGCTCGTGCCCGCCCAAGCGCTCCGTCCAGCGCGTGGCCTGCACCGTAGCGCCCACACCCACGGCCTCTTGCACCACCTCGGGTGCGTCGTATTGGGCGGCCTGGCCGTTGATGTAAAGCACCTCGTTGCGCATCTCCACGCGGTCGCCCGGCACAGCGGCAATGCGCTTGATCAGGCGCGTGCCGTCTTGCGGCGACGTAAAGGTCACCACATCGCCACGCTGCGGCTCACCCAGCGGCAGCAGCACCACATCCGTCAGCGGCAGCTTGACGTCATACGCCAGCCGATTCACGAACACCACATCGCCCTCCAGCAACGTCGGCCGCATAGAGCCCGAGGGGATAGGGTTCCAGTCGGCCACTGCGGTGCGAAAGATGCCAAAGCACAACAACAGCACGAGGAACCCACGGTTTGACTTGATCCAGTTCCGCAGCATGTCAACAGCTCCACGGCCCCCACAGCGGGCGCCCCTCTGCTCGGATGCATTGGCTTGCCTCTTGGTTCCCGTGCCTGGGCTATTTGGAAACATCGCTCAACACCGTCCCACGGCCGTCATATCAGAGCCATCAGCCAGGCATATGGGCGCATGGGCAGCAGCGCGCGCGGCCAAACCAGTGCACCCGTGGAACTGGCTCCGCCAGGCCACCAGGTGCGTCCCCTTGGGGGAAGCGGCGCAGCCGCTCAGGGGGATTTCTTTTTGGCCCGGGGATGGGCCGCGTCATACACCTTGGCAAGGTGCTGAAAATCCAGCCGCGTGTACACCTGCGTGGTGGTGATGTTGGCGTGCCCCAGCAGCTCCTGAACCGCCCGCAAGTCGCTGCTGGACTGCAACACATGGCTGGCAAACGAGTGGCGCAGCATGTGCGGGTGCACCGGGGTGGTGAGCCCCGCCAGCTGGCTGCGCTGGCGCAGCCGCAGCCACACGGATTGGGCTGTGAGCCGCTTGCCGCGCTGGCCCACGAACAAGGCCCCATCGAGCCGGGCTGAGGAGGCCACAAACGGCTGCGCCCGCAGGGCCAGCCAGGCCTGCAAGGCCTGCACCGCGGCCCGCCCCACGGGCACGCTGCGGCGCTTGCTGCCTTTGCCAAACACATGGGCTTCGCCCGCCTGCAAATCGACCCAGCCACGGCCTTCGCGCTGGGCTTGCGGGCTGGCCACAGCGTCCAGCCCCACAAGCTCGCCCACACGCAGGCCACAGCCGTACAGCAGCTCAACCATGGCGGCATCGCGCGCTTCCAGCCACGGGTCGGCCCCGGTGTTTTCGTAGTCGGCCAGGCGCACCGCGTCGTCCACGCCCAAGGCCTTGGGCAGCGGCTTGGGGGCTTTGGGTGCCCGCACGTCCTGCACGGGGTTGTGCGCCACCAGCCCCTGGCGCCCCGCCCAGGTGTAAAACCCACGCCAACCCGAGAGGATGAGCGCAATGCCCCGCCCGCTGCGCCCACCGCTGTGCATCTGCGCCACAAACCGGCGGATGTGCGCACTGGTCAGCTGCAGCAGCGGCGTCTTCACCCCCACCGCAAACTGCGCGAGCTTTTCCAGGTCCAGTGTGTACAGCGTGAGCGTGCGCGCCGCCAGCCGCTTTTCCACCCGCACATGCTCCAGGTAGCGCAGAACCTGGGGATCGGT
This sequence comes from Acidovorax sp. 1608163, assembly GCF_003669015.1. NCBI lineage: Bacteria > Pseudomonadati > Pseudomonadota > Betaproteobacteria > Burkholderiales > Comamonadaceae > Acidovorax > Acidovorax sp. 1608163. The sequence continues at coordinate 4,107,172 of NZ_CP033069.1, forward strand.
GGGGAGTGATGCGACCACGGCGTCGGACATGAAGCTCTAGCAGAACCTGCGCGCAGACCCCGGCGTGTCCGAGCCCCCACTGGGGCACAGCGTACGCAACCGGCGCGGCCACAGGCCAGTGCCACCGTGGAGCCGGCTTTGCCGGTCCAGGGGTGGCGTCCCCCCCTCGGGGGGGAAGACGCGAAGCGGCTCAGGGGGGGCTTCACTTCAACCGCACCAGCGCCGCGCTGGCCAGCTCCGCAATGCGCGAGAGGAATTCCGTGCCCATGGTGGCATCAAAGCGCTGCGGGTCTTGCGAGCCCAGCACCAGCAGGCCAAACGCAGGGGTGGCGCTGTCGATGGCGCCTTCGCGCAGCGGCAGCAAGGCCAGGGACTGGGCGGGCTCACCGCCCGCGTCCTGCGCCAGCCACCCCGCAGGCTCAAAGCCCAGGTTGGGGCCGCAAAACGGCATGGTCAGCGACGAGGCAAACGCCCGTGCGTCCTCGCTGGCGCCTTGGGTGAAGTCGGCGTCGATGTACGGGCCTGCCACCGTCCAGACACGCACCGTGGCCTGGGGCACATCGAACAGGGTGCGGATGCCGCTGACCACCGCCTCGGGCAGGTCAAACGGGTCCTTCACGCGCAGCAAGGCGCTGGTCCACTGGTGCACCTTGGTGGCAATGGCGGTGTTGTCGTTGCTGTTGCGCACCATGTCCATGATGCGGTGCTCCAGCCCCTTGATCTTCTCGCGCAGCATCTCGGCCTGGCGCTCTTGCAGGCTCACGGCGCGCTGGCCGTGGGGGCTGGTGATCTGCACGCTGGCCAACACTTCGGCATGGCGTTCAAAGAAGCCAGGCGTGTTGGTCAGGAAGTTGGCGATGTCTTCTTCGGTGATCGGGGGGATGTGGGTGCTGCTCATAGGGTGTCAGGAATATCGATCTGGCCTTCGAACACGGTGGTGGCCGGGCCCGTCATGTAAAGGGTGTCCGTCTCCTGGCCGCTCCAGGCGATGGTGAGGCGGCCGCCGCGCATGTCCACATGCACTTCGTTGTCGAGCAGCCCCAGGCGAATGCCCGCGGCCACGGCCGCGCAGGCGCCGGTGCCGCAGGCCAGCGTCTCGCCCGTGCCACGCTCAAACACGCGCAGGCGCACATGGGTGCGGCTCACCACCTGCAAAAAGCCCGCGTTCACGCGCTGCGGAAAGCGCACATGCCGCTCGACCAGCGGGCCCCAGATGGCCACGGGGGCGGTGTCCACATCATCGACCAGCTGCACCGCATGCGGATTGCCCATGGACACAACCGCTACCAAAACAGTAGCTGGTTGCGCTGGTACATCAAGCGCTAGAGGCCATTTTTGCCCTGAACCTTGCGCCACCGGCTGCAGGCCAGCAGTGTCAAAGGGCACGCGGGCGGGCTCCAGCACCGGGCGGCCCATGTCCACGGTGACGCGGCCATCGGGCGTGAGGCGGGGGGCGATGACGCCGCTGAGCGTTTGCACGCGGATGGTGTCCTTGTCCGTCAGGCCCTTGTCGCGCACATAGCGGGCAAAGCAGCGCGAGCCATTGCCGCACTGCTCCACCTCGCCGCCGTCGGCGTTGTGGATCACGTATTCAAAGTCGATGCCCTCTGCGGGCGAGGGCCGCACGGTGAGGATTTGATCGGCCCCCACGCCAAAGTGGCGGTCGGCCAGGTAGCGGTATTGCGTGGCCGTGAGCCCCAGTCGGCCCTGGGTTTCGTCCAGCACGACAAAGTCGTTGCCAGCGCCCTGCATTTTGGTAAAGCGAATCTGCATCTGCGGATTATCGTCGCTGCCCGCCAGCACTGCAGCAGGCCATCAAGGTCACAAAACCCTGATGGCGCAACGATGTGTACGGCGGTTTAGGCTGGCGGGTGTTTCAACCGTTCACACCCCCAAGGAGCACCATGCCCGACCACGCCAGCGCCCTGTCTCGCTTCCCCATCACCCGCAAGTGGCCCGCCCAGCACCCTGACCGCCTGCAGCTGTACTCGCTGCCCACGCCCAACGGCGTGAAGGTGTCCATCGCCCTGGAAGAGCTGGGTCTGCCGTACGAAGCGCACCTGGTGAGCTTCGAGACCAATGACCAGATGTCACCCGAGTTCCTGTCGCTGAACCCGAACAACAAAATCCCCGCCATCCTCGACCCGAACGGCCCCAGCGGCCAGCCCCTGGCGCTGTTCGAGTCCGGCGCCATCCTTGTGTACCTGGCCGAAAAGACGGGCCAGCTGCTGCCCGCCGACGCCGCCGGACGCTACGACACCCTGCAGTGGGTCATGTTCCAGATGGGCGGCGTGGGCCCTATGTTTGGGCAGCTCGGGTTCTTCCACAAGTTTGCGGGCAAGGACTACGAAGACAAGCGCCCACGCGACCGCTACGTGAACGAATCCAGGCGCCTGCTGGGCGTGCTCAACCAGCGCATGGCCGCTCGCCAGTGGATCATGGGCGACACCTACACCATCGCCGACATCGCGATATGGCCCTGGGTGCGCAACCTGGTGGGCTTTTACGAAGCGGGCGAACTGGTGGGGTTTGACGCCTTCCCCGAAGTACAGCGCGTGCTGGCCGCCTTCGTCGCGCGTCCAGCGGTGGTCAAGGGGCTGAACGTTCCGCCCCGGGGCTGAGCACCTGTCTGCAACCGCCCAAGGGCCGCAGTTTCTGGCGCGCCTTTGATCTCGATCATGCCCGCGCCGTGACCAGCATCAATACCAGCGCCTACCATCAAACCCACATAACAAAGGGAGTGCCCCATGGGTTTAACGGTCGAAGTTTTGAATGATCTGGAGGCACGCAACCTCCAGGCCGCAGCCCAGGCGGCCTTGGTGGAAAACAACGCCATTGCGTTGATTGAGCTGCTGGAAATGCTGTGGAGCTGCGACCTGGAAGGCGCCAACACGGTGATCGACGCCGTGCTGCAGCGCCTGCAGCAATTGCGCGCGCTGCGTTGATGGCTCAGCGGGGGCCTCAGCCCATGCGCTCCTGCAAGAAGTCGAGAAAACACGCGATGCGCGCGGCCAGCTGCGTGTTGCGGTAGTACACCGCGTTGATGGGCTGGCGCACCTCCACCGTGTCGCGCGCCAGCACCTGCACCAGGCGGCCGCCGTCGCGGTCGCCTGCGGTCATGAAGTCCGACAGGCACACCAGCCCCACATGCGAGAGCGCCAGCTGGCGCAGCGTTTCGCCGCTCGACGCGGTGAGGCTGGGCACGATGGGCCACTGGTCCCCATGCGCACTCCGCAGCGGCCATCGGTTGAGCGACTCGGGCTGGTTGAAGCCCAGCAGCGTGTGCCCCGCCAGATCCGCCACGGTCTTGGGCTTGCCCGCGCGCGCCAGGTACTCGGGGCTGGCCAGCACCCGCAGGCGGGTGGTGCACAGGGGGCGCGCGTGCAGGGTCGAGTCCTGCAGCTGGCCGATGCGGATCGCCACGTCGGTGCGCCGCTCCAGCAGGTCGATATAACCCTCGTCCGTGTCGAGCTCCAGTGTGATCTGCGGGTAGGCACTGCGAAACTCCGGCACCAGCGGCACGACCGCATGCAGCATGAACGGCGTGGCCGCATTCACGCGCAGCCGCCCCGCGGGCTGCTGGCGGCGCGCGGCCATGTGCTCTTCGGCGTCTTCGATGGACGCGAGGATGGCGCGCGTTCGCTGCAGGAGGGCCTGGCCCTCCTCCGTCAGCTCTATGCGGCGGGTGGTGCGTCGCAGCAGCGTGGTGTCGAGCTTTTTCTCCAGCCGCGCCAGCGCCCGGCTGATGCCCGAGACCGTCTGGTCCTGGCGGTCGGCGGCGGCGGTGATGGAACCGCCGTCCACTACGGCGACAAAGGCCTGCAGCTCTTCGAGCGTGCTTTTCATGGAATGCGCCTCGGTTCAGACAACCCGCAATTATTGATTCGGCGGCAAGTATCTTCTGCCGATCACCGTCTTTTTCTGCAAAGGACAAGCGCCCACACTCCAGGCATTCACCCATTGCCTACCAGGAGTGTTCTTCCATGCCCATTGCCTTGCTCGCGCTGACGCTCAGCGCATTCGCCATCGGCACGACCGAGTTCGTGATCGTGGGCCTGCTACCCACCGTGGCAGCCGACTTGGCGATCAGCATCCCGTCTGCGGGCCTGCTGGTCAGCCTGTACGCCCTGGGCGTGGCGGTGGGCGCGCCCGTGCTCACCGCGCTCACCGGCCGCGTGCCGCGCAAGGCGCTGCTGCTGTCGCTGATGGCGCTGTTCACCGCCGGCAACCTGCTGGCCTGGCAGGCCCCGAGCTACGAGACGCTGGTGGCCGCGCGCATCCTCACCGGCCTGGCGCACGGCGTGTTCTTCTCGATCGGCTCGACCATCACCACAGGCCTCGTGCCGCGCGAGAAGGCTGCCAGCGCCATCGCCATCATGTTCACCGGCCTCACCGTGGCGCTGGTCACCGGCGTGCCGCTGGGCACCTTCATCGGCCAGCATTTCGGCTGGCGCGAGACCTTCCTGTCCGTGGCGGCGCTGGGCGTGGTGGCCTTCATCGGCAGCGCGCGGTTCGTGCCGCGCGGCATTGCGCACACGCCGCCCGCGTCACTGCTGCAGCAGGCCCGCGTGCTGGCCGAGCCCCGTCTGCTGCTGGTGTACGCCAAGACGGCCGTCGGCTATGGCGGCACCTTCATCCCCTTTACTTTTCTCGCGCCCATCCTCACGGACATCTCGGGCTTCAGCGCGGGCGCCGTGGGCTGGGTGATGCTGGTGTACGGCGTGTCGGTGGCCGTGGGCAACCTCTGGGGCGGCCGCCTGGCCGACCGGCTGGGGCCCATCCCGGCGCTGCGCATCATCTTTGCGCTGCTGGCTGCGGTGTTGTTGTTGCTGCAGTTCACGGCGCCACACCCCTGGCTGGCGCTGGCCACCGTGCTGCTGTGGGGCGCCGTGGCGTTCGGCAATGTGCCGGGGTTGCAGGTCTATGTGGTCAAGCAGGCGGAGCGCTTCACGCCGCAGGCTGTGGATGTGGCGTCGGGGTTGAACATTGCGGCGTTCAATCTGGGGATTGCGGGGGCGGCGTGGGGCGGGGGGTTGATCGTGACGCATCTGGGGTTGATGCATACGCCGTGGATTGGGGCGGTGGTGGTGTTGGTGTCGCTGGGGTTGACGCATTACAGCGGGGTGCTGGACACGCGCAGTGGGATACCGGTGCGGGGTGGTGGGGCGGTGGCTGTGGGGCATTGACGACCGACCTCACCACGCCCACGGTCAGGCCCCTTTGCAGGCCTTGCGACCCAAGCGAAACCAGCGCCCTGCAACTTCTCGCTTTACAGCCCCGCCCCTTCCGGGCGCCCCCTGCGCAATTCGCCGCACCATGCGCCCCTGCGGCTTCGGGCGGCCTACTCGATGGAGATATTGGCCGCCTTCACCACCTCGGCCCACTTCAGGCGGTTGGCGTGCACGGTGGCCTTGAACTGCTCGAGGGACTCCACGCGCACGGCATTGCCTGCAGATTCCAGCCGTGCCTTGACCTCGGGGGTTTCCAGCACGGTGCGCAAGGCGCTGTTCAAACGCCCGACCACGCGGGCGTCGGTGCCCTTGGGGGCAAACACGCCAAACCAGATGGAGCTGTCAAACCCCTTGGTGCCGGGCACGCCGCTGTCGGCAATGGTGGGCACCTCGCTCACGGCGGGCACGCGCTGGGCGGTGGTCACCCCCAGCAAGCGCACCTTGCCTGCCTTGTAGTGGGCCAGGGCGGTTTGCACCTGGTTCATGATGCAGCAGGTCTCGCCGCGCAGCACCGAGGTGATGGCTTCTGGCCCCCCTTTGTACGGCACGTGCAGCATGTCCAGCCCCGTGCGGGCATTGAATTCGGCAAACGCCATGTGCGTGCCTGCGCCGTGGCCGGTGGAGGCAAAGGCGTATTTACCGGGGTTCGCCTTCACCAGCTCCACAAACTCACGGATGTTTTTGGCGGGCACCACATCGGGGTTCACCATCAGCACATTCGACACGTCGATGATGGGCGCCACGGGCACAAAGTCGGTCTCCACATCAAAGGACAGCTTTTTGTACAGCGCCGCGTTGCTGCCATGGGTAGCGGCCGTGCCAAACACCAGCGTGTACCCATCGGGCTTGGCGCGGGCGACGTATTCACTCGCAATGTTGCCCGCCGCGCCGCTCTTGTAATCGATCACCACCGGCTGGCCCAGCAGCTTGGCCAGAGGCTCCTGGATGGCGCGGCCCACCACGTCAATGCCCGAGCCCGCAGGGAAGCCCATGATGAGCGTGACGGGCTGGGTGGGCCAATCGGCCTTGGCAGGCGCCTGGGCGTGCAGTGCAGGTGACAACAGGGCCAGCGACCAGAGGGCTGCAGCCCCACAGAGCGTGCGGCGGGCAGTGGATGAGAGAGACATAGAGAGCACCATTTCCGGGCAAAAGAGACAAGCGGGCCATTGTCGAATTTCACTCAGACGCAGGGCGCTTGTGTTTATTGCCAAAACATCTCAATGCCACCTCCATGCGCCACCCTTGCCGCACGGCCAAAGGGCTCGCCACCACACTCGCCAACGATCCAGGGCCACGCAGCCCAAGTGCCGATAATGGCCCCATGCCCCGCACCAGCCAACACCTGCATCCCCACCGCGAACCCGTGCGCCCCCTGCATGCCGCCACCGTGCTGCTGCTGCGCGATGCGTCACCCGGCGGCGACCTGGAAGTCCTGATGACCCGCCGCTCTGGCAAGGCCAGCTTTGCACCCGGGGCCTATGTGTTTCCGGGCGGGGGCATCGACCCACTGGATGCGCAATCGCACACCGCCGCCGACCGCCGCCCCACGCAAAGCGACGAGCACCTGACCCAGGCCATCGCCGCCATCCGCGAGAGCTTTGAAGAGCTGGGCGTATTGCTGGCCCGCCATGCCGACGGCCCCCGCAAAGGCCAGATGGCCGATGCGCAAGACATTGCCGCGCTGGACCGCCACGCCCCGTTTGCCGCGCAGTGCGCCGCGCGCGGCCTGCGGCTGGCGGCCGACAGCGTGTTCCAGCTGGCCCACTGGACGGCCGACCGTGACCTGCCCAAGCGCTTTGCCGTGCCCTTCCTGGTGGCCCGCATGCCCGAGGGGCAAGAGCCCGTGGCCGACGAGGCCGAGCAGTTTGAGCCCGTGTGGGTGCGCCCGGCCGACGCGCTGGCACGGCACGAGGCGGGGCAGTTCTTCATGATCTTCCCTACGATCCGCACACTGCAACGGCTGGCCCGCTTTGCCAATACCCACGCCGTGCTGGCCGCGCTGGTGCACGAGCAACCGCTGTGGACGAGTTGCCCCCGTGCGGGCTTGCTGGCTGGCAAAGAGGCGCGCTACATGGAGGGCGATGCCCCCTTTGGCGAACTCGCCCTGGTCTGCCCCGACGGCCAGGTGGTGCACCCGCTGGACTGGCAAACCGAGCGCCCGGTGCCGCTGCTCAACAACGTGCAGCGCCTGACCGCCCCCAACTCGGGCGTGATGACCGGGCCCGGCACCAACAGCTACCTGGTGGGCGAGCCGGGCACCGGCTTCATCGCCATCGACCCCGGACCGGCCGACCCGGAGCACCTGGAAAAACTCTGGCGCGCAGCCAGTGGCGATATCCGCATGATCGTGTGCACCCATTCGCACCCCGACCACTCGCCCGGCGCGGCCCCGCTGCAGGCCCTGTGCGAGCGCGCAGGCCGCCGCAAGCCGCCCATCCTGGGCCTGCCATCGGCCCCCACCGCACGGGTGGCCAGCCAGTTCGCGCCCGACAGGCCGCTACAAAATAATGAGCTGCTCACGCTTACTGGACAAGCGCTAGAAGGCCAAATCACCCATACCCTGCAAGTGGTGCACACCCCGGGCCATGCCGCCAACCATGTGTGCCTGCTGCTGGTGGAAGACGGCCTGCTGTTCAGCGGCGACCACATCCTCAACGGCAGCACCACGGTGATTGACCCGCCTGACGGCAACATGGCCGACTATCTCGATTCGCTCGACCGGCTCGATGCCCTGTGCGCCGAGCACGGCGTTGAATTCATCCTGCCCGCCCACGGCTATGTGCTGGACAATGCGCGGGGTGCCATCGCCCACCTGCGCGCCCACCGCCTGGCCCGAGAAGCCAAGGTGCTGGCTGCCATGCAGGCACTGCCCGATGGCACACCCGAAGACTGGGTGCGCCATGCCTACAGCGATGTGCCCCCGCGCATGTGGCCCGTGGCCCAGCGCTCGCTGCTCGCCCATGTCGAGCGCATCCGCACCCTGCCACCGGGCAACCACTGACCGACTTTTGCCCCCTTCACAAGAACAACGAGCCTTGCTTTCATGACCGCACACAACCCTGATCCCACCCACATCCGCCTGGCCAAACGCGTGGCCGAGCAAATCAATTGCTCGCGCAGCACGGCAGAACAGTTCATCGAAGGCGGCTTTGTGAGCGTGGATGGCCAGGTGGAAGAAGCCCCCGGCGCCCGCGTGCGCCCCGACCAGACCGTGGCGGTGGCCCCAGACGCCAGCCTGCTGGAGTTGACCCCCGTGACGCTGCTGCTGCACAAGCCTGCGGGCTATGAAGCGGGCCTGGGCCAAGCGGCGCAAAGCGGGCCCGCACCAGGCGCGCCCGCGCGCAGCAGCACCGGCAGCCGCAGCCAGGGCGCCACGCCCGCCGCAACGCTGCTGGGCAGTGCCTCGCACCTGAGCGAAGACGCCAGCGGCATCCGCGTGCTGCAGCGCCACTTCAAGCAACTCGAGTGCTTTACCCCCCTGCCCACCGAGGCCAGCGGGCTGGTGGTGTACACGCAAGACAAGCGCATTGCGCGCAAGCTGGCCGAAGACATCGAATCGCTGGAGCAGGAATGCATCGTCGAAGTGGCTGGCGAGATCGCTGCCAATGGCCTGCAGCGCCTGTGCCACGGACTGTCGTTCAACGGCCGCCCGCTGCCGCCCATCAAGGTGAGCTGGCAAAACGAGACCAAGCTGCGCTTTGCCCTGAAGGGCATCCGCCCTGGGCAGATTCCGGCCATGTGCGAGGCTGTGGGCCTGCGCGTGGTGGCCCTCAAGCGCATCCGCATCGGCCGCGTGCCACTGGCCAAGGTGCCCGAGGGCCAGTGGCGCTACCTGCAGCCGTGGGAGAAGTTCTAAACGCACCGTGCGCCAGCCAGCGATGGGGCGAGACCGAGCCCATGAAACCCGCGCAGGCGCCCCATCGACCAGTCCGAACGCTATTAAATGCATAGCTTTTCGCGCTGATTGAATGCGCGCTAGAGGCCATTTTTTCTGAATATTCGCCCGCCCCCGGCCGCTGCTAAACTGCGCCGACCATAGGAGGGAGCGAATGAACCAGAACCCCAAAGATGCTGCGCAAGAGCAGCCGTCTGTCTTTATGTCTCAGAACATTGAGGCCTACCCGATGGAGTTCACGGGCAGCGGCGGTGAGTACTTCCGCGTCTGGATCGTGAACGTGCTGCTGGGCATCGTCACGCTGGGCTTTTACACACCGTGGGCGCGCCGCCGCACCGCCATGTATTTCTATGGCCACAGCATGGTGGCCAACAGCCCGCTCGAATTCACTGCGCAGCAGCGCAAGATGGTCATGGGTTTTGTGCTGCTGGTGCTCTTGTCCATCGCCTACAAGCTGGCGGCCAACACAGGCCAGGACCTGGCCGTGGCGTTGATGTTGCTGGGCGGCGCAGTGCTGGCCCCCTACATCTGGGCCAGTGCCATGCGCTTTCGCCTGGGCGCTACGCGCTGGCGCGGCCTGCGGCTGCAGTTTTCCGCCAGCTGGAAAGAGGTGTACCTGGCCAGCTGGCCCGTGTTTGCCCTGGCACTGGTGTGGTTTGGCGTGTTCTTTGGCATGCAGATGCTGTCGCCCGAGCTGGCCCAGATGCTGGACGAACCGGCCGTCAAAGGCAGCCCCAAGATTCGCCCGGAATTCACGCCCGCCATGGGCGGCTTGCTGGTGCTGGGCTTGATCCTGTCCATCCTGTGCTTCATCCGGCTGGAATACAACTACAAAAGCCTGCTGGTGCTGCGCGCCCGCCTGGGCGCCGAGCATGGCCGCTGGAAGCCGGTGTACATGGATTTTGTGAAGGTGTGGCTGGCCACGGTGGCCGTGTTCATTCTGTGTGCATTGCTTGTCTGGGCCGTCACGGCAGCGCTGATGGGCGGCTCCATCGCCATGCTGATGATGGGCCAGGGCAGCAAGGGCAACATCCTGTGGATCATCCTGATTGCCATCGTGGGCGTCATCGCATTCTTCTTCCTGCTGCTGCTTGCATCGGCCCCCGCCCGCGCCTACCGCGAGGCCCGCATGTTCCAGCTGCTGTGGAACAACATCGGCGTGAGCCAGATTGCCCGCTTCAAGTGCAACCTGCGCGCAGGCCGCTTTGTGCGCCTGCGCCTCAAAAACATGGTGCTGACGTTGCTGACGCTGGGCTTTTACCGACCCTTTGCGCGGGTCAGCGAATACCGCATGAAGCTGGAATCGGTCACGCTGCACATCAAGGGCGGCGCCGACCAAGTGGCAGGCGCGCTGGTGCGCCAGCAAGAAGGCGGGCTGGGCGATGCCCTGGCCGATGCCGCCGGGCTGGACCTGATCGGCTGACATGGACAAACCCCTGCGTGCGTCCACCCTGCTGGCGGGCCGCTGGTTTGACGGCCTGAGCAGCAAGCCACGCCCCGTCACGGTGGCGGTGCAACCCGGCACCAAGGGCCCCTCGCTGGCGCTGCATCTGCTGTCAGAGCCCGGGGCGCCCGCCGCGGTGTTCACCCACGACCAGGTCGACTGGCCCGAAGCCTGGAGCGAGCGCCGCCCCCAGCCCCGCGTGGTGGTGGACCTGCGCGAGCGCGGCAGCCTGGAAGTGGACGCCGTCACCCAGTGGTACGCGGCCCTGGCCGCCGCTGGCGCCCGCCCCGGCGTGGCCCAGCGCATGCAAACGCGCTGGCCCCTGCTGCTAGGGGTGATGGCTGCCTCGGCCATCGGCCTGGGGCTGTTTTACCGCTATGGCACCCCGTGGGCGGCCACGCAGCTGACACGCTTTGTACCGCTGGGCTGGGAAACCCGCCTGTCTGACAACGTGCTGCAGCGCATGGACGGCGGATACCTCAAACCCAGCAAACTGCCTGCAGAGCGCCAGGCGCAGCTCACGGCACGCTTTGACGCCCTGGTGCAGCAAACCCCAGCCGGGTTGCGGCGCTATCCGGGGTACCAGCCGCAACTGAAGCTGGAGTTCCGCTCGGGCATGCCGGCCAACGCCTTTGCCCTGCCCGGCGGCAAAGTGGTGATGACGGACGACATCGTCAAAGTGGCGGCCGACAAAGGCATCAGCGACGACGCGCTGGTGGGCGTGCTGGCCCACGAAATCGGCCACGTGGTACACCGCCACGGCATGCGCATGGTGGTGGAGCAAGGCGTGCTGAACATGGGCCTGGGGCTGGCGCTGGGCGACGTGTCCGCAGTGGTGTCCACCGGCGCCACAGTGCTGACCGGCCGCGCCTACAGCCGCAACCACGAGCGCGAGGCCGACTGCTATGCCATCGCCCTGATGGGGCACGCAGCCTTGCCCACCGCCCCCATGGGCAAGCTGCTGCTGGCGATTGCACGCGAGGACGAAGCCGAGGACAAAAAGCAAAAGCCCGGTGAAACCACAGCATCGGCCAATCAGAACCCATCCCCCGCGCCCCAACCCGCCGAAGCGGGTAGCGCGCCCGCCAGTGCACCACAGCCTGCCCCCAAGGCCCCGACCCAAGCCAAGGCACAAGCGCATCCGGTGTGGTCTTTGCTGAGCAGCCACCCCGACACCGTGCAACGCGCCACCGAACTGGAGCAAGGGCACGCGCCGCATTGCCCGCGGTAAAGCACGGACTTTAAAGATGGGCTGCCGCGCGTCCTGCGGCCTGCTGTAGCGCCGTCTCGTAGGGGTTATGCTGCCCACCCCCATACAGCACCCGGTGCGCATCGGTAGGCCAGCATCAAACACCTCCCTGCGCTGCTCACCTCTCATTCGTTTAGGAACGTGAATAGGCCAAGCAATAGCGGCGTACCCAATGGCGCGAGAAATGCGGCCCCACAAAACACTGTCAACAGCAGTACAAACGCCCCACTAGTAATCGCACATATAGCCTCACGCGCCCTCAATAGGCACACTGCCACCTGACTTTTGCCCCCATAAACTTCAGGAGGATCACCAATGAACGTGAATGCGCTTACCAGTTCGGGAACAGTGCCGGGGGGCAACGCGGCAAGCGAAGGTTTGATCATCAAAGACGGCTTTATCGCCGATCCGCGCGTGGTGGACAAACGCGTGGCGGCACTGGAACACGGCGCGATGACCAAGGTCGATGCCATCGTCCTGCACCAAACCGACAGCAGCACCATGAACCTAGACCACGCCAAAGCCGATGGAATCGGTGCGCACTTTTACATTGAGAAAGATGGCACCATCTACCAGACTGCACGCCTAGACCAAAGCGTCTACAGCGTCGGCAAAATTCGATCCCGATGCGATGACAGTCAGACCTGCGGCAAAGAAGAACAGACAGCGATCGATACGCTCATGCAATCCCATGCGAGTTACGGCGCTAAAGTCAAAACGCTCAACAACCGTGAGCAGGCCAAGGCCTACCCCGATCGATATCCGACCAACGGTGACTCGGTGGCCATTGAAGTGGTCGGAAAATTCGACTCCAAAACAAAGCTGTTCGAACGCCCCACAGCGGAGCAAACCGAATCACTGCAATGGCTCACTCAAGCACTGAGCCATCACTACCAGCTGGACTTACAAACGGACGTTTACCGTCACTCCGATATCTCTTACAAACAGGCCGATGAGGCTAAGAGTTTGGTGTTTCAATGAGGGCGCTACTGGTCGCCCTCTTGTCTTGTGCGGCCTGTGTATCAGCAATGGCGCAACCACCAAAGCTACACTGGGTACAAAGTTTTGCAGTGAAAGAAAGCGCGCGCAACCACTGTGACGCGCCCCGCTTTAGCGAAGCCGAGTTGAGAGCGTATTTTTTGCGCGAAGCCCAGCGGGTACCTGAAGAAGGTTTCGCGCAACGTGACTGGGCCGGTTGCTATGCAGAAGGCTTCGCGATAGACGCCCGAGGTAGACGCCAGCTACGCTGGCAGCTCGACGTGTTGGGGACAGGGACCATCACGTGGGCAGATGGCCGAGTCCGTCACTTCGCGCGCGAGCAGTAAGGCATGTCCCGCTCACCGCCTGCTGCCTGCCTTAGCGCCTCCCCACGACCAATGTGCGGGCAGCAGTCAACGCGTAAGCAGCGAAGTGATCGAGCACACAGCCAAGATAAAGGGCTGGTGCACCTGTATGCACCAGCCCTTTTCAATAAAGTGTGAAGCGCGCCGATAAGCCGGATTCTGTGCACCACGGTTGCCCGCAGTGTGACCGCCATTAATCTGGGCCGGGTGTCGCCACCACGGCTCGGTGCTACCTACCCGCCAACTCTGCGGAACCACATCAACGTTGGCCTACTTGGTATTGCTGCGCGTAGAGATTGCCCGTTTCACCCCCAGTGGTCTACCTTGCGGCACTCCCCCGGGACTCGTCTCTGTTGCTCTAATCCTCACCTCACGGTGGGCAGCCGTTAGCTGCTACGCTGTCCTGTGCAGTCCGGACGTTCCTCCAGTGCCTGGTTTCCCAGATTGCACCAGCGGCGGTCTGGCGCGCTTCACGGCGTGGATTATCGCCCAGCGGCAGCGATGCGCTCCCAATCCAGCCCAAACCGCGCAAGGTACTTGCGCAGCCGGTCCGCATCGTTGACCACCGTTCGCTGCGCGCGCGAGGCCTGGAACAGCATTCGCCCCGCATCCGACAAGGTGCGCGCCTGGCGGCAGACCTGCAGCACAGCGGCAAGTTGAAGCTGGTCGAACAGGTCCATGGACTCCACGGCATCCCTGCCCAGCAACTCCGCCAGATCGTCACGGCCCAAAGTACCTGGGGCGGACGCGATGCCGTTGCGCGCATCGCTGGCAGGTTGCCATAGCCAGCGCAGGCGGGCCATCTCGGCCTCCACCAGGGGCAGGCCAATGCGGCCACTGTCGGCCAAGGTCGCCAGGCGCGTCACACTGGCTGACAGGTCGCGGAAATTGCCCGTCCACAGCGCCTCGGGCGATTGGGCGTAGCGCAGGTAGGCGGTGCGGGCCTCGTTCGACAGGCGCACGCTGCGGCCCAGCTCTTCGCCCGCGCGCACCAGCAGGTGCTCCACGTTGGGCTCTATGTCCTCAGGCCGCTGCGCCAGGCCAGGCAGCACATAGCTCCAGAGGTTGATGCGCGCAAACAGGTCTTCGCGAAAGCGCCCTGCAGCCACCTCGGTGCGCAGGTCGCGGTTGGTGCCTGCCACCAGCTGAAAGTCGCTTTCTACCTCACGGTCACTGCCCATGGGATAAAAGCGCTTTTCTTCCACCGCCTTGAGCAGCATGGCCTGCTCGTCCAGGCCCAGCTCGCCAATCTCGTCCAAGAACAGTACGCCCTCGTGCGCCGCGCGCAGCAGGCCGGGCCGGTCTGCCGCAGCCCCCGTGAAGGCGCCCTTTTTGTGGCCAAACAAAGTGGATGCGGCACCATCTCCGCGCAGGGTGGCGCAGTTCACTTCCACAAATACGCCCTGCACCTGGTGGCGCGCCTTCTTCAGTTCAAACATGCGCCGCGCCAGGTGCGACTTGCCCGCGCCCGTGGGCCCGGTGAACAGGATGGGCGCACGCGAGCGCACCGCCACGCGCTCCACCTCGTCGATCAGTGCGTTGAAGCGCGCGTTGCGCGTGGCAATGCCGCTCTTGAGGAAATCGACCGCATCGCGCTGCTCTGCGCCAAAACGCTGGGCGATCACGTCGTAGCGCGACAGGTCGAGGTCGATCAGCGCATAACTGCCTGGGTTGCCCGCCTGCTGGCGCTTGGGCGGCGAGGTTTGCACCAACACGCCCGGAATGCGGCGCGACTCCACCAGCAAAAACAGGCAGATCTGCGCCACGTGGGTGCCGGTGGTGATGTGCGTCCAGTACTCCTCGCGTTCGGTGTCAAAGCGGTAGGACTGCACCCAGTCAAACAGCTGGGCATACACCTCGCCAAAGTCCCACGGGTCGGCCATGGGCAGGGGCACAAGGTTCACCGTGGTCTCGGGCGAAGCGACGGCCATGTCGGCCTGCACCAGCTGGGCCAGGTCTTTGTGCGCGGGGGTGTAGAGCAGTTCCAGCCGCTCGATCACCACGTCTTCGTGCTGCACCAACGACACCGTGGGGCGCCACTTCTCCCACCGCCCCGCGCCCCGGCCGGAGTCGAGTTGCGTGCCCAAGAAGCCAATCACCACCTTGTTTTTTCGCATATCTATTTATCTAATTAACTAGCTTTCATTCTAGTAATTATTCATAAGGCATTTGGGCGACCCCAACAGAGAAAAAACTTTATTCAATCAAATCAATAGGTTAAAAGGTTTTTACACCTATACCAGCCACCTGGCATGCATCTGGCAATAGATAGAGCATCCAGCGCAAACGGTGACCGCTGACAGGCCGGGGTTAGGACTAACGTTCGCCCCGCCGGTGCCGGGCATCCGGAGCCTTCGGGTTCTATTGATGTTCTGCATGCCGCACATCGCAAACGCTGGGTAACGACACGGTCGTGGTGACCACTCCGAAAGGACGTGTCTGGTTCGACTCCAGGCGTGCCACCACTGGTAGCTCATTGGTAGAGCAACCTCGCAAGAGGTCTGTAGCAGGTTCGACTCCTGCCCATTACTCCGGCCGCAAGGCCGGAACTTTGTACCGGTCGAAAGACCACCCGCCGAACGCGGGGAGAGGCCCCAGGTTGCGCCGCAACCGCCAGGGTTTCACCCCGTCAGCCGGTGGCGGTTTGTGCCAGCACCCGGCACAGCCCGCGCCCGCAGCCAGCCGCGCTGCCGCCCTCCCCACTTGGGGCTGGGTTGGCAACCACGGCGCACTGCACGGCCCAGGCTGCGCCCCCTGGGGCCCCGCTGCTGCTGTAACGGCAACCCGATATGTGACGAGTGACGACAACGAAGAACGATAGAGAGGAAATAAAAATGCTGAAGATCCAACGCGCCACAGTGAAGAAAAACGAACGCGCCCTGCTGCTGCGCAACGGCAGTTTTGACCGCGTGCTGCGCAGCGGCACCCACTGGCTGTTTGCGGGCATGGACCAGTTGCGCGTGGAGACCTTCGCCCTCGAACAACCCGCCTTCACCCACGGCCTGGCCGACTACCTGATGGCGCAAGAACCCGCCGTAGTGGCCGCCGAGTTTGTGCAGGTGAGCCTGTCGGAAACCGAAGTGGGCCTGCGCAGCGAAAACGGCGTGCTGGTCGAGATCTTGCCGCCTGGCACCCGCCGCCTTTATTGGAAAGGTTTGGTGGATGTGAGCGTGCAAGTGGTGGACCTGCAAGCAGGCGCAGAACTGCCCGCCGCACTGGTGGCGCGATTGACGCAAACCCAGCTGCGCCAGCGCAGCGTGACCGGCTTGGCCGGTGTGCTGCAGGTGCAGGTGCCCGAGAGCCAGTGCGCACTATTGACGGTGGACGGCAAGGTCGAGCGCCTGTTGACGGCGGGCACCTACGCCTTCTGGAAGTACGGCCGCACCGTGGCGGTGGAACTGGTGGATTTGCGCCTGCAAGCCGTGGAGGTCTCGGGCCAGGACATCATGACCCGTGACAAGGTGGGCCTGCGCCTGAACCTGTGCGCCACCTACCGCTACACCGATGTGCTGCGCGCCTTTTCCCAGTTGCAAAAGCCTGCCGACCACCTGTACCGCGAACTGCAATTTGCGCTGCGCGCCGCCGTGGGCACCCGCACGCTTGACGAGCTGCTGGAGAACAAGACGGTGATCGACGAAGTGGTGACCGCACACATGGCCGCCAAGCTGCTGCCCTACGGCATGCAGCTGGAAAGCGTGGGCGTGAAGGACATCGTGCTGCCAGGCGAGATGAAGACCATCCTGACCCAGGTGGTGCAGGCCCAGAAGCAGGCCGAGGCCAACGTGATCCGCCGCCGCGAGGAAACCGCCGCCACGCGCTCGCTGCTCAACACCGCCAAGGTGATGGAGGACAACCCCGTCGCCCTGCGCATGAAGGAGCTGGAGACACTGGAACGGGTGGCTGAGCGCATCGACAAAATCTCGGTGTTCGGCGGCCTGGACCAGGTGCTGAACGGCCTGGTGAAGATGCGTTGAGCCAGGAGTGAAAAGAATAGGGGCGCGCTGGCATAGAAGGGAGCGCCACTGCCAAAAATGTTGTTATTGCCGGCAGCTCGGGTAACACCGAGTACAGCGGGAGAGTCGGTGAACGGGCAAGGTTGAGGATGCAGGTGCTGGCTCCGATGACGGGTCTGCCACTGGCGCGCGTTTCCAACCGTTCACTGGGCCAACGGACTCAAACACCCTGGTCGCTGTATTGATGCGGGTTCGAATCCCGTCGCGTCCACCAGAAAGAGAACTGTCATGAAAAAGAAGAAAACCGAAACCCATGCAGCACTTGTGAGCGATTCAAGCAATGCGCTGGAGGCCGCCACGCAGGCGGCCTACAAGGCCTTTGCGAACTACCAGGCACCGCATGGACTGCTGGACGTTTGCACCGCCTGCTGCATGAATGCCGAGCTGGAGCGCGAGATGCGGCACCTGCCGCTGCCCCAACTGACCGAGAAGCACTTCTACCAATACAACGATTCGGCCAAGAGCCAGGTGCAGCCTGCGGATGAAATCAAATACCTGGCCCCACGGCTGCTGGAACTGCTGGCCGAAGGCGCCCGGTTGCACCACTCCACCGAGCTGTACTTGGACCGGTTGGGCCGCTGCGAGCCCGGCTCCTTTTCAGCAACAGAACAGGCTGCGCTGCAGGGCTTTGCGCTGGCGTACTTTGTACAGGGGTTGGAGCAATGGCCCGCAGCCAGCGATTCGCTTTTCCAGGGGGATAACGCCTTCACCATCTTGCTCATGTGGGCCTATGCCCGCGTGCCGCTGGAGCCATTGCTACAGCACTGGATCGATAGCGGCAGCGACGCATCGACCCTGAACTTTGTGGACGCGTGCTATTGGGACTATGTGTGGAATGCCAACCAGATGGGCAATGCGTTTGCCGCCGACCAGGCCGAATACAAACGCACCATGGAGGAATGGCTGAACAGGCCCGCCACCAAGGCACGTTGGGCGGAAAAGCTCATGCGCCTGGTGGATGCAGGCCCCACCAGTTCCTGGCTGCCAGCGGGGGCCGTGGACCATCAGCGCTACCCACTCCCGGAGCGGATCAGCGCAGTTTTTGACGCGATGACCGCATAACGCCCGTCGCCCTAAAAATAAACAACACAACAAAGAAACAACGAGAAAAGAACCATGACCAATAACTACGAACAACTCGAAATCCCGAACGGTGTGCCCGTGAAGATGTGGACGAACGGCGTGCCTGTGGAGGAAGACGCGAAGAACCAGCTGCGCAACATCGCGCGCCTGCCCATCGTGTTCAAGCACGTGGCGGTGATGCCCGACGTGCACCTGGGAATCGGCGCGACCATCGGCTCGGTGGTGCCCACCCTCAAGGCCATCATCCCTGCTGCGGTGGGGGTAGACCTGGGGTGCGGAATGATGGCGTGCAAGACCACGCTGACGGCCAGCGACCTGCCCGACAACCTCTCCGGCGTGCGCGCTGCCATCGAGCGTGCCGTGCCGGTGGGGATGACGCCCAAGCGCTTTGGCCGCGATAAGGGAAGCTGGGATACGCCGCCCTCCGAAACCGACCGCGCCTGGGCGGGTCTGGTGGATGAGTTCGAGGAAATTTGCGAAGCGCACCCGCGCATCAAGAACACCAACAACTACAAGCACCTGGGAACGCTGGGAACGGGTAACCACTTCATCGAGATCTGCCTGGACGAACACCAGTCTGTGTGGGTGATGCTGCACTCTGGATCGCGCGGGGTGGGGAACGCCATCGGCACCCACTTCATCGAACTGGCCAAGAAGGACGCGGAGATGAACCAGCGCAACCTGCCCGATAAAGACCTCGCGTACTTCGAGGAAGGCGCGCAGTACTTCGGTGATTACGTGAAGGCCGTGGGGTGGGCGCAGAAGTTCGCCGCCGCCAACCGCGAGGTGATGATGGGCCGCGTGATTGCCGCGCTGCGAAAAGTCATCACCAAGCCGTTCGAGACGCACATTGAGGCGGTGAACTGCCACCACAACTACGTGCAACGCGAAACGCACTTCGGGCAAGACGTGTTCGTGACCCGCAAGGGCGCGGTGAGTGCCGAGCAAGGCAAACTGGGGATCATCCCGGGGAGCATGGGGGCCAAGAGCTTCATCGTGCGCGGAAAAGGCAACCCCGAGAGCTTCAACAGCTGCAGCCACGGCGCAGGGCGCACCATGAGCCGCACCAAGGCGAAGAAGCTGTTCACCGTGGAAGACCAGATCAAGGCAACCGAGGGCGTGGAATGCCGAAAGGATGCGGATGTGATCGACGAGATTCCGATGGCTTACAAGGACATCGACGCGGTGATGGCGGCGCAGGAGGATCTGGTGGAGGTGGTGTACACGCTCAAGCAGGTGGTTTGTGTCAAGGGGTAAAGAGATGAGTCACTACGAACTAAGCAGGTTGGACGACTTAATCGACTCTACCGCCCACGCGGCAGAACAAGCACATTGCCTAGAGACAGGAACTTGTTCGCCCAAATGGCTTGTCGTGGCAGCGCACTCCGCAGCACAAGCCGCTATGACCTGCTACTTACATCAGGGCAATGGATTAGCCGCTTTGCGCAAGGAAGATAGGGAGGAATGGCAAAAAGCACATGAGATACAGCAAACTGAATCAACGCCATTTCAAGGCTATCCCGATGTGCGCTTGAACTACTTCATGAAACTTTATGCAGACGTCAAAGCAACTGCACTCACGAAGCGGGATGGCTGCGTCACTTCATCCCTATGCGGGGATATGGAAGATCGGCTGCACGAGTTGAACCAGTTGCGCAATAGCCTCATCCACTTCCAGACAGGTCGTCTTTTGATCCTCAAGCAGCACGTCGTAAGCGTAGCTCAAGCCGCATCAAAAACAGTCAAAGCACTAAGCGAGAGTCAGTTCTTTCCGTGGTGGCGAAGCGATGAGGCGGACCATTCTCGATCGCAATTGGAGCGGGACCTAAGGGCGCTTGATCGCTCGCTCTGCAGTCTTAACTCCACACCGCAAAACGTGTAGATCGAGGTAATGCGACTGAGGTAGCCAGTGCTGCACTAGCAACGCAGAGCGCTCCACCTTCAATTCAGATAACTACATTTTTGATAGCTGCTCACGCTTATCCATCAAGCGCTACAGCCTATTTTTATGCATAAAACAGAACAAAAAGAAATGCTGCGCTCCGCCCACCCGGTGGAGCCCCACATGCGCACGCAGGTGCTGGACGCCTTGCGCGACATCGAGGCCCGGCATGATGTGACGGTGCTCTTCGCCTGCGAATCCGGCAGCCGGGGCTGGGGCTTTGCTTCGCCGGACAGCGACTACGACGTGCGCTTTATCTACGTGAACCGTCTGCCTTGGTACCTGACCGTCACGCCCGGGCGTGACGTGATCGAGCTGCCAATCAGCGGCGACCTGGATGTGAACGGCTGGGACCTGCGCAAGGCCCTGGGCCTGCTGCGCGAGTCCAACCCCACGCTGCTCGAATGGCTGGGCTCACCCATCGTCTACCGCGAAGAAGCAGACACCATGGCGCAGTTCCGCGCCCTGGCGGCGCAAGTGTTCTCCAACGCCAAGGGCTGGCACCACTACGCATCGATGGCCAAGAAGAACTTTCGAGAGCACCTGCAGGCCGACGAGGTGCGCTACAAGAAGTACCTGTACGTGTTGCGCCCCCTGCTGGCCGCGCGGTGGATACGCACGCAGCCCGGCGTGCCACCCATGCGCTTTGCCGAACTGGCCCAGCACACGCTGCACCCCGTGCAGGATGCAGCACTGGTCGCCGAGATCAACGCCCTGCTGGAGGTGAAGATGCGCGCAGGCGAAACCGCCACCAGCCCGCGCTGGCCCGGCATCCATGCGTTCATCGAGGCCGAACTGGCGCGCAATGCGGCAGAGCCAGTGCAGCCGCTGCCCGTGCCTGGGCATGCCGCGCTGGATACGCTGTTGCATGACACCGTGCTGCGGTTCAGCAAGCGCCCCAAGGGTGCGGCGGAGGCATCGCTATGACAGAACTCGCTGTCACCCCCCTCACCCTCGACGGCGCCACCGGCGAGGGCGGCGGGCAAATCCTGCGCACAGGCCTGGCCCTTTCCATGGTCACGGGCCGGCCGCTGCACATCACGCGCATCCGCGCCGGGCGGCCCAAGCCGGGGCTGATGCGCCAGCACCTGGCCTGCGTGCAAGCGGCGGTGGCCGTGTGCGGCGGGCAGGCCGAGGGTGCTGAGCTGAACTCGCAAACGCTGGTGTTCACACCCGGCGTGGTGCGTGCGGGCGACTACCGTTTTCAGATCGCCACTGCAGGCAGTTGCCTACTGGTGCTGCAGACGGTACTGCCCGCGCTGATGCTGGCCGATGCCCCCAGCAAGGTCGAACTGATGGGCGGCACGCACAACCCGATGGCACCGCCGTTTGATTTTTTGGAGCGCGCCTTTGCGCCGTTGGTGCGGCGCCTGGGCGTGGGGCTGGAGCTGGAGCTCAAGCGCCGTGGCTTCTTTCCTGCGGGCGGCGGCGAGCTGGTGGCGCGCATCACGCCCACGGCATCCACCCAGCAGCCGCTGGTGCCCGTGGATGTGCTGACACGCGGCCCGCTGCAAAGCGCCTGGGGCGAGGCACTGACGCCCGGCATCTCGCGCGGGGTGGCGGTGCGCGAGCTGCAGACCCTGGGCCAGCGCATGGGCTGGACACAGGAGTCAGGCCAACTGCGCCAGCCGCCCACACGGCAGAACGAGGGGCCCGGCAATGCGCTCATCGCCACGCTGGAGCATGCGCACATCACCGAGGTGTTTTGCCAGCTGGGCGAGCGCAGCCTGTCGGCCGAGCAGGTGGCCAAGCGGCTGGTGGACGAGGTGCGCGCCTACCAGCGCAGCGCGGGCGCTCTGGGGCTGCACCTGGCCGACCAGTGGATGCTGCCGCTGGCTTTGGCTGTGTGGCGCAGTGGCCAGGCGGCCAGCTACACCTGCAGCGAGGTGACACAGCACACGGCTACCAATGCGCAGACGATTGCGCTGGGGCTGCCGGTGCGCGTGCAGATCACCCCCGCAGAGCGGGCCATGCATGTCGAGATTGCACCCGCGTAATCCGTAGCCGATGCTGATGCCGCAGTGCGGCATATCCATATCACCCAGACAGCACAACAAGTGGTTCAGAATGCGCGTCACATCCCTCCAACCCAATCCGACACCTCACAGGAGACGCCATGAAAGTTGACAACATTCTGCAAACCATCGGCAACACGCCCCACGTGCGCATCAACCGCCTGTTTGGCCCGGGCGCCAACGTGTGGGTGAAGTCCGAGCGCAGCAACCCCGGCGGCTCCATCAAAGACCGCATTGCGCTGGCCATGGTGGAAGACGCAGAAAAATCGGGCGCGCTGCAGCCCGGCGGCACCATCATCGAGCCCACCAGCGGCAACACAGGCATTGGCCTGGCGCTGGTGGCGGCCGTGAAGGGCTACCGCCTGATTTTGGTGATGCCCGACAGCATGAGCATTGAGCGCCGTCGCCTGATGCTGGCCTATGGCGCGCAGTTTGACCTGACCCCGCGCGAGAAGGGCATGAAGGGCGCGATTGCCCGCGCACAAGAGCTGCAGGCGCAGACGCCGGGCGCGTGGATTCCGCAGCAGTTTGAAAACCCCGCCAACATCGACATCCACGTGCGCACCACGGCGCAGGAAATCCTGGCGGACTTTCCCGATGGGCTGGACGCCATCATCACCGGGGTGGGCACGGGCGGCCACCTCTCGGGCACGGCCCGTGTGCTCAAGGCCAAATTCCCACAACTCAAGGTGTTTGCGGTCGAGCCCACGGCCTCGCCCGTGATCTCGGGCGGCGCACCGGCGCCCCACCCCATCCAGGGCATTGGCGCGGGGTTCATCCCCAAGAACCTGGACACCAGCCTGCTCGACGGCGTGATCCAGGTCGATGCCGAACCGGCCCGCGAATACGCCCGCCGCTGCGCGCGCGAAGAAGGCATGCTGGTGGGCATTTCGTCGGGCGCCACCCTGGCGGCCATCGCCCAAAAACTGCCCGATTTGCCTGCTGGTGCCAAGGTGCTGGGTTTCAACTACGACACGGGCGAGCGCTATCTGTCGGTCGAAGGCTTCTTGCCCGCCTGAGACAGGAATACGAGCAAAATTGGCCTCTAGCGCTTTATAAATAAGCGCAAGCAGCTATTAAATAGATAGCGCAACAGGCAGCCACTGCGCTGCCACCGGGCCCGCCACATGGCGGGCCTCTTTGCTTTGGACAGGCTCTGCGCGGTGCGCGCCGGTAAAATCACGGCCCCACGACTTTGCAAGCCGCCCGATCGACACGGGCCCGCAAGACCATGATCCGACTCTCCGAAATCCGGCTGCCCTTCACCGTGGCCGAAGCCCCCGAGGCGCCGCTGCGCGCCGCCGTCCCGCCCCTGCTGGGCCTGGCACCGGACGACATTGCCCACATCCACATCTTCAAGCGCAGCTTTGACGCCCGCAAGGCCGACCTGCTGGCGGTCTACATCGTGGACGTGACACTGGCCCAGCCCGAGCGCGAGGCCGCGCTGCTGGCCCAGTTTGCTGGCAACCCGCACATCCAGCCCACACCCGACATGGCCTGGCACCCCGTGGGCCAGGCGCCTGCCGACCTGCCCTTGCGCCCCGTGGTGGTGGGCTTTGGGCCCTGCGGCATTTTTGCGGCGCTGGTGCTGGCGCAGATGGGCTTCAAGCCCATCGTGCTGGAGCGCGGCAAGACCGTGCGCGAGCGCACCAAAGACACCTGGGGCCTGTGGCGCAAGCGCGAGCTGCATGCCGAAAGCAACGTGCAGTTTGGCGAAGGCGGCGCAGGCACCTTCAGCGACGGCAAGCTCTACAGCCAGATCAAGGACCCGCGCCACCTGGGCCGCAAGGTGATGAACGAGTTCGTCAAGGCCGGTGCGCCCGAAGAAATCCTGTACGTCGCCCACCCGCACATCGGCACCTTCAAGCTGGTGAAGGTGGTGGAGAACCTGCGCGAGCAGATCATTGCGCTGGGCGGCGAGATCCGCTTTGAGCAGCGCGTGACGGACGTGATCATTGAAGGCACCGGTGAAGCCCGCCACCTGCGCGGCCTGAAGGTGCTGAACCAGGCCACGGGCGAGACCACCGAGCTGCGGGCCGACCACGTGGTGATGGCGCTGGGCCACAGCTCGCGCGACACCTTTGCCATGCTGTACCAGCGCGGCGTGGCCATGGAGGCCAAGCCCTTTTCCATCGGCTTTCGCATCGAGCACCCGCAGGGCGTGATCGACCGCGCGCGCTGGGGCCGCCACGCGGGCCACCCGCTGCTGGGCGCGGCCGACTACAAGCTGGTGCACCACGCTGCCAACGGCCGCGCGGTCTACAGCTTTTGCATGTGCCCCGGAGGCACCGTGGTGGCCGCCACCAGCGAACCGAACCGCGTGGTGACCAACGGCATGAGCCAGTATTCGCGCAACGAACGCAACGCCAACGCGGGCATGGTGGTGGGCATTGATCCAAGCGACTACCCCAGCGACCCCGCTGCGTTTGAGGCCCAGCTGGGCCAAACCTATGGCGTGGAGGCACTGCCTGCCGGGCAGTTTCACCCCCTGGCGGGCAGCGTGCTGCAGCGCCAGCTTGAATCCAACGCCTTTGTGCTGGGCGGGCGCGACTACAGCGCGCCTGGGCAACTGGTGGGCGACTTCATACGGGGCACGCCGTCCAAGCAACTCGGCGATGTGGAGCCCTCGTACAAGCCCGGCGTGGCCCTGGGCGACCTGCACGCCGCCCTGCCCGGCTACGCCATCGAGGCGCTGCGCGAGGCCCTGCCCGCGTTCGGCCGCAAGATCAAGGGCTTTGACATGCACGATGCGGTGCTGACGGGCGTGGAAACGCGCACCTCATCGCCCCTGAAGATCGGGCGCGGCGACAACCTGCAAAGCCTGAACACCCCCGGCCTGTACCCGGCGGGCGAAGGCGCCAGCTACGCGGGCGGCATTTTGTCGGCGGGGGTGGACGGCATCAAAGTGGGTGAGGCCGTGGCACGCAGCCTGTTGGGCGTGCAGGGCTGAGCGCCCACGCTCCCAGTGCCCTGACCCAAACGCCTCAGCGCAGCGCCTTGTATTGGCCTTGCGCTGCGGGCAAGCGGAAGGCCTCGACCAACTCGGCCAGTTGCTGGGCCTGCACCCGCAGGCCGTGCGCGGCGGCGGAGGACTCTTCCACCAGCGCGGCGTTTTGCTGCGTCATCTGATCGAGCTGCGACACAGCCTCGCCCACCTGGCTCAGGCCCGTGGTCTGCTCGCGCGTGGCGGTGCTGATCTCGCCAATGATGGTGGCGACCTGCTGCACCGAGTTCACGATCTCGCCCATAGTGCCGCCTGCGGCGTGCACCAGCTGCGTGCCTTCATCCACCTGGCGCACGCTCTCGCTGATCAGCCCCCCAATCTCTTTGGCGGCCGTGGCCGAGCGCTGGGCCAGGCTGCGGACCTCGCTGGCCACCACGGCAAAGCCCCGGCCTTGCTCGCCTGCGCGGGCGGCTTCCACAGCGGCGTTCAGCGCCAGGATGTTGGTCTGGAAGGCGATGCCATCGATCACGCTGGTGATGTCGGCAATGCGGCGCGAGGACTGGGAGATACCGTCCATGGTGCCCACCACGCGGTCCACCGCCTCGCGCCCGCGCCGGGCCACGTCGCTGGCGCCACCAGCCAGCTGGCTGGCCTGCGCGGCGGCATCGGCGCTGTGGCGCACGGTGGCCAGCAGCTCTTCCATGCTGGCGGCAATTTCTTCGAGGTTGGAGGCAGTCTGCTCGGTGCGGGCCGACAAGTCGCTGTTGCCTGCGGCAATTTCACTGCTGGCGCCCGCCACCGAGGTGCTGGCCTGGCGCATGCCCACGACCAACTCACCCAGGCGCGACTGCATGCCGCCCAGGCGCGCCAGCAAGGCTTGCAACTCATCACGGCTGCCTGCGGCAGATGCGGGTACGGCGGAGGTCAAGTCGCCCTCGGCAATGCGGTCTGTGACGTTGGCCGCATGGGCCAGGGGGTGCAGGATGGAGCGCGACAGCACCCAGGCGCACAGCAGGCTGAGCGCAAGCCCCAACGCCGAGCCTGCGGCCAGCAAGAAGATGCCCTGGCTGGCACTGCGGGCCGCGGCTTCGCGGTCCTCAGCCACCAGTTGCTGTTGGAACGCTGCGAGTTTGTCGACGGCATCGGCATAGGCATCCGCCGCAGGGCGCAGCTGTTTGCCCACGGCATCGGCGGCCAGCGCCTCACCCGCTTTGCGGCGCTTGACCAGATCGTCACGCACCGAACGGAAGGTGTTGCCCGCCTTGTCGATCGCATCGAACAGCGCCTGCGATTTGGCATCGTCGGCCAGCACATCCAGGCGCTTGCGCACTTCCGCCGAGCGGGCCGATGTCGCCTTGCGGTCGGCATCGATGCGGGCAGCGTAGGCGGGGTTGTCGATCTCCAGCAGAGTCTCGGCGCGCACCGAGCTGAGCACCACAATGGAATGCAGCTCACGCGCGAGCACGGCGCGCTCTGAGGCTGGGCCGCCCAGTTCATCGGCAATTTGCTGCAAACCAGACAATCGCCAGATGCCCACCGCCGCAGACAAGGATGTGACCAGGCAAACAATACCGAAGGCCAGCGCCAGGCGAACAGCAACGCGCAGATGGGAAATGGACATGAGAAGTCCCTCAATCGAAGGGGTGGAAAACGCTCTGAAACGAACTGGAGTCACACCGGCGCAAGGCCGATGCCCCCTCAGTGTATCGACACAGTTTGTCAATTTGTAAGAGGGATTTCACACGCCCATGCCCGCGTAAGAATCTCACCACAGCCACCGACCCCGGACTTCGATCCGGTTAACGATCTTTTCACAGTGCCCACCCTGCGAGCCAGAAGTCACCTCAGTCGAGCTTGACCCCGGCAGCCTGAATGACCCGGGCCCATTTGGCAGTTTCTGCCTGGATGAATGCATCGCATTCCTGCGGACTGGAGCCCTCGGCAAAGGTGCCCATGTCGGACTCCAGGCGCTGGGTGACGGCGGGGCTGCGAATGATGCGGGCCACCTCTTCAGACATGCGCTGCACGATCTCACGGGGCACCCCGGCAGGAGCGAGCATGGCGGCCCAGGTACTGCCCACCAGATCGGGATAGCCCTGCTCTGCAAAGGTCGGGACGTCGGGCAAGGCAGGCAAACGTTTGTCGCTGGCGACGCCAATGAGGCGAATCCTGCCCGCCTTGGCCGGCTGGATCAGATTGGGTGGAGGGTCCAGAAACAGGGGAATCTGCCCGCCCAGCAGATCGGTCAGTGCCGGTGCGGCACCTTTGTACGGCACGTGCACCATATCGGTCTTGGTGACCAGCCGCATCAGCTCGGACGTCAGGTGTGCGGCCGATCCATTGCCCGAAGAGGCGAAGCTCAGCTTGCCCGGATTGGCCCGCGCGTAAGCCACCAGCTCCGCCGTGGTCTTGAAAGGCGCGTTGGCAGCCACCGCAGCCACCAGTGGCGATACGCCCATGAGCGATACCCCTACCAGATCTTTGCGAGGGTCGTAGGGCAGCTTGGGGTAGAGCGTGGTGTTGGCCGCGTAGGCCGCAATGACCACCGCAAAGGTATGCCCGTCAGGGGCTGCCTTGGCCACGGCGTCCACCCCGATGATGCTGTTGGCCCCTGGCTTGTTGTCCACCACCACAGGCTGCCCCAGGCGCTGCTGCAAGCCCACCTGCAGCAGGCGCGCCATCTGGTCGGTAAAGCCACCGGCCGTGTAGGGCACGACGATGCGTATGGGCTTGCTGGGCCAGGCACTTTGCGCCCAGGACGCCGGGGATAGCACGGCGCCAGCGGCAAGGCCTGTGCCGCAGCGGATGAAAGCACGGCGGGTATTCAATGGCATGGGAGTCTCCTGGGGGTAAGAGTGAAGAGTTTGTTTACGAGCCTTTGCCAATGCCCAGGGGCTTCCGAGCCATGCTCAACGACGCCAGGGCATCCGCACTGTCACAGTCGATGTCACTGCGCGGCCAGGCCCAGGCGATCAATCAACACCTTGTCCTTGGCAAAGGTGTCCTTGGCCCACTGGGCATAGTCCGCCCCCGAGCGGTACCAGGACTCTTGGTTGAGCTGCTTGAGCACCTCTGCATGGCGAGGATCGTCCATGGCCTTCTTGAAGGCGTTGTGCAGCTTGGCCGCGATGGCAGGGTCCATGCCCTTGGGACCCACCAGGCCGTAGGGCGAAGTGGAGACCACTCCATAGCCCAGCTCCTTGGCCGTGGGCACGTCAGGCCAGCGGGCAGAGCGCTTTTCGCCAAAGGTCAGCAGCAAGCGCATTTGACCTGCCTCCACATAGGTGTCCCAGCCCGAGGCATCGCTGGATGCCGTCACATGGCCGCCGAGCAGGGCCTGCTGCAAATCCGCATTCCCTTTGAACGGCACATGGTTGAGCGTGACCTTGGCGTTGATGGCCAGCTCTTCCACCAGCAGATGGGGGGACGAACCGATGCCTGTTGAACCGTATTCGACCTTACCGGGACTCTTACGCGCTGCGGCGATGTACTCGTGGAACGTCTTGTAGGGCGAATCCGAGCGCACGGTGAAGCCGAAGGTGTAGCCCGACAGACCGATGATGTAGGTGAAATCGGTCAGCGGATTCCAGGCCGTTTTTTGCATGTGCGCCATGCGCAGCATGGACATGGGGAACTGCGTGATGGTGTAGCCATCGGGCTTGGCGGTGCGGGCCATGACACCGGGGCCCAGGGTGCCGCCAGCACCCGGCTTGTTCTCCACGATGATGGACTGCCCTAGCTGCTTGCCCGCCAGATCGGCCAGGGTGCGCATGTGGCGGTCGGTTGGGCCACCTGCCGGGAAAGGCACGATCAGGGTGATGGGCTTGGTGGGGAACTCCTGCGCCTGTGCACTGCCCATGCAGGCACCGGCCAGCATTGTCAGCCCCATCGATAGCAGGCTGCGGCGGCTTGAGAAGTGGGTCATGTTTGTCTCCTGTAGTTATGAACGGATATGACAGCCACTGGACTCAGAGCGCCTTGACCAATTCAGGCACAGCCGTGAACAGATCGGCCTCCAGCCCATAGTCGGCCACGCTGAAGATCGGCGCCTCAGGGTCCTTGTTGATCGCCACGATCACCTTGGAGTCCTTCATGCCCGCCAAGTGCTGGATGGCACCCGAGATGCCGGCCGCGATGTACAGCTGCGGTGCCACGATCTTGCCGGTCTGGCCCACTTGCAGGTCGTTCGGGGCGTAGCCTGCATCCACCGCAGCGCGGCTGGCGCCGATGGCGGCGCCCAGCTTGTCGGCCAGCGGGGTGATGACTTCGTTGAACTTCTCTGCACTGCCCAGCGCACGGCCACCGGAGACGATGATCTTGGCGGCGGTGAGTTCAGGGCGGTCGTTCTTGGCGATTTCGCTGCCCACGTAGCTGCTCTTGCCTGCATCGGCGGTCGCAGCGGCGGTTTCGACCGCGGCGCTGCCACCCGTGGCAGCTGCGGCATCAAAGCCGGTGGTGCGCACGGTGATGACTTTGACGCTGTCGGCGCTTTGCACGGTGGCAATGGCGTTGCCTGCGTAGATGGGGCGCTCGAAGGTGTCTTGGCTCACCACCTTGGTGATGTCGCTGATCTGCGCCACGTCGAGCTTGGCGGCCACGCGGGGGGCCACGTTTTTGCCACCTGCGGTGGCAGGGAACAGGATGTGGCTGTAGTTGCTGGCGATGGCCAGTACCTGGGCTGCCACGTTCTCGGCCAGGCCGTGGGCCAGGCTTGCTGCGTCGGCGTGGATCACCTTGCTCACACCAGCGATCTGGGCTGCTGCTTGGGCGGCAGCGCCGGCGTTGTGGCCAGCCACCAGCACGTGCACGTCGCCACCGCAGGCCACAGCGGCCGTGACGGTGTTCAGGGTGGCGCCTTTGATGCTGGCGTTGTCGTGTTCAGCAATAACGAGTACCGACATTTAGATCACCTTCGCTTCGTTCTTGAGTTTTTCAACGAGGGCCGCCACGTCGGCCACCTTCACACCCGCGCCGCGCTTGGCGGGCTCGGTCACCTTCAGGGTCTTGAGGCGAGGGGCCACGTCCACGCCGAGGTCTTCGGGCTTGACGGTGTCCAACTGCTTTTTCTTGGCCTTCATGATGTTGGGCAAGGTGACGTAGCGGGGTTCGTTCAGGCGCAGGTCGGTGGTGATGACGGCGGGCAGCGTCAGGGCCAGGGTTTCCAGGCCGCCGTCGATTTCGCGGGTCACATTGACCTTGTCAGCGGCCAATTCCACCTTGCTGGCGTTGGTGGCCTGGGGCAAGTCGGCCAGGGCCGCCAGCATCTGGCCGGTCTGGTTGGCGTCGTCGTCGATGGCTTGTTTGCCCAGGATGATGAGCGCAGGTTGCTCTTTGTCCACCAGGGCCTTGAGCAGCTTGGCCACGGCCAGGGGTTGCAGTTCGACATCGGTCTCGACCAGGATGGCGCGGTCTGCACCAATCGCCATGGCCGTGCGCAGGGTTTCCTGGCACTGGGCTACGCCGCAGGAGACTGCGATGACTTCGGTCACCAGGCCTTTTTCTTTCAGGCGCACTGCCTCTTCAACGGCGATTTCGTCAAAGGGGTTCATGCTCATCTTCACGTTGGCGATGTCCACACCCGTGTTGTCCGACTTCACTCGGACCTTCACGTTGTAGTCCACCACGCGCTTGACAGGGACCAGAACTTTCATAACCACACACTTTCTTGAGAGAAAAACACAGGCGAATGACACGCCAGAAAATCAGTACCTGAGCGGTTCGACAACCACCAGAGGCAAACGACAGGGATCAGGCAGAAGGCAAGGTCAGCACGCCCTGCTGTTGCAATTGCTGAAGCTGCTCGTCGCTCATGGACAAAAGGCGTTGCAGCACTTCACGCGTGCCCTCACCCAGCGTGGGCGGGGCGTTGCGCAACGGCAGGCGCTGCCCATCCAGGCGATACGGCGGCGCAAACACCGCCGTGGTGCCCGCCACAGGGTGCGGCATGTCGCGCAACAGGCCGGAGCGCTGAGTGCGCTCGCTGGTCAGCGCCTCGTGCAGGCCCGCCACCTTGCCGCACGGAATGCCCACAGCCTGCATGCGCTCGATCAGCAGGTCGCGGGGATGGGTGCGAATCAAATCCTTGAGCAGCGGTGCCAGCTCCAGACGATGCTTGGTACGGTTGACGTTGGTGGCAAAGCGCAGGTCTTCCACGATGTCGGGCCGCTGCAGCACCTGTCTGCAGAACTTGTCGAACTGTCCGTTGTTGCCCACCGCGATGATGAGCGGGCCATCGGCTGCGTCGTACATGCCGTAGGGCACGATGGAGGGGTGCGCATTGCCATAGCGCTCCGGGTCGCGCCCCAGCAGCATGGCGTCCAGGCCGTAGTAGCCGGTGACCATGATGCCGCAGTCGTACAGCGCCATCTCGATGAGCCGCCCTTTGCCCGTGCGCTCGCGCCGGAACAGCGCCGCCAGCACCGCTTGCGCCGCGTACATGCCGGTCATCAGGTCCACCACTGCAACGCCAAACTTCAGCGGCGGCTGCGAGGCCTCTCCATTCAAGGCCATCAACCCCGCTTCGCCCTGGATGACCAGGTCATACCCTGGGCGCTTGGCCTCGGGGCCGCTGCTGTCATAGCCCGCCACGGCGCAGTAGATCAGATCGGGCTTGATGGCCTTGAGTTGCGCGTAGCCCAGGCCCAGCTTCTCTGCGCCACCGGTCTTGAAGTTGTGAACCACCACGTCGAACTGGGGCAGCAGATCGTGAACGATCTTCAGGCCTTCGGCGGTTTGAAGGTCGAGCGTGATGGACCGCTTGTTGCGGTTCATGCTGTTGTAGTAGGTGGTCTCTGTCTTGCCAATGCGCATGCCCCAGTCGCGGGTGTCATCGCCCCGGCCCGGGTGCTCGACCTTGATGACCTCGGCGCCAAAATCGGCCAGCACCTGCGCGCACAGAGGCCC
This sequence comes from Acidovorax sp. 1608163, assembly GCF_003669015.1. Classification (NCBI taxonomy): domain Bacteria; kingdom Pseudomonadati; phylum Pseudomonadota; class Betaproteobacteria; order Burkholderiales; family Comamonadaceae; genus Acidovorax; species Acidovorax sp. 1608163. The sequence continues at coordinate 4,139,234 of NZ_CP033069.1, forward strand.
GGCAAACACGCGCGACAGGTCGAGCACGCGCACCCCTTGCAGAGGGAGATCGAGGTCGCCAGATACTTCTTGTTCGTTCACAGTCTTTGTCTCCTTGGATGGATGCGCCTGCACTTCGGATGCGCAGGCGCATCGGGGCACGCAGCTCAGCGCTGCTGCCCCAGGGCGATGAAGCGTGCCAGGTGGTGATCTTCATCGCCAAACTGGTGATCCACCATGACCAGGCGCTTGGCGTAGTGCGACAGGGGCAGCTCCCACGTCATGCCAATGCCCCCGTGCAGCTGGATGCTTTCCTCGGCCACCAGCGCGCCAATGCGGCCCATGGTGACCTTGGCGGCTGAGAGCGCGCGCTCGCGTTCGGTGCGGCCGGTGCCCTCCATCGCCGCCGCCGCGTTGATGACCGCAGAGCGCGCCTGCTCCACTTCCAGCAGCAAGTCGGCCATGCGGTGCTGCAGGGCCTGGAAGCTGCCAATGGGCACGCCAAATTGCTTGCGCGTTTGCAGGTATTCCAGCGTGTGCTTCTTGGCCACGTCCATCGCGCCCAGGGCCTCGGCGCACACGGCCAAAATGCCCCAGCCCACGGCATGCTCCAGGGTGGCAAAGCCCTGCCCTTCGGCGCCCAGCAGCGCACCGGCCCCCACTTGCACGTTTTGCAGCGTGACTTCGGCCACACGGCCCCCATCGACGCGGCCCATGCCACGGCGATGCAGGCCAGCAGCATCGGCAGGCACCAGAAACAGCGAGATGCCGTCGTCAGCATCTTCCACGCCCGAGGTGCGGGCGCTGACCAGCAGCAGCTGGGCCTGGTCACCGTGCAGCACCACGGCCTTGTGGCCGGTGAGCTGCCAGCCGTCGCCATGGCGCACAGCGCGGGTGGTCACACGGTTCAATGCATAGTGCGCGCCGGGCTCCTCATGCGCCAGCGTGGCCACCGTGCTGCCGTCGATGATGCTGGCGAGGTGTTCCTTTTGCGCAGCGCTACCCGCCAGGCCCAGCGCACGGCCCACTACCAGCGCGGCCACAAACGGCTCCACCACCAGGCCTGCGCCCAGGGCTTCAAACACCACGGCTACGTCAAAGCCCGCGCCGCCAAAGCCCCCGTCGGCTTCGGGGAACAGGGCGCCAATCACGCCCAGTTCGGCAAAGCGGGCCCACAGCGCCGGGTCCGTGCCGGTGTCGCCGTAGGCGATGTGGTTGCGCGTCTCGATCCCGTACTGCTCGGCCACAAAACGGTTCAAGGTGTCCGCCAGCATGCGGCGGTCTTCGGTGTGTTCAAAGTTCATCGCGGCAGCCTCACAAACCAAGGATCATTTTGGAAATGATGTTCTTCTGAATTTCATTGGAGCCGCCAAAGATCGACAGCTTGCGGTAGTTGAAGTAATTCGCAGCAGCCGTCGCTGCCTCCTTCGGCCCCACGGGTTCGTCGGCGTAGCCTTCGTACTGGGCTTCCTCAATGAAGGGCAGCGCATACGGGCCCATCGCACGGCGGATGAGCGAGAGGATCTCCTGGCGGATCTCGGTGCCGCGGATCTTGAGCATGGAGCTTTCGGCCCCCGGCACACCGCCACCGGCCACGGCGGCAATCACGCGCAGGTTGGTGGTCTTCATGTTCTCCAGATCAATCTCGACCTGGGCCATGCGGGCGGCAAACAGCGGGTCCTGGTCCAGAGGCTTGCCGTTTTTGATGACCTTGGCGGCAATCACCTTGAGCTTGGCCAGTGCGGCAATGCAAAAGCCCACGCCTGCAATGCCCGTGCGCTCATAGGTCAGCAGGTACTTGGCGTAGGTCCAGCCCTTGTTCTCCTCGCCCACCAGGTTTTCTACCGGCACCTTCACGTCGGTGAAGAACACTTCGTTGACTTCCTTGTCGCCATCGAGCGTGCGGATGGGGCGCAGCTCCACGCCGGGCGATTGCATGTCCACCAGCAAGAAGCTGATGCCCGACTGGGCCTTGGCTTCGCGGTCGGTGCGCACCAGGCAGAAGATCATGTTGGCGTGCTGGCCCTGGGTGGTCCAGGTCTTCTGGCCGTTGACGATGTAGTGGTCACCCTGGCGTACTGCCGTGGTCTTCACGGAGGCCAGGTCCGAGCCCGCGCCGGGTTCGGAGTAGCCCTGGCACCACCAGTCCTCGCCGCTCAGGATGCGCGGCAGCCAGTATTTTTTCTGTGCCTCGTTGCCAAACTTGATGAGCACCGGGCCCAGCATGCTCACACCAAAGGGCACGATGCGCGGGCCACCGGCCAAGGCGCACTCGGTGTCAAAGATGAACTTTTCCACCGCACCCCAGCCGGGGCCGCCGTAGGCCTTGGGCCAGTGGTTGGCCAGCCAGCCGCGCTCGTTCAGGATGGCGTGCCACTCATCCTGGTCCGCCTTGGACAGGCGCTGCCCGGCCTTGACCTTGGTGGCGATGCGTTCGGGCAGCTTGGCTTTCAAGAAAGCCTGCACCTCGGCGCGGAAGGCTTCCTCTTGGGGGGTGAAATTCAGGTCCATATCGGGTCGCTTGCAGTTCAGAGTTCGGTGGTGTGGCGCAGGGTCAGAAGATTTCAAACAGGCCTGCAGCGCCCATGCCACCGGCAATGCACATCGTCACCACGCCGTACTTGGCCTTGCGGCGGCGGCCTTCGAGCAGCAGGTGGCCCACCAGGCGTGCGCCGGTCATGCCGAAGGGGTGGCCAATGGCAATGGCCCCGCCGTTCACGTTCAGCCGCTCGGACGGAATGCCCAGGCAGCGCTGGCAGTACAGGGCCTGCGAGGCAAAGGCTTCGTTCATCTCCCACAGGTCAATGTCCTGCACCGTGAGGCCGTGGCGCGCCAGCAGCTTGGGCACGGCAAACACGGGGCCAATGCCCATTTCGTCGGGCCCGCAACCGGCCACCGCAAAGCCACGGAACGCGCCCAGGGGCTGCAGGCCACGGCGCTCGGCTTCTTTCGCTTCCATGAGCACGCAGGCGCTGGAGCCGTCGGACAGCTGCGAGGCGTTGCCTGCGGTGATGAACTGGCCCGGACCTTTCACCGGCTCCAGCTTGGCAAGGCCTTCGAGCGTGGTGCTGGCGCGGTTGCAGTTGTCGTGCGTGGCCGTCACTTCGCGGTAGGTGACCTCGCCGGTTTCCTTGTTCTTTTCCATCATGCGCGTGGTGCAGGGCACGATCTCGTCAGCGAACACGCCGGCCTGCTGTGCGGCGGCGGTGCGTTGCTGGCTTAGCAGCGAGAACGCATCCTGGTCTTCGCGGCTGATGCCGTAGCGGTGGGCCACGATGTCGGCGGTGTCGATCATGGCCATGTAGAGGTCGGGCTTGTGCTCTTGCAGCCAGGGGTCGATGTCTGCCGGGTTGCCTGCGCGGATGGCCGAGATGCTCTCCACCCCACCCGCCACCATGGCGGGCACGCCTTCGGCCACGATGCGGCCTGCGGCAATCACCACTGACTGCAGACCCGATGCGCAAAACCGGCTGGCCACCATGCCCGCCACCGAAAGGGGCAGGCCCGCGCGCAGCGCGGTCTGGCGGCCAATGTTCTTGCCGGTGATGCCCTCGGGGTAGCCGCAGCCCATCACCAGGTCTTCGATCAGCTCGGGGTCGATGCCCGAGCGCTCGACCGCTGCCTTGACGGAAAAGGCCGCCAGCTGCGGGCCGGGTGTGGCATTGAATTCGCCCCGGTGCGACTTGGTCAATGGGGTGCGGGCGGTGGAAACGATGACGGCTTCACGCATGATTTGCTCCTGATTTGATAGCTTTTTGCGCTTATTCATAAAGCGCTAGAGGCCAATATGACTCGAATACGGTGGGACTGATGGAAAACGCTTCGCGTGCAATGCAGGTCTGGCAGACTCTGCGCTATGCAGCCTTGTTCAGGCTGTCGAAATTGCGCCCCTCAGCTACCAGCTTTTCCAGCAGCGGTGCTGGCTGCCAGAACAGCGGGCCTTCCTGGGCGAACTCGCGGATATCGGCCAGCACCTTGTCCAGCCCCGTCATGTCGGCCCACTTCATCGGGCCGCCCCGGTGGCGCGGAAAGCCGTAGCCCGCGACAAAGGTCACGTCCACATCCAGCGGGCGCAGGGCAATGCCTTCGGCCACCACTTTGGCGCCTTCGTTGACCATGGCGGCCATGTAGCGGCGCATGATCTCGTCGGCGCTGAAGCTGCGGGGCGTGATGCCTTTCTTGGCGCGCTCGGCATCCACTATGGCCAGCACTTCCGGGTCGGGCTGGCCCGTGCGGGCACCGTCGGGGTACAGGTAGAACCCGCGCCCGGTCTTCTGACCAAACCAGCCGCGTTCGCAGATGCGGTCGGCAATCTCCACGTACCGGGCCTTGGGGTCGCGCGTGGCAGCGCGGCGCTTGCGCGTGGCCCAGCCAATGTCGCCACCGGCCAGGTCTGTCACCTGGAACGGGCCCATGGCAAAACCAAAGCCGCGCACGGCAGCGTCGATCTCGTAGGGGCTTGCGCCGTCTTCCAGCAGGTAGTCAGCGGCCTGCTTGTACACGGCCAGGATGCGGTTGCCGATGAAGCCGTCGCACACGCCCGCGCGCACAGGCACCTTTTTCAGCTTGCGGGCCAGCTCGAATGCCGTGGCCACCACGTCGGGCGCCACCTTGGCGGGCACCACGATCTCCAGCAGCTTCATGATGTTGGCGGGACTGAAGAAGTGCAGGCCCACCACATCCTGCGGACGGCTGGTGGCGGCGGCGATAGCGTCGATGTCGAGGTAGGAGGTATTGGTGGCCAGCACGGCGCCGGGTTTGCACACGCGGTCCAACTCGCGGAACACGGCCTTCTTCACTTCGATATCTTCAAACACGGCCTCGATCACCAGGTCCACCTGGGCGATGTCGGCATAGTCGGTGCTGCCGGTGTAGCGCGCCATCACGGCGGCCTGGGCGGCATCGGTCATGCGGCCCTTGGCCACCAGGGCGTTGTAGACCTTTTCGACATTGGCGCGGCCCCGGGCAATGGACTCGGCATCGCGCTCGATCATGGCCACCGGCAAGCCGGCATCGAGGGCTGCCACTGCAATGCCCGCGCCCATGGTGCCGCCGCCGATGACGGCAATGCTGGCCACGGGGCGCGGCTGTGCGGCCTGTGCTTCGGGCACCTTGACGACCTCGCGTTCGGCAAAAAAGGCGTGGATGAGACCGGCGCGCTGCGGGCTGTCCAGGCACTCCATGAACAGCGCACGCTCGCGGGCCATGCCTTCGTCAAACGGCAGTTGCAGCGCGGCCTGCACGCATTCGATGATCTTGAGGGGGGAGAACAGGCCGCGCGACTTTTGGGCGGTCTCGGTCTTCTGCGCCTCCAGCCAGGCCGGCGCGGCTTGCGGCTCGGCAATGGCCAGGTCGCGCGTGCGGCGCACGGGGGCCTGGGCAGCCAGCAGCTCGCGCACATAGGCCAGGCCTGCGGCCTGCGGGTCGGTGCCTTCCACCAGCTTGTCCACCAGCCCGGCTTGCAGCGCGGCCTGTGCCTTGAGGGGTTGACCACTGAGCATGAGGGTGGTCGCAGCCTGCACGCCCATCAGGCGCGGGGCACGCTGCGTGCCGCCCGAGCCGGGCAGCAGGCCCAGGTTCACCTCGGGCAGGCCCAGCGTGGCGGCGGGCAGGGCCAACCGGTAGTGGGCCGACAGCGCCACCTCCAGCCCGCCGCCCAAGGCTGCACCGTGCAGCACGGCGACCACGGGCTTGTTCAGGTTTTCGATGGCGCGGCAGACCTCGGGCAGGATGGGAGAGACGGGTGGCTTGCCAAATTCGCGGATGTCAGCGCCCGCGATGAAGGCCTTGCCGGCGCCTACCAGCAGCACTGCCTTGACGCCGGGCTGCTGCGCGGCGTGGTCCATGGCCGCAACCAGGCCTTGCCGAACGGCTGCGCCCAGGGCGTTGACCGGGGGGTTGTCGATGGTGACGATCTGCACCTCGTCCTGCACCCGCCATTGAACGACGGACGCTGTGGCGTCATGGGCCATGCACTTGTCTCCTTGCTTGTTCTTGTTCCAGACAGGCTGGGCTCGATCTAGCGCCGAGCCAGCCCGATGGGCTTGTCCTCATTCTTATGGCGACAATGGTTTATGACAATCCCATCATTCATTGACATACTGTCAAATAAATTTATCCAATTGAACCCTTTTAACCCCCGCTGAAGCCCCCATGGACTCCCAAGCCCTGAACCTGCTGGTTGAAATCATTGACAGCGGTAACCTGAGCCAGGCGGCCCGCAAGCTCAAGATGACGCGCGCCAACGTGAGCTATCACCTCACCAAGCTCGAAAAAGACGTGGGGGTGCAACTGGTGCAGCGCTCCACCCGGCGGGTGGAGCCCACCGAGATCGGCATGCGTCTGTATCAGCATGGCCGGGCCATCCACAACGAAATCCTGGCGGCGCGCGAGGCAGTGACCTCGCTAGGACGCGGCCTGCAGGGGCGGGTGGGCATCAGCGTACCCAGCGGCTATGGGCAGATCGTGATGAGCGACTGGCTGATCGAGTTCAAGCGCCTGTACCCAGGCATCGTGCTGGATGTGCTGTTTGAAAACCGCGCCGACATCCTGCGTGACGAGGTGGACATTGCCGTGCGCGTGGTGCCCGAGCCCCCGCTGTCCATGGTGGCCCGAAGCCTGGGCAATGTGCGCTACCTGGCCTGCGCATCACGCGAATACGCCCTGCAGCACGGGCTGCCCCGCACCCTGCACGAGCTGCGCAACAGCCCGGTCATCACCGCAGGCGTGACGGGGCGGCACCTGCGCCTGGCCGCCTACCAGGGTGCCGAGCGGTACGAGGTGCTGCTGGAGCCCACGATGATTTCAGAGCACTTTCCGTTCTTGCGCCAGGGCATCGTGGCGGGGCTGGGCGTGGGCCTGGTGCCCGACTACGTGGTGCAGGACAAGCTGGACAGCGGCGAGCTTGTCACCACACTGGACGAGTACCGGCTGAGCATCTTCGGCACGCAGATGTACCTGCTGTACCTGCCCAACCGCCACCAGACGCGCGCCGTGCGCACCTGCATCGACTTCATTCTGGCCAAGACAAGGCCCCCCGAAACCAACGGCAGCGAGGCGCCCGTGCTGGAAGACGCCGCAGAAAAGCCGGCCCATAAAAAAAGCCCCTCCACCTGAGGCCGAGGGGCTTGACTGGCTCTGCAGCGATGGCTGCAGGGTCAGGGATTCCGGATCAAGAGTTTTGTGCAGCCGATGCGTTTTGCAGGGCAGCAATGCGCTCTTCGATCGGCGGATGGGTGCTGAACAGCTTGCCAATGCCACCGGCAATGCCCATAGCGGCCACGCTCTTTGGCAGCTCGCCGGGGTGCATGCCACCCAGGCGGGCCAGGGCGTTGATCATGGGCTGGCGGCGACCCATCAGCTGGGCGGCACCTGCGTCGGCACGGAACTCGCGCTGGCGGCTGAACCAGGCCACGATCATGGCAGCCACAAAGCCCAGCACGATGTCGAGCACGATGGTGGTCACGTAGTAGCCGATGCCGGGGCCCGAGCTTTCCTCGTCGTTCTTGCGCAGGAAGCTGTCCACCGCGTAGCCGATGACGCGCGACAGGAACACCACGAACGTGTTCATCACACCCTGGATCAGCGTCATGGTCACCATGTCGCCGTTGGCGATGTGGGCGACTTCGTGGCCAATCACGGCCTCGACTTCTTCGCGCGTCATGCCTTGCAGCAGACCGGTGGACACGGCCACCAGCGCCGAGTTCTTGAACGCGCCCGTGGCAAACGCATTGGGGTCGCCTTCAAAAATACCCACTTCAGGCATGCCGATCTTGGCTTCGTTGGCAAACTTGCGCACGGTCTCGACAATCCAGCGCTCGTCGGCCGAGCCGCTGCCGTCAATCACACGCACGCCAGACGACCACTTGGCCACCGGCTTGCTGATGAGCAGCGAAATGATCGCGCCGCCAAAACCCATGATGAGCGCGAAACCCAGCAAGGCGCTCAGGTTCAGGCCGTTGGCGGTGAGGTAGCGGTTCACGCCCAGCAGGCTGGCCACTACCCCCAGCACCAGCACAACGGCCAGGTTGGTCAATACAAATAACAAGATCCGTTTCATGGCTTCTCCGTGGGTGAAACAAGGACACAGGGCATTTAAGTGGGGGATGACTGCCGTGAATCAAGACCATCGCTGGCTGCAACCCACGGCACGCCCCATGTGCCCCTTTGAATGGCCCGATGTTAGGGCGAAACCCCAAAACGGCACGAATCCCCAGGCCCCGGCGGGAATTAGCGCTGCGCTGCCCCGCCCCGGGCGGGCCTGAACACCTGAGCGTCGTCGTAAAACGATACGCTTTGGTTGGCCGGCCACCAGCCGGGCACGCCCAGCACCGGCAGCGGCGCAAAGGGCTTGGTCGCCCAGGGTTCGGGCTGCAGGGCCTGGGCCAGCCAGGCGTCCAGATTTGCTATGGATTCAATAGCTAGTGGCGCTTTATAGACGTGCGCTACCATGGGTTTTCTGGGTGTCACCAGCTTTTCCATCAGCGCATGGCCCAGCAGCAGCAAGCGGGCTTGCCCCCACAGCGGGCGCAGGTCAACAAACAGGCGCTGCCAGTCGCGTGCATGCAGCGCGGCCCACAGGGGTTCGGGCGCCTGCAGCAGGGCGCCGTTTTCGTCGAACACCGTGAGCGCATCGCGCAAGGGCCCGCGCACCGCGCCCACGCCCTGGGCGGCAATGGCCTGGGCCTGCAGCTGGTTCATGCGGCGCTTGGCCTGCGGCCAGTGCAGCCACACCAGGCCGTTGAAGAAGTCGTGCAGGTTGTCGCGCGTGGGCACGCAGCGGGTGTCAAAGATGTGCTGCTCGTAGGTGGTACCTTCGGGCAAATCCGACTGGGGCACAAAGCGCAGGGGGGCGCCCGGGGCCGCAGACAAGGCGGCATGCACGGGCAGGCCCGGCTCTGTTTCATCGGCTGGCGCCGCAGCCATGTCTGCCGTGGCGGCCGCTATGCGCGCAGCCAGCGGCTCGCCCACCGCGCGCCAGGGCTGCAGCCAGGGGGCCGCCCAGTCAATGCGCGCCAGGAGCCTGTCAGACTTGGAAATCGTGGGCTGCAAATCCGACAGGCTCCTACACCAGGCGCCACGGCAACGCTTCACCGGCGCGCAGGGGCTTGAGGTTGGCTTCGCCAAAAACGAAGCTCTCGGGCGGCGTCCACGATTCGCGGCGCAGGGTGATGGTGCCGGTGTTGCGCGGCAGGTTGTAGAAGTCGGGGCCGTGGAAGCTGGCAAAGCCTTCGAGCTTGTCCAGCGCACCGGCGTTGTCGAACGCCTCGGCATACATCTCCATGGCCGCATGGGCCGTATAGCAGCCTGCGCAGCCGCTGGCGTGCTCTTTGAGGTGTGCGGGGTGGGGTGCGCTATCGGTGCCCAGAAAGAACTTGCTGCTGCCGCTGGTGGCGGCTTGCACCAGGGCCACGCGGTGCGTTTCGCGCTTGAGCACGGGCAGGCAGTAGTAGTGGGGGCGCACGCCGCCCACAAAGATGGCGTTGCGGTTGTACAGCAGGTGGTGCGCGGTGATGGTGGCAGCGGTGAAGCCGTCGGCCTGCATCACGTAGTCGGCGGCGTCCTTGGTGGTGATGTGCTCGAAGACGATCTTCAGCTCAGGAAAGTCGCGGCGCAGCGGGATGAGCTGCTGCTCGATGAACACGGCCTCGCGGTCGAACAGGTCGATGTCGCTGCTGGTCACTTCGCCGTGCACCAGCAGCAGCATGCCCGCCTTCTGCATGGCTTCGAGCGTCTTGTAGGTCTTGCGCAGGTCGGTCACGCCCGCATCGCTGTTGGTGGTGGCGCCAGCGGGGTAGAGCTTGCAGGCGACCACACCAGCAGCCTTGGCGCGCACGATTTCTTCGGGCGGCAGGTTGTCGGTGAGGTACAGCGTCATCAGCGGCTCGAAGCTCACGCCTGCGGGCACGGCGGCCAGGATGCGCTGTTTGTAGGCCAGGGCCTGATCGGCCGTGGTCACGGGCGGGCGCAGGTTGGGCATGATGATGGCCCGGCCAAACTGGGCGGCGGTGTGGGGCACCACGGTGTGCAGAGGTTCGCCGTCGCGCACATGCAGGTGCCAGTCGTCGGGGCGGGTGATGGTGAGGGTTTGGAGTGCTGCAGTCATGGGGCGATATTGTCCCACCAACCCTCGCGGCACCGGGCGCCAGGCACGCCCGACACGGGGGCACAGCGCCCGGCGGCAGCCCGCCAATCGCTACAAAATCAATAGCTGCCAGCGCTTATTCATCAAGCGCTAGGCCGCTAAATGGCTTCAAATCTCGATCACTCGGCAGTGATGCCTGCGCGCTTGACCACGGCGCCAAACTTCACCAGGCGATCGGCCATCATCTTTTCAAAGGCGGCCGGGGCCATTTCTTCGGGCGGGATGACACCGCGGTCCTTGAGGTTGGCAATCATGGCGGGCGATGTGGCCACCTGGCGCACGGCCTTGTACAGGGTCTGCACCACGGCCTCGGGCGTTCCGGCAGGGGCGGCCAGGCCGGTCCAGGAGGTGAGGTTCAGCTCGGGGTAGCCCACTTCGGCCAGGGTGGGCACGTCGGGCAGCTGGGGCAGGCGCTGGTCGGCCGCCACGGCCAGGGCGCGCACTTTGCCCGCCTGGATGTGGGGCAGCATGATGACCAGGTTGTCGAGGATGAACTGCACCTCGTTGGCCAGCACGCCGGTGATGAGCGGCGTGCCGCCCCGGTAAGGGATGTGCGTGGTGAACACGCCCGTGGAGACTTTGAGCATTTCCACATTGAGCTGGCCCATGCTGCCCACGCCGCCGCTGCCGTAGTTGAGCTTGCCGGGGTTCTTCTTGGCGTAGTCGATGAATTCCTTGAAGGTCTTGAACGGCAAGCTGCTGTGCACCACCAGGGCGTTGGGCTGGCGGCCCAGAATGGCGATGTTTTCGAAGTCTTTGACCGCGTCGTAGCCCACCTTGGGCTGCGTGAGCGGGTTGGCCAGGTGGCTGCTTTGGGACGAGACCACGAGTGTGTAGCCATCGGGCTTGGCGCGCGCCACATACAAGGCACCGACCGAGCCGCCCGCCCCTGCGCGGTTTTCGACAATGACGGGCACGCCCAAAGCGCGCGACAGCGGCTCGGAATATTGGCGCGCCATGATGTCCACCGACCCACCGGGTGGGAACGGCACCACCAGAGTGATGGGGCGCGAAGGAAATTTGTCTTGTGCCAAGGCGGGCAGCGCGGCAAGGCCTGCAAGGCCCAGGCCGGTGGAGAGAAGGCTGCGGCGGGAAGGTGTGTTCATGGCCATCGGTAAGCTCAAAAAATCAGGAGAAAGTTTCAACAAGGCAGATCAAGGGTGGCCCAGCACGGCCAGCGCCACGGCCTGTGCGCGTGGCACAAAGGTGGTCAGCTCGCAGTATTCGCGCTCGGTGTGCGGGTGGCCGCCCACGGGGCCCGTGGCGCACAGCGTGGGCACACCCACCGAGGCGGTGAGGCCGCTATCGGCCGCGCCGCCCGTGAATTCGCCCTGCACCTCAAAGCCCAGCGACCGTGCGCCCTGCTGGTACAGCGCCAGCAGGTACTCGGGCGTGGTCTTCATCGGCATGGTGCGGCGGGCCACGGTGATGCGGCCCTGGGTGCGGGGCACGGATTCTTCTTCGACGATGGCGCGCACGCGCTCCAGCAAGGCATCGGGGTCGGTGTCGGCGGTAAAGCGCAGGTCCACCTCGGCCTTGGCGTGGGGCGCCACCATGTTGGGCACGATGCCGCCTTGCACCACGCCCACGTTGGCGGTGATGCCGGTGGCGGGGTCGGTCAGCGCGTGCAGCGCCAGCGTCTTGCGGGCCAGCGCGTCGATGGCGCTGGCGCCTGCGGCGTGGTTGATGCCTGCGTGGGCGGCCACGCCTTGCACCTCAAACTCCACCACCATCGAGCCCTTGCGGCTGGTGACCAGGTTGCCGCTGACGCGGCCGGGCTCGGCATTGAGCACCGCCCGTGCCCCACGCGCGCGGGCAGTGATGAGGTCGCGCGTGGCGGGCGAGCCAATCTCTTCATCGCACGAAAAGAACAGGTGCAACGGTGCCTGCAGGCCGCCGCAGCGCGCAAATGCCTCGGCCACAAACACGTTGAGCACCAGGCCCGACTTCATGTCGGCCACGCCGGGGCCGTAGGCCCGGCCCGCTTCTTCGCGGTAGGGGCGCTTGGCCACCGTGCCTGCGGGGTACACCGTGTCCATGTGCCCCATGAGGATGATGGGCGCCCCGGCCCCTGCAGCGTTGACCTGCGCATGCAGCAACACGCCATAGCCAGGCACGGGTTCGAACTGCACAGGCACGCCCGCAGCCTGCAAACGTTCGGCCAGGGCATGGGCCACGGCCGTCACGCCCGCTTCATCGCGGCTGCCGCTGTCGATGTTGACCACTTTTTGCAGCAGGTCCTGCATGGCTTGCTGCTGGCTGGCCAGCCAGTCCAGCACCTGGGTGCGCACGGCGGGCTCAATGGTCAGGGCGGTGGAGAGGGCTGCGGCAGTGTCTTGCATGGTTTCCTTGCGTCGATGGGGTAGCGCCCCGTCAGCGGGGTCAAAATCTGCAGATAAGTGTTGCATGCGCTGCCGGTGTTTGCAATACTTTTTTCATTAACACCATTCAATGAAATCTACATTGCAAACACCCATCGCCTTGCTGACCGAACGCCTGGCCCGCCAAAGCGCCACACTCACCAGCAGCGAGCGCGCCTTGGCCGAAGGCCTGGAGCGTGACTACCCCCATGCGCTGCTGGAATCGGCCACCGCCCTGGCAACGCGCCACGGCACCAGTGCCTCGACCGTGGTACGGCTGTTTGCCAAACTGGGCTACGCCAGCTATGCCGAAGCCCAGCGCGAGGCCCGTGCCGAAGTCACGGCGCTGCTGCAGACGGCGGGGCAGCGCGCGCCCGTCACCATCGGCACCGAGCGCAGCCTGCAGCAGTGCGTGGACGACGCCCTGCTGCACGACCAGCACAACCTGAACGCCACACGCGACGGGCTGGACATGGCGGCCTTTGAGGCCATCACCACCCGCCTGGCCGAGGGCACCGGCCGGGTGTATGTGCTGGCGCAGATCAACAGCGCCCCCGTGGCCGCCTGGCTGGCCCTGCACCTGAACATGTGCCGCCCCGGCGTGCAAGAGCTAGGCGCCGGGGCCATAGACACCACCGATCAATTGCTGTGGGTGCAGCCCGAGGATGTGCTGCTGGCCTTCAGCATCCGCCGCTACGCCAGTGGCCCGGTGAAGGTGGCGCAGCGGTTTCGGGATGCTGGCGCGCAGGTCTTCAGCATCACCGACAGCAGTGCCGCGCCCTTGGCGGCCCTGGCCCACCAACGCGTGCTGGTGCGCACGTCCAATGCTTCACCGTTCGACTCGTACACCGCCGCCTTCTTCCTGTGCAACGCCCTGGTGTCGGCCGTGGCCCAGTTGCGGCATGCAGCGGTGCCCGAAACCCTCCAGCGCCGCGATGGCCTTTGGAAGGATGTGGAGGCGCAGCTCATCGTGGACAGCCACGCCCCTGCGGGACGGCGGGGCAAGCGCTAGCCGCTCGAGCGGGTGCAGAAGAAGCGCCGCGCAAGCAACACGCCCCAAAGCGCTTTTGTCTTCTGGAGAGCGGCTGCGCAGCCACTGCGCTGCACCGCCCTTTATGAACGCCCGCTGCGTCTGCAGCACTTTGCATCAGGGCTCTTCACTGGGCCGACCAGCTGCGCGCAGGCTACGGCAAAAAGTGTGGCACCCACCTACCCCCTCACTCTTGTGCGCAGCGGAGTCCAAGGGGGCGATACCAGCACCACCGCCAGTTGTGGCGTGAGCTGCAACAGATAGGCATCCGCACTGCTGGTGCCGGCATGCATGCTCACGGCAGGCTGGGCCTTGGTGCGGTGCCATGAAGCGCGCATGAGCACTTCGCCATACCGGGCCTGTCGACCGAAGAAAGACACCTTGGTGGAGGGCTGCGCTGGCGCATGGGCATTGGGCGTGCGCCAAGCCCCCCGCTCAAAGTTGAAGGGGTCCAGGGGCAAGTGGTCTGCATCCAATCGCGTGCGGGCCACCTGCACCGTGGGCCAATCTAGGCCGGCACTGATGTCCCAGTCACACAATGGGTAGGGAGGGCTCCCACCTTCCGCCTCATCCTTGCACTCCAGCTGCTTGGGCGTGGGCTGCGCGGGCACCACATCGAATGCACACATGCGCACCCCTTGCCGCGAGACAGACCGGACAGGCCGGGTGATGCGGTACTGGGAAGGCAGATCAAACGCCACACCGCAAGCCCGCACAGGAACGGCCCCCTCCGCAGCACCGCTGGGGCGTGCCTCTGTAGAAGACAGCGTGCGCGATGGCGGGGCCCAGGGGGTGACGGTCTCAGCGTCCAAATCCACCAGAAAATGCCCCAGCCGCCGGGGTTCTCCCGAGGATTTCGACGGCTCCAAGTATTGCAGCGCAAACACCCAGCCATCGGCGGTTTCGTGCGGCGACTGGCAACCATAGCGCCCCGTGGCAAGCCCCTCGCCCGCCAGTTGCGCGGTCTGGGCCACGGCTTTGAGCAATGCACAGGCCTGCGCCTGAGGAGACTGTGGATTGGCCGATGCCAGCCAAGGCAGGCAGCACAGCAGGGTGGCGCCCATAAGCCTTGCCGCTGGCGCCAAGCTGGCGTTGCGGGGCAGGCACTTCGCGCGCAGCAGAAATCGGAGGATGGCAGTCATGGGCGGTTGGCGTGCAAAGGAAGGTGTCCGATTAAAGGGTACAAAGCGCCCCACCGCGGCACGTTCACCAGCGCAACGGCCAACAAAAAGGCACCCGAAGGTGCCTTTTTTCGCAAACCGTGAGAACAGTTCAGTGCTGCAGGATCTTGTTGAGGAAATCCTTGGTGCGCGGCTGGCGTGCATCGGGGTTGTTGAAGAAGTCGTCCTTGGAGCAGTCTTCCAGGATCTTGCCACCCACGTCCATGAAGATCACGCGGTTGCTCACCTTGCGGGCAAAGCCCATTTCGTGGGTCACGCACATCATGGTCATGCCTTCGTTGGCTAGGCCCACCATCACATCCAGCACTTCGCCGACCATTTCGGGGTCAAGCGCCGAAGTGGGTTCGTCGAACAGCATCACGATGGGGTCCATGCTCAGCGCACGGGCAATGGCCACGCGCTGCTGCTGGCCGCCCGAGAGCTGCCCGGGGAACTTGTCCTTGTGGGCGATCAGGCCCACGCGCTCCAGCATCTTCAGGCCGCGCTTCTTGGCGTCGTCCGCGCTGCGGCCCAGCACCTTGATCTGCGCGATCGTCAGGTTGTCCGTCACCGACAGGTGAGGGAACAGCTCGAAGTGCTGGAACACCATGCCCACGCGGCTGCGCAGCTTGGGCAAGTTGGTGCTGGGGTCGTGCAGCTTCACACCATCCACCGAGATTTCACCCTTTTGAAAGGGCTCCAGCGCGTTGATGGTCTTGATCAGCGTGGACTTGCCGGAGCCTGAAGGGCCGCACACCACCACCACTTCGCCTTTTTGGATGGTGGCCGAGCACTCGTTGAGCACCTGCACGGGCCCATACCACTTGGATACGTTCTTGAGTTCGATCATTGTTTATTCCTCAATCTCTCGGATCACCGGATGATGGCGATCTTCTGGTGCAAGCGCTTGACCATCCAGGACAAGGCATAGCACATCACAAAATACAGCGCCGCTGCGGCCAGGTAGGCCTCAATCGGGCGACCAAAGTTCTTGCCAGCGACTTCAAAGCCCTTGAGCATGTCATACGCACCGATGGCGTACACCAGCGAGGTGTCCTGGAACAAGATGATGGTCTGCGTGAGCAGCACCGGCAGCATGTTGCGAAACGCCTGGGGCAGCACCACGAGCTTCATGTTCTGGCCGTAGGTCATGCCCAGGGCCTGGCCTGCGTACACCTGGCCACGGGGAATGGACTGGATGCCCGCGCGCATGATCTCACTGAAATACGCCGCCTCGAAAGCGATGAACGTCACCACCGCCGACACTTCCGCCCCGATGGGGCGGCCAATGATGGCGGGCATGAGCAGGAAGAACCACAGAATCACCATCACCAGCGGAATGGAGCGCATGCCGTTGACATAGATGGTGGCCGGCACATCCAGCCACTTGCGGCCCGACAGGCGCATGAGCGCCAGCAGCGTGCCAAACACCACACCGCCAATCGTGGCCACCACCGTGAGCATCAGGCTGAAATACAGCCCCTTGAGCACGAAGTTGGAGATCAGGTCCCAGTTGTAAAACGAAAAGTCGAGATTCATATCAATGGCCTCCGCCCGAGGCACCGGCAATCACCACGCCAGGAATCCGCACACGCTTTTCGATGAACGCCATGATGCGGTTGATGGCAAAGGCCGAGATGATGTAAAGCCCCGTCACCCCGAGGTACACCTCAATGCCGCGCGAGGTCTCTTCCTGCGCCTGCATGGCGAACATCGTGAGTTCGGCCACCGACACGGCAAACGCCACCGACGAGTTCTTGAAGATGTTCATCGTCTCGCTGGTCAGCGGCGGGATGATGATGCGAAACGCCATGGGCAGCAGCACATAGCGGTAGGTCTGGAACGTGGTGAAACCCACAGCCAAACCAGCGTAACGCTGGCCGCGTGGCAAGGTCTGAATGCCCGAGCGCACCTGCTCGGCAATCCGGGCCGAAGTGAAAAAGCCCAGCGCAAACACCACCAGCACAAAGCCCGGCACACTCTTCATGGCCGGAATCAGGGTGGGCAGCACGTGGTACCACAAGAAAATCTGCACCAGCAAAGGTATGTTGCGAAACAGCTCCACCCACGCATTGCCCAGGCGCACCACCATCGGACTGTTGGGCAACGTGCGCAAGGTGCCAATCACCGCGCCAATCACCAAGGCCAGCAACAACGCGAGCAGCGAAACAGAAACCGTCCAGCCCCAGGCCGACAGCATCCAGTCCAGGTACGTGATGTCGCCGCCCTTGCCAAAGCAGCCCTGCACCACCTCCCGCTCCATGGTGTCCTGGCAGAACACCTGCCAATCCCAACTCATAGGATCACCCCTTTAATGTCTTGATATTGCATTGGGCACAACCTTGTGCCGGCCCAACAAAAAAGCCCCTTCAAACCCGCTGTTCGAAGGGGCAGCAGTCATTCAAGAATTACTTCTTGGCGTAGTCTTCCATGGGCTTGTCGTTGGGGTTCGCCCAAGCCGCCTTGGTAGCATCCGACATGGGCAGGCCAATCTTGGTGTTGGTCGGTGGCACGGGTTGCATGAACCACTTGTCGTACAGCTTGGCCAGCGAACCGTCCTTGATCTGGCGCTTGATGGAGTCGTCCACGGCCTTCTTGAAGCCAGCGTCGTCCTTGGGCAGCATGCAGGCGATGGGTTCCACGCTCAGCACTTCGCCCACGATCTTGTAGTCGGCAGGGTTCTTGGCCTTGGAGACGTTGGCAGCCAGGATGGAGCCGTCCATCACAAAGGCGTCTGCACGGCCCGTTTCCAACAGCAGGAAGCTGTCGGCGTGGTCCTTGCCGAACACTTCCTTGAAGTCGATGCCGCCAGCGCGCTCATGCTTGCGCAGGGTTTGCACCGAAGTGGTGCCTGTGGTGGTCGCCACGCTCTTGCCGTTCAGGTCCTTGATGGAGGTGATG
This sequence comes from Acidovorax sp. 1608163, assembly GCF_003669015.1. NCBI lineage: Bacteria > Pseudomonadati > Pseudomonadota > Betaproteobacteria > Burkholderiales > Comamonadaceae > Acidovorax > Acidovorax sp. 1608163. Next base: position 4,156,808 of record NZ_CP033069.1, read on the forward strand.
TTGGAGTTGGCCTTCACCACCATGCGCACTTCTTCCACGTAGGTGGTCACAGCAAACGCCACATCCTTTTGGCGCGTAGCGTTGTTGGTGGTGGAGCCGCACTCCAGGTCCACCGTGCCGTTGGTGACCAAAGGCACGCGGTTTTGCGATGTCACGGGCTGGTATTTGATGTCCAGCTTGGCCAAACCCAGTTGCTTCTGGATATCGTGCAGAACGATTTCACCCATTTCGGTATGGAAGCCCACGTACTTGCCATTGCCCAATGTGTAGGACAGGCCAGAGGACTCACGCACCCCCAGAGTCACGCTGCCGGAGGCCTTGATCTTGGCCAGGGTGTCGGTGGCTTGGGCAAACGCACTGCCTGCGGCCAGAGCGGTCACGGCAATTGCCAGCAAATGTTTTTTCATGAGTATCTCCTTAGGGGGTTATCGAAAAGGGAGGGGTTGAGCGCGCTGCCCGGCCTGTCTTGCAAGCCAAGCAAATGCTTCCAGATGAAACTACGCTACCAGCGATCTTATTCAGAACGGAACCTGGTCGGTAGGGTACTTCCAAAAGTCCCTCAACAGGTAGCTGACCGGGATGTTCAGCGGCTTGTTGTGGGGCGGAATGGGTTGGGCAAACCACTTGTCGTAGATGGGATAGATCTCGCGGCTGGTGACCAGGCGGCGCATTTCATCGTCCACCAGTTTTTTGAAGTCCGGGTCGTTCTTGGGCAGCATGATGGCCAGCGGCTCGGTGGTGACAAACCGCCCCACCACCTTCAGTGCCTTAGGGTCGGGGCGCGATGCAGCCAGACCGTACAGCAGCACATCGTCCATCAAAAAGGCATCGGCCTCGCCCTTTTCCACCATCTCAACGCCCCGGGCATGGTCAGGGGCTTCCACGATCTGAATGCCCATCAGACGCTCACGGTTAGCCTGCACCACGGCCTTGAGCGGCGTAGTGCCCTTGGTGGACGCCAGGGTTTTGCCCTGCAAGTCTTCCAGGCGGTCGATGGGGCTGGCGGCCTTGACCAGCAGGCGCGCACCGGTGATGAAATGCGGCACCGTGAAGGCCACCTTCTGGCGCCGCTCGGCGTTGTTGGTGGTGGAGCCGCACTCCAGGTCGGCCTTGCCCTGCTCAATCATTTCCATGCGGTTGGAGGGCGACACCATCACGAACTCCACGTCCATGTTTTTGGCGCCCGCCTTCTTGCGCACCACCTCGGCCAGACGCAGGCACAAATCCATCGCATAGCCTATGGGCTTGCCCGAGGCGGCATCGACATACGAGAACGGCACGGCCGACTCGCGGTGGGCAATCACCAGCTTGCCACCCGCGCTGATGCGCTCCAGCACGGTGGCGGCCGAGGCGGCAGATGCGCAGCACAGGGCCGCAAGGCACCATGCCAATCCCCAATGCTGATGTTTCATGCGGCCTCTCGGTGAATAAACTGAAAACAGGTGTTTGCAATCTTCGTGCCATCACGCAGCCACTGCGGCGTATGGCGGAGCCCCGAAGCGCACGGCGCGAACTTTACGTGTCGCCCCTGTGAAATTCCAATGCCGTTTGCGCGCCCAACTATGCAAAATATTTATGTCGGTATTTACCCTTAGCATGGGTTGGCTTGCGTTTGCAGGTAGGCCCACAGGGCCTGGGCAGTGCCCTTGGGGGCCTCTTTGCCCGCTGGCTTCTCGCGGTAGGCGCGCACATCCATGAGCATTTGCAGCCCATCCGTGTCCGATGGGGCGGCGCTGACCAGCCGCTTGGCACGCAGTTCTTTCTTGACCGCGCTGTGCGGAAGAAAGGCCACGCCATGCCCCTCCAGCGCCATGGCCTTCAGGCCCTCGGCCATGTCGGTCTCGTACACCCGCTCCAGGTGGATGGGCGTGGCGGACTCCTTGAGGATCAGCTCCGTCACCCGCCCCAGATAAGCCCCCGGCGCATAGCCCAGGTAAGGCAGCGGTTGCCCCGCACGGCCAGGCAGCCGGAACAGCGGCTCGCCATCCGCATCGGGCTTGCTGTAGGGCGAAAGCACCTCCTGGCCCAGGCTCACCATCTCGTAGCGGTCTGCATCGAGCTGAAAGGGTTGCGAGGAGTGGTGGTAGGCAATGAGCAGGTCACAGCCCCCTTCCACCAGCCGCATCACGGCGTCGTGCACATTCAGCGCAATCAGGCGGCTTTTGAAGGGGCCGAACTTGTCATGCAGGCTCGACACCCAGGCCGGAAAGAACGTGAACGCCAGCGTGTGCGGCACCGCGAACTCGATCATGTCTTTGCCCGCACTGGTGTGCGCGCGCAGCATGGCACGGGTGTTTTGCAGGGCCTGCAGCATTTCCAGGGCTTGGTCGTACAGCGTCTTGCCTGCAGGCGTGAGGCGCGTGGGGTACGAACTGCGGTCTACCAGATCGGTGCCCGCCCAGGCTTCCAGGGCCTGGATGCGCCGCGAGAAGGCGGGCTGGGTCACATGCCGCAATTGGGCCGATCGGCTGAAGCTGCGCGTTTCCGCGAGGCTGACGAAATCTTCTAACCACTTGGTTTCCATCGGCCGCATTATCCGCGTCTGCCCACGCTGTGGCGTGCGGCGCGGGTGAGGGTTTACACCCCATCCGAATGCTATGGGTGCTTATCGATGCGTCGCATAATGTAACGGGGGCTTTCATCGCGCGCCCGCGTCCTGTTCCGGGTTGCACAACATCCACGGGGCAGCGACTTTTCAGAACCCTTCTGTTCATGGCTTGTGCAAAACAGGGCTCAGGCAAGCAGCCCGCCTCACGGCAAAGGCGGCGGCTGCAACCCTATTTGCGCAAGTCTTACCGTTTTTCGCACCTGCTCTCCCATGTCCTCCAATCCCACCCCCAGCCCGTCTGAGCCAGAGGCCGAGCCCCGCTCTTTGCGCCTTGAAGACTGGCTCACCGTCATCGTCATGGCGGCCCTCGCGCTCATCACCTTTGCCAACGTGCTGGTGCGCTACTTCACCAACTCCTCGTTCGCCTGGACCGAAGAAATCTCCGTGTTCCTGATGATCGCGCTGGCCCTCATCGCAGGCTCTGCCGCCGTCGCACGCGACCAGCACATCCGCATCGAGTACTTTGCCGAGGGCGGCTCTGCCTTGCGCAGCAAGCGCCTGTCCATGCTGGGCGCGGCCACCGTGGCCCTGCTGTTTGGTGTGATTGCCGTGCTGAGCGTGCGCGTGGTGTGGGACGACTACCGCTTTGGCGAGACCTCGCCCGGCATTGGCGTGCCGCAGTGGTGGTATTCGGTCTGGCTGCCCGTGTTCTCGGCGCTCATCACGGCGCGCGCCGTGGGCCTGTTCATCCGCCGCAGCCGCAGCACGGCCGACGACAGCGCTGAAGCCGCGAAGGACGCCCAAGCATGATCGCCACCCTGCTGTTTGTGGCCTTCCTGGGCCTGATGTTCGTGGGCGTGCCAATTGGCGCCGCGCTGGGCCTGGCCGGTGCCACCGCCATCGCGCTGGCCAATGCCGACAGCCAGTGGTTTGGCCTCTTGGCCGTGCCGCAGAACTTCTACGCCGGGCTGGGCAAATACCCGCTGCTGGCCATCCCGATGTTCGTGCTGGTCGGCTCCATCTTCGACCGCTCGGGCGTGGCGCTGCGGCTGGTCAACTTTGCCGTGGCCATCGTCGGGCGCGGCCCCGGCATGCTGCCGCTGGTGGCGATTGCCGTGGCCATGTTCCTGGGCGGCATCTCTGGCTCGGGCCCGGCCAATGCGGCGGCTGTGGGCGGCGTGATGATCGCGGCCATGTCGCGCGCGGGCTATCCGCCTTCGTTCTCGGCCAGCGTGGTGGGGGCCGCGGCCGCCACCGACATCCTGATCCCGCCGTCCGTCGCCTTCATCATCTACTCGGTGCTGGTGCCGGGCGCCTCGGTGCCCGCGCTGTTTGCGGCCGGCATGATCCCCGGCATCCTGGCCGGTGTGGCGCTCATCGTGCCCGCCGTGTGGATGGCGCGCAAGCACAAGATGGGCGCGCTCGAAGCCACCATGCCCCGCCCCCCATTCTGGAAGAGCCTGCGCGAGGCCACTTGGGGCCTGGCCGCACCGGTGCTGATTTTGGGCGGCATGCGCGCAGGTTGGTTCACGCCGACGGAAGCCGCCGTGGTCGCGGTGTTCTACGGCCTCTTCGTGGGCATGGTGATCCACCGCACGATCAAGGTGCGTGACCTGTTCCCCATCCTGCGCGAATCGGGCGAGCTGTCGGCGGTGATCCTCATCGTGGTCTCGCTCGCGGGCATCTTTGCCTACTCGCTGTCCACACTGGGCGTGATCGACCCGGTGGCCAACGCCATCGTGAACTCGGGCCTGGGCGAGTACGGCGTGCTGGCACTGCTCATCGTGCTGCTGATCACCGTGGGCATGTTCCTCGACGGCATCTCGATCTTCCTGATCTTCGTACCGCTGCTCTTGCCCATCATGCAGCACTACAAATGGGACCCGGTCTGGTTCGGCGTGATCCTGACCCTGAAGGTCGCTCTGGGCCAGTTCACCCCCCCGCTGGCCGTGAACCTGATGGTGTCTTGCCGCATTGCCGGTGTGCGCATGGAATCGACCGTGCGCTGGGTGGGCTGGATGCTGTTCGCCATGTTCCTCGTGATGGTGCTGGTGATCGCCTTCCCGCAGCTCGCCCTGTGGCTGCCCGCCCAGATGGGTTATTGAATGTGACAAAAATGCCTTCTAGCGCTTATCTATAAAGCGCAGAAAGCTACGTTTTTTATAGCAAGGAGACTTTATGAAACTGCGTACCTTCCTGACCTCGGCCGTGGCCGCTGCGGCCGCCCTGGCCTTCACCGCGCCTGCCGCCATCGCACAGACCGCGTACAAGAGCGAGTACCGCATGTCGCTGGTGCTGGGCACCGCCTTCCCCTGGGGCAAGGGCGGCGAGCTGTGGGCCAACAAGGTCCGTGAGCGCACCCAGGGCCGCATCAACATCAAGCTGTACCCCGGCGTCTCGCTGATCCAGGGCGATCAGACGCGCGAGTTCAGCGCGCTGCGCCAGGGCGTGATCGACATGGCCGTCGGCTCCACCATCAACTGGTCGCCCCAGGTCAAGGCCCTGAACCTGTTCTCGCTGCCCTTCCTGTTCCCCAACTACGCCGCCGTCGACGCCGTGACGCAGGGTGATGTCGGCAAGCAGATCTTCGCCACGCTGGACAAGGCAGGCGTGATGCCCCTGGCCTGGGGTGAGAACGGCTACCGCGAAATCTCCAACTCCAAGCTGGCCATCAAGAGCCCTGCCGACCTCAAGGGCCTGAAGATCCGCGTCGTGGGCTCGCCCCTGTTCCTCGACACCTTCACCGCCCTGGGCGCCAACCCCACGCAAATGAGCTGGGCCGACGCGCAGCCCGCCTTTGCCAGCGGCGCCGTGGATGGGCAAGAGAACCCGATTGCCGTCTATCAGGCCGCCAAGCTGCACACCGTGGCCCAAAAGCACATCACCATGTGGGGCTACGTGAACGACCCGCTGGTGTTTGTGGTGAACAAGGACATCTGGAACAGCTGGACGCCCGCCGACCGCGAGATCGTCAAGCAGGCCGCCATCGACGCTGGCAAGGAAGAAATCGCCATCGCCCGCAAAGGCATGGTCGAAGCCGACAAGCCCCTGCTCAAGGAAATCGCCGCCAATGGCGTGACCGTGACGCAGCTCTCCGCCACTGAACGCGACGCCTTCGTGAAGGCCACGCGCCCTGTGTACGACAAGTGGAAGAGCCAGATCGGCGCCGACCTGGTGACCGCCGCTGAAAAGGCGATTGCGGCAGGCAAGTAAGCCCCAAACGCTCCTAAAACCATAGCTTTTAGCGCTTGATCAGCAAGCGCTAGAAGCTTTTTTTATGCCCCAAACGGCCTAGCATGCACAGCGCGCGGTGCCTGCCGATGGCCCACCCATCCCGCACTGGAATCGCCCAAGACCACACCGCACAACCACACTCAGGCGGTCTGGCTAATCACGTTAAATTGGTACGACCAACAAACCAAAATCCAGGCAAATGACCATAACTCGGTATTTACCCTATAAATATCACCCTATCACACCGCCCAAAATACGACCAATTCGCACGGATTGGTTATTTTTGGTCATACCAATTTAACTCAACGTCTGCCAATGAGGGACAAGCGCACAGCCTGCCTTCATGCCAGCCCACCCCTCAGCCCCCCGGCCTGTGGGGCCAGTGGCCGGAGACAACGCTGCCCCCCAAGGCGGCGCATCCACTGCGGTGAAGAAAGCCATGGGCCCCTGGCCTTTGTCTGCGTTTCAATGCCTCACTTACCGTTATGCAAACCCTCTGGCAACAAAACTATGACCCGGCCGGGAACATCTGGCTCTCCGCGCTCGTAGCCCTCATCCCCATCGTCTTTTTCTTTCTGGCGCTGACCAAGCTGCGGCTTAAGGGCTACCAGGCGGGCACCGTGACGGTGCTGCTGGCGCTGGGCGTAGCGCTGCTGTTCTACAAGATGCCCGTGAGCGCCGCGCTGGCCTCGGCCGTGTATGGCTTCTTCTATGGCCTGTGGCCCATCGCCTGGATCATTGTGGCGGCGGTGTTTCTGTACAAGCTGTCGGTCAAGACCGGGCAGTTTGATGTGATCCGCAGCTCCATCCTATCCGTCACGCACGACCAGCGCCTGCAGCTCATCCTGGTGGGTTTCTGCTTCGGTGCGTTTTTGGAAGGCGCAGCTGGCTTTGGCGCCCCCGTGGCCATCACCGCTGCGCTGCTGGTGGGCCTGGGCTTCAAGCCGCTGTACGCCGCCGGCCTGTGCCTGATCGCCAACACCGCCCCCGTGGCGTTTGGCGCCATGGGCATTCCGGTCATCGTGGCGGGCCAGGTGTCGGGCATTGACCCCTTCCTCATCGGTCAGATGGCCGGACGCCAGCTGCCCTTCATGACCATCCTGGTGCTGTTCTGGATCATGGCCATCATGGACGGCTGGCGCGGCGTGAAGGAGACCTGGCCTGCCGTGCTGGTGGGTGGCGGCTCGTTCGCCGTGGTGCAGTTCCTCACCGCCAACTACATTGGCCCTGAGCTGCCTGACATCACCTCGGCCATCGTCTCGCTGATTGCCCTCACGGCCTTCCTCAAGGTGTGGCAGCCCAAGCGCATCTTCCGCTTTGACACCAGCGACAGCACGGCAACGTCCGCTGCCAAGCCAGTGGCCGCCAGCACTGCGCCCCTCACCGCAGGCGCCATCATCAAGGCCTGGTCGCCCTTCATCATCCTGACGGGCATGGTCACGATCTGGAGCATCAAGCCCTTCAAGGCGCTGTTCGCCGCAGGCGGCCCGCTGGCCTCCACCATCATCAACATCCCCGTGCCCATGCTGGACAAGCTGGTCGCCAAGATGCCGCCCGTGGTCGCACAGGCCACGCCATATGGCGCGGTGTACACCTTCAACTGGCTGGCCGCCACCGGCACCGCCATCCTGATTGCGGCCATCCTGACCATCGCCTTCGCCCGTTTCTCCCCCGCCAAGGCCGTGGCCACGCTGGGCGAGACGGTGCGCGAGCTGGTCATCCCGATCTACTCCATCGGCATGGTGCTGGCCTTTGCCTTCGTGGCCAACTACTCCGGCCTGTCGGCCACGCTGGCCCTGGCGCTGGCCCATACGGGCAAGGCGTTCACGTTCTTCTCGCCCTTCCTGGGCTGGATTGGCGTGTTCCTCACGGGCTCGGACACCTCGGCCAACGCCCTGTTTGGCGCGCTGCAGGCCACCACGGCCAACCAGTTGGGCCTGTCGCCCGTGCTCACCGTGGCGGCCAACACCACCGGCGGCGTCACCGGCAAGATGATTTCGCCCCAGTCCATTGCCATTGCCTGCGCGGCCGTAGGCCTGGCGGGCAAGGAATCGGACCTGTTCCGCTTCACCGTCAAGCACAGCCTGGTGTTCGCCGCCATCATCGGCATCATCTGCACGCTGCAGGCCTATGTGTTTACGTGGATGATTCCGGGTCATTGAAACCCTGAATCTGAGAGCCCCCATGCGCCTAGCCGATCACGTTGTCGAAAAACTGCTTGCCCTGGTGCAAGACCGCGGACTGCAGCCCGGACAAAAGCTGCCCGCCGAACGGCAACTGGCCGAGGAGCTGGGGGTGTCGCGCACCTCAGTGCGCGAAGCCATCCAGAAGCTCACCAGCCAGGGCGTGCTCTCGGCCCGGCGCGGCGACGGCACCTACGTGCAGCAATCGAACAAACCTGCCGAGTGGCTGCAGGAAGCCATGGTGCCGCTGGCGGGCCTGATCGAATCGGACCCCCACTACCGCTACGACGTGCTGGAAACGCGCCACGCGCTCGAAACCAGCACCGCCTGGCTGGCCGCGCAGCGCGCCACCGCGCAGGACAAGGCGCACATCCAGCGTTGCTTTGAAGTGATGCTGCAGCACCAGCAAGGCGGCCACGCCGAGCTGGCAGCACGCGCCGACGCGCAGTTCCACCTGGCCATTGCCGAAGCCTCGCACAACCTGGTGCTGGTGCAGGTGATGCACAGCCTGTTCACCGTGGTGCTCTCCACCGTGGAGCGCAACCGCCACGACATGTTCCGCCTGAGTGCCCCCGTCACGCTGCAGGCGCTCACGGCGCAGCACCAGGCGCTGATGCAGGCCATTCTGGACGGCGACCCACAGCGCGCACGCGCCTGCATCGGCGAGCACCTGGAGCATGTGCGCACCACCATCCAGCGCATGGACGAAGACCGCGCACGGCGCGAACGCTCCATGCGCCTGCCCCTGGATCTAGCCCCCAAGACCTGAGACAGCCACCACCATGATCATCTCCTCCAGCGCCGACTACCGCACGGTGGCGCAAAAGTTTCTACCGCCCTTCCTGTTCCACTACATCGACGGTGGCTCGTATGCCGAGCAGACACTGCGCCGCAATGTGGATGACTTTGCCGCCGTGGCATTGCGCCAGCGCGTGCTCAAGGACATGAGCCAGCTCGACACCAGCATCGAGCTGTTTGGCGAAAAGCTCAGCATCCCTGTCGCCCTCTCGCCAGTGGGCCTGACGGGCATGTACCGCCGCCGCGGCGAGGTGCAGGCCGCCCGCGCGGCCAGCAGGCACGGCATTCCGTTCACCATGTCCAGCGTATCGGTCTGCCCCATCGAAGAGGTGGCGCCCATGATCAAACGCCCCATGTGGTTCCAGCTCTACGTACTCAAAGACCGTGGCTTCATGCAAAACGCGCTGGAGCGTGCGCAGGCCGCAGGCTGCACCACCCTGGTGTTTACGGTAGACATGCCCGTGCCGGGCGCACGCTATCGCGACGCGCATTCGGGCATGAGCGGCCCCAACGCAGCGCTGCGCCGCTACTGGCAGGCGATGACGCACCCGCACTGGGCCGTGGACGTAGGTCTGCTGGGCCGCCCGCATGACCTGGGCAACATCTCGGCCTACCGGGGCAGCCCCACGGGCCTGCAGGACTACATGGGCTACCTCAGCGCCAACTTCGACCCGTCCATCTCCTGGAAAGACCTGGAGTGGATTCGCGCCTTCTGGAAGGGCCCGATGGTCATCAAGGGCATCCTCGACCCCGAAGACGCCAAGGACGCCGTGCGCTTTGGCGCGGACGGCATCATCGTCTCCAACCACGGCGGCCGCCAGTTGGATGGCGTGCTGTCGTCGGCCCGCGCGCTGCCCGCCATTGCCGACGCGGTGAAGGGCCAGATCAAGATCCTGGCCGACTCGGGCATCCGCAACGGGCTGGACGTGGTGCGCGCCCTGGCCTTGGGCGCCGACTGCGCCATGATTGGCCGCGCCTACATCTACGCACTGGCCGCAGGCGGCGAGGCCGGTGTGAAGCACCTGCTGGAGCTGCTGGAGAAAGAAATGCGCGTGGCCATGACCCTGACCAGCGTGGCCAAGGTGGCCGACATCTCCGCTGACTTGCTGGTGCGCGAAGCATGAACGCCGCCGCCCCCATCTCCCCTGTCTCCCCCGTCTCCCGTGAGGCCCTGCTGGCCCAACTGCGTGATGCCGTGGGCGCCGCCCACGTCCTGACCGACGACCAGGCCACCCGCCGCTTTCGCAAAGGCCACCGCACCGGCGAAGGCCCGGTGCTGGCCGTGGTGCGGCCCGCCACCTTGCTGGAGCAGTGGAAGGTGCTGCAGGCCGCCGTGGCGGCGGACCGCATCGTCATCATGCAGGCGGCCAACACCGGGCTGACCGGAGGCTCCACCCCCGACGGCAACCAGTACGACCGCGAGATCATCCTCATGAACACGCTGCGCATCACCGGTGTGCAGGTGGTGCGCGGTGGTGAACAGGTGGTGTGCCTGCCCGGCGCCACACTCGACCGGCTGGAGCAGACGCTGATCCCCTTCAACCGCGAACCGCACTCGGTCATTGGCTCGTCGTGCATCGGCGCCTCGGTGCTGGGCGGCATCTGCAACAACTCGGGCGGCGCGCTGGTGCGCCGGGGCCCCGCCTACACCGAGCTGGCGCTGTACGCCCGCGTGAAGGGTGACGGCACGCTGGAGCTGGTGAACCACCTGGGCATCGAGCTGGGCCAGACGCCCGAAGACATCCTGACCCGCCTGCAAAGCGGCAGCTACACCGAAGCCGACGTGCGCCACGAGCCTGAGCGCGCCGCATCCGACGCCCGCTACGCCCAGGACGTGCGCGCCGTGGACGCCGACAGCCCCGCCCGCTTCAATGCCGACCCGTCGCGCCTGTTCGAGGCCTCGGGCTCCGCAGGCAAGGTGTGCCTGTTTGCCGTGCGGCTCGATACCTTTCCCAAAGAACCCAGCACGGTGTTCTACATCGGCAGCAACGCGCCCGAAGACCTCACCGCCGTGCGCCGCCACCTGCTCACCGCACTGCCGCGCCCGCCCATTGCCGGTGAATACATCCACCGCACCGCGTTCGACATTGGCGAGAAGTACGGCAAGGACACCTTCCTGCTCATCGACCGCTTTGGCACGGCCCGGGTGCCTGCAGCCTTTGCGCTCAAGAGCAAGTGGGACGGTTTCTTTGAACGCCTCGGGATGCGCGGTTTTGTGGACCACGCCATCCAGGCCGTGACCCGCCTGCTGCCCAGCCACCTGCCCCGGCGCGTGCGACAGTGGCGCGACCTGTACGAGCACCACCTACTGGTGCGCGTATCGAACGACCAGGTGGAGGCCACGCGCGCCTTCCTGGCCGAGCACTTTGCGCCCGCGCACACCGCAGGCGGCTGGTTTGAATGCGATGCCGACGAAGGGCGCAAAGCCTTCCTGCACCGCTTTGCGATCGCAGGCGCGGCCATCCGCTACCGCGAGGTGCACCGCAGCGAGGTCGAAGACATCGTGGCGCTCGACATTGCGCTGCGCCGCAACGACCGCGAATGGGTGGAGCAACTGCCCCAGGACGTGGAGCGCGATGTGGTGCACAAGCTGTACTACGGCCACTTCTTCTGCCATGTTTTCCACCAGGACTACATCGTGAAGAAGGGCGTGGACCCGCTGGCCATGGAGCACCGCATGTGGGAGCTGCTGGACGAGCGCCGCGCCGAGTACCCCGCCGAGCACAACGTGGGCCACCTCTACGTGGCCAAGCCCGCGCTGGCAGGCTTCTACCAGTCGCTGGACCCGACCAACACCTTCAACCCCGGCATCGGCCACACCCCGCGCGGGCGCGACTGGCAAGAGTGCAACCATGCCAGCGGCGGCTGGCCCAAGGGGTATTCAGAGGGCGCGTGACGCGGATTCGCGCGGTCCTCATCACAATCAAAACCGTTCGGGCTGACCCTCTCGAAGCCTTGCACGGCGCTTCGACAGGCTCAGCGTGAACGGATGGGGGGAGCGGCCTCCGGGGTCAATCCACCGAAGCCGTACCAACGGGCGGCACCGGGTGCTTGATCGCGTTCTTCACCAGCTTGCGCTCTACCGCCTCGCGCAGGTCCACACCGGTGTGGTCGGCCAGTTGCAGCAGGTAGAGCAACACATCGGCCATCTCTTCACCCACGCGCTCTTTGCGCGCAGGGTCGGCGGTGAGCTGTTGCGACTCCTCGGGCGTGAGCCACTGGAACAGCTCCTGCAGCTCGGCCGCCTCCACCATCAGCGCCATGGCCAGGTTCTTGGGCGTGTGGTACGGCTGCCATTGGCGGGCAGCGGCAAAAGCGCGCAGGCGTTGCTGCAGGTCGGCCAGGTCCAGCGTCATGCCACGCCCCTGGCGCAGCCAAAGCCACATCTACCGCAATTGCTACACATTTGATAGCTTGCAGCGCTTATCCCATAAGCGCTAGCGGCCATTTTGATGCTCATAACGGCGTCACAGGTGCTTCGCCCGCGAGGTGGCGGCGGGCGTTTTCCATGAAGCGGTCCACCGAGTTCTGCACCGCTTCGGGCGACCAGCCCGCCACATGGGGCGTGAGCACCACGTTGTCCAGGTCCAGCAACTCGGCCGGGGGCGCGGGCTCGCTCTCGTACACGTCCAGGCCCGCTGCGGCAATGCGGCCCTCGCGCAGCGCAACGGCCAAGGCGGTGGTGTCAATCACGCTACCGCGTGCGATATTGACCACCACGCCGCGCAAGCCCAGCGCGTTCAGCACCGCAGCGTTGACCAGGTGCCGGGTAGCAGCACCACCGGGCGTGGCGATGACGAGAAAGTCCGCCCACTCGGCCAGTGCCGTCACGTCGGCAAAGTAGCGGTAAGGCACATCGGTGCGTGCGCTGCGGTTGTGGTAGCCCACCTCGATCTCGAAGCCCAGGGCACGCTGCGCGATCTTCTTGCCAATGGTGCCCAGGCCGATGATGCCCAGGCGCTTGTGCGACACGTTGGGCGGCAGCGGCAAGGCCGTGCGCCAGATGCCTGCGCGCGTGGCCTTGTCCAGCGGCAGGATGCGGCGCTGCGCGGCAATCAGCAGGCCCCAGGTGTGGTCGGCCACACAGTCGTCGTTGGTGCCCGCGCCCGTGGCCACCACAATGCCGCGCGCCTTGGCATGGTCTACCGCCACGTTCTCGTAGCCCGCGCCCAGCACGCAAATCAGCGTGAGGGCGGGCAGCGCATCGATCTGCGCGGGCGACAAGCCGATGGCGCCGATGGTGAGCGCCACCCGCACGCGGGGGCCATGCTCGGCAATGGCCGCCGCAGCCGATGCGGCATCGGCGGCGTAGAGGACTTCAAACACCTCGGCCATCTGGGCGCGGTGTTCTTCCGACAGGAAAGTGAGGGTAAGCAGGACAGGCTTCATGGGTTCAACGTTAGTAGGACAAGGTGTTCAAACAGGGCCGCAGCAAGGGGCGCTTCAGGCAGCGCCATCGCTTTGTTGCAATGCCCACATGCTGGCGTAGCGACCATTGAGGGCGAGCAGTTGCGCATGCGTGCCGCGCTCGATGATGCGGCCCGCATCCATGACCAGAATCTCGTGCGCGTCCACCACCGTGGAGAGGCGGTGGGCAATGAGCAGCGTGGTCTTGTTCTGCGCCGCGCTTTGCAGCTCGGCCTGGATGGCGCGTTCGTTGGCCGAGTCCAGCGCGCTGGTGGCTTCGTCAAAGATGAGGATGGGCGGGTTCTTGAGCAGCGTGCGGGCAATGGCCACGCGCTGCTTTTCGCCACCCGAGAGCTTGAGCCCCCGCTCGCCCACTTGTGTTGCGTAGCCCTTGGGTGTGCTGGCGATGAAGCCGTGGATGCGCGCTGCGCTGGCTGCGGCCTCCACCTCTTGCTGCGTGGCGCCCGTGCGGCCGTAGGCAATGTTGTAGGCCACGGTGTCGTTGAAGAGCACGGTGTCCTGCGGCACGATGCCAATCGCCTGGCGCACGCTGGCCTGCGTCACGCTGCGAATCTCTTGCCCGGCGATGGTGATGCGACCTTGCTGGATGTCGTAGAACCGAAACAGCAGCCGCGCCAGCGTGGACTTGCCCGAGCCCGAGGGCCCGACCACCGCCACCGTTTTGCCTGCAGGGATCTCAAAGCTCACGCCTTGCAAAATAGGCCGTTCTGGGTCATAGGCAAAGTGCACGTCGTCAAACCGCACCGTGGGCTGTGCCAGCCCTTGCAGCTGCTGCGCACCGGGCGCATCGGCCACCTCACGCTCCTTGTCCATCAGCACGAACATCTTGTCCAGGTCCGTGAGGCTCTGCTTGATCTCGCGGTAGATCACGCCCAGGAAGTTGAGCGGGATGTAGAGCTGGATCATGAACGCGTTGACCATGACCAAGTCGCCCAGCGTCATGCGCCCATCGACCACGCCCTGGGTGGCGCGCCACAGCATGGCCACCAGCCCGATGGCAATGATGAACTGCTGGCCCGCATTGAGCATGGACAGCGTGGTCTGGCTCTTGAGCCGCGCCAGCCGCAGGCGCTCCAGGCTCTCGTCGTAGCGGCGGGCTTCAAAGGCCTCGTTGTTGAAATATTTGACGGTTTCGTAGTTCAGCAGCGAATCCACCGCCTTGGTGTGTGCGGCCGAATCGAACTCGTTGGCTTCGCGGCGAAAGCGCGTGCGCCACTCCGTCACCCACACCGTGAAGGCGATATAGACCACCAGCGCGGTGATGGTGATCCAGGCAAACCACACGTCGAACTTGAGCGCCAGCACCGTGAGCACCAGCGCCACCTCGATCAGCGTGGCCACCACGTTGAACAGGGTGTAGGAGATGAGCGACTCGATGCCCCGCACGCCGCGCTCGATGTCGCGCGTCATGCCGCCCGTCTGCCGCTCCAGGTGAAAGCGCAAGCTCAGCTGGTGCAGGTGCTCGAAGGTCTGCAGCGCAATGGCCCGCGCGGCGCCCTGCGTGGCCTTGGCAAACACCAGTTCGCGCAACTCTGAGAACAGCGAAGTGGACAGCCGCAGCGCCCCATAGGCCAGCAGCAGCCCCACGGGCACCACCAGCAGCGCGGTGGGGCTGCTGGCGGAGATGTCCATGGCGTCCACCAGCGTTTTGAGCAGCACGGGCACGCCGACGTTGGCCAGCTTGGCCCCCACCATGAACACGATGGCGGCCACCACGCGCCACTTGTACTGCCACAGGTAGGGCAGCAGGCGCCGGATGGTGACCCAGTCTGTGGGCTGGTGCGGTGCGGTGGCCGGAGCAACTGCAGCCGCAGAGGGGTTTGGAGGGGAATGTGGGGGGGCGGAGTCGCCGCGTTGGCGCATGGGGGACAATCCTGATTGTTGTTATCTAGTGATTGTGCCCATGTCTGCTTCCTTCAGCCCACCACCCGCTGCATTGCCCTGCGACCACGAACTGGTGCTCAAAGTCATCCCCATGCCGGGCGACTGCAATGCCAATGGCGATATTTTTGGGGGCTGGGTGATGGCGCAGGTGGACCTGGCCGGATCGGTGCTGCCCGCGCGCTACGTGCAGGGCCGCATGGCCACCGTGGCCGTCAATGAGTTTGTGTTCAAGCAACCGGTGCGCGTGGGCGACATCCTGTCGTTCTTCTCGCACATCAACCGCGTGGGCAACACCTCGGTGACCGTGCAGGTCGAGGTGTATGCCGAACGCTTTTCAGACCAGGGCCGCTACGTGAAGGTGACCGAGGCCACGCTGACCTATGTGGCGATCGACGCCAACGGCCGCCCACGGCCGCTGCCCAAGCCACAGGCGCCTGCCCAAGGCTAAGAACCCGTGGACGATCTCATAAGGGAGATCGCCCACAGACTGTCAGAACAAGCGATTCCCTCAGGCCGCCAGAATGGCAGGCTCTGCGCGCACCACCGCAGGCGCCGCAATGGCGGGGCGCGTGGCCGCGCTGGCGCTGTTGAAACCGGCCTCGATCTCGCCGGCCAGTTGCCCGCCCTCTTCCACCACCAGCTTGCCGTAGCGGATCTTGCCGTTCACCTTGCCCGTGCTGTAGATGACGAGCTTCTGGCGCACGGTGAGGGTGCCATTGAATTCGCCATGGATCTCGGCAATGTCGATTTCAGCCGAGCCCTTGAAGGCCCCGTTCTCGGAGATCTGGATCACGCGCGAATCCATCGTGGCTTCCACCGTGCCTTCGACCACCAGCGTGTCGCAATCGGTGATCTCCACGCCCTTGAGCTTGATGTTGGGGCCCACGGTGAGCTTGCTGCCCGAGCTGTCGCTGCCCGAGGCCGCCACGGGCTTGTTGCCCGTGAGGCCACCACCCGATGGACCCACCGATGACGCGGCACCTGAGTTCAGGCTGTTCAAGCCATTGACGGAGGGGTTGGTGGCGGCATTGCGCTGGAACGAATCGGGTTCACGCTTGCCAAAGAAGGGGTTTTGCACGGCCATCGGATCTCCTTGAAAAGGATGCATCCTAGGTTTTCATGCTGTCAAAAGATGCCATCGTTACGCAAGAACGGTAACCAAACGGTTCGACCGTAGCATGCACTTGCAAGGCTTGCAGCAGCACACGCCCTGCGCGCTGGCCGCAGCACAACTTACGAAACGATGTAAGCGGCCGCCCCGGCCGACATGAGCTGGCCATCGGGGCCCAAAAACTCCATGCGCGTGGTGGCCACGCGCGAGCCCAGGCGCAGCACCTCGGCGCGCAGCTCAAAGTGGCTGCCAATGCCGGGGCGCAGGTAGTCAATGCGCAGGTCAATGGTGCCCAGCTTGGCAAAGCGGTGCAGGCGCTGCTCGGGCGGATCGTCCATGTGCTTGGCACCGATCGCGGCCATCACCGCCAGCCCGCCCATCGCATCCAGCCCCGCGCTGATCACGCCGCCGTGGATGCGGTTGTAGGCATAGTGGCCCACCAGATCGGGCCGCATGTCGATGCGCGCCACCGCCCGCTGCGGCGCGATGCTGACCACCTTGAGCCCCAGCAGCTGGTTGAAGACGATCTTCTCTTCAAAGATGGCGGTGAGCCCCGCGAGGAACTCGGGCTCGAACGCGATGGCGGTGGAAGGGGCAGACGGAGCGGACATGGACATCCTTGGAGCGGCGGCGGGCCATCCGCCAAAACACTATTACTTTGATAGCTGCCAGCGCTTATAAATCAAGCGCTAGCGGCCTATTTAACTCAATGCACCAGCGATGGCATCAGCGCCTGCGACACCTGATTTCAGACCTTGCTGAAATCAGGATGTCTTTTAGCGAAACACTTCCGCCCTGCTGCGCAGTGCGCGCTGGCTGCGCCAGCTCCAGACCTCAGACTTTGCTGAAGTCTGGATGTCTTTTCTCCATAAACGCGCCAAACGCTTCGCGGGCGGCGGGCTCGCGCAGCATGCGGCCAAAGCTGGCACCCTCTTCGGCCATCACGGCGGCGATCTGGGGCAGCTGGTGCTTCTTCATCAAGCGCTTGGTTTCGATGAGCGAAGACAAGGGCTTGGCCGCCAGCTTTTTGGCTTGGGCCTGGGCCACGCCGTTGCATTCGGTGGGGGGCACCACGCGGTTGACCAAGCCTACTTCCAGGGCAGCTTCGGCCAGGAAGGGTTCGCCCAGCAGCAGGGCTTCTGCGGCACGGTGGTAGCCCAGCATTTGCGGCACGAGCAGGCTCGACGCGGCCTCGGGGCACAGGCCCAGGTTGACGAAGGGCATGGAGAACGCCGCGTTGTCGCCCGCATAGACCAAATCGCAATGGAACAGCATGGTGGTGCCAATGCCCACGGCCGGGCCGCACACCGAGGCGATCACGGGCTTGGGGAACGCTGCCAGGCGGTGCAGGAAGCGGAACACGGGCGAGTCCTGCCCAGCCGGGGGCTGCTGCAGAAAGTCGCCAATGTCATTGCCTGCGCTGAAGATGGCCACATCGCCCTGGAACACCACCACGCGCACGCTCGCGTCCTGCTCTGCGGCGGCCAGCGCATCGGCCATGGCCGCGTACATGGTGGTGGTGATGGAGTTCTTCTTGTCCACCCGGTTGAAGGTGATGCTGGTCACACCCGCTTCGGTGTGCACGAGGATGTCTTTGGTGGTGTCGGTCATGGTGGTAAGGGGGTATGAAGAGGTGAAGTGATGGCGCGTACTGGGCCGCGTTGGCGCTGGGTAGCGCTGGGTAGCGCTGGGTAGCGCCGTGTGGCGCGCCTACTCTTTGTAGTAAACGATCTGGTGGCTCGTGGCCAGCATGGTGCCGGCTTCGTTCCACAGCTGCACGGTCTGGTCAAAAAACCCGTGGCGAAACTCTTGCCCACGGGCCTGGCCCAGCAGGTAGCCCGTGCCGGTCTGCGCCAGTTGCTCGCTGCTGGCATGGAAGTACACCGTGATCGACACCGTGCCCGCAGGCACCAGGTGCGCCCGGCGCAGCCACACGCGGGGGAAGAACAAATCGGCCAGCGCCGCCAGCGCGCAGAAGTCCAGCGGCCGAGCGGGCGCGTCACGCATCCACAGCTGCGACAGGCTGTGGTCGCCCAACTGGCCGTTCCACTGCGCAGGCAGCCCACCCGAGATGGGGCGCATCTCGTAGCGGTGCAGCCACGCCATGGCCCCTGCTTCCAAAGGCCTGATGGCGCAGTCTGCCGGGGCAGGCACCATGGGCATCGGCACATCGCCCGCGCTCCAGGTGTCGCGGCGCACGGCGGTGACGGCCGTGGCGGTCGTGGTCACCACCGGGGCACCGTCGGCATCGGCCTGCAGGATGGACAGCGTCCAGTGCTGGGTGGAGCGGTTGGTGCGCACCGGCGTGGCCTGCACGGTGAACGGCCCGGCCGTCAAAGCCCCCGCGTAGTTGACGGTGAGCGACAGCGGATCGCCCAGCCGGTCGGGGTGCAGCATGACGGCCTGCAGCAGCGTGGCCGCCGTCACGCCGCCAAACGGCCCCACCATGTTCCAGTAACCGGGATGGGTCTGGCCCGTGTACGCACCGGGCGAAGAAGACGTCAGCGCAAGCGCCTCGTCCAAGGGATGCAAGGAGGAAGTCATGCCGTAAGTGTGCCGTGGATTGAAGGGGGCAAGCGTCATGCCGGTGACTGGCGCACGCCTGGGCTCTCTGCCCCCAGGCCCGCCAGTGCGGCGGCCGCACGCGGCCACAGGCTTTGGCGAAACTGGTCGCGAAAGAACCCGAAGTGCCCAATGCGCCGCACCTGCAGTTCGGCAGGCGTGATGCGCTCCACGCGGCGCTCGGTGTGGGTGTACAGGTTGACGAGGTTGTGCGTGCCGCGCAGCGTCATCAGCTCATCGTCGGCCATCGACAGCGCCAGCACCGGAAAGCGCACCGCGCCATAGCTTTGCGCCACCGCAGGCCCTTCGGCGCCCACGCTGTAGGCCGGGTGCAGGCACCAGCGGCGCCACTGCAAGATCACGCCCGCAGGCAGGTCGCCCACCTTCTTGAGCGCACGCCCCGGAAAGTACCCGCACAGCCGCGTGGCCAGCGGCACCAACACCCACCAGAAGTAGGGAACGATGCGTTTGAGCTTGGGAGCGTTGTCGCGCCAGTAACCGCTGCCCGCCGCCACGCTGAGCAGACCATCGACCTGCTCAGGCCGCGTGAGCAGGCCGGGCAGCTGCGCGCCCAGGCTGTGCCCCAGCAGGTACAAGGGCTGCGCTGGCAACGCCGCCTTGGCCGCCGTGATGACCGCCTCGTAGTCCTGCGCCCAGTCAAACAAATCGGCCTTCACATCGCGCATCGCACCCTGCAGCGAATCGCCATGCCCCCGGTAGTCAAAGGTGGTGACCCGAAACCCCTGCTGCGCCAACCACAGCGCAAAGGCCTCATAAAACGACTGCCGCACCCCCATGGCCCCGCCAATCACCACGCTGGCGCATGCATCGCCTTCGGGCGCATAAACGCGCAGCGCCAAAGACACTGCGCCGTTGACCTGCAAGGTTTGCTTGTCCATGTCTGTCTCCTTGTTTCGAAACCGATCTGCGCCGGCTTGAAGAAAAGAAACTATCGCTGAAGGCTCGTGCCCTGGCTTCGACAAGCTCAGCCCGAACGGGTGGGGAGAGACAACGCCCCTGCCCCGGTTCCCGGGCCTTCACATCCCGCCCTCAAGGGCGTAGCGAGCGGCTTTCAGGCTAGGCGGACGGAGCACAGCAACCGGAACGTACTTCCTGTACGTGAGGATTGCGAGCACCGCCCAACGACGCATGAAGGCCGCGCAGTAGCCTCACACTGACTCGAAGATGCCGGCGGCGCCTTGTCCCATGCCTACACACATGGTGACCATCCCATATTTGAGCTTGTTGCGCTTCAACGCATGCACCACCGTGGCCGAGCGAATCGCCCCCGTGGCCCCCAGCGGATGCCCCAGCGCAATCGCACCACCCATCGGGTTGACCTTGCTCGGGTCCATGCCCAGCGTGTTCATCACCGCCAGCGACTGCGCCGCAAACGCTTCGTTCAGCTCAAACCAGTCGATGTCTTGCTGGTTCAGGCCCGCGTAGCGCAGTGCCGCCGGAATCGCCTCGATGGGGCCAATGCCCATGATGTGCGGCGGCACGCCCTTGGCGGCGTAGCTCACGAAACGCGCCAGGGGTGTGAGGCCAAAGCGCTTCACCGCCGACTCGCTGGCCAGGATCAGCGCGCCTGCACCGTCGCTGGTCTGCGAGCTGTTGCCCGCCGTCACGCTGCCGCGCGCCGCGAACACCGTCTTGAGCTTGGCCAGACCTTCCAGGCTGGTGTCGGGGCGTGCGCCTTCGTCCATGCTCACGGTACGGGTCTTGGCAATGGTTTCGCCCGTTTCCAGGTTGGCCGTGCGGTCGGTCACTTCGATGGGCGTGATCTCGTCGGCAAAGTAACCGGCTTGCTGCGCGGCCAGGGCCTTTTGGTGCGAGGCCAGGGCAAACGCATCCTGTGCATCGCGACCCACCTTCCACTGCTGAGCGACCTTCTCGGCCGTGAGGCCCATACCGTAGGCAATGCCCACGTCGCCGTCACGCTCAAAGATGCTGGGCGACAGGCTGGGGCTGTTGCCCATCATGGGCACCATGCTCATGCTCTCCACACCGGCAGCGATCATCACCTCGGCCTCACCCACGCGGATGCGGTCGGCCGCCATCTGTACGGCCGACAGGCCCGATGCGCAAAAGCGGTTGACGGTGATACCGCCCACGCTGGTGGGCAGGCCCGCCAACACGGCGCCAATGCGCGCCACGTTCAGGCCCTGCTGCGCCTCGGGGATCGCGCAGCCGCAGATGATGTCTTCGATGGCGGCGGGGTCGAGCCCGGGCGCTGCGGCCAGCGCGGCCTTCAGCGTGGTCGCCAGCAGGTCGTCAGGGCGCATGTTGCGAAAGAACCCGCGGTGCGAGCGCCCGATGGGCGTGCGCGTGGCGGCAACGATGTAGGCTTCCTGGACTTGTTTGGCCATGGGATAACTCCTTCAATTCTTGGCGGGGCGGCTGGCTGGAACCCAGGCCCACGTAAATACACATTCGACCGGCTCCACACCGGCTTCGTCGGTCACGGTGACGGTGACCTGAACCTCGCCCTTGTCGCTGGCCTGCATGGCGGCGCACTGCTCTGGCGTGAGCGTGGCCACGGCCTTGAGACCGCCCGTGGCGCGCTTCTTGAACGCCATGCTCAGCTCTTTGGCCAGCGGGGTGCAGTCGTCGCGCACGTTCATGCCCACGACCATGCCGGTGGCCGTTTCGGCCAGCAGGTTCATGGCCGAGGCGTGCACGCCGCCAATGTGGTTCTGCACGCGGTGCTCATTGGCCAGGTGCACTTCGACCCGCTCGGGCGTCAGCGACACAAACCGGACCCCGGCCGTGCCGGTGAAGGGCACCGCACGGCGCAAGATGATGTTCTGCACAAAGCCCCGCATGAAGGCGGGGGCCTCGTCCAGGCGCATCAGCGAGCGCTGCAGTTTGTTGGGGGCGCGGTCCGTCATGACTGAAGCCATCAGTTACGCACCGGTTTGCCCGTAGAGAGCATGCCCAGGATGCGCTCTTGCGTCTTGGGGTGCTCGATGAGCGCGCAGAACGCCTTGCGCTCCAGCGTCATCAGGTACTCCTCGCTCACCAGCGTGCCTGCGTCCACGTCGCCGCCACACACCACCTCCGCGATCAGGCTGGCAATATGGAAGTCGTGCTGGCTGATGAAGCCGCCGTCTTTCATGTTGACCAGCGAGCCCTTGATGGTGGCAATGCCGCTGCGGCCCGCCACGGGGAACAGGCGCTTGTGCGGGGCACGCCAGCCGCCGTTGGCCATGGCCTTGGCTTCGTTGATGGCCACGTACAGCAGCTCATCCTTGTGGGGCACGATGACGTCGGACTCCAGCAGGTAGCCCAGCTTGCGCGATTCGAGCGCGCTGGTGCCCACCTTGGCCATGGCGGCGGCGGTGAAGCCTTCGGTCAAGAAGGGCAGGAGGTCCTTGCCTGTGGAGGTGGCGGCGTTCTCGGCCGCACGGCGGGCGATGTAGGTCAGGCCACCGGCACCGGGCACCAGGCCCACGCCCACTTCGACGAGGCCGATGTAGCTTTCCATGTGCACCACGCGGCGGGCCGAGTGCACGGCCAGCTCACACCCACCGCCCAGCGCCAGGCCGCGCACGGCCGAGACCACGGGCACATTGGCGTAGCGGATGCGCAGCATGGTGTTCTGCAGCTCTTGCTCGGCCCCTTCGATAGCGCTGACGCCAGCCACCATGAAGGCGGGCAGCATGGCCTGCAGGTCGGCACCGGCGCTGAAGGGCTCGTCGCCCGACCAGATCACAACACCGGCGTAGTCTTTCTCGGCCATGTCCACCGCCATGGCCAGGCCTTCGGCCACATCGGGGCTGATGGCGTGCATCTTGGTCTTGATGCTGGCAATCACGATCCCGCTACCGGAGGGGCGATCTTCGCTGTCATCCAGCGTCCACAGGCGAATGCTGTCGTCCTCGTGCAGCGTCTTGCCAGCCGTCTGGTAGTCGGGCAACGATTCGCCCAGCAGCTTCTCAGGGAAATGCTGCTTGGCGTAGACGGGCAAAGCGCGACGCGCTACAAATTTCTGAGCAGATGCACTCCACGAACCTTGCGCAGTGTGCACGCCACCGGCTTCGGCCACGGGGCCCTTGAACACCCACTCGGGCAGCGGCGCGCGGCTCAATGCCTTGCCGGCGTCGATGTCCTCCTGGATCATCTGGGCCACTTCCAGCCAGCCCGCTTCTTGCCACAGCTCAAAGGGGCCTTGCTTCATGCCGAAGCCCCAGCGCATGGCCTGGTCCACGTCGCGGGCGTTGTCGGCTATGGTTGAAAGGTGCACAGCCGCGTAGTGGAAGCTGTTGCGCAAAATAGCCCACAGGAACTGGCCCTGTGCACCTTCGGCGTTGCGCAGCAGCTTCAGGCGCTGTGCGGCAGGCTTCTTGAGCATGCGGCCATACACCTCGTCGGCCTTCTGGCCGCCGGGCACGTACTCTTCGGCGTCTAGGTCAAAGCGCAGCACATCGCGGCCGACCTTCTTGTAAAAGCCTGCCTTGGTCTTCTGGCCCAGGTTGCCGAGCTCCAGCAGCTTTTTCAGCACGGCGGGCGTTTCAAAGCTGCCGTAGAAAGGGTCGCTCTTCTCGTCGAGGTTGTCCTGCAGCGTCTTGATGACGTGGGCCATGGTGTCCAGGCCCACCACATCGGCGGTGCGGAAGGTGCCGCTCGATGCACGGCCCAGCTTCTTGCCCGTGAGGTCGTCCACCACATCAAAGGTCAGGCCAAAGTTCTCGACCTCTTTCATCGTGGACAGCATGCCCGCGATGCCCACGCGGTTGGCGACGAAGTTGGGCGTGTCGTGTGCGCGCACCACGCCCTTGCCCAGGCCGCTGGTGACAAAGGCTTCGAGCTGGTCGAGCACCTCGGGGGCGGTGGTGGGGGTGTTGATCAACTCCACCAGCGTCATGTAGCGCGGGGGGTTGAAGAAGTGGATGCCGCAAAAACGCGGCTTGATGCTCTCGGGCAGCGCTTCGCTGAGCTTGGTGATCGACAGGCCCGAGGTGTTGGACGCCACGATGGCGTGCTTGGCCACATGGGGGGCGATTTTGGTGTACAGGTCCAGCTTCCAGTCCATGCGCTCGGCAATGGCCTCGATGATGAGGTCGCACTCCTTGAGCAGGTGCATGTGCTCTTCGTAGTTGGCCTGCTGGATCAGCGCTGCATCGTCGGCCACGCCCAGCGGGGCGGGCTTGAGCTTTTTCAGGCCTTCGACGGCCTTGATGACGATGCCGTTCTTGGGGCCTTCCTTGGCGGGCAGGTCAAACAGCACCACCGGCACTTTCACATTGACGAGGTGGGCGGCGATCTGCGCGCCCATCACGCCTGCACCGAGCACGGCGACTTTTTTCACTTGGAATCGAGACATGGGTTCTTCCTCCGGGAAGAAGGTCTGCCCGGAGGCAGACCTGTTGAATGGCAGGCGCAACCGGGGTGGGTTGCGCGGCGGTTAGGGGTGCGCTGCCGCAGTGGCCAGGCGCAGTGGACTGCGTGGCTTACTGCAGGCGAATCCACGTTTGCGTGCGGCCAAAGGGGCCGATGGAGCCACGCACTTCCAGCTTCTTTCCGCCGTCGATAGGGGTGAGGCGCAGGGTGTAGTTGCGGCCGTTCTCGGGATCGAGAATCTTGCCGCCCTCCCACACATCTTTGTCCTCGGCCTTCTTGGCGCCACGGATGATTTCCAGCCCCAGCACGGGTTTGTCCTTGCGGTCGTCGGAGCATTCCTTGCACACATCGTCCGGCTTGGCGTCCTTGGACAGGCGCTTTTCCAGCACCCCGAGCAGCCCACCCGCACCCGTGTCGCGGATGCGGATTTCGGCCTTGGCCTCGCCCGTCTTGTCATCCACGTTGCGCCACAGGCCCTCGGGGGTCATCTGGGCCCAGGCCGGAGCCCCGATTGCTACAAAAAAAATAGCTGCTACCGCTTTAAACATGAGCGCTCCGTGGCAAAAAAGCTTGAAATGCACCGTGCATGGCGGGTCCGGGATCAGGCCAGGGCCAGGTCCGTGTCCATCAGCACCTTGCTGCCAGCACGGGCCGTGCGCATCAGCGTGGCGGTTTCAGGGAACAGCTTGGCGAAGTAGAAGCGGGCGGTTTGCAGCTTGGCGCCATAGAACGGGTCGGTGTTGCCCGCAGCAATCTCGCGCAGGGCCACCTGGGCCATGCGGGCAAACAGGTAGCCGAACACCAGGTGGCCTGCCACGCGCAGGTAGTCCACCGCAGCGGCGCCCACTTCGTCGGGGTTTTGCAGGCCCTTGAAGCCGATCTCGGTGGTGAACTTGGTCATCTGGTCGCCCAGGTAGGCCACGGGGTTGATGAACTCGGCCATCTTTTCGTTGACGCCTTCTTCTTCCACCAACTTGCCAATCAGCTTGCCCAGCTTTTTCAGCGTGGCGCCGTTGTTGCCCAGGATCTTGCGGCCCAGCAGGTCCAGCGACTGGATGGTGTTGGTGCCTTCGTAGATCATGTTGATGCGGTTGTCGCGCACGTACTGCTCCATGCCCCATTCCTTGATGAAGCCATGGCCGCCGAAGACCTGCATGCAGGCGTTGGTAGCGGTGTGCCCGTTGTCGGTGATGAAGGCCTTGACGATGGGCGTGAGCAGGGCCACGAGTTCTTCAGACTCGGCGCGCACTTTCTCGTCGGGGTGGCTGTGCACCTTGTCCAGCAGCAGCGTGCAGTAGATCTGCAGGGCGCGGGCGCCTTCGGCGTAGGCCTTGGCGGTGAGCAGCATCTTGCGCACATCGGGGTGCACGATGATCGGATCGGCGTCCTTATCCTTGGCCTTGGTGCCCGACAGGCTGCGCATCTGGATGCGGTCCTTGGCATAGGCCAGCGCGTTTTGGTAAGCCACTTCGGTCAGGCCCAACGACTGGTTGCCCACGCCCAGACGGGCGGCGTTCATCATCACGAACATCGCAGCCAGGCCCTTGTGCGGCTGGCCCACCAGGGTGCCGATGGCGCCGTCGATGGCAATCTGCGCCGTGGCGTTGCCGTGGATGCCCATCTTGTGTTCCAGGCCCGTGCAGTAGATGGGGTTGCGGTCACCCAGGCTGCCGTCGGCCTTGATATTGAACTTGGGCACCACAAACAGGCTGATGCCTTTGCTGCCCTTAGGCGCATCGGGCAGACGGGCCAGCACCAGGTGCACGATGTTGGCGGCCATGCCGTGCTCGCCCGCGCTGATGAAAATCTTGTTGCCGGTGATCTTGTAGGTGCCGTCGCCCTGGGGTTCGGCCTTGGTGCGCAGCAGGCCCAGGTCGGTGCCGCAATGGGGTTCGGTCAGGCACATGGTGCCGGTCCACTCGCCACTGGTCAGCTTGGGCAGATACAGGGCTTTTTGCTCGTCGGTGCCGTGCGCGTGCAGGGCTTCATAGGCGCCGTGGCTCAGGCCGGGGTACATGGTCCAGGCCTGGTTGGCCGAGTTCATCATCTCGTACAGGCACTGGTTCAGCACGAAGGGCAGGCCCTGGCCGCTGTAGGCGGGGTCGCAGCTCAGCGCCGCCCAGCCACCTTCCACGTACTTGTCGTAGGCCTCTTTGAAGCCGGTGGGGGTCTTGACCTCGTGCGTGGCTTTGTCGAGCACGCAGCCTTCGGTGTCGCCGCTGATGTTCAGCGGGAAGATCACCTCCGACGCGAATTTGCCCGCCTCTTCGATGACGGCGTTGATCGTGTCCACATCCACCTCGGCATGCTGGGGCATGGCCTTGAACTCGTCGGTGACCTTGAAGACTTCGTGCATGACGAATTGCATGTCGCGCAGGGGCGGCGTGTAGGTAGGCATCGGTTTACTCCTTGGAGGTGGTGGTCGTTGAAACGGAAACTTTGCGCCGCGCGGCGGCGGGGCGGTGGGCCGCCGGGGTGGCTTTGGCAGGCGCGGCCACCACGGCGGCGGCACCCGCAGCGCTGTAGCGCGCGAGGATGTTTTGAAACCCCATAACGGCCCGTTCGATGGAGCCCAGGTTTTGCAGAAAGCGGGCTTCGTAGTGCAACGCGAGGATGAGGCCGTGGATCTCGAACAGCATCTGCTCTTCATTGGTGTCCGCGCGCAACTCGCCGCAGTCCTTGCACTGCTCAATGGCGCGGCGCATGGCGGCGTGCCACGTCATGACCGAGCTGGCCAGCGCATCGCGCACGGGGCCGGTGCGGTCGTCAAACTCCACCGCGCCGCTGATGTAGATGCAGCCGGAGTCGATTTCGATGGAGGTGCGCTTCATCCAGTTGTCGAACATGGCGCGCAGGCGCGCAATGCCCCGGGGAGACGACATGGCGGGGTAGAAAACTTCTTGCTCAAACCGCGCGTGGTACTCGCGGATGACCGAGATCTGCAGTTCTTCGCGCGAGCCAAAATGGGCGAACACGCCCGACTTGCTCATACCAGTGATGTCGGCCAGGGCGCCAATCGACAGCCCCTCCAGCCCGATGTGGGTGGCCAGGCCCAGGGCGGCCTCGACAATGGCGGCCTTGGTCTGCTGGCCTTTTTGCATAGCCCGGCCGGAGGTGGCACGGGTTCTGGGGGCGCGCGGTGTGGGGGGCTGAGGGGTGGCGGGCATGCGTGCAAATAAAAACGAACGTTCGTTCTATTTTGCAACATTTTTGATCTGCGGCGAAAGCCCCCGCAAAAAAAAGAGATAACACCCAAAAGCTGTTGCAGCGCTGCCACCTGCGGGACAGTGCCTGCCAGGGTGGCGCCAAGCCTGGGGCGCCACCCTGTCAAAACAGTGTACCGAGGCACACCCCGGCGTGCAGCAGGGTAAACGCGGCCCAAAGCAAAAGGCCCCGCACCCAACAAGGGTGCGGGGCCTTTTATGGCCGGTCAGCGGCGGGGGATCAGTGCAGCATCAACGCCAGGCTGGCGTCCAGATGCTCTGTGGGGTTGCGGCGAAAACCCGAGCGGGCAAACCGCTGCAGGCGCCCCAGCGCAAACGACGTCAGCACGCTGGCTTGCACCTGCGCGTGCACGGTGGGGGTGTCCGAGCCACTGGCGCTGGTGCGCAGGCACTGGCGCAGGGTGGACTCGATGCGGTCAAAAAACTGGTTCATGCGCTGCTGCAGGCGCTCGTGCTCAAACACCAGCGCATCGCCCACCATCACCCGCACCATGCCGGGGTTGCGTTCGCCAAACTGCAGCAGCAGCGCAATGATGCGGCCAGCCTGGCGTTGGCCCACTTCGGCGGCCTGGTCAGGCGGCGGCACGTCGCGCCCGGTGATTTGCGTCACCAGCGTGAAGATGGACTGCTCGATGAAATCGATGAGCCCCTCAAACATCTGCGCCTTGCTGGCGAAGTGGCGGTACAGCGCGGCCTCGCTCACCGACAGGCGCGCGGCCAGCGCAGCGGTGGTGATGCGCTCGGCCCCAGGTTGCTCCAGCATGGAGGCCAGTGCTTGCAGGATCTGCACGCGCCGCTCGCCCGGCTTGGGCCGCTTGCGGGCCACCGGCGCATCTTCGGCGTCAACGGTATCGGCAGATTCAATCAGGGACGAGGTATCAGACATGCGCAAACCAAGCAAAGAAAAACCAACAAGGGGATGGGTGCACCAGCACCCTGTGGAGGCCTCACAGCCCTGCGCCCAGCATGCCAAGAGACGGCTAAAAAGGGGGCTACAGCGGGGGACGTGCGGCAGGGCGTAAATCCTGTATGCAAATGATTCTCGCACACCCGTTCGGATGCGGTTTGCAAATGGTTTGCAAACCCTGCATCGGGCCCGTTCCCAGGCACGGGGGCGCGGCGGCATCGTAACCGCACGCTGCCGGGCCACGCCAGGGGTTGCCGACCACCCTACAGGGGCATGGCCACAGCCCCACAAGGGCACAGCAAACCCCTACGCAAACTCAATGACTTCAGCGCCCCCATCCAAAGCAGGCACTCACATAGCAAAGCTAATTCGGGAAAAGAACCGCCACCCGCAAGCCACGCCCCTGGGCGCCAGTCTCCAGGGTGAGCGAGGCGCGGTGCACACGGCTGATCTCGTCGGCAATGGCCAACCCCAGGCCCGTGCCCTCCCCCGCCGAGCCAGGCACACGGTAAAAGCGCTGCATGACGCGGCCGCGCTCGCCCTCGGGCACGCCGGGGCCGTCATCTTCCACTTCCAGGTACACCCGGGGCGGGCCCAAGGGGCCTTGGCGCATGCCGCAGCGCATGGTCACCACACCGCCTGCGGGCGTGTATTTGATGGCGTTGTCCACCAGGTTGGACATCAGCTCGCGCAGCAGCCAGCCGTGGCCGGTGACGTGCACGGGCTGCACTTCCAGTCCCAGGTCCAGCCCCTTGGCGGTGGCGGCATCCAGAAAGCTCTCCAGCAGTGCCTCGCACAGGTCTTTCAAATCCACCCGCTGGGGGGGTTGCGCGTCCAGGCTGCGGGCATCGGCCCGCGAGAGGGCCAGCAACTGGTGCGCCAGCTGCGAGGTGCGGCGCGTGGCGTTGCGCAGCTTTTCGATCTGATCCACTCCTAAAACAATAGCGCCTTGCGCTTGTCCTTTGCGCCCTAGAGGCCTATTTTGATGTGAATCGCCCCCGTCCGACGGGGCTGGATGGGGGTCTGCGCTCGCGGCCTTGGCCATCAGCGCCCAGGCCTCTACCTGCGCTTGCAGGCCCGCCAGCGGCGTGCGCAGCTGGTGGGCCGCATCGGCCACGAAGCGGCGCTGCCCCTCGGCCTGCGCATTCACCAGGGCAAACAGGTGGTTCAAAGAATGCACGAGCGGGCGCACTTCGCTGGGCGAAGCGGCTTCGTCAATGGGGCTCAGATCGCGCGGCGAGCGGTATTCCACCGCCTCGGCCAAATCCACCAGCGGCTTGAAGGCCCGGCCCACAGCCCAGTGGATGGCCAGGGCCGCCGCCGCCACCAACACCAGGTTGGGCAGCAGCACGCGCAGCAGCAGTTGCTGGGCCCACTGCTGGCGCGGGTCCGATCCATCGGCAATGGACACCACCAACTCGCCCGCACCGGTGCGCCCCCGCTGCACGGCCACGCGGTAGGTCACGCCGCCGTATTCGAGGCTGTGGAACTCTGGCTGGGCCGTGGCGGGCACCGCGCCATCCACCCAGGCATCGCCCAGCAGCAACTGGCCCTCGCTGTCGCGCACGCTGTAGCCTGAAAAACCGGCGTTCTGGCGCAAAAAATCTTCGACCGGGGGGGCCAACAAGAGCAGCGGCGGCTGGTGGTCGTGGATGGAGGGGGCCACCACCGAGTCGGCCAGTGCGGGCAGCAGGCGCAGCAGGCGCTGGTCGTGGCGGCTGGCGGCGTCGTCGGCCGATCGGTAGTCCATCCACACGCCCACCACAGCCAACAGGCACAGCGGCAGCACCAGCAACAGCAACAGCCGGTTGCGCAAATCAGAGGTCATGCCGCGCAGCCCAGGGCGCTGGGCCTTGTGTGCAGAGGCGGGCGGGCTCATGCTGCCCGCATCCATGGAGCAGGCCCGTGCCAACGCATCTCAGAGCGGCGCCAGTTCGAGCCGGTAGCCAAAGCCCCGGATGGATCGCAGGGCCACGCCATGGGGCTCCAACTTGCCCCGCAGGCGCGAGACATACACCTCGACAGCATTGGGGGTGATTTCCTTGTCCCACCCGGTGAGCGCTTGCAGCAGCTTGTCTTTGCTGGCGGGCTTGGGGGCGTGGATGAGCAGGTATTCCAGCACCGTCCACTCGCGTGGCCCCAGCTCGATGGGGTGCTCTACATCACCCACCCGTGCACAGGCGCGGCGCCCGGCAGTGTCCAGCTCCAGCGGGCCAAAGCTCAGCACGGCCGTGCTGGCGGCTTGCGAGCGGCGCAGCAGCGCACGCAGGCGCGCCAGCAGCTCGGGCAATTCGTAGGGCTTGACCATGTAGTCGTCAGCCCCCAGGTCCAGCCCTTGCACCCGGTCATGCAGCGCATCGCGCGCCGTCAGAATCAACACCGGCATGCTGCGGCTGGGCATTTCAGGGCGGCGCAGGCGCCGGGTCAACTCCAGCCCGTCCATGCCAGGCAGGCCAATGTCGATGATGGCCGCATCAAACGACTCGGTACGCAGCACATCCTCCGCCCGCTCGCCGCTGCCCACCCAGTCCACCGCATAACCCGCATCGGCCAGCCCCAGCTTGACGCCGCTGGCCACCATCACATCGTCTTCGACCAGGAGGAGGCGCATCTTTCAGTGACCTTGTGCAACGGATACGACCCATGGCGTCTGCCATGGTCGGGACCTGGGGCAGAGGCAGCCGCGCAAGGGCCTACGCCGGCCGCGCCGCCCCGCCGCGCTGGCTGCCTCCCCCTCCCGCGCAGCGAGAGGGGGGGAAGGCGCGAAGCGACTCAGGGGGAGCCTCTCTTCAGTGACTACGGATCATGGTGCCATAAGCCTGATCGGTCAGGATTTCCAGCAACATGGCGTGCGGCACGCGGCCATCAATGATGTGCACGGCGTTGACACCGGCCTTGGCGGCGTCCAGCGCGCCCGCAATCTTGGGCAGCATGCCGCCCGAGATGGTGCCGTCGGCAAACAGCTCATCAATGCGGCGGGCTGTCAGGTCGGTCAGCAGGTTGCCCGCCTTGTCCAGCACGCCGGGGGTGTTGGTCAGCAGCATGAGCTTCTCGGCCTTGAGCACTTCGGCCAGCTTGCTGGCCACCACGTCGGCGTTGATGTTGTAGCTCTCGTTGTTCTCGCCAAAGCCAATGGGGCTGATGACGGGGATGAAGGCATCGTCCTGCAGCGCCTTCACCACGCTGGGGTCGATGGAGACGATATCGCCCACCTGGCCCACGTCGTGCTCCACGCTGGGGTCCTTGCTGTCCACCATCTTGAGCTTGCGTGCGCGGATCATGCCGCCGTCGCGCCCGGTCAGGCCCACCGCCTTGCCACCGGCCTGATTGATCAGGCCCACGATGTCTTGCTGCACCTCACCGGCCAGCACCCACTCCACCACTTCCATGGTCTCGGCATCGGTCACGCGCATGCCCTGGATGAACTGGCCCTTCTTGCCCAGGCGGTTCAAGGCGGTCTCGATCTGCGGGCCGCCGCCGTGCACCACCACGGGGTTCATGCCCACCAGCTTGAGCAGCACCACGTCTTCGGCAAAGTCGGCCTGCAAGGCGGGGTCGGTCATGGCGTTGCCGCCGTACTTGATGACCATGGTCTTGCCATGGAACTTGCGGATGTAAGGCAGCGCCTGGGCCAGAATTTCTGCCTTGTCGCGGGGTGCAATCGTAAGAAGGTCGGTCATGGAGGCGTGCCATCCGGTGAAAACAATGAGGCGCAAATTGTGCCGCATTCGCGCTGCCGTCCGGCCAAGCCGCGATTCACGTTCTTTTCACAGTTCCACCCTCAGAACTTGTCGTCCTACCCTCTTCCCACCGCATAGGCCACGGCAATCAAGGCAAGCACCAAGCCCAGCCAGCCCAGCAGCAGCCAGCGCCACAACAGGGGCGCATGGCGCATTTCCAGAAACACCTGGGTCACCACCACGCCCTTGATAGAGGTCAATGCCCACAGACCTGCCAATGCCCAGCCGCTGCCCGCAGCCACCAGGCCCATCTCACCCAGCACATAAGTGACCGCTGTGGCACCCAACAGCAACCACCAGGCGGCATTCAGCACCCGTGTTTCTTTCATGAAAGCTCCTTGCATGCCATCTCAACGACCTCAGCGCAACACGTAGACCAGCGGAAACAGCACGATCCACAGCAGATCGACCATGTGCCAAAACGCGGCGCCCGTTTCCATCGCATGAAAATCCTGGCGGCCATAAGCCCCCCGCGCAGGCGCACCGCCAAGTAGCCCAGGGCCAGCATGGCCACCACCACGTGCAGAAAGTGGAATGCCGTCAGCATGAGGTACAGCGTGTAGAAGGTGTTGGAGGTGAGGTCAATCCCCTCGCGCAGCTTGGCTGCGTATTCGGCCAGCTTGACGCCCACAAACCCTGCGCCGCACAACATGGCCGCCAACAGCCAGTGCAAACCGGGCTGCCGCGCGTCGCTGCGCACCGCCTGCACGGCACGGGCCACACACCAGCTGCCGGTGATCAGCAGCACCGTATTGAGCGCACCGGAGTGCAAGTCCAGCGTGGCCTGCGCGGCGTTGAACGCGGCCACATCCCGCGCACGGGCAAAGGCATACGACACGAACAGGATGCCAAAGGTCAGCAACTCCGCCAGGATGATCAACCACACCCCCAGGTCACCCCGCAAGCGCAGCGCCGGTAGCGGCAAGCCAGATGCTGATGTTGAAGACACAGTGAGACCTCCCCAAAAAAAGCAGACGAAATCCGGCACACGCGGGCGCAACCCGGGGGCCACAGCGGCCAACGCCCAAGCCCCAAAAGCAATAGCCAAAAACCGCTTTGTCGATGCGCCTGAAGGCTGGATTGCCGAAGCAAGTGTGGGTATGATAATCAAAGATTCAAACAATATGAATCTTATTGAGAGAGATCAACGACCCACCGGCGGGGGATCGGTACCGTATCCCTCATCCCACTACAGAGAGGTATCCCACCATGAGCCAAGGCTTTACCAGCCAGATGGCGCGCAACATCTTCTACGGAGGCACCACGTTCTTCGTCTTGCTGTTTGCAGCGCTGATCTTCCACACCGAAACCAAGATTCCCGAGCGGTCCAAAGCCGCAGAGTTGACCCCCGCCGTGGTGCGCGGCAAGCACCTTTGGGAAACGCGCAATTGCATCGGCTGCCACACGCTGCTGGGTGAAGGCGCCTACTTTGCCCCCGAGCTGGGCAATGTGTACGAGCGCCGTGGCCCCGATTTCATCAAGGGCTGGATCAAGGCAATGCCCACCAACACACCGGGCCGCCGCCAGATGCCCCAGTTCAACTTCACTGATGATCAGCTCAACGATCTGGTGGAGTTCCTGCGCTGGTCGAACGGCATCAACACCGAGAAGTGGCCACCCAACATCGAAGGTTGAGCGCCCGCGCTCCCCGTGATGTCCTATCCATCCCTTCAGGACCCTCATATGCAACCCGCAACCCTTAAATACCAGTCGCAGGCGGTAGCCAAGCTCTACTTCATTGCGGCACTGGGCCTGTTCACCGGACAGATCGTCTTCGGCCTTTCGCTGGGCCTGCAGTACGTCATCGGTGACCTGTTCTTCCCGGCGATCCCGTTCAACATCGCCCGCATGGTCCACACCAATCTGCTGATTGTGTGGCTGCTCTTCGGCTTCATGGGCGCCGCCTATTACATGGTGCCCGAAGAGGCCGAGACCGAGCTGTACAGCCCCTTGTTTGCCAAGGTCCTGTTCTGGATCTTCCTGGCAGCAGGTGCGGCCACCATCCTCGGCTATTTGCTGGTGCCCTATGCCAAGCTGGCAGAAATGACCGGCAATGACTTCCTGGCCACGATGGGGCGGGAGTTCCTGGAGCAACCCTTGCCCACCAAGGTCGGCATCGTGATCGTGGCCCTGGGCTTTCTCTTCAACATCAGCATGACCGTGCTCAAAGGCCGCAAGACCGCCATCTCGATGGTGCTGCTGATGGGCCTGTGGGGCTTGGCGCTGATGTTCCTGTTCAGCTTTGTGAACCCCAGCAACCTGGTGCGCGACAAGATGTACTGGTGGTTTGTGGTGCACCTGTGGGTGGAAGGCACATGGGAACTGATCATGGCGTCGCTGCTGGCGTTCGTGCTGGTCAAGACCACCGGCGTGGACCGCGAAGTGATCGACAAGTGGATGTACATGATCGTGGCCTTCGCACTGATCACCGGCATTCTGGGCACAGGCCACCACTTCTACTTCATCGGCCTGCCAGGCTACTGGCACTGGGTGGGTAGCGTGTTCTCTGCCATGGAGCCCATCCCCTTCTTCATGATGACGCTGTTCGCCTTCAACATGGTGCAACGCCGCCGCCGCGAACACCCCAACCAGGCCGCTGTGTTGTGGGCTGTGGGCACCGCCGTGATCGGGTTCCTGGGCGCTGGCGTGTGGGGCTTCATCCACACCCTCAGCACCGTCAACTACTACACCCACGGCTCGCAAGTCACCGCTGCACACGGGCACTTGGCGTTCTATGGCGCCTATGTGCTGGTGGTGCTGGCCATCATCAGCTACGCCATGCCCATCCTGCGCGGGCGTGAGGCCAACCCCCTGCGGGCGCAGCGCGTCGAGATGTGGAGCTTCTGGATCATGAGCATCGGCATGGCCGTCATGGTGCTGGCCCTGAGCGGCGCAGGTATCCTGCAAGTGTGGCTGCAACGCATGCCCACCACGGGCGCCATGCCCTTCATGGCCACGCAAGACCAGCTGGTGTTCTTCTACTGGGTGCGCGTGGCTGGCGGCGTGATGTTCTTGCTGGGTCTGCTGACCTACCTGAGCAGCTTCTTTGTCGGCCCTGCGGCCGATGAAGAAGGCATGGCCGTCGGCATCGGTACCCGTCTGCAACGGGCCTGACCATGGCTGCCACCTACGCCCAAGAGCGCCAGGTGGCTGCTGCCGGCACCGGCAGCAGCCCAGCCCAGCCCGGGCTGCCGTTCTACGCAGAACAGGGCAGCGAATGCGCTCTGTTCGCGCAGTGCCACGCGCAGCAACTGCCGCTGCTTATCAAGGGCCCCACCGGCTGCGGAAAAACACGGTTTGTGGAGCACATGGCGGCCCGTCTGGGGCGGCCTTTGATCACCGTGTCCTGCCACGACGACCTGAGTGCCGCCGACCTGGTGGGGCGGCACCTGATCGGACAGGGCAGCACCGTGTGGGCAGACGGCCCACTCACCCGCGCAGTGCGCGAGGGCGCCATCGTCTACCTGGACGAGGTGGTGGAGGCACGCAAAGACACCACAGTGGTGCTGCACCCGCTGGCGGACGACCGGCGCATTCTGCCCATCGAACGCACAGGCGAGCAGCTCAAGGCCCCGGCAGATTTCATGCTGGTGATTTCGTACAACCCCGGCTACCAGAACCTGCTCAAAGGGCTCAAGCCCAGCACGCGCCAGCGCTTTACCGCGCTGACGCTGGACTACCCTGCCCCTGCTGTAGAGCGTCGCATTCTGGAAACCGAGGGGCGCGCCTCGCCCGCCATCGCGGCCAGGCTGGTGCAATTGGCGCAGGCATTGCGCCGGCTCACCGACCATGATCTGGAAGAAACCGCCAGCACCCGTCTGCTGGTCATGGCCGCCCGCCTGGCTTCTGCAGGTATGGGCCTGCGGCAAGCCTGCCGTGCCGCCGTGGTCGATGCGCTGAGCGACGACCATGACACCGTCCTGGCGCTCGACGAAGTCGTGCGCGCCGTGGTGGGTGATGAAGACTGAGACCGAGCCCCCCGCTGACCACGGCCTCGTGCACCTTGGCGCGCAGGGCCGTGGCCGCAACTTTTGGCGCGCCATGCCCTTGCAGCAGCGCCGCCGCTGGCTGCAAGGCGCTTTCATGGCTTTGTTCCTGCTCGCGCCATCCCTGAATCTCTTTCGCTTTGATTTGAACGAAACCCAGTTGTGGGTGCTGGGCATGCGCTGGTCTTTGGGCATCGGCGCCTTTCAGCGTGGCGAAGCCAGTGCCATGCAAACCGGCTGGGCCATTTTGTGGCGCGGCTTTTTACCCGCACTGGGCCTGGTGGCCGTGTTTCTGGGCATCGCCTACAAGTATGGGCGGGTGTACTGCGGCTGGCTGTGCCCACACTTCTCCATCGTTGAGACCCTCAACGGCCTGCTGCACCGCGCCACCGGCAAGCTCAGTCTGTGGGACACCTCACGCACACCGCATCCCACACGCACCCCCAACGCAAGGTGGTGGCCCGTGTTTCTGGCCACCTGCCTGGGCTGCGGCTTGGTGTGGGCTATCACGCTATTGACCTACCTTTTACCGCCCACGGAGATCTGGGGCAACCTGTACGCGGGCACGCTCACCGCCAACCAGGCCCGCTTCATTGGCATTGGCACACTGCTGTTTACGCTGGAGTTCACACTGGCCCGGCATCTGTTTTGCCGCTTTGGCTGCGCGGTGGGGCTGTTCCAAAGCCTGGCCTGGATGGCCAACCCCAAAGGCATGGTCGTGGCCTTTGCGCGAGAGCGCGCACGCGAATGCAAAACCTGCGACAGCCCACGCGGCAGCGCCTGTGACCACGCGTGCCCCATGCGCCTGCACCCGCGCAACATCAAACGCATGATGTTTTCGTGCGTGCAATGCGGCCAATGCCTGAGCGCTTGCGACACAACCCAAACGAAACAAGGGCGTACCCCCACGCTGCAATGGCAGATTGGGCTGGATGCCGTTCGAGAGACCCTGCGCCAACGGCGCGATGGAGCCCCCTGATGGAAGAGTGGATTGGCCAATGGTGGCACCGTGCCATCACCCACCTGGCAGAGCCGCAACGCACAGAAGCCCAGGTGGCACTGCAAGACATGCAACGCAGCATCACGCTGCTCTTTCGTGCGGGCGGCGGGGATGCCGCCGTGCGCGTAGCGCCCGTGGCAGCCAGCAGCCACGGCGGCCCCCGCCGCTGGTTGCAAAAGGTGGCCGGTAGCGGCCTGCGCAGCGCCCTGCCCGAGCTGGACGCCCAGACGCTGGCACTGCCCCCGCACATCGGCGTGTTCGATCGCACCGAGCTCAATCGCGACCTGTACCTGTGGCTGGCCGCCCTGGCTGCGGTATTCGAGCCTACGGGCGACTGGATCGCCGACAACCGGGCCGCCACGGCCCGCGCACTGCAGCGCTTTGCCGGCCTGCGCGAGCGCCACCACCGCTTGGTCACCGCCCACCTGGCCCAGCGCCCGGCCCTGCACAGCCTGCGCGGCAAAGACGTGCCCTGGGAGGCGGCGGTGCAAGCAGCCTTGCGGGGCGAAGAGCACACGCCCCTGTTTGTGACACCCCGGCAGGTAGCGCCCGTGTGGCTGTGGCTCAACGCCACGGACACGTTCAGCGCAGAGAATTCGGCACCTGGCGCGGCAGCGCAAACGCCCGCCAACCCCCAGGACACGCCGCTGGACACAGACGCCCACCGCCGCCGCGCCCGCAAAACAGAGCACAAGCCATCGCGCAACAGCATGCTGCTGGCGGCCAAGACAGATTCACTGACCAGCTGGAGCGAGCTGGTGCGCCTGGACCGCGGCACCGACGATGAACCAGACCCCAATGCCGCCATGGCCGCCAACGACATGGACACGCTGTCACTCGTCCGGTCGGAGCAAACCACCGCATCGCGCGTGCGCTTTGACCTTGACCTGCCCAGCGCCAGCGCCGACGACCTGCCCTTGGGGCCTGGAACCAAGACCCCGGAATGGGACTGGCGGCGCAACCGGCTTCAGCCCGACCACTGCGCCGTTCAATGCGTCGTGGCCCGGGCTGGCGCTCCCTACTGCCCCCTGCCCACCTGAAAGCCACCGCGCGCAAGGTGCGCAGGCGCCTGGAAATCCTGCAAGCGGCCCCACGTTGGCACAAGGCCCAGGCCTCGGGTGACGAAATCGACATCGACGCCTGGGTGCGCTTCCAAAGCGAATCCTGCGGCAGCGCCCAACACAGCGAAGCCCCCCCGGTGTATGCCCAACGCCAACTCACCGAACGCAGCCTGGCCACCCTGCTGCTGGCCGACCTCTCACTCTCGACCGACGCCTATGCCACATCGCAGGCCCGCGTGATAGATGTCATCCGCGAGGCGCTTTACGTGTTCGGCTCGGCGCTGTCAGGATCGGGAGACGCCTTCGAGATTCTGGGCTTCAGCTCAGTGCGTCGGCAGCATGTGCGCATCCAGCACATCAAAGGCTTCACCGAGCCCTGGAACGACGCAGTGCACACCCGCATCGGCGCATTGAAGCCTGGTTTTTACACCCGCATGGGCGCTGCCATACGCGACGCAACGCGGCGGCTGGCAGAGCGCCCCGAACGCCAACGCCTGCTGCTGGTGCTGACGGACGGCAAGCCCAACGACATTGATATTTACGAAGGACGCTACGGACTGGAGGACACGCGCCACGCCATCCAGGAGGCACGCGCCCAAGGCCTCAGCCCTTTTTGCGTGACCATTGACCACGAAGCCCACCAGTACCTGCCTCTGCTGTTCGGCGCACAAGGGTATGCGCTGGTGCGTCGCCCCCAAGACCTCGTCAAGCACCTGACGCAAGCCTGGACCACCCTGGCCCGCTAACGGGCCCCGTCCTGGTTTATGGTGGCAATGCCGCCACCCACGCGCTCAATGGCGCAACCAGGACGGCACCTTGAACCGAACAATGGCCAAGTAAGCTGACACATAGCTGATCACAAACAGGCAGCAAAAACCCATCAGCAGCCATGTGTTGTTCCAAAACAGCACCGCCGGCACGACGGTGAGCAAGGTAAAGCCCCAGAGGTACGGCGAAGTGCGGTTGTTGCGCATCAGCACCCGGCGGGATTCATCGTCATGGAAGACCCCCCGCACGATGCGGCGATAAATCAGTTGGTGAAAATGCAGCGCATCCGCCACGCCCGGCGAGATGCCCCGAACCGCCTTGCGGTAGATCGAAAAAATGGTTTCCCACACCGGGTAAATTAACAGCAGCATCGGAAACCAGGGCGACACGTCGGCATTGCGCTGCACCAACGAGATGCTGGCCAGAGCGATCACCACCCCCCAGATGTACGCCCCCCCATCCCCGGCAAACAACATGCCGCGCGGATAGTTCCAGATCAAAAACCCCCCGGTAGCCGCAGCCGTGGTCACCAACAGCGCCGCCAGCGCCCGGTCCCCCACCTGCAAAGCCACATGGGCCAGCGCCAGGCAGACGATCAAGGCCACCATGCCCGCCAAGCCGTTGTAGCCGTCGATGATGTTGAAAGCATGCGGCAACCCCGCCACGGCAAGCAAAACAATGCCCACGCCAATCCACGGGGCAAATGCCAATAAGGCATCCAGCCAGGGCAGTCCCAGCCGAGGCAATGTCAACCCTAGCCCCCAAACTGCAACCGAGCCAGAGAGCCCCGTCAAAAACAACCGATAGCTGACGCGAAGACGCTGGGTCATGTCTTCCGCAATGCCCCCCAGTGCCGCAGGCAACAACACTGCCAGCCACCACAGCACCAGACCAGACCCCAGGCGCAAAGACCCTGGATCACCCCATACGGACTGCGCCACCCCCAAAAGCCAACTGCCCCCCACCCCCAGCAAAACCGCCAGCCCGCCCAGGCGCGGCACATGCCCCAGATGAAACCGCTGGGGCATGCCTTCGCCGTAATGCTCTGCATGGTCGTGCGCCCAGCGCACCACCCCGGCAGCAACGATAGCGGAGATCAAAA
Source organism: Acidovorax sp. 1608163 (assembly GCF_003669015.1). Lineage (NCBI taxonomy): Bacteria > Pseudomonadati > Pseudomonadota > Betaproteobacteria > Burkholderiales > Comamonadaceae > Acidovorax > Acidovorax sp. 1608163. The sequence goes on from NZ_CP033069.1 coordinate 4,196,687, forward strand.
AACCAAAAAAGGACAGCCAAATCATGGGGGGCTGATCCTACCCCCGCTTGTTACATCTGACTGTAACAATTGGCGCGCCTGCCAAAACACGGGAGAGCACCAGAGCCTCAAAAGGCTTCGGATATGCCACGAGAGATGCCTCAAGCTTCGCCCACTAGCCCGCTGACCGACATGCTCTATCTTGGCCTGTGCACAAACCAAAGTCTTGCCCGAAAGACGCAAGCGAAGGCTCAAATCAACATCCTCGCAATACATGAAATACGACTCATCAAAGCCACCCAACGTCTGCCAAGTGTGTTGAGGCAGCACCAGACATGCAGCATTAACCCAGTCCACACGGGTCTCCACTCGGCTCCAAGCCCTACGGAGTAATAAAGACCAAGGAGTGGGCAATTGCCTCTCCCCCGCCTGTAAACGCCCAAGTCCATCCACCTGTTGGGGATAGACACAACCAACACCCAGTTCTCCGGCCAGGGCTACCATTTCCACGAAGGGATCTTGCCCACGCAGACCAACGTCAGGATTCAAAACCCCGACAAATCGTTCAGAAGCCCCCTCAAGGGCACGATTGTGGTTGGCACCAAAGCCCATTGGATGTTGGTTCATGCGGACATCCAACTGAAAAGGCCAGCCCCCCGCTGGCGGAATGGGCGGCGGCTCCGGCACATTCAGAGTGAGCACGACCCGCGTAACAGACATTGAGCACAAGCGCGCCAAATCCTGCAGCAACGCCTGCACCAGCTCCCGATGTCCGTGGCTTACCAGAGATAGCACCAGCCCTGTAGATGCCCATGTTTCATGCGCCATAAGTCCGTCATTGTTACAGCTTTGCGCAATGAGACTCCAATCATCGAACGCATCCCGCCCCGGCAGCACAGACACGGCGGCGATAATCAAAGAATGACGCATTCAATTGAGGACTTGCACGTTTATCTTCGCAGCATCAAGGCAGATGAACGCACATCGCTATCGGTACTGGCCAGTCTGGTGCATCCGGAAGCCGTGGTACTGGATCTAGGTTGTGGCAGTGGTGCCCTCGGGCAGTATTTGAAAGAGCACCGCAGCTGCACCATGGACGGACTCACGCTGAGTGATGCCGAAGCAGAGCATGCCCGCCCTCACTACCGCAGGGTCGAGGTCAGCGATTTGGAGACCTGCGATCTCCTGGAGATGTTTTCTGGTCAACGATACGACTACATCATCTGCGCAGATGTACTGGAGCACTTGCGCAAGCCCGAACGGATTTTGCAAGCCTGCAGGCAACTGCTGAGCACGGACGGCAAGTTGCTGATCTCAGTGCCTAACGCGGCCTATTGCGGCCTGATCGCAGAACTACTGCAAGGCGAGTTTCGTTATCGCGAAGAGGGTTTGCTGGACAAGACCCATCTGCGATTTTTCACACGGCGATCGCTCACCAGATTCCTGAATGAGCAGAATTGGTCACTCAATGCGTTGGACGTGGTGACTCGCGAATTGCCTGATTCCGAGTTTCAAACTCGATTTGACAATCTGCCGCCGGCAGTGGCCAGGCACATGCTGGGAACACCCGATGCACTGACCTACCAGTTCATTGGCGTTGCACGCCCCATAAGCGACACCGGCATCTCGCCTCCCAGCGAAACACCGTTGCCTACGGCCAAAGCACTGTTCACAAGCCAGCTTTACCTTGGCACCAATGGTGAATATGCAGAAGACAAGAAACTCACGGCCACTGGCGTCATGGGCGAGGGACGTCAGACACTGACATTTGAGCTCCCTGGTAGAGATTTGAATACCCCCCCAGTAACACATCTGCGGCTGGACCCAGCAGATCGTCCGGGGTTCGCGCATCTTTACGCGCTGACCTTGCGAGGCGATCAAAACCAAGTGTTATGGCGCTGGACCCCCACAAATGGTCTACCCACACCCACAGACGTGGAGGCGCATCAACAAATCGTCTGGCAAACACTGCTTCCAGCTGCTAGCGGAGCCGTATTGGTTCTGCTGACGGGTGATGACCCTTGGTTCCAGATATCAATTCCTAGCGAAATACTTGCGACAGCAACGCAAAATTCACCCCACATAGCACTTGATGTCGAAATGGGTTGGCCAATGTCTGCGGATTACCTCGCACTTTCAAGCCAGGTATTGCCACTACAAATTGAAAACAGCGGGTTAAAAAAACTTGCGGATCAAACTCGACAACGCGCTGACGACATTGCGTCCCAGCTTGGGGATACACAGTCCCAACTCAAAAACCTGACGATCGAGCTCCAAAAGAAAGAGGGATCTCAGCTTGCGATGCAAAAAGAAAAGCAAGAGCTGGTTGCCCACCGACAAATCCTGATCTATGAGCACCAAAAACTGTCCAAGGAATTTGATGCTTTGGCCTCTTATCTGAAGTCGATAGAGAATTCCACAGTTTTCCGAGCAACGCGTCCACTGGTTAACATCAAAATGAAATTGGATCAATGGTTGGGACGGACACCATCAAAATCCAATCCAGCAATTAGCGAGAGGCCAGCAACCCCTATCGCGCAGCCAAATCACCCCGTTGACATTATCGTTCCGGTCTATCGCGGTTTGGCAGACACTCAGCTATGCATCAACACGGTATTGGCCAGCGATAACAAGACGCCATATCGTCTGATCGTGATCAATGATGCAAGCCCCGAAACAGAGGTGACTGAATGGCTGCGCGCTAAAGCTGCCGACGACCATCGGATTGTCCTTCTGGAAAACGAGGCAAATCTGGGATTTGTGGGGACGGTCAATCGAGGAATGGCCTTCAGCAAAGACAATGACGTCCTGCTACTGAACAGTGATACAGAAGTGGCCAATGATTGGCTGGATCGCATTCGCCGAGCCGCGTACAGTGACGCAAGAGTAGGGTCCGTCACGCCCCTGTCGAACAATGCCACGATTTGCAGTTATCCGAATTTCTGCAAAGACAATGAATTGCCTCAAGGCCACACCACTCGCACCTTGGATCTGCTGTGTGCAGCAACCAACCCTGGAGCCGTGGTGGATGTCCCCACGGGGGTAGGGTTTTGTATGTATATACGTCGAGACTGCCTCACAGGGGTGGGGCTTTTCGACGTTGCCAATTTTGGCAAAGGCTACGGCGAAGAAAATGACTTCTGCCAACGAGCGCACTCCGCCGGCTGGAGAAATCTACATTTGCTGGACACCTTCGTTCTACACACCGGGGGTGTAAGTTTCGGCGCCAGCAAAAGCCCTCGCGAACAAGCCGCAATGGAAATTTTGCGTCGGCTACACCCAAGCTACGAGGCCGACGTCATGGCTTTTGTGCAAGCCGACCCCGCACGCCCCTACCGAACAGCATTGGATTTTGCCCGCATCCAAGCTTCTCAACGCCCAACCGTTTTGGCAATACTGCATGATCGTGCCGGTGGTACTGTCAGGCATGTACGGGAGCTTGCCAAACATCTGCAAGACCAGGTCAATACCCTCACATTGACACCATTGCCCGGGCAAGCAGTGAAGCTTTGCATGGCTGCAGAAGAGGAAGCGATGGCATTGCAGTTTTCGCTGCCGTCTCAATTGGATGAGCTACTTTTAGCCTTGCGAGCCTTGCGTGTTAGCCATGTTCATTACCACCACTTGCTTGGACATCAAGCCATAGTGCGTGATATTCCGGCATTGCTCGGCGTTGCATATGACTTTACGGCACATGATTTTTACAGCTACTGTGCACGCATTTCACTCACTGATAACAGTAATCGCTACGCACCAGAGCCAGCACCCGGTAAATGCGGGTGCTGCCCAGACCACAGTGCAGCACCCGATGGGGGCACCATGGCCCAATGGCGGGCAGCCAATCAAAGCTTTCTACAGTGCGCTCGGAATGTCATTGCACCCAGCATAGACACGGCGCGAAGAATAGCGGCCTTCGCCCCCGATGCCAACGTAATGGCCATACCACATACAGATCTGAAATCGGCCATTCCACCCGTTTCAGTCAAAGGCATTGCCTCCGGCGAACGCCTCAAAGTAGTGGTGCTTGGGGCACTCAGCACAATCAAGGGTGCCGATGTACTAGAAGCCGTAGCCCAACTGGCTGCCAAGCAAAAAGCACCCATCGACTTCCACTTGCTTGGGTATGGGTATCGCCATTTACAGACCCAGCCCAAAGCACACCTCACGGTGCACGGAGGGTATGAAGAGGAAGAGCTTCCGCAGCTTTTGGAGTGGTTGAACGCAGATCTGGTGTGGTTCCCCGCACAGTGGCCAGAAACCTACAGCTACACGCTCAGTGCTGCGCTGCAAGCAGGGCTTGCCATTGTGGCACCCGACATTGGGGCATTTGCCGAGCGGCTGGAAGGCCGTGAATGGAGCTGGGTCGAACACTGGAACCAGACTCCTGCCGATTGGCTGGCGTTTTTCACGCACATCCGGCAAGTGAATTTTGTGCCCCAACACTCACCCAAACCGGTAGAGCACGCAACCGCTGCACGCCATCACACGGCAGAGCCTGCAACCACAGCATGGGCATACACCACGGATTACATGCGCAGCATGGCCACCACCCCGCTGGCGCCTGCCGAAGTGTCGCTGGACTTTTTCCGGGCACACATGCCAACACTAACGCCCGCACAAGAAACCCGCTCCAAAGCGCTGCAAACCCTCGTGTGGCTGCGTTCTCTGCCTCCTTTGCGCGGCGTGGCCCGGTGCATTCCACGGCACTGGCAAACTCAGGTGAAAAACTGGCTTCGCGCTTAGCATGCTGGCAGCGCCGCCCGGTGGCGCCGCAGCCACTGGCCTACCGCTTTGTAGCTGCTAGCGCTTATTTTATAAGCGCTAGCAGCTATCAATATATGAGCAATTCAGAAACAAACTGCGGTAAATCGCAACACAGACTCGCACCACCACGGCTTCACAGCACCATCGGCATATCTACGCAGTGCTTTAGCCACCTAGCGCTTACGGAATAAGCGCTAGCAGCTATAAATTTAAGAGCATCTAGCCTTTTACGATGTGATCCGTAGTGTGGGCACCATCGCGTGATCGGGCCTGTCGCGACCTCAGGGGCTCAGTCCTTGCGTAGCAGCAGGAAAATCTCGTTGTTCACCAACCAGTCGCGAGGGTACTGCGACAGCAAACCTTCGGGCACCTCAAGGTCCACGGTGCGCCGCTCTTCCCGGGCAACGCTAAAGCCTGCACCCTTGGCGAATTGCACCAATTCGTCCGCTGTCAGCCGGTTCAGCGCCTTGTATTCATTGAAGACAAACCGCTTGTAGCCATCCACACCAAAATCAGCAAAGCCAAAATCTACTTCGGCCGGGTCGATCGGCCCCTGGTGGTTTTCGATCACCTTCCACAACTCATCTTCCGTCGCCAGCAAATGGTGCCAGGGTGTGTCGTCGTAGCGGCGCAGGTGCGAGCCATACGGGGAGAAATACAGCGGCTCGATCTGGATGAAGAAATAGCCTCCCGGACGCAAGCAAGCGTGCAAATCGGCCAGGATGGTTGCCAACTGGTCACGCCGCACATGCTCGAAGGTGGACCAACTCATAATGCCGTCGTATTGCACACCCGCCTGGGCCAAAGCATCGCCCGACTGGATGGTTTCAAACGTGAGCGCCACGGGCACACGCTGCATGCCCAATTGCTCACGTGCAATGCGTGGCAGCTTTTGGTACTCGCGCCGCACGTCCACCCCATGGATGGAGGTGGCGCCATAGCGCAGCGCCAGCGACAGATCGGTAATGCCATCACCACAGCCAAAGTTCAAAAACTGCGACTTGGGTATGTCCAAAACGCTGCCCACCCAGTGGTTCACCACATCGGCGGCGTACTCAAAATGGGCTCGAAACCATTCGTCGGTGATTTGCCCAGCATCCCAGGGCGCGACCCCCAGAAGCCGCTCTTGCAGGCGCGCGATCAAACCCATGAATAACCTCCTATGGATGCCGCGCCACCGCAATCCCCAGCGCGCTCCGTTGTGTTTTACTGCTTGCGCAGCACGTAGGCGTCTTGGTGGTTCCAGAAATGCACCAAGGACTTGTGCACCAAACTCCCAGCTCCCACCGTCTCAGCAATGCGCGCCAGCACAAAGGGCTCGGCAGTGAAGGCCGTGCCGTATTCCTGGCCGTCGATGGCGTTGGACTCGCTCGAGGGAGCGAAGAAATAGCCTTCCTCATCAAGCGTGACATGGTCAAAGTTTGCCGCCTTGATCCCGTGGGTGGTGAACACCAGCAAACCACCGGGCTCCACCGCATCCCACAACACCTTGAGCCAGCGTGACCAGGTGCTGCGCGGTAGGTGGCTGAACAACGACAGTACAAACACCAGCCCATAGCGCCGGGGCCATTGCACCTGCTCAGGCACACTGGCAGACATGAAGCCTTGCACGCCAAAGGTTTGCGTTGCAAAGCCAACGGCATCGGGCACCACGTCAGACACCGTGACCCGGCTCGGCCCCAGCACCTTCACCAGGTGGCGGGTGAATCGCCCGTGGCCGCTGGCAAACTCCAGCACGCTGGGTGTCTGCAGCAAAGGCTGACCCACAGCCTCCAGCAACAGCATCAACTCCGACAACGTGCGCCACCCGTCTGCCAGGTAGTCGCGCAAGGGGTTGGTGCTGGACGCGTGCCCGGCAAAGAAGCCAAAAATATCGTCTTGCGGGGAAATGGTGCAGTCCAACCCCATGATGTTGCGAAACGAGCCTACCAAGTCGTTGGACTCGATCAGCGCGTGGGCTTGCAACAGCGTGTCGCGCTCGCTGCGGGCGCGCGCAAGCACCTGGGCGGCACCCGTGCGGTCACCCTGGCCCAACAAAAGAAGCCCCTCTTGCAATAGCTGCTGGCCTGCACTGGGGGGCTGGTCTGGCTTGCAACCCAAAGCGGGCGCATGTGCATTGCCGTCCATGCGGCCTTGTTCATCGTTCATCTTCTTCTCTGCAATGTCTGTCACTGTCTATAGGGCCAAAGTGCCCCAGCCCATCAACTCCAGTGGTGGGGCAAACGCACCAAGCCCGGCAGGGGCTTGGGAAAAATAAACCGAAAGTGCATGAACTGAAACCACTCGTCGTACACCGCCAGCCCTGTCTCGTCGAACAAAAACGCGCTGATCACGTAGTCGCCGCTGTGCAGCGGAAGGTCAGGGAACGTAAGCACCGAGCACCATGTCCCATCGGGCTGCTGCACCGGGTGCGCGCCATCCTCATGGGTTGCCAGCGAGGTGATGCCCACCCCTTTGGACTGCTCAATCATGAACCCAATGTGCGGGCGCTCTGCACCCCGTCCGCGCGCCTTGATCGTGACCACCAAATCCTGGCCTTGCAGTACAGCAGGCTGCCCGTTCTGAGGCTCTGCCAGGTTTGAAACATCCACGGACAAAATGCAGGCACCACCACCGTCGGCGGTAGCGACGGAGGCAGCAGGCGATGGAGCGGGCTCCACAACAGCAGACACTGCGGCCCCACATGAACCCGCAGATTCGGAGCCTACAGGCAAAGCGGAGGCTATGGGCTGCGCTGCCTCTGCCAAATCGCCCGCTTCTCGCTGGCGGGTGTACACGTCGTAGGCCGCCAACACCTCTTCGGTGCCACCAAACTGTGCCACCTGCCCGGCCTTGAGCCACAGGGCCCGGTCACACAAATGCCGGATGTGGTACGGGCTGTGAGAGCAAAACAAAATGGTGCACCCGCTGTTGCGAAAGGCTGTAATGCGCTCCACGCACTTCTTCTGGAAATGCTGATCGCCCACTGCCAATGCCTCGTCAATGATCAGCACATCGGGCTGCACCGCCGTGACCAATGCGAACGCCAAACGCACCGTCATGCCTGATGAATACGTCTTCACCGGCCTGTCTAATGCCTCGCCCAATTCGCAAAATTCGATGATCTCTGGCTCCAGCCGCTCCATTTCTTCGCGGTTGATGCCAATCAAGCTGCCACCGAAGTACAGGTTGTCACGCCCGCTGAAATCGGGGTGAAAGCCTGCGCCCAACTCCAAAATGGCGGTAACTCGCCCTACGCGCTCAATAGAGCCTTGGCTTGGCTGCATGGTCCCCGCCAACAATTTAAGCAACGAGCTTTTCCCTGCACCATTGTCGCCAATGACTCCAATACATTCGCCGCGCTGAAGTTCGAACGAGACATCTCGTAACGCCCAATGGCTGCGATGCGTTGCCCTGCCAGTCAGTAACGCGCGCAAGCGCGACCGTGGTGAGGGGTATAGCTTGTACTCTTTGCTAACCGATCGAACCCTAAGTACGGGATTCGCGGCGATGGAATATTGCGGAGCTTGCACTGTCATAACCAGTCTACCAACTGGTCCCTACTGCGACTTACCAGCACCGACAGCAAAACTGCGGCCAACCCCAGCCAACCCAAAGTTACCAACCATGCGCTCAAAGGGGCCATACGCCGCGAAGAAGAATCTCTTGGTAGCCCTGCACCAGCGAAGTCATAGGATTGAGCCACAAAACCCACCTCCATTTTTCTGGAAACATGGTAAGTGGAAAAAGGACCGGTGAGAGATAAATTCCAACAGACAATAAGAAGCCAACCAGCTGCACAGTGTCACGCAATGCGGCAGCCAATATGGCCAATATAAAACCCAGCAGCAGACTCAAAAGCACTTGCAAGGCTAAAAATACAGGGAAGGCCAACACTGCAATATTGAAGCGATGTGATGGCGCATACAGAATTGCAACAACGAGCAGCAAGGGCACATAAACAATGAGGCTTGCCAAGACAGTCCGGGTAACAAACAGAACAGGCGGTAGCGGATTTTTTTGAAGCAGCCCGCCAGCATCTAGCAAACTGTTCATGCCACGGGATATTGCGTCACAGAACGCCATCCACGGCAGCGCGCCGACGATAAGAAATGCACCGACCGCATGCGTTGGGGCACCATCACCCAGGCGCATAGAGAACACAACGTCAAATACCAAATAATAAGCAGCAACCGTAAGCAAAGGCTGCAGGTAAGGCCATAGTACGCCCAACACGGTACCACTATGACGGGCTGATACCTCTCGACGTGTAAGTCCCCAAACCAGAGTGCGGGAGCGCCACAAGGTTCGAGCTTCATCCATCAAAATCATCATAAGGTCACGCCACTCACAGTAGCAAATATATATTCCAGCAAAAACACCAAACCCGCCTACCGGGCGGGTTTGGTTTAGCTCATACCAAGCCAATAGGTATTGCTATTTAATTGGCCTAGCGAAAAGCAATTTAATTATTTTTGCGTGGGTGTGTTTGAGTATTCTGCTGCGAATGCAGATACTGCAGGTGCATTGATTTTTGCACCTTGTTGCAATTTTTGCGCTTCAGCTACCCGCGCCTCTTGAACCACAGAGCTTTTGACTTCCTTGATCAACTCATCTCGAACGTCTTCAAATGGTCGAATGCCAGCGGGACGCTTTTCTTCCAGCTGCAGTACGTGAAAGCCAAACTTTGTTTCGACAACACCGCTGAGATCGCCTTTTTTCTTCAAAGCAAACGCCGCTGTTTCAAACTCTGGCAGCATTCTGCCTTTTGCAAAGAAGCCTAAATCGCCTCCCTTGGCGGCACTGCCCGGGTCTGCAGAGACTTCTTTGGCCAGGGCCGCAAACTCAGCACCCGATGCCAATTTTTTCACGACCTCGTCAATTTTCTCGCGGGCATTGGGAGTTGTGGGACTGATCAGAATGTGACGGACCCGAATCTGCTCGTCTACCTTGAAGCGATCTGACTTCGCTTTGTAAACGGTTTGTGCCATTTTTTCGGCAGCCTCATCGGTAGGGGCTGCCGCTTTGTCCAATTTTTCCAAGTACGCATCAGACAGTACTTTGTCGCGGGCAATGCGCAGTGCCGCAACTACAGCGGGATCTTTTTCAAGGCCATCACTCTCTGCACGCAACGCCATGGCTCTGCGTGCGTACAAGTTGGAGGCGATTTGCGTCACTGTCTGCGGCTTACCCAACACTTGCGGCCGCATCTCAGCAGGCATACGCAACGCATCGGCATGCATGTCTTGCACCGTAATTTTTATTTTTTCACCTTCGACCAAGGCGTCATCAGCGGCCCAGACGGGAGCACACAACACAGCGGCAGCAACCAATACAGCGCGTGACAAGAAGGGTGAATTCAAGCTTTTCAGTGTTTGAGACATCGACAGTACGTTCCAAGCAGTTAAAAAAAAAGGCGGGGGAAGCCCCCCGCCTTTTCAGATCACATTGCTGTGATTAAGTGCCCACGAATTAACGTGTGAAGCGGTGATCCCAAGTGATACCGTAGGTACCAGATGTGTTGGCAGTTGCGCTTGGGTTAGACAGCTTGATGAAAGAAGAACCCAAGATTGGCAGACCCTTGCCGCTGTTGTTGGTGGACAGAACAGCCCAGCCGTTGGTGTACACGCCGGACACGTTTTGACGTGCAACAGCACCACCCAACACCGACACGCCGGAATCAGCGAAGCTCAGAACGCTGGTTTCGCCGCAGAAGCGAGTAGCAGACACTGTACCTGGAGAGAACACGGCACCGCTGGTCTTGGTGGTTTCTTCACGGTCATAGAATGTCTGAGCATCAGCGTTCACGCAGATAGCACCGTTGGTTGCCAGAGCAGTCGTGTTGGCTGCAGTGAACATTTCGTCGCCGAAACCAACAGCTGCCAAGTCCGAGAACAGGCGGTAGTCGCTAGCAGAAGTGCTGAAAGCACCGTTGCTGGTAGCTGCGTAGTTCGCAGCCACGTTGTAGCGACGTGTAGGCATAGAGAACACCCAGTCTGTCTTAGCAGAGATGGATGCATCGTTAGCGTACTGGTTGGTGATGGAAGTCACCTTGATCGCGTTCGTCAGATTGGTAGCTTGTGCCAGAGGGCGCAGAGCTGGGGTAGCGCTCAGGCCAGCCAGAACCGTGTAAGGTGTGGACAAGTCAGGCAGGTCATAGTTCGCAGCAGCAATCTTGGCACCGCTCACAGTAACGCCAGCAGCGTCCTTGGAGTCAGTACGGAACAGAGGGTCTGCCGAGAAGTTGATGGGGCTGCCATTGGCGTTAGCATTTTGTGGGAAGTGCACAAAGTTACCACGACCAGCGTTAGCACCGTTCATTGCAGTGATAGCGGTAGCACCACCGGAGAACGTTGTTGTTTGGGCAACGTTGATGATGTACCAGTCACCGTACAGACCTGTTGTAGGCGTGTTGAAACCAGCAGCTGCTGCGGAAGCTTCAGTTGTGTGGTTCACCAGGGTTGCATTCAACACGGAACCTGTGCAAGGTGCCACGCCGTTCACGTGCTTGATAGCCGTGTACAGAGAGCCTGTTGCATTGTTCACAGGAATGTCAGCCATGTTGAAGATTTCAACGTAGCCTTCACGTGTGTTGTTAGCCTTGTCAGCAGCGGTCAGAACAGAGTTCAGACGGTCTTGAACGAAAGCTTGAGCAACGCCCTTAGCCAGAGTAGGCAATGTGCAAGTTGCGTCGCCAGTTGTCAGGGTAGCCACGCCATCGGCACCAGCCGACACAGCAGCAGTCCACACGTCGCCAGGCGACATGAAGACTTGGAAGTCAAGAATGTCGTCAGAGTTCAAGGCGCCGCGGAAGCGAACCTTCACAGCCTTACCGTTTGTTGTGTCAGTGTTCACAACGTGCAGAACGGTCATGTTGCCGTTTTGAGCGTTGAAGTAAGGAACGATCAGCGAGTGACCGATACCGCCTTGCGACACTTGCAGCGAAGTGGCGTCAGTCGTGGTCATTGTCGATGTGCCGTTGAACACGCCAGTGCCAGGAACCACATCAGCAGAAGCGACGCCGGCAAAGCCCAGGCCACCAATCATGGCAGCAATGCTCAGGGCCAGAACATTTTTTCTCATATCAAGAACTCCAGTTAAAAAGTTGGTAAGCGCAACTACCACGATTGATTACGCTAAGGTATGGTAGCACAGCGCGCGAGAGGCATGTCCAGCACAAGGCATCCAAAAAACCCCTCTTGTTGAAGAAATGCAACACTAGTTGATGCGCAGCAGTTGCCTTGCTCGACTAGCGTACGGACCAGCACTCTCAAAGGTCTTGATAGTGCCACCACTGACCGTCTTCCAGCAGCCATGTCTCGTTCATGTAGGTTTCCACCTTGTCGAGCTTGAGCATGAGGATAGCGGGTTTCACACCCAATTTCATCTGCACCTCGCATTTTTCTGGCTCGCACACGACTTTTGACACAGATGCATCCACCACAGATACGCCAGCACCAAACTGCAGCTTGTACTGCTCAGCCGTGCGTACCTTGCGGTAGCCCGGCGTAGAAAACTGGTACGCGACCTCGTACTTCGCACTCATTCGCGCCTTCCAATAGTCCGTAGCGCGCTTTTCTACGACCTGCTCTGGCGTCTGCGTGCCAATAGATGCGCAGCCAGCCAGCCCAACAACCCCAGCGGCCAAGGCAAGCAGAGCAAGGCGACGATAGTGAGGGTACTTACTACTCATAGGATAAAAGCTCCACGTTGATCAAATTGATTAAAGTTCGCACAAGCCCAGTGCGAGAGACGAGCACAGAGGTGTCATACAAAGGAGCGGCAACCCCATTCCAGGCGACGCCAAGAGCCCGCAGCCACTGCGCCAGCGGGTTGCCCTTTTTTGCACAATTAGTTTGCAGTTGCAGGAACAAAAGGCTCCGCAGCTTGAGGCCGGTTTGCCTCTTTGTTGCTGGAAATGTCTTTGAGCCCTCGCAAGCGCTCCCGCAAGTCTTCACTGACCTCACGAATGTCCACGTCCGAGCGAACCACGCGAGGGGTGATGATGACCAACAATTCCGTGCGCACGCCAGTTGACACCTTCTCCGTGAACAGGTTCCCTACCAACGGAATATCTTGCAGCAGCGGAACACCGCTTTTCTTGTTGGTTTGGTTGTTCTTGATAAGGCCACCCAACACAATCGACTCGCCGGAGCGTACGGCCACCTTGCTGGAGATCTGCCGCTGCAAAAATGGCCGCTCGCCGCCGCCTGCAGTGGTTTTAGTGTCCGGTGAGCCGGCATCCGTTACTGTTTGGTCAATTTGCATGGCCACAATATTGCCTGCCGTTACCGATGGCGTGACGGACAAATTGACGCCCGTATCCTTGTACTGGATCGTGGTGGTTGTGGTGGTGCTACCGGTGGTCGGCGTAGCAGTGGAGCTGGTTGCCACCGGGATTTGGTCACCGACCGTAATGGTTGCAGTGTGGTTGTCCAGCACCATCAATGAGGGGTTTGACAACATCTTGACGAGTGACTTCTCAGCCAACGCGGACAATGTGGCCTTCGTCACGCCTGCGGCATTCTTCAATGTGTAGGTAAACCCTTGCGCGAGAGCCGGGATAGAGCCGACCGTGCCGCTGCCACTGTATCCCGACTGAGCGTCACCGCTGAATGCCCACTTCAACCCGTACTGCAGGTCGTCATTGAGTGTGACCTCAATAATGCTGGCGTCTATCAGGACCTGCGTCAGTGGCAAATCGAGCCGCTTGAGTGCAGCTTCGATTTTGTTGAACTCGGCGCGCGTGCCCCATATTAGAACGGAGTTATTGAGTTCGTCCGCCACAACACGAATCGTGCCAAGCGTGGCCGACACTGAAGCTTGCCCGGAGGCCCCTTGGGTATTGCGAGTGTTCGAACTGTTCAAGCCGACGGAGCCTGAATTGCCCGATCCAAGCCGAGTGCTGCTGGCGCTTCCAGCGGCGCTCCCGAAGGTATTGCCGCCGAATGCATTGCTCACCCCACTCTGTCCGAACGTATTGGACGCAGTGGCTCCCAAGCCCGGAGCAACGCCACTATTGGCAGAGCCTGCACCCGAACCGGAGCCACCAAACAAACCGGCCAGCACACCCGCCAGATGACGCGCATTTCCGTTTTGCACTTGATAGATATACAACTGAGGTTCGGACCCACCGTCACTGGGCTTATCCAATTTGTCAATCCAGCGCTTGGCCTCTTCAAGATAAGACGCACGCGGCGTCACGACGAGGATGCTGTTGATCCGCTCAATGGGCATGATGCGCAACGCACCAAATAGCGGGTTACCCTCCCCCAACGCAGCCGTACCTCCACCTGCGGCAGAGAGAGCGCCACCAGCGGCAGATACCCCAGTGGCTGTGGCTGGTGCAGAAGCAGCTCCACCACCGCTTACCAAGCGCAAGGCCGCCTCAACCTCCTTGACGGATGCGTACTTCAGGGGAAACACCCCGACCGACATGCCCTTTAGCAGATCCACATCGAAGGTATTAACCAGTTCCATCCAGCCTTCCGCCTGGGTACGCGTCCCCATCATCACGAGGAGATTGCGCACGGAATCCACCCGCACCAAGGCATCCGCAGACACCATGGGGCGCAAGATGGAGGCCATTTCCGCGGCACCGATGTACTGCAACGGAATAATGACGGCGCCATAGCCGGGCGCAATCACAGGGCTGCTGCCCCCCATCTGCCTCACAGAACCCGATATTCCTTTGAGCGCATCGGCTCGGCCCGCATGAAAGGTTCCACGCGCATCACGCACCAGTGCCAAGCCATTGGCCTGGAGCGCACTCTCCAGCAAAAACACCGCTTGGTCTGGGGCGATGGGGTTGCGTGTTGCCAAAGTCACCGTGCCTTGCAGCGGTGGGTGCATCACATAGTCCACCCCAGAATGTCACCCAACACAGTGCGGATGACCTCAGCGACTGGAGCCTCCTCAAAACGAAAGGAGACGGGTGCGCCACTCACCGCAGCGACGGCTTTGGGAGCGGCAATGACTTGGCCGCTCCCTCTGATGATGCGTGGCTCCGCCTCTGGAAGGGACTCAGGAGCAGGCTTTCCATCTACCGCGGCCTTTTCCCCAGCAACGCGCAGCTTTTCGGGCGGCGTTTGCGATGTCGGCTGGGGGCAGAGGAAGACTGCGGTGCAGGCTGAGCACTGACCGCAGGGGTAGTGGGCACGGGCTGCGCCTGAGCCAATTGACAGGCGGCAAGGACAGAAGCAGCAAGTACGTAGCGTGAAGAGTTCATCGTAAAAAACGGGTTGAATGTGGGCAACGCACTCAGCGTGACCCACCAAAAACGGCACGAGAACGATTCTCGGGAGCGGCATTGGAGCCCGCTGCCGGTGGCGGTGCAGGTGGCTGCTGTGCCGCCGCATCTCGCCCTGCGCCCTCTCTGGGTGGAGTAGCAGCTGGCCGCACTTGCGGCAAGCCCGAGTAGGTGGCAAGGGCGGCTCTCTGCAACGGAACTACACGGGTCTGGCCGCTCTTTTCAAAGGAGGCCTGTGCACCACTGACGGACTGCAGCTTCCAGCCATCCAAATAACCATTGAGTGCAACCCTGCGATCTTTGCCTTCGTAGAAGATGATGATGCCGCCTCCCGCCTGCCCCTCATACACACCGGTGAGCTTTGCCTGAGCAAACCAGTTGACGGGTTCGGGGGACTCCACTTTGGGCGGTGGTGGAGGCGGGGGAGGCCGCCGGGTCACAGAAAAAAGCGGTCGCTCAAGCATACGCAAGAACTGGCTGGTGTCACTCTGGCCGGGTCCCGGCAAAGACGGAAGCAGCGCATGCAGGTCTACTTTGACAGACGAAGGGGGTTGCCACTGCATGTTGCGCAGCTCTCCCCCAGGCGTGATCCACATCCAGCAGATAGCGCCCAGCAGCAACAGGTTCAGCACCACAAGCAGTGCAAGTGCGTTACGCCTCATTTTTGCCCCCGCAAAATACTGAAACTGAACTGCACAGCCAAACGCGGCGATACCCCGGCAGGAAGGGTTTGCAGCCCCCCTATCGGCTGAACCTCCATGTCCTGGATCAAGATGAGGGGCAACTGAGTGGAGAGCACCGCCAAGGCGCTTTCAAGGGCCAACAGCTCACCTTCTGCACGAAAAGACAGAGGAATGCGCTCAAAACCTTTCTCAGGCTTGGGTGGCAAGACTTGGCTGCTGCTGATCTGCAGACCTGCGGCCGTAAGGATCTCGCGGATGCGCTGCTGCGCAGCATTTCCAGCCTGCGCCGCATCCTGAGAAGCTGGGTACACGTACTGATCGCCCGCCTTGCGGACATGCTCCAGCAAAAGAGCAATATCGGACTCTTGGGCAGCAAGCCCCTTCAGACGCGCGTAACGTGGCTCCAATTGCTCCAAACGGGCACTGGCGCCTTGGTGCTTTTCATAGACATAGAGCCCAAGCGCCACCAGCGGCGCCAAAACGAGCAGCAGACTGACCAATAAGGCGAGCTGGCGGCGGTTTTTCTGCATGTTCATGGCTGCCCCCCTTTGCGTGCGGGCGCCGTCGCAGGAGACGAGGCCGCCGGTGTCGGCGCAGCGACTGTAGCCCGACCACCAAAAGTAGCACCTCCACCAAAAGTGGCTCCCCCACTGCCCCCCGTTGAGCCACTAGGCACAGGTACAGGCGGCTGTACACCGGCTGCAGCCTGAGGATTGCTGGCAGCAAGCGATGCTGCCGACGCAGGTTGCACGGGTGCAGAGGCGGCCTCCACAGGCGCTGACGCACTGGTATCTGGCGATGGCGCCACTGCGCTACCCAATCCCGCAGGTGCTGCCAAGGGCACCGTCTTGATACCGAACACCTCCGGATCCAGCACCAACTCCACGGAAAACACCTCTTTCCCGGTGATTCCAAAACGGGTTGCCGCCGTGGGCGCGTGCACCTCTTTAAAGCCCGGCACTTCTCCCAGCAGTTGCATCAGTGCAGAAGCATTGCCCGTCTGCCCACCGAAAGAAAGCTTATTTCCTTGGAGCTTGAAACTTTGTAGCGCGACATCGTCAGGCAGCACTTGCGTCAGCTTGTCAAGCACCAACAAAGGCTCGATGCGTCCATTGGTCAACTCTGCCAGCGCACCCAATGAATCGACCGAAGCCATGAGCTGCTCTCGCTGCCGAACGGCCGAGGCCGACTTCGCAGCGATATCTTCATAGGCGGCAGCAGCGTCCATCGCACGAGCACGCAACTGAATGGAGGGCGTGACTGCAATCACCGCGGCCCCTAGTGCCAGTCCGGCCAGCAGCATGAAGCCCCAGCGTCGGCGGCGCGCGCAAAAGGCTTCGCGGGCAGTCTCGCCGTAACCAGAAAGTATTGCCGGCGCCCCGGCGCCACCAAGCACCCAGACTTCGGGCGCAGCCTTGGCCAACGCGGCCGAAACACCCGCAGGCAGGGCAGCCAGATACTCTGCGACCTGCTTACGCGAGGCGATGACGAGCTCCAACAGCCCCCCTCCGGAAAGACCTCGGCCCTGACTGCTGTATCCCCAAACCAAATCAGCAGAATCAAATGGACTGGCACTGCGCGCCTCAAGGGTCATGGCGGCTATCGCGTCTTCATGCGCCATAGCAGGCAGCCGCAAGGATCTGCGAAGAACATACTCGTCAGGCAACTCCACCGCCGAGAATTGCGGAGCAATTCGGGCGCTGGTTTTTTGCCCCCCCTCCCAGATCGACTGCTGGCCGTCGGCCTGGTGCAAAAGTACTGCAGGTTGAGGGGTGAGCCACGCAAACACTGGCCATTGGTGCACATTGCGCCAAGGCTCGCGCATGTCACGCCACAGCAAGGCAAGATCAACGCCCAAAAACCGGGCATCAGAGGATATGAGAGACATGAATCTTTCTGTCAGGGACTTGAGCGAAGCGAAATGGGCTCAACCTCGCGCTGCATATGAAAGGTGGTCCAGGGAAATCCATCGCGAGAACGAGGGTTGATATCCACGTAGCGCGTGACGAAGTAGGCGCCGCCGTCTGCTGCAGAAACACGGGCCTGCAGCCGATAGCGCCGGACGGTTCCTGAACCAACAAAGGCAGCATCCAGTCCGGTCATGTCAATCCCCGGCTGGCCCGACTGACGACGAGCGTCGATCTGGCTGACCAACTCGGCATTGCCCCCTGCCAGCACCTGCAAGACCGCAGGCGGCGCGGCCAGGGGGTTCACCATGCCACTGCTGCGTATGTCGGCCGTAACGAGGCCAGAAAGTCTAGCATAGAGGTCGTAATTGACCCCAGGCACGCGCATGAGATCTTCCACCGCCTCAAACCGTCGGGGAACACCTTGCGCCGAACGCTGTTCACGGTAATCCACGATGGCCTGAGCCACCGGTGTCGCAGCGCCTTCGGCCAAACCGCCTGCGACCGTCAGCAAACGCACAAGCAAAGGAATCTGGGCACTGTTGATGTCCACCAACCCATTGAGAGGCATGACCTGCACGCCAATCTCTTGGCCCATATATTGGACTTGTACCGTGGTCATGCGATCTACCGGCTTCGGCTCCGCGCCCATCTGCTGCAGCACCAGCTGGATCGCGGCATCCCCCAAAGCACTGGCCTGGGCACCTTGCCTCGCCAATGACAACATGCGAGCCTCGTCGCGCACGGAACGGCTCAAGCCGGTGACGATGATGGAAAGCGCCATGACAATCCACAGCACGGCAACCAAGACCACACCACGGCGGTGGATCACCCGCCCGCCAACCGCACGACGGGTTGAGCGAGAGGCAACAGACGATTGCGACACAGACAACATGCTCAACGCGACCCACCAAATGTGGCCATGCCTGCGGCAAATGGATCGCTCCCAATCAAGGGGCGCATGGCCACCACCAGGGGAGGCCACACTCCACCATTGCGGGTGGCAAGCGACACCAGAACATGGGTGGGCACGCGCTCTTTGGACTCCCATGCGGCTTGCCACTCAGATTTGTCCAGCCCAGCATCCTGGTATTGCAAAGAGAAATCCGTCAGATCACGCACCAGCACCTCGGTGGTTGCACTGTCCCAATTGGCAGGTAGTACAGGCTCATCCATGGGCATGAACTGAAGGAGCAGAGCCCCAGAGTTACCAGAGTTCGCCTGACTCAATCGGAAAAACTGGCGACCCGCAGCACCGTAGCGGGCAGGCATGACACCGACCCAGACCAACTCCTTGGAATCGGCGCGAAAGAGAAAGGGACTTTCATCCACCGACGTGATGCCCGCGCGCCGCTGGCCGGAAACGCGGCCCAGCACAGACTGCAAAAAGCCTGATGTCACCCGAAGTTCGTCGTTGCGGGCGAGGCGTTGGTCCACACGCTCCTCCGTCTGGGCCGTAGCGCGCAGCGCTGAGCCCATGGCAAGCACCAGCAACGACAGCAAGGTCATGGCCACGAGCATTTCCACCAGGGTGAAACCGCCTGAACTGCGAAGTTGCACCTGAGGCCGCCAGGAGGAAGCACCGCGTCTCATAGCCTTGCACCTCCTTGGGCGGGTTTCTTTTGCGGGCGCAGGGTTACCAATTCCAGTTGCCGAATGCGCCCCCCCTGCGGCCAAGAAACCACCACGCGGATTTCGTGCAGGGGCGTGGCGGTAGGGCTGTTGACTTCCGTGGGATAAGGAGCACTGGCCACACGCCAGTCAAACCCCGCCACCTGCCCCGCTTCGGCCCAACCCTCTTCAGGGATTGCATCGCGCATGGCCAAGATCGACTCCGCCAGCACGGTGGCACGCTGATAGTGCTCCATGTCTCCGACAGCCCGGACGCTGCCGCCCGATGCGCGATAGAGCATGCCCAAGGAAATGGCCATGATGGCAAATGCCACCAGCAATTCCAAAATGGTGAAGCCACGTTGACGGCGCGCAGACGATGTCACGGCAGGAGTGCCTCCTGTGTGACACGCCCTGACAGCCAGTCCACGCGCAGCCGAGTGCCTGCACCTGTGGCCCGCAGAATCTCAATACTCCCGCCAGTGGCCCCACCTTGGGGCAGGAAGCGGATGGCGGCTACGTTCTGGGTGGTCTCGGTGCTCGCCACCGTGGCTTTGACATCCAATGAGGTTGGCAGCACTTTGGGCGCGGCACCATCCACCCGATACAGGCGCTGGCGCATGTCCAGCGAGAAGCGTACTTCACGCCCCTCGGTCAGCGCCTTTTGCCGGGCTGCCCGCATCTGCCCCATCATGGTTCGCACGGTGTCCCGGTATTCGGATGAGGCTTTGAAGCGGTCATATGCCAAGGGCGTCAGCGCGGCCAGCATCGCCATGATGGCGAACACCACCAGCAGCTCCACCAAGGTGAAGCCGCCCGGGCGTTGCAAGCCCCTGCGCCGGTCAGAAAAAGCTGCGGCTGCGTACACGACGGCTCCTGTTGCACGGCACCCACCGGGCCGCTCCATGCAAATGACTCAGGCCTCAGGGCTTGTTGCGGATGTCTGCAGCTTCGCCCTCGCCCCCGGGGGCGCCATCAGAGCCAAGCGAGACGATTTCAAAGTTACCGTTACCAGGGTTTGCATAACGGTAGGCATTGCCCCAAGGGTCTTTGGGCAGTTCGCCCTTGAGATAGGGGCCGTTCCAGCCATTGACGGAGCCTGGGCGCTTCATCAGCGCCTCCAGCCCCTCTTCCGTCGTGGGATAGCGGCCCACGTCCAGCTTGAACAGCTCCATCGATTTGTCGAGATCGGAAATCTGGACACTGGCCGTTTTGGACTTAGCGCCACCCAACTGGCTCAGCACCCTAGGCCCGACCAAACCTGCCAGCATGGTGAGAATGGCCAACACCACCAGCAATTCGATCAGGGTGAAGCCCTTGGAGCGACGCACCGTAGCACGGGGCGTTTTGCCAAGAATGCGTTGAATGAGGGAAATTGCCATGAAGAGGCTCCTTGCACGAAATAGTGAAAACAGATGAAAGACGGACAAGACTGAGATGCGATGGGAAACCTGCGCGGGCTACACCGCCAGATCGTTGACCGAGAGAATCCCCATCAGGATGGACACGATGATGGCGGCAATCAGCACCCCCAGCACCAAAATCAGCACGGGCTCGACCAGGGTCAGCAGGCGTTTGATGCCGGTCTCCACCTCGCGGTTCAAAATAGCCGCCAGCTCCAGCATCATGGGGCCCACGCGGCCCGTTTCTTCGCCCACGCGGACCAGATTGATGGCCAGGGGCTCAAAAATGCCTGTGGACTGAAGGGCCTGCACGACCCGCCCCCCTTCCTTGACGATGGGGGCGACCCGCACCAACGATTGTTGCAACACGACATTGCCCACCGTATCGGTAGCGATGTGCAGAGCCGTGAGCATGGGAACACCATTGCCGAGCAGGGTTCCCAACGAGCGCGAGAAAAGTGTGAGCTGGTATTTCAGCGCGATACCACCCACCAGTGGCAAACGCAACAGGCGCGACTGCCACCAGCTGCGCCCACCAGGGGAGCGCAGCCAGCGGCCAACCAGCCCGCCCAGCCCCACCACCGCAATGCCGATGACCAAACCGTACTGAGTGAAGGCCTTACCAAGCCCCATCACGATGCGCGTAGGCATGGGCAAGGCATCGCCCATCTCGGCAAACAGTTTTTCAAACTGGGGCACCACAAAGCCCAGCATGACCACTAACGAAATGATGGCCACCGTGACCAGAATGGCGGGGTAGATGGTGGCGGAGACAACACTCTCGCGCAGCGCGCGCTGGCGCTCCAGATGCTCCACCAACCGGTCCAACACGCCAGACATCTGGCCACTGGCCTCGCCAGAGCGGACCATGTTGATATAGAAGTCACCAAACAGGTCGCGATGGGCTTGTAAGGCACGGCTGAGTGGAGTACCACCCTTGACGGCCTCCAAAACACCCTGCAGCAAGGCCCCCACTGCGGGCTTGTAGCTCATCTCGATCAGCACGCGCAAAGCGTTGTCCAGCGCTAGCCCGGCGCGCAGCATGATGGCCAGCTCAGAAGTGAAGGCCAACACGTCCTTGGCCTTGACGGGGCTTTTGTCGACTCGCACCTTGGCAGGTCGAAAGCCTCCCTCGCCAGCCACGGGGGCAGCCGACTGTACGGCCTGTGCCATACCCGTGCGCGCAGCCTGCTCCGCATCCTGAACGGCCAAAGGGGTCAGGCCTTGGCTGCGCAACTGGCGGATAGCCGCGACTTCGTTGGCAGCACTCAGCCGCCCAGTGGCTACATTGCCGTCTGCGGCAGCGGCTCGCCAGAAAAAATCAGGCATCGGACTGGTCCTGCGTCACTCGGGCCAATTCGTCCAAGGTGGTCACGCCTGCAGCCACTTTGCGCAGGCCATCTTCGTGCAGGCTCAACATGCCCGACTGCAGGGCAATGCCATGCAGCACGCTGGCGTCGCGCCCGTCCAGCACGGCACGGCGCATGGGTTCGTCCAGCACCAGCAGTTCGTGGATACCGGTGCGCCCCTTGTAGCCAGAGCCGCGGCACTCTTCACACCCGACAGGGCGGTAGACCTGCGTGCCGGGTTTGCAAAAGCGCTCCAGACCCGAGCCCTGCATCAGAGCAGGCTCCATGGTGTAGGGCTCCTTGCAGTGTTCGCACAGCGTGCGCACCAGGCGCTGGGCCAACACGCCGTTGACTGCGGAGGTGATCAGATAGCGTTCCACTCCCATGTCCTGCATGCGGATGATCGCCCCCGCTGCGGTGTTGGTGTGCAGTGTGGAAAGCACCAAGTGGCCGGTGAGCGCGGACTGCACCGCAATTTGAGCGGTCTCGCCGTCGCGCATTTCCCCGATCATGATGATGTCAGGGTCTTGGCGCAGGATAGAGCGCAAGGCATTGGCAAACGTCAGATTGATCTGCGCGTGCACCTGGATCTGGTTGATGCCTTCGAGCTGGTATTCCACCGGGTCTTCGACGGTGATAATTTTCTGCGTGGCCGAATCAAGCTTGGCCAGCGCGGCATAGAGCGTAGTGGTCTTGCCAGAGCCCGTGGGCCCCGTGACGAGCAGGATGCCGTGCGGCTTGGCCAACAGTGCGTTGAAGCGCACCAGCAGATCGGATTCAAACCCCATCTTTTCCAGATCCAAGCGCACGCTGGCACGGTCAAGAACCCGCATCACCACGCTTTCACCGTGCACCGTAGGTACGGTAGAAACACGCAGGTCCAACTCGCGGCCCTTCACACGCATCTTGATGCGCCCGTCCTGCGGAAGTCGGCGCTCTGCAATGTCCAGGTGCGCCAGCAGCTTCACCCGCGAGTTGACGGCGGCACTCAGTCGAGGGGGAACCACATCGGCGTTGTGGATGACACCATCCACGCGATACCGCACATGCAAGCCGTCATCGAAGGGTTCCAGATGGATGTCCGAGGCCCGCATATCGATCACACGGCTGACGATGGCGTTCACTAGGCGGATCACCGGCGCTTCGCTGGCCAGATCCTTGAGGTGCTCGACAAAGTCGCCCGCATCATTGCCGGTGTCGAAATCGTCGGACTCTTCCTGCACCTCCTCGCTCACCGGCTCGGACAGGGCTTTTTCAATGTCGGCTTCCAGCGCCAGGTGAGGGCGGATGGCGAGCCCGGTGGACAGGCGCAGCGCCTTGAGCACAAACGCATCTTGCGGACGTGCCATGGCCACGGCCAGCTCACCATCCGTCACCGAGAGCGGATACACCGCATTGGTATGCAGGAACTCCGACAGCAGCCCAGGCACCTCGGGTGGCTCTGCCGGAAACGCATCCACAGCAAGGAACGGGATATTGAGCTGACGGGCCAGCGCATGCGCTACATCCAGCTCAGACACCACCCCCAACTGGACCAGCACCTGCCCCAGCAGATTGCCCAGCTCCTGCTGCGCAGAAAGGGCGCGCTCCAAGTCGCGGGCCGACAGCTTGCCGGCTTTAACCAGCATTTCGCCCAGTCGCTCACGCTCAGGCGCGGGCTGTGACAAAGGATTTGCAAAGGTGGGTTCTGTGAGGGTCATGCGGATCAAGGATCACGTGCCGTGGTTTTTTAGCACCTGCGCTTCCCGGGAGCGGGAAATTCAGGCAGGCACCAACAGCGTGGAAGGGCCAGAGTGTAGCTGCGCCGCATCGTCAGGGCTGCATGCGCTGGCTGTGCCAGGTCTTGCAATCTCTAAGCGACAAGGCGTACCGGGCGCAAGCACACGCATAAACGCTATTATTTTTATAGCTTCTAACGCTTTTAAATAAAGCGCCAGAAGCCAATTTGGGCATAATTTCAAAACTTTACCTTTGCCCGCACGTGCCCATGAACACCTCTCCCTCTCTTCTGCGCTCTGGCTGGTGGCTCAGTGCGCTGGCAGCCAGCTTGGCGGGAGCACTGGGCGCGGAGGGATGGAGGCTGCACTCCCATCTCACCCAACCTGACGGCCCACTGCCCCGCCAGCAGCCCACGGTGCTGGCGCCCATGATTGGGGTGATCGAACCCTGCATCCTGCCCGCCAGCAACGCACCGCAACCGGACTCACTGCAAACACAGTGCAGCAACGCACAGGGCTCGGCAGCTGCGCTGGTAGAGGCCACCCTGCAGGAACTCGCATCCACCCGCACAACCGCTGGAGTAAGCCACTCGGCTGTGCGGGAGGGCTGGGAGCTGGGCTACACCTTGCCCGTACCGCTGCTGCAACTCTTCAAAGAACAAGCAGGGGGCTGGCAGATTGACCAACCGCTGGTGGACAAACTGGCGCGCACTGTGCGCGACAGTGAGCGCCCCGTGGTGGTGTACCTGTTTGCAACCCACTTCGCGTCCCACGCCCCGTTGGAACAGGCTCTGGCTGCCGATCCACGCAACCTGGCGCAAACCCGCGACGGCCCCATGCCTGCTGGCAAGTACTACGGCGAGCCGGTGTACTACTGGAACATTGCCGACCCCGAAGCCCCCGTCAATCTGCGGCGCAGAGAGGCTGCTGCTGCCATGGTGGGCGCCTTGTGCGCGCTGGAGCCCCGCCACCGCAGCAAGATCCGCGCGGTCACGCTGCTGGGCGAGGTACACCACTACTTTCCGGACTTCGAGCAGGGCATGGGCTTTGGCGGGCCCTACCGCGTCACCGACTACAGCCCGGCATCGCAAGCAGGCTTTCAGGACTTTCTGCGCACCCAATTCGGCACGATCGAGGCGCTCAACAGGGCCGTGGGTGGCAGCTTTGCCTCATGGGAGGCGATCACCCCCCCGTCCAAGGACATCCGCACAGAGCCCCTTGCCCACTTCAATGAACACATCGACTCCTATGCCCAAGGGGTGCTGCCCGTATCAGGCTGGGCGTTTCGGGCAGGCCGCGCACCAGGCAGCCACGCCCAAGTGCTGGTCTATCGCAATGGCGAATTGGCGGGACGTGCTCCCATCAGCCTGAGCCGCCAGGATGTGCTGCAGGCCAAACCAGAGTTTGGCGAAGCCAACACAGGCTGGCGGGTGGACCTGGACTTTCGCCACTGGCCCGCTGGGCTACACCGGCTGGACTTTTATCTGCAAGAAGATATGCGTCCCCTGGCCCCACTGGGAACCCGTCAGGTGGCGATCATGGACCGACAACAAGCCACCCCGTTGGAGCAGCCCTTGGCAGGCCAGCTGCCGCAAACCGCAACCCAAGCGGCACCAGCCGTTGCGGCCTGGCAGGCGCATATCGACAGCCCTGCCCAGCTCAGCTCCTACTACTACAACCCTTTGGTGCCCCTTTGGCACACCTTCAGGGCCAAGCAAGTGGCGCGGTACATCGAAGCGTTTGGCAAAGCAGTGGTGCAGCCATCCTGCCTACACAATGTGCCCACCTACACGCACCAGATCGTGCCGTTCTCCAACCCCGGTTGGGATGCACAGAAATTTGCTGTCGAGGAATCACTGGCGGGTCTGCACAACATCCGTCTCGGTGTAAGCCTGTACGGAGAAGCCAGCTACGGGGACTCATTCGGCGCGTGGTACGCCCAGCGCCAACGCTTGCGAGCCCCCCGCTCAGGCCCAGAGGCCTATGGCGTGACAGAGTTCCACCCGCTCAAGGGCATGGATGCCACCGAGTGGAACAAGACACTGCAAGCCCACCAGCGGCGCGGCGCTGCATTCCTGTCGTTCTTCATGGAGCCCCGCTGGGAAGGCCAGCGGGTGGAGCGCGGTCACAACATCTTCTCCATCGACCCGGAGAACCAGCAGTTTCGGTCAGACGCCCTGTACCGGGCTGCACAGCAAACGCTGGAGCACTCCGCGCCCGGTAACCCAGGCAGTCGCTAAACCGGCCAAGCCGATACAGCCGACCAAGCCGATCGGCAACTCAGTCAAACACCTCCGCCAGGCTCAAAGCCAGCCCCTGCGCATCCTTGGCCGATAGCAGCGGCTGCGCACCCTGTAGGCGCCAGTCAATGGCCAGCGCGGGATCGTTCCACGCAATGCAGCGCTCAAACTGCGGCGCGTAGTAGTCCGTGGTCTTGTACAGAAACTCCGCCATCTCGCTGAGCACCACAAACCCGTGCGCAAAGCCCGGTGGCACCCACAGTTGGCGGTGGTTGTCTTCGCTCAGCTCCTCTGCCACCCATTGGCCAAAGGTGGGCGAGCTTTTGCGAATGTCCACCGCCACATCCAACACGGCCCCGCGCACCACGCGCACCAGCTTGCCTTGGGGTTGCTGGATCTGGTAGTGCAAGCCGCGCAGCACCCCCTTGGCGCTGCGGCTGTGGTTGTCTTGCACAAATTCGTGCTGGGTTCCCGTGGCTTCGTTGAAGGCTTTTTGGTTGAAGCTTTCAAAGAAAAAACCACGGGCGTCTCCGAACACTTTGGGTTCGATCAACACAACGTCGGGAATGGCGAGGCGGGTGGCTTTCATGGGCAATGGCGTTGGATGCAAATAACGGTAGGCAGCGGCAGCGGCAATTTAGTAAATCTTCTCTTTGAGCACCCGCATCAGGTACTGCCCATACCCGCTCTTGGTGAGCGGCTGGGCCAGGCGTTCTAGCTGGGCGTCGTCGATCCAGCGTTGGCGCCAGGCGATTTCTTCCAGGCAGGCGATCTTGAGGCCCTGGCGGTGTTCCAGGGTGGCGATGAATTGGCCGGCTTCGAGCAGGCTTTCGTGGGTGCCGGTGTCCAGCCAGGCGTAGCCTCGGCCCATGATTTCGACGTTGAGCTGGCCTTGCTCCAGGTACAGGCGGTTCAGGTCGGTGATTTCGTATTCGCCCCGGGCGGAGGGCTTGAGGCCCTTGGCCAGGTCGACGACCTGGTTGTCGTAGAAGTACAGGCCCGTGACGGCGTAGTTGGACTTGGGGGCCTTGGGTTTTTCTTCCAAGGACAGGACCCGGCCTTGGGCGTCGAATTCGGCAACGCCGTAGCGCTCGGGGTCGTGCACGTGGTAGGCGAAGACGCTGGCGCCCTCGGTGCGGGCGCTGGCGCTGCCCAGCAGTTCATGGAAGTCGTGGCCGTGGAAGATGTTGTCGCCCAGCACCAGGGCCGAGGGGGCGTTGCCGACGAATTGCTCGCCAATCACAAAGGCTTGCGCCAGGCCGTCGGGGCTGGCTTGCACGGCGTATTGCAGGTTCAGGCCCCATTGGCTGCCGTCGCCCAGCAGTTGCTCAAAGCGTGGCGTGTCTTGCGGGGTGCTGATGACCAGGATGTCGCGGATGCCCGCCAGCATCAGGGTGCTCAGCGGGTAGTAGATCATGGGCTTGTCGTACACCGGCAGCAGTTGCTTGCTGATGGCCAGCGTGGCCGGGTGCAGGCGCGTGCCAGAGCCGCCGGCCAGGATGATGCCTTTGCGCTGGAGGGTGGATGGGGTCATGTGGGGCGGGTACGTAAAGGGGCTTGGAAGTACGTGCAGGCGCACGGGGCGCCGCAGTCGAGTGCTTACAGGATTTCGGTCAGCATGCGCTCAACCCCTGCTTGCCAGTGCGGCAAGGTCAGGCCGAAGGTGGTTTGCAGCTTGGAGGTGTCCAAGCGCGAGTTGTGGGGGCGCACGGCGGGGGTGGGGAAGGCGCTGGTAGGCACGGGTGCAATTTCATTCGCTACTATTTTGATAGCTGATTGCGCTTTATTGGCGTGCTCAATCACAAATTTTGCATAGCCATTCCAGGTCACTTCGCCGCCTGCCACCAAGTGGTACAGGCCCGCGTCTTGCGGGCGCTGCTGTAGGTGGCGGATGGCGTGGGCCGTCACATCGGCCAGCAGCTCGGCACCCGTGGGGGCGCCCCACTGGTCGTCGATGACGGTGAGGCGTTCCCGCTCTTGCGCCAGGCGCAGCATGGTCTTGGCAAAGTTGCCGCCGCGCGCGGCATACACCCAGCTGGTGCGCAGGATGAGGTGCTTGGCGCCCGATTGCTGGATGAGCTGCTCGCCTTCGAGCTTGGTGCGGCCGTACACGCTCAGGGGCGCGGGGGTGTCGCTCTCAACCCAGGGACGGGTGCCGCTGCCATCAAACACGTAGTCGGTGCTGTAGTGCACCAGCCAGGCGCCCAGGGCGGCAGCCTCGCGGGCCAGCACGCCGGGGGTGGTGGCGTTGAGCAGGCGGGCCAGTTCGGGTTCGCTCTCGGCCTTGTCTACGGCGGTGTGGGCTGCAGCATTGACGATGACATCAGGCCGGAGGGCACGCACGGTGGCGGCGATGCCTTCGGGGTTGGCGAAGTCGCCGCAGTGGTCGGTGCTGTCATGGTCCAGGGCCGTGACTTGGCCCAGCACGGCCAGGCTGCGCTGCAGCTCCCAGCCGACCTGCCCGCCCTTGCCAAAAAGCAGGATGTTCATGCCACCGCCCCTGCCGCCTCGGACGCTGGGCTGGCTTGGTATTGCTTTTGCACCCACTCGCGGTAGGCACCCGATTGCACCTGCGCCACCCACTCGGGGTTGTCCAGGTACCACTGCACGGTCTTGCGGATACCGGTGTCAAACGTCTCGGCAGGCTTCCAGCCCAGCTCACGCTCGATCTTGCGGGCGTCGATGGCGTAGCGGCGGTCGTGGCCGGGGCGGTCGGTGACGTAGGTGATCTGGGTGCGGTAGCTCTGGCCGTCAGCGCGGGGGCGCAGCTCGTCGAGCAGGGCGCACACGGTGTTGACGATGTCGATGTTGGGCTTTTCGTTCCAGCCGCCCACGTTGTAGGTCTCGCCCAGGCGGCCGGCTTCGAGCACGCGGCGGATGGCGCTGCAGTGGTCACGCACGTACAGCCAGTCGCGCACCTGCATGCCGTCGCCGTACACGGGCAGGTTTTTGCCTGCCAGGGCGTTGACGATCATGAGGGGGATGAGCTTTTCGGGGAAGTGCAGCGGGCCGTAGTTGTTGCTGCAGTTGGTGGTGAGCACCGGCAGGCCGTAGGTGTGGTGCCAGGCGCGCACTAGGTGGTCGCTGGCGGCCTTGCTGGCCGAGTACGGGCTGTTGGGCTCGTAGGTGTTGTCTTCGGTGAAGGCCGGGTCGGTGGCCGAGAGGGTGCCGTAGACCTCGTCGGTAGAGACGTGCAGGAAGCGGAACGCTTCTTTTTTGATAGCTGGCAGCGCTTGCCAGTATTGCCTTGCAGCCTCCAAAAGCCTGAAGGTGCCGACGACGTTGGTCTGGATGAAGTCTTCGGGGCCGTGGATGGAGCGGTCCACATGCGATTCGGCTGCAAAGTTGACGATGGCACGGGGCTGGTGCTCGGCCAGCAGGCGCGCGAGCAAGGCGGTGTCGCCAATGTCGCCCTGCACAAAGACGTGGCGGGGGTTGCCCTGCACGCTAGCGAGGTTGTGCAGGTTGCCTGCGTAGGTGAGTTTGTCGAGGTTGACCACGGGCTCGTCGCCGTTGGCAATCCAGTCGAGCACAAAGTTGGCGCCAATGAAGCCGGCGCCGCCAGTTACCAAAATCATAGGAAGGGCAGTGTTGATACGCCTGCAGGCGAAGCTGGGGATTATCCCACCCACCGGCACAGGCATGTAACGGGATTTACCGCCAGCCCGGATGGGTCTAGACAGCCTCACCTAGCCCATAGACCAGCGCGCACCGTACAGTGCTTGTTATGTGTATTCACTATCCCTGACAGGAGGCTCTCAATGGCAAGCAAGAAATCTTTTCCCTTCGGCACAGACGGCAACCCCTTGGGCGGCGTGCCGTTGAGCGATGCGGTCAAGGAATCGGCGCAGCAGATTTGGCTGGCGGGGCTGGGCGCGTTCTCCAAGGCCCAGGCAGAAGGCGGCAAGGTGTTTGAAGCGCTGGTGAAGGAAGGCACCACCCTGCAGCGCAAGACCCAGACCGTGGCCGAGGAAAAAATCACCGAGGCCACGCAACGCATGGCCAGCGCAGCCAACGAGATGGGCTCGCGCGCCGCAGGCCAGTGGGACAAGCTGGAGACCATTTTTGAAGACCGCGTGGCCAAGGCCCTGGGGCGGCTGGGCATCCCCACCGCACGGGACCTGCAAGCCCTGCACGACCGCATTGACGCCCTGACTGCCGAACTGGCCCAGGCCCGCAAAACCAGCGCACCACGCACCGCCAAAGCACCTGCCAAAACCGCAGGCAGAACGGCAGGCAAGGCCACCAGCACCACTGCCGGAAAAACCGCAGGCAAGGCAGCCCACCCCACCCCCACCAAAAAGGCCGCGCCCCGCGCACGCAAGCCAGCGGCCAAGTAACCGCCTGCACGGCGTAACCTGGCCAGCGGCCAGCACGGGTCGCCCCAGGCCGCTGGTGGCAGGGCATGGTGCCCCCAGCCTGCGGTGCTGCCGTACCGCGGCATGGGAAATCCCTAGGAAATTCACGGGGGTATGCCGCACTGCAGCATTTTTGGCTGGGTTAGAGTAAGCGCCAGGGAGCTTCTAAGCGAGTCGCGGCGCCGTGTATCTCGGTGGCCTTTGGCAACGCGATGTGACAGCAGCGCCCCGGAGACACCTACAACACCGCAAAAGGGGGCGACACCCATGGCCAAGAAAGCGCCGCGCCGCACGGCACAACGCATTCTGGAAGTGACGCTGGACCTGTTCAACCGGTTCGGCGAGCCCAATGTCTCCACCACCCTGATCTCTGCCGAGCTGCGCATCAGCCCCGGCAACCTTTACTACCACTACCCCGCCAAAGACGCGCTGATCAACACGCTGTTCGATCAGTACGAAGCCGCGCTGAACGAGCTGCTGCAGGCCAGCGACAGCGTGCACAACGTGGAAGACGCATGGTTCTTTCTGCACACCCTGTTTGAGCTGATCTGGCAGTACCGGTTTTTGTACCGCGACCTGAACGACCTGCTGTCCAAAAACCGCAGACTCGAAACCCACCTGCAAGCCGTACTGCAGCGCAAGGAGCACGCCGTGCAAACCCTGCTGCAAGGCATGTGCGCGGCCCAGGCACTGCACATGGACGCCCCCACCCAGCACACCACCGCCACCAGCATGGTGGTGGTGCTGACCTACTGGCTCAGCTACGAATACGTGCGCGACCCGCGCCATGCGCTGGAGCCCGCCAATGCCCAGCAGGCCCTGCTGCGGGGCGCCCAGCATGTGCTGAGCCTGCTGCTGCCCTACCTGGACGCTGCGCAGCGCAGCCACCTGCAAGCGCTGACGGGGGCCTATGCCCCGCCCCAGGCCGAAGGCACAGCCCCCTGACCGCCCAAGGCCGCCAGCACGCTACTCCACCCATCACCAGCCACCCAGCCCACAACAACACCAAGGAGACACACCATGGCCCACTGGACCCCCTTCCCCCACACCAGCGACTACGCCTGGGACGCCATCCGTGTGCAACAACAATGGGCCCGGCTGCACCTGGGCGATGCCGAACCTTGCCCGCAAGACCCCGCTGCGCTGCAGGCCTGGGTGCTGTTCCATAACGGCGAGTTCGAGCAGGCCGTGGCCGCCGGGCTGGCGGCGGGCGGCGCAGGCATCACGGCGGCCAACAAAGCCACGGCGGTGTACGCCACCTACCTGGAGCCGCGCGAAAAGACCCGGCTCGACCTGTTCATGCAGATGGCAGAACGTGCCCAGACTCAGGCTGCTGCAGACCCACAGCAAGCCAACGCCTGGTACTGGAACGCCTATGCCCTGGGCCGGTATTGCCAGGGCATCAGCGTGGCCAAGGCTCTGGCACAAGGGCTGGGGCAGCAAATCAAGGAGTCACTGGAAAAAGCCATCGCCTTGTCGCCCCGGCATGTCGAGGCGCGCATCGCCTTGGGCACCTTTCACGCCGAGGTGATCGACAAGGTGGGCGCCTTGATTGGCGGCATGACCTACGGCGCCAAGAAAGAGGCGGGGTTGCAGCTGTTTGAAGAAGCGCTGGCACTGCACCCCGGCTCGGCCATTGGCCTGGTGGACTACGCCAACGCCCTGGTCATGCTCGAAGGCGAGGCCCGCATGGACGAAGCAACGGCGCTGTACGAGCGGGCCGCCGCCTGCGAGCCGCTGGATGCGATGGAAGAACTGCACGTGGCCATGGCCCGCACCGAGCTGCACGAAGAGGGTTGATGGGCTGATGCGGCTGGTAAAAATACTGTGCGACTGAGCCCGTTCACCCTGGGCCCGTTGAAGGGCTGGCGCGGCCTGTGCCCCGGCTTCGACAAGCTCAGCCCGAACGGTTTGGGCGCGTTGAGTTGGGTTGGGTTGTGCTGAGGAGACGGATAGGCGTCTAAATAGCACACCCCCGACCCGTTCACCCTGAGCCTGTCGAAGGGCTGGCGCGGCCTGCGCCCAGGCTTCGACAAGCTCAGCCCGAACGGTGAGGGGATCACACCTAGTGGCGAGGAAGGATAGCGATGCGGCGCAAGAGACGTGGGGCAAATGGGGATGATCCCGCCTACCCCATCAAACCGCCTCCATCAACCTCCAAAGCGGCGTGCCGCAATCTCCAAGAGGCCGTCAAAAATCAGGTTGTCCACCAGCTCAAACGGCCGGGTCATGCTGGGCGCCATCTTCCAGCCAGCGCCGCCGGTCATGATGCAGGCGGGCTCTTGCCCACTGTGCTGCAGCAAGTGCTGGTACAT
Organism: Acidovorax sp. 1608163; assembly: GCF_003669015.1. Lineage (NCBI taxonomy): Bacteria > Pseudomonadati > Pseudomonadota > Betaproteobacteria > Burkholderiales > Comamonadaceae > Acidovorax > Acidovorax sp. 1608163. The sequence goes on from NZ_CP033069.1 coordinate 4,229,242, forward strand.
GCGCTCCACCGCCCCGGCAATGGCATAGGTGCCGCCGCTGGTCAGGGCATCGCTGGTGTTGGTCGGAAAGGTCTGCACCTCACCCGTGGGCACATGCAGCCCGGCGGTGCCGGTCTCCAGCGCGCGCAGCATGATGCCGTGGCCCGGCAGGATGAGCCCGCCCAGAAACTTGCCCTCGGCGTCGATGCACTCCACCGTTACCGCCGTACCCACCATCACCACCACCAGCGGCCGCGCAGGCCCTTGGGCCAGCACGTGGTGGCGTGCCCCCACCATGGCCACCCAGCGGTCCGATCCCAGGCGCGAGGGGTAGTCGTAGCCGTTGGTGAGTCCCGCCTCTTCGGCCGACGACACCACCCACTGCGGCGCCACGTCCCAGCGCACCATTTGCTCCATCTGCTCTTGCACCCGGCGCTTGGCGGCGTCCCCAGCCACCACGCAGCCCAGCATGTGCGCAGGTGCGGGCAACTGGGCCCAGCTGCTTTCGGCCAAGCGGTCGATGTGGTCGAGAAACTCGGCACCGTGCGCGATGAGCGCTGCGCCGGGGCGGTGAGCGTCGTACAACGCCCATTTGAGACGGGTGTTGCCGACGTCGATGGCCAGAAATGTCATGGCGCGGATTATCCCGAGTTTTGCCAAGCCCCCCGAAACGGGGGATACACAAAGATACAAGCACTGTCACCTGCCGGACGGACTGGCCGCCACGGCATGCCCAAGCACTCTGCATGCAATCCCGCGCAATTGTCAAAAATTTTCATGCGCGCTTGGCCTACACCCTTTTGTCGCACATTCGCTCTACAGTGGGCCTCCCAACATTGGCACCACTAGGAGGTATCTCATGGGTCTTTTCAGTTTCATCAAAGAGGCGGGCGAAAAACTGTTTGGCGGCAAAGAGGTGGAGGCCGCTGCGGCCCAGGCGGGCAGCAACCCCGCTCCCTTGCAAGACCTGAACGACAAGGCCGCACGCGCCATCGAGGCCTATATCGCCTCACAAAACCTGGGCGTACAAGGCGTGCAGGTGGCGTTTGACGGCACCAGCGGCAAGGTGGTGGTGCAAGGCCAGGCCCCCACGCAGGAGGCCAAGGAGAAAGTCACCCTGTGCTGCGGCAACGTGGCCAGTGTGAAAGACGTGGACAACCTGATGGCCGTGTCGGCCCCTGCGCCCGAAGCCCAGTACCACGACGTGGTGCGCGGCGACACCCTGTCGGCCATTGCCAAGAAGTTCTACGGTGATGCCAACAAGTACCCCGTGATTTTCGAGGCGAACAAGCCCATGCTCAGCCACCCCGACAAGATCTACCCCGGCCAGAAACTGCGCATTCCGCCACTGGCCCAGTGAGCTGCAGTCTTTAAGCAAAAAGAGCTGCCAGCGCTTGATAGATAAGCGCTGGCAGCTCTTTTTTTAGGAGCACCCATTTCATCCCTGGCCCGCGCCTGAATGAAAAGCCCCCGCAGAGGCGGTCTCAGGGTGAGCGCTCAGCCCTGCCGCCAGGGCAGGCCGTGAAAGCGCCAGCCGCCCTTGCGCCCGCGCTGGCCGTTGTCGTCGGGGTCGCCTTCAAAGCCTTCGAGGATGTTGTAGGCCGTGAGCCCCAGCTCGGTCGCTCGCTTGGCGGCGGCGATGGAGCGCACGCCGCTGCGGCACAGCAGCACCACGCTCTGGCCTTGGGGCACAGCGGCGCGCAGCTGGGCATCAAAGTCAGGGTTCATGGCCATCCCGGGCCATTGCTTCCACGGCACAGCGGCGGCGTTGGGCACGCGGCCCACCCATTCCAGCTCGGCGCTGCTGCGCACGTCCACCAGCACGGCGGTGCCGTCTTGCACCCACTGCCAGGCTTGCTGGGGGGTGATGTCACCGGCGTAGCCTGCGGCCGGAGCGATGGCTTGGGGGGAGATCATGGGCGGTTTCCTTGTGACTCTGGGAGGTTGGGCAGATGGGGCAGCGGGTGCCGGTCGTGGCTAATCCAGCAGCGGCGCAGGCTCTTCGCGCAGATGGTTGCGCAATTCGGCGTAGTCAGGCACCACGGTGGCCACGGTGTTCCAAAAGCGGGGGCTGTGGTCCATCACCTGCAGGTGGGCCAGTTCGTGGGCCACCACGTAGTCGATGACGGCCGGGCGGTAGTGCACCAGCCGCCAGTTCAGGCGGATCGAGCCATCGGCCTTGGCGCTGCCCCAGCGGGTTTCGGCGCTGGACAGGCGCAGGCTCGTCCACTGCACGCCCAGCAGCGGGGCAAAGTGGTCCAGCCGCTCGATGAAGTAGCGGCGCGCATCGCGCATCAGCCAGGCCAGCACGGCGTCGCGGATTTGGGCGGCGCTGGCGTCGGCGGGCAAGCCAACGAAGAGTTGTGCAGGGGTGCTTGTGGTCTGTGCGTCGGCAGCCTGGGCAGGCTCTGCAGCCACCAGCGCCCCGCCCCGCCCGCTGCGGCTTTGGGTCGGGTCCAACACCACTTGCAGGGGGTGGCCCATGTAGGGCAGCACCACGCCATCGGCCCAGCAAATGCGCCCGCCCTCCAGCCGCTGCTGGCGCTCGCGCGCCTGCACCAGCTTGGTCATCACCCAGGCGCTGCGCTCGCGCAGCACGCCATCCACGGCCGACAAGGCCACCCAGGTCGGGGCGCGCACGGCCAGGCCATCGGCTCCCACGGTGAAGCCAATGGTGCTGCGCCGCGAGCGGTGCAGCGAGTAAGCCACCAACGCATCGCCCAGCAGCACCTCGCGGTTGGCCTGGGGGTGGCGGAATTCGGTGGGGGGCAGCAAGGATGCGATGGGCGCAGGCGGAGCGCTGCGCAAAGGCTGCATTGCTATGACTTCAGGAGCTGTCAGCGCTTTATTAATGGGCGCTAGCGGCCTTTTTTGCTTCAAACCCTGCGGCACCTGTGCCGCCCGCTGGCGCCCAGGCGGCGCGGGTGGGGTGCGGCCCCTCGGTGCCTTGGCCTGGTTGGGCGAGGGCACGGGCGCAGCCCCCGGGGCGGGCGCCACGCTGCGCTGCACGCCCTGCGGGTCAAACAGGTCCAGCGCCAGTTGCACCAGTCGCTCCATCACAGGCCGTCGCTGAGGTCGGTGGGCGCTGGCGGCTGCGCCGCTGCGTCTGGGGTGGATGCCAGCGCGGGGGCATCGCGGTAAGCCTCGGGGTCCAGGCGGCGCATTTCGGCTTCGATCCAGGCCTCCACCTCGCGCATCAGCTCATCGGCCTGGCGGCCCGCCGTGGGGATGGGCTGGCCAATGGACACGTCCACCACGCCCGGGCGCTTGATGAAGGCCTTGCGCGGCCACACCTTGGCCGAGGTCACGGCGACCGGGATCACTGGCGCGCCCGCATCGATGGCCAGGCGCGTGCCGCCGTTTTTGTACTGACCCTTCTCGCCCCGCTCCACCCGCGTGCCTTCAGGGAACATGATGACCCAGGTGCCTTTGGCTAGCAGCGCCTTGCCCTGCTGCACCACTTTGTGAAAAGCCCGGGCGCGGGCGCTGCGGTCGATGTGGATCATGTCCAGCCGCCCAATGGACCAGCCGAAGAACGGCACGTACAGCAGCTCTTTCTTGAACACGTAGGCCAGCGGGCGCGGCATGATGGCGGGCATCAAAAACGTCTCATAGGTGGACTGGTGCTTGACCAGCAGCACCGCACCGCCCTGCGCATCCTTGGGCAAATGCTCCGCACCAGTGATGCGGTAGTGAATGCCCAGCAGCGGGCGTGCGCTGTTCACGCTCAGCGCCAACCAGGCGCGCGCAATGCGGTAAACCGGCGCACCGCGCAGGCCCAGCAGCGACGCCAGCAAAATGGCGAGCGTGTAGGGCACCACGGTGATGGCCATCCACAGCATGTGGATGATGGATCGGATCAACGCCATAGTTATGAGTCTTTCAGGCCGCTAGCGCTTGATAAATAAGCGCTGGCAGCTATTGTTTTTATAGTATCAAGCCGCCACGCCAGGCACTGCAGGGGGCGTCGAGGGTGGCGCAGGTGGGGGCGATGCCTGAACCGTGGCAGGCAGCAATTGCTCCACCCACTGCGCCAGGCTGGCATGCACCTGCGTGCCTTGCGGCCACACAGCGGGCAAGGGCTGCCCGGGCACCAGCGCGGCGGCGTGCCCGGTGCACACCACATGCAGCTGCGCGCCCAGGGCGGCCCCGGCCTGCAGGTGCGCCAAGCAATTGCCCACCACCAGCACATCGTGCGACTCCACGCCATAGCGGTCGCAAATCTGCTCCAGCAGGCCCGGTGCGGGCTTGCGGCAAGTGCACTCTTCGTCGGCCGCATGGGGGCAGTAGAAGACTGCGTCAATGCGCCCGCCCACAGCGGCCACCTGGCGGTGCAGCTTGGCGTGGATGGCATTGAGCGCCACCACGTCCAGCAACCCCCGCCCCAGCCCAGGCTGGTTGGTGGCCACCACCACATGCCAGCCTGCATGGTTCAGCCGGGCAATGGCCTCCAGCGCGCCAGGCACGGGCACCCAGTCGTCTGCCGAGGTGATGTAGTCATCGCCCAAGGCATTGAGCAGGCCGTCACGGTCCAGGATGGCGAGTTTCATGGGTTGCTTCCGTTGAAGGGGGTCACCAGCACCAGCCTACCAGAGGCGCCAAGCGCACATTCGCCCGCAGCGCCTCAAGCGGCGAGGCGCGACAAGTCGGCCACGCGGTTCATCGCCTCGTGCAGGCTTTTGAGCAGGCCCTGGCGGTTCAGGCGCAGGTCCAGTTGCTCGGCGTTCACCATCACGTCGTCAAAGAACGCATCCACCGGCGCGCGCAGCACGGCCAGGGTTTGCAAGCTGGCGGTGTAGTCGCCCGCGTCAAACTGCGCGTTGGCCTCGGGCACAAAGCGCTGCAGGGCGGCAAACAGGTCTTTCTCGGCCTGCTCTTGCAGCAAGGCGGGGTTCACATGCGCATCCACCGGGCCTTCGACCTCGGCCTTTTTCAGGATGTTGCCCACGCGCTTGTTGGCGGCTGCGAGCGCTGGGGCTTCGGGCAAGGCCGCAAAGGCGCGCACGGCGGCGAGTTGCTTTTCGACCAGGGCCAGTCGCTGTGGGCGCAGGGCCATGACGGCGTCGACTTCCTGCGCCCGGTAGCCCTGCTCGCGCAGGCTGCCTGCGAGGCGGTCGTAGATGAAGTCGGCGAGCTGTGCCGATGCGTCGGTGATCTTGTCGCCAAAGGCGGGCACAGCACCGGCCAGCAGGGCGCTCAAGTCCAGTGGCAGGTCCTTCTCGACCAGCATGCGGATCACACCCAGTGCGTGGCGGCGCAGTGCGAACGGGTCCCGGTCGCCCGTGGGCAGGTTGCCAATGCCGAACATGCCGACCAGGGTTTCGAGCTTGTCGGCCAGGGCCACCACCACGCCCGCCGTGTTGCGGGGCAGTGCATCGCCCGCAAAGCGGGGCTTGTAGTGGTCTTCAATGGCGTGGGCCACGGTCTCGCCCAGGCCGTCGTTCAGGGCGTAGTAGCCGCCCATGATGCCTTGCAACTCAGGGAATTCGCCCACCATGTCGGTCACGAGGTCGGTCTTGGCCAGTTGCGCGGCCAAATCGGCGTCTTGCACCAGTTGCGCATCGCCCAGCTGGGATGCAATCGCCTTGGCCAACTCTTTGGAGATGGCGCGCACGCGCTCCACGCGTTCACCCTGCGTGCCCAGCTTGTTGTGATAGACCACCTTGCCCAGGCCGTCAACGCGCGAGGCCAGCGTCTTCTTGCGGTCTTGGTCAAAGAAGAACTTCGCATCGGCCAGGCGCGGGCGCACCACGCGCTCGTTGCCGCCAGTCACAAAGCTGGTGTCTTCGGGGCTGATGTTGCTGACCACCAGGAACTTGTTGGTCAGCTTGCCTGCGGCGTCCAGCAGCGGGAAGTACTTCTGGTTGGCCTTCATCGTGAGGATGAGGCACTCTTGCGGCACGCCCAGGAACTGCTCTTCAAACTGGCAGATGACTACATTGGGCCGCTCGACCAGCGCGGTCACTTCGTCCAGCAGGGCTTCGTCTTCAATGGGGCGGGCACCGTTGCCCACTTTGGCAGCGGCAGCAGCGAGCTGGCGGGCGATCTCGGCCTTGCGCTCGGCAAACGATGCGATCACGGCGCCGTCTTTTTTCAGCGTGGCGGCGTAGCTGTCGGCGTCTGCAAGCACCACGGGCGACACGGCCGCTTCAAAGCGGTGGCCTTGGGTGCTGTTGCCTGCTGTCAGGCCCAGCGCCTTCACCGGCACCACGGCGCTGCCATGCAGCGCCACCAGGCCATGTGCAGGGCGCACAAAGTTCACACTGCTCCAGCCGGGCAGCTCGCAGTCGGTTTCGAGCTGGTAGCTCATCACCTTGGGGATGGGCAGCTTGGCGATGGCTTCATCGATGGCCTTTTGCAAGCCAGCAGTCAGCGTTGCACCGGGCACCACGCTGTCATAGAACAGGGCCTCGGCCTTGCCATCCTGTGCGCGCTTCAAGGCCGCCACGGCGGCTGCGGGGTCGGACACATCAGCGCCCAGCGCCTGCAGCTTTTTGAGCAGCGCAGGCGTGGCGTTGCCGTCCGCTTGAAGGCCCACGGTCACAGGCATCAGCTTTTGCTGCACGGCCTTGTCAGCGGCCTTGTCAGCCACGGCGGTCACATGCGCGGCCAGGCGGCGAGGTGAGGCGAATGGCGTGACGGCAGATGCCGCTGTGGCCAAACCTTGCGCTTTGAGCTGGTCTGCCAGCACGCTGGCGAAGGCATCGCCCAGCTTCTGCAGCGCCTTGGGGGGCAGCTCTTCCACAAACAGTTCGACGAGGAGATTTTGGGTGGTCATGGGATCAATCAGCTCAAAGACGGCGTGACCGCGTTGTAGTGCAGCACGGTAGGAAAGGGGTCGTAGAAATGGTGCAGCAGCGTGCGCCATTCCTGGTATTGGAGAGAGCCACGAAAGCCCTCGGTGTGGTCTTGCAGCGTAGCCCAACGCACCAGCAGCACGTACTGGTGGTCATCTTCCACGCAGTGCTGCAGCTCATGCCCTTGGTACCCGGGCATGGACGCAATGATGCGCTGCGCCTGGGCAAAGGCCTGCTCAAACGCGGCCGTCTGGCCGGGCTTGATCTGCAGGGTGGCAATCTCCAGAACCATCAGGCGGCCTTCTTGGCCGTGGGTGCCATCTGCTCCACCCACTCGCGCGGCGCCATGGGGAAGCCCAGGCGTTCGCGGCTCTCGTAGTAGCTTTGCGCCACAGCGCGGGCCAGGTTGCGGATGCGGCCGATGTATGCAGCGCGCTCGGTCACGCTGATGGCGCCACGGGCGTCCAGCAGGTTGAAGCTGTGCGCGGCCTTGAGCACTTGCTCGTACGCGGGCAGCGCCAGCTGCTGCTCCATCAGGTACTTGGCCTGCTTTTCGTGCGCGTTGAAGGCGGTGAACAAAAAGTCGGCGTCGCTGTGCTCGAAGTTGTAGGTGGACTGCTCCACCTCGTTTTGCTTGTACACGTCGCCGTAACTCAGGGTGTCGGTCCACTTCAGGTTGTAGACGTTGTCCACGCCCTGCAGGTACATGGCCAGGCGCTCCAGGCCGTAGGTGATTTCGCCAGTGGCAGGCTTGCAGTCGATGCCGCCCACTTGCTGGAAGTAGGTGAACTGCGTGACTTCCATGCCGTTGAGCCACACCTCCCAACCCAGGCCCCAGGCGCCCAGGGTGGGGTTCTCCCAGTCGTCTTCGACGAAGCGGATGTCGTTCTTCTTCAGGTCAAAGCCCAGAGCTTCGAGCGAGCCCAGGTACAGCTCCAGGATGTTGGCCGGTGCGGGCTTGAGCACCACCTGGTACTGGTAGTAGTGCTGCAGGCGGTTGGGGTTCTCGCCGTAGCGGCCGTCCTTGGGGCGGCGGCTGGGCTGCACGTAGGCGGCCTTCCACGGCTCGGGGCCAATGGCTCGCAGGAAGGTGGCGGTGTGCGAGGTGCCAGCGCCCACTTCCATGTCATAGGGTTGCAAAAGGGCGCAACCCTGCGCGTCCCAATAGGACTGCAGCTTCAGAATGATTTGCTGGAAGGTCAACATGAGGTGTGGGGCCCTGACAGAGCCAGGGCCGGGCAATAAGAAAGAATGAAAAGGCGGGTCGGCCAGCGCACTGCACACAAGCAGAGCACCCAGGCCGCCGGTGCAACCCCTGATTTTACGGCGCAGCCAGCACAGCCGCCGAGGGACGTGCCCCCATGAAAAAAGGCCAGAGCCCTTTTGGAGCCCCAGCCTTCCCAACCAGTCACGCAAGCAGTAAGCCGTTGCGCACCAGTGACTACCGTTTCAGGCAGCCCGTCGGCGCACCTGTTGTGCGCCAAGTCTCATATGAAATACCCACCGCTGCACAGTTCACCACCCGTCAAAACTGGCGCGAACCAAGCGAGCGCCCCCGCGCAAGGGCCGCCCCGCCGCGCTGGGGGCGTCCCCCTCCGGGGGGAAGGCGCCGAAGGCGACTCAGGGGGATCAATACTCCCAGAAAATGCGCTGCAGTTCCTTGCTGTCGTTGGTCTTGGTCAATGCGACCATGGCCAGGATGCGGGCCTTTTGGGGGCGCAGGTCGTGGGCCACCACCCAGTCGTACTTGTCGTCAGGCTGCTCAGCATTGCGCAGCACAAAGCCATCGGGCACGCGGGCCGAGCGGATGATTTGCACGCCCTGGCCACGCAGGGTCTTGAGCGATTCCACGGCCTGGGCCGCCACCGAGCCGTTGCCTGTGCCAGCGTGGATCAGCGCCTTGACGCCAGCCTTGCCGTAAGCCTCGATACCCGTGGTGTTCATGTTGCCGTAGCCGTACACGATGTCCACGGCGGGCAAGGCCTTGATGTCGTCGATGTTGAATTCAGACTGCGCGGTGTGGCGCTTGACGGGGGCACGGAACCAGTAGTTCTTGCCCTCCACCACCATGCCCAGCGGGCCCCATTGGCTCTTGAAGGCTTCGGTCTTGATGTTGATGGTTTTGCTCACATCGCGGCCGCTCTGGATTTCGTCGTTCATGGTGACGAGCACGCCCTTGCCAGCGGCGTCCTTGCTGGCCGCCACGCTCACAGCGTCGTACAGGTTCAGCGTGCCGTCGGCCGACAGGGCCGTGCCAGGGCGCATGGAGCCCACCACCACGATGGGCTTGGTGGTGCGCACCACCAGGTTCAAGAAGTACGCGGTCTCTTCCAGCGTGTCGGTGCCGTGGGTGATGACGATGCCGTCCACATCGGCCTGCTTGGCCAGGGCCGAGACGCGCTGGCCCAGCTTGAGCAGGTGCTCGTTGGTGAAGCTTTCGGAGGCGATCTGGAACACTTGCTCGCCCGACACCTTGGCCACGTTGGCCAGCTCTGGCAGGCCTGCCAGCAGCTTGTCCACCGGCACCTTGGCGGCGGCGTAGGTCGCGCTGTTGGCGGCCGAGGCGCCTGCACCCGCAATGGTGCCGCCCGTGGCCAGCACCACCACATGGGGCTGGGCTGCCTGGGCCATGGCGGCTGCAGACAGGGCCGAGAGCACCACACCCGCAAACCAGCGGCGGGTGATGGACGAGGACGAAGAAGAAATGTGCATGAAAAGTCTCCAGATAATTTTGCGGGGCCCGCCGGTTGCGGCTTCGGCCCCTTGCCCGTCTTGTAGAACGGTGCCGCATCCTATGAGAAACCCACACACAGTGAAGTGGAATAATTAACCCAACCCTGTGAGTTGAATTCACACCCATCAAGACGCCTGCCGCACGCCATACCTAAGATGGCGGCAGGCCCACCGCACCAAGCGCGCCATGAACCTGCGACAGCTGGAAGTCTTTCAAGCCGTTTTACAAACCGGCAACATGAGCGCGGCCGCCCGCCTGCTGTGCATCACCCCGTCGGCTGTCAGCAAGGCCGTGGCGCACACCGAGCTGCAGCTGGGCTACCGGCTGTTTCTGCGCACGCCATCGGGCCTCACGCCCACCCCTGAAGCGCAGGTGCTGGCGACCGAGTCCACGGGCATCTACCGCCAGTTGGACGCGCTCAAACGCACCGCGCGCAACCTGGCCGCCAGCGACTCGGGCGATGTGCGGCTGGCCGCAATCCCCTCCATCACGCACGAATTCTTGCCACGCCTGCTGCAACACCACGCCCAGCAGCACCCCCAGGTCGGCGTGGAGGTGCGCACACTGCACCAGGACCAGATGACGCAGGCTTTGCTCACGCGCAGCGTCGACTTTGGGCTGGGGTTCTACAAACACCCGCACCCACAGGTGGCCAGCGACCTGCTGGTGAGTGGGCGGCTGTACCTGGCCGTGGCCGCCACGGTGTGGGGGCAGGCCCCGCGCACCGCCAGCCCCGGCGCCCGGCTGGCCCAGGTGCCGGTGATCCGGCTGGTGGGCGACGACCCCATGCGCCAGTCCATTGACGAGATTGCGCAGCGGCTGGGCTCCCCGGCCGGGCCGGGCATCCAGGTGCAGACCTCGCGCCTGGCGCTGGAGCTGGTGCGCCGGGGCATGGGCTGGACGGTGGTGGACTTTTTGACCGCCACGGGGCTGGACCCCGCGCAGATGGTGGCACTGGAGTTGCACGAGCTGGCCCCCATGTCGCTGTACAGCTACCACGCCAGGTCGTCCCCGCCCAGCCTACCAGCCACCCGCATGCTGGCCATGCTGCCGGTGCTGCTGCATCAAACGCTCTCAGGACAGCAGGGGCCGCGTGCATGAATTAACCCAGCACCCGCTCGCCGAGAAGACGGCTTGTTTCGAGAGCCTCTTGCGCGCTCGTCAGTTATCGTTTGCAGCCTGTGCAATCGCAGGACCCAGACGAGGGCAGCCGTGCAAGGGCCGCCCCGCAGCACTGGCTGCGTCCCCCTTCCCGAATTGCACAGCAATTCGAGAGAAGGGGGAAGGCGCGAAGCGCCTCAGGGGGATCGCTCAATCTCCCCAGCGGCGCAGCACCAGGCTGGCGTTGGTGCCGCCAAAGCCGAAGCTGTTGGACAGCACAGTGGTCAGCTGCGCATCGCGCGTTTGCGTCACCAGGGGCATGTCGCCCAGGGCGGGGTCGGGCGTTTCCACATTGGCCGAACCGGCGATGAAACCCTGGTTCAGCATGATCACGCAGTAAATCGCCTCTTGCACGCCCGTGGCGCCCAGCGAGTGGCCGGTGAGCGACTTGGTGGACGAGAACGGGGGCACCTTGTCGCCAAACAGGGCACGCATGGCGCGCACTTCCTGCATGTCACCCACCGGGGTGGAGGTACCGTGGGTGTTGATGTAGTCGATGGGGGCGTTCAGCCCTTCCATGGCTTGCTGCATGCAGGCAATGGCACCGTCGCCCGAGGGGGCCACCATGTCTTCGCCGTCGCTGGTGGCACCAAAGCCCACCACTTCGGCCAGGATGTTGGCGCCGCGGGCCAGAGCGTGCTCCAGGCTTTCCAGCACCACGGCGCCGCCGCCGCCTGCGATCACAAAACCATCGCGGTTCGCGTCGTAGGCGCGCGAGGCTTGCTCGGGCGTCTCGTTGTACTTGCTGGACATGGCGCCCATGCCGTCAAACAGCAGCGACATGCCCCAGGACAGTTCTTCACCACCACCGGCAAACATCACGTCCTGCACGCCCCAGGCGATCTGCTGCGCCGCAGCGCCGATGCAGTGCGCCGATGTGGAACACGCCGAGGTGATGGAGTAGTTGATGCCCTTGACCTTGAAGTTGGTGGCCAGGCAGGCGGACACGGTGGAGCTCATGCAGCGCGTGACCTGGTACGGCCCCACGCGGCGGATGCCTTTTTCGCGCAGCGTGTCGGCCGCTTCGATCTGGTTGGCAGGCGAGCCGCCGCCCGAGCCCATGATGAGGCCGGTGCGAGGGTGGCTGACCTGCTCGGGCGTCAGGCCCGCTTGTTGGATCGCGTCTTCCAGGGCGATCTGAGCGTAGGCCGCCGCATCGCCCATGAAGCGCAGTTGCTTGCGGTCAATGCGCGCTTCGATGTCGATCTCCGGCGCGCCGCCCACCTGGCTGCGCAGGCCCAGTTCCTTGAACTTTTCCACGGCCTTGATGCCGCTCTTGCCCGCACGCAGCGAAGCTTCTACCGTGGCCAGGTCGTTACCAATGCACGAGACGATGCCCGCGCCGGTGATGACTACGCGCTTTTTGGTCATGCTGCGTCCTTGCCTTCTTCCTCGCGCTTGAACAAGCCCACACGCAGGTCGTTGGCTACATAAATTTCCTTGCCATCGGCCAGCAAACGGGCATCGCCAATGGCCATGACCAGCTTGCGCTTGATGACGCGCTTGATGTCGATTTCGTAGGTGACCAGCTTCACGTCTGGGCCCACTTCGCCGGTGAACTTGACCTCGCCCGCACCCAATGCGCGGCCACGGCCGGGCAGTTGCAGCCAGGTCAGGTAAAAACCGATGAGTTGCCACATGGCATCCAGGCCCAGGCAGCCGGGCATGACAGGGTCACCCTGAAAGTGGCAGGCGAAAAACCACAGGTCGGGCTTGACGTCCAGTTCCGCGCGGATCTTTCCCAAACCGTGCGCGCCCCCATCGCTGTCGATGTGCGTGATGCGATCAAACATCAGCATGGGTGGCAGCGGCAGGCGCCCGCTGTCAGCGCCGAACAGCCGGCCCTCGCCCGAGGCGATCAGTTGTTCGTAGGAAAAGGAATCTGCCATGTTCAGTCGTGCTCCAGAACGGCGGCTTGGCCGCCTCAAATCATCGTTCGTGCAACCTTCACCCCTGGTTGCGGGCCTCTATTATCAAGGCTTGGCATGTCCGCCGGACGGGATACACCCTGATTGCGCTCGGGGCTCCCTTTCGCAACATGACCTGGATCAAGCCAGCGCACGCCCAAGGCACGGCCCGTGGGGAGGTTTCAGCACCGCCCGCTTCAGGCCAAAGTCGGTCGGCGGCTCACTCCATACCAAACGGCAGGTGCCTGGAATACGCCCCAGGCGCCGGGCCGCGCCGACGTGCCACCCACGCCACACACACCACCAGCAGGCCCGCGCACCACAGGGGCCACAGCCCCCAGCGCGACGCCCACCATGCAAAGGGGGTGACGCCGCCATCGGCCGACACGCCCTGCCCACGTCCCTGTACCTCGGCGCGCAGCACCCCACGGGTGTGACGCTCCAGCTGGTGGGTGACCACGCCCCGGTGGTCAATGATGGCCGTGGCGCCGGTGTTGGTGGCGCGCACCATGGGGCGCTCCAGTTCCAGGGTGCGCATGCGGCTGATCTGCAGGTGCTGGTCAATGGCCAGCGTGTTGCCAAACCAGCCAATGTTGCTGAAGTTGACCATCACCGTGGGTGCCTGGGCTGGGTCGGCAAAGCGCGCGGCCAGCTCTTCGCCAAACAAGTCTTCGTAGCAAATGTTGGGGGCAATGCGCTGCCCCACCCACTCGAATGACGCCTGGCCCACCGTGCCCCGGTTGAAATCCCCCAGGGGTATGTTGAGCATGGCCGTGAACCACTTGAACAGCGGCGGAATGAATTCACCAAAGGGCACCAGGTGGTGCTTGCTGTAGGTGTAGACGGGCTCGGCCGCGCCGCCACTGGGCATGCCGGGCGTGCTGGACGGGCGCCAGCCCAGCACCGAGTTGGTGTAGCCCGCACGGGCATTGCCCAGGGGTATGCCCACCAAAGCGGCCTGCGCGCCCTCGGTGTACCGGGCCTGCAACCCTTCCAGATAGCCCGGAATCAGCTGCTGCGGCAGCAGCGGTATCGCCGTCTCAGGGGCCACGACCAGCGTGGCCGTCTCGCTGCGCAACTGCTGCGCGTACCACTGCAGCGCCAGCGGCACACCGCTGCCTTCCTCAAATTTTTCATCTTGCGGGATATTGCCCTGCAGCAGGGCCAGTGACAGCGGTGGGGCCGGGGCCCGCGACGGGGTGTAGCACAGCTCTACCGCACAGTGGCGCTGCAAGGCCGCCCAGCCGCCAACCGCCACCACAGCCAAGACGGCCACCCAGGTGGACCAACGGCGCAGATCCGACCCGCGGCACTGCACGCACGCCATGGCCAGCCCTGCGGACACCGCCCCCACCCCATACACCCCCACCCAGCGGGGCAGCGACGCCAGCGGCCCCTGCACATGGGCATAGCCCCCTGCGCCCCACGGAAAGCCCGTGAACCAGGTGCCACGCACCAGCTCCGCCAGCAGCCAAAGCGCTGCAAAAAGCATAGCTGCCAGCGCTTTATTGGCGGGCGCTAGCGTGCAAAAAGACCATAAAGCCGCCGCATAGTACAGCGCCAGGAACGCCGCCAAGGCCAGCACAGCGGCCACGGCCAGCGGCGCAGCCAGCCCGCCATAGGTGTGCAAGGAAATGAACAGCCACCAGAAGGTGCCGCACAACCAGGCCAGGGCAAACGAAAAACCCAGCCAGGCCCCCTGCCGCCCGCTGGGGCGCAGGTGGTGCAGCAACCCTGCCAACACCAGCATCGACAGCCACTGCAGCCACCACACAGGCTGGCCCGTGCCGGGCCAGGCGAGCGATGCTGCCTGGGCCAGACCGGCCAAGGCAGACAGCCCCGTGGCAGCCACCATCGCAGGGCGGCTGCGCGACATCAACGCCCGGGCCATCAATGTTCGGCAGCGCCAGGCGCTTCCACCCGCGACACCTTGAACCAGCGCACCGCGCCGCCCTTGGTGTGCAGCACCACAAAATGCAGCCCGCACAGCTGCAGGTGTTCGCCGCGCTTGGGCACGCGGCCCATTTCGTGGGCGATCAGGCCGCCAATGGTGTCAAACGCGTCCACGGGCTCGCTGCCCTGGATGTGAACGCCAAAGGCTTCAGACACCCGCTCGATGGGGGTGTCGCCGCTGACGCGGTAGGTCTTGTCGGCCAGGCCAAAGATGTCGCCCGAGTCTTCGGCAATGTCGAATTCATCCTCAATCTCGCCCACAATCTGTTCAAGCACATCTTCAATGGTGACCAGCCCGGCCACGCGACCAAACTCGTCGATCACGATGGCCAAGTGGTTGCGGTTGCCGCGAAACTCGCGCAGCAGGTCGTTCAGGCCCTTGCTCTCGGGCACAAACACGGCGGGCCGCAGCAAGGCGCGGATATTGAGTTCTGGCGCCCGCTGCAGCTTCAGCAGGTCTTTGGCCATGAGGATGCCAATGATGTTCTCCCGCCCACCCTGGAACACCGGAAAGCGCGAGTGGGCCGTGTCGATCACCGAGCGCAGCAGCACATCGGGCGGCTCATCGATATCGACCATGTCCATGCGGGGTGAGGCCACCATGACATCGCTGGCGGTCATGTCGGCCATGCGAATCACTCGCTCAATCATCACACGCGAGTCGGCGCCGATGACCTGGTTGTCCTCGGCCTCCGCCAGGGTCTCGATGAGTTCTTCTGCAGAGTCGGGGCCGGGGTGTATGAACTCGGCCACCTTTTGCAGAAAAGTGCGCTTGTCTTCCTTTTCGGGCAAACGCCCAGGGTGCGGGTCAGACACTGTCGTGGATTGCAGGACTTGCAGTAGTGGTGAACAGAGCCCAAGGATAGCGGATTGCGTTGACAAGGCAACGACGCAGCGCAGGGCGGCTGCTCATACAAGACTCAGGGGCGCTGGGTGGGCGCGCTATTGCGCAGCAGGTGCGCGGCGCCCAGGAAATCGCAGGGCAGTGCGGCCCATTTGGCCGAAAGCCCTGCCCGTGTCAGTGCTTACTCAGCCGACTGGTGGCGTGCGTGCTGCACACCCCGGCGCACTTCCTGCACGCCGGACAGAAAATCCCAGAACTGCTTGGCTTGCTTTTTGAACTGATAGTCCACCTCGGCAAACTGCTGCTCCACCATCTCGGCCACGCGGGTGTCAAAGCTGGCAGGCTGGATGTGCAGGTAGGCCTCGGATTCAGAGCCATCGCGCTGCACGGTGGCACCGGCTTTGCGGGCGATCTTGAGCATGGCCGTGTTTTCAGACAGGGCGTGGATGAACACCATGTTCACGCCTTCGTTGCGGGCGTGCATGACGGCACGCTCGAACAGGCGGGCACCAAAGCCCCGGCCACGGGCCTGCTTGAGTACGGAAACACCGAACTCTGCGCAGTGCTTGTGCTGGGGATGCTCGGAGAAAGCCAAGTGGGCCATGGCCACCAGCTCCAGGCGGCGGTTGTAGATGCCAAAAATTTCGTCGCGGCTGAAGTCGAGTTGCTCGGCGTAGCGGCGGATTTGCTCGTCATTGGCGGCGTAGCCAAAACGCAGGTAACGGTCTGCGGGCTCCAGCTTGAGCAAGTGGGCGGTAATGCGCTCGCGGTACGAAGGGCCCAGCGAGCGGATAGGAACCATCAAGGGCGTGGAAGGCATGCCTGCCTCCTTGGAAGAATGACTGTTTCGGGTGCGCAGCATGCCGGTGCTGGCGTGCCAGGATGCCTTGAGCAGGGCTTTGGTTGCGATCATGGGGTGAACTTTAAGGGTTTTCCCTGATTTTTTCCAGCAGTTTTGCTGCAACGCAGCAAAATAGAGCCACCACCCCAGACCTCCGGCACCTGCCAAGTGCACCCAAACTGCCTCATGGTCGCTGCCAACGCAGCCAAATCACCTTACCCGGGGGCATCCAGGCTTTCAAGACAGGGGTTTCCAGTACAGCGCCTGCCGAGCTGGTGGCTTGGACTGCTCCAATGCGCCCGACAGGGGCGAAACGCATGCGGAGTCCCCCAGCAAGGGCCGAGCCCCGGCCTCCAGCACCGGCTTGGCACCGGGCAGCAAGACGTGGGCACGGTCCACAGACACCCCCACCTCATGCCCTATGAGCAGGCTCAGGCGTTGCAGCCCCGCCGAATGGGTCAGCGCCACGCTGCCCGTGTCGGCGCTCATGACCACCTCCCGCATGGCTGAGGCATCTACACGCAGCGCTACCTTGCTCTCTGATGGCCGGGCAGGATCGCAGACTGGCATTTCGGGCCCATTGCGACCACCTTTTGACGTGCTACAGTCGCTGCAGTCCGCCTGGGCCGCACGCAAATCGAGCGACGCCACATTGCCACTGACCCGCACAGCGACGCCATCCACCCGCAGCTCAGCGACCGGCTCCACGGCATGGATGTCAGCCTCGGTCACCACCAGATGGCGAAACTGCGCTGGCACCGTGACGGAATGCAGCCGTGACCAGCGCCTGCGGTGCCCAGGAGACTGCGCGGCGGGCTCCTGGGCCGCAATGATCACCAGGGTGTTGCCCTCACGGAACACTCCCAGCCGATGCGCACCATCGTCCGCGTCAGTGGCCGTTTGCCCCAAGGGATAGGTGCGTGCCTCAATACCTTGCCCCGTCCCAACCAGGACATCAACCGAACGCCGGTAGCCTCCGGCATCGGCGCCCTGCACAATCTGCAAGCGGGTCAGGCCTGCAATGTCCTGGGCATCCAGCACAAAGGCGGGGTCTGACCGATAGCGTGGCTTGAGCACCTTGAGGCCCGTCAACCCCAAACCACCCCAAAAGAGCAGCAAGGCGGCCATGAAAATCCAGGGGCCTCGGCGGCGACGGCCCTGTGCCGTGGTGAAGGCCATCACAGCAGCTCTTTCTCTTGCAGGTTGACATACACCAGGCCCCACAGCAGGCCCGGCACCACGATCCACACCAAAGCATTGAGCCCATGCAGCCAGGGCGTGAACACCTCGGCTTCCAAGCTCCACCATACGGACAAGGATTCCGTGCGGGCCCCCGTCACCACCGTCCATAGCACCGTCAGCACAAACAGCGCAAACCCCACCACCAGGGCCTTGAGCATGCCCGCCTTGCGAAAGTACAGCGTGCCCGCCAAGACAAACGCCTGACTCGCCCACAGTGCCATCCACAACCCCATCTGGGCGCGCAGCGAGATCACAGCATGCTCTCCACCGTGCGGCCACCACGGCACAAACAAAAAGTACTTGTCCAGCGACACCACCCCTTCGCTGAGCAGGGGCCGCACAAACACCACCAGTTGCAGCACGGGCCAGGACATCAGCAAAAACAGGGCGCTGTAGGCCAGCGGGTAAAACACCGCCACCACCAGCACGCACAAGGCCCACTTCTCCAGCACCGATGCCGGCCGCATCAGGATGAGCAAGGCCGACTCGCGCTGCGCAATGCCATCAAAGTACCGGCCTGCAAACACATAGCCCGTCAGGAAAAGCCCTGAAAAATAAAACGCGGCCTGGACTTCTGCATCGAAGGCCTTGAAGCTGGACACACCCAGCGTCAACAGCAGCAGCACCGCATACAAAATGGCCAGCACCAGCAGATAGCCCAGGTAGTGGCGGCGCTGCTCTGCCCAATGGGCCAGCGCCAGGCATTCAAAACGCGGCCAGTTCCACGCCTGCGTGGATGGCGGTGTCGACGGTGTGTCTTGGCTCATGCGAGGGCTCCTTCTGCGGTGGGTGCACCGTCCGCCGTGGCCAGGGCTTGCAGCATGGCATCCCGGTTCAAACTCAAGGCTTTGTACAAAAGCTCCAGTTGCAAGGCACCTTCCTCTGGCACCCCAGCCACGCGCCGGGCCACATAGGCCACCTGTGCGCCCAAGGCCTCCTGGTACAAAAGGCCGTCCGTCGGCAAGGCCTGCGCAGTGGCCGCCACCCCCATGGTCAGGCGCTCAGCCAATTCGTCCATGCGGGCGGCCAGGGCCAGCCGCCCCTGGTCGATGAACCAGATATGGCTCAGGATGCTCTCGAGGTCGTGCGCCTGGTGGGTGCTGATCATGACCACGCGCTGTGCCTGCTCAGGCCGCCGCATCAACTCACGAAACTGCCCCCGGCCCACGATGTCCAGACCGTTGGTCGGTTCGTCCATCAACAGCAACGGGGTCTGGGTGGCCAAGGCAAAGGCAATGGCGGCCTTCTTCTTCTGGCCCAGGCTCATGGCCTCAAACCGGCTGTCCACCGGCACCTCCAGCACCTGCAAATAATCGCTGAACAGAGCGTGCGAAAACCGGGGGTAAAAGCTGCCGTGGGTGCGCGCCAGCTGGGCGGCAGTCAGGTTGGGCAGATGAAACTCCTCGGGCACGATGTAGATCGAGGCCAGAAACTCCGCCGCGCGTTGCCGGGGCTGAAAACCCAGCACCCGTACACGCCCCTGCCAGGGCGTGAGCAAGCCACACAGCAGCCGCAACAAGGTGGACTTGCCGCTGCCGTTGCGGCCAAACACACCATAAATACCCGGCTGCCCAATCTGGGCTGAAAAATCGGCATACAGCGCTGCCCGGCCATAGCCGTAGTGCAGGCCTTCTATCTGGATCATGTCCGCCTCCCGCCCGTCCTGCGGGCTGGCGGATTATGTCTGCGCACCAGGGGCCCTCTTGCTCTTGCGCCTCAGCTAACGCGGCTGCCGTGACTTTGGTCACGCTCTGCTCAAAGCATGCAGCGTCAGGACCTGCGTCTAGACAGGCACAGCGGTCGTGGCCTTCACGCTGTCCAGCACAAAACTGGTCTTGCAGTCTTGTACGCTGGGGTGCTTGAGCAGGGTGTCCATGATGAAGCGGCTGTAGTGCGCCATGTCCTGCACCACCACCCGCAGCAAATAGTCCATCTCCCCGGTCAGCGAAGAGCACTCCACCACCTCGGGCCAGGTCTGCACGCTGGCGCGAAACAGGTCCATGGGGTTGCGCTTGTGGCTCTCGGTGTGCTTTTCCAGGCGCACATTCAGGTAGGCGATCAGCCCCAGCCCCACCGCCTCGGGCTTGACCAGGGCTACGTAGCGGTCAATCACCCCAGCCTCTTCCAGCCGCTTGACGCGGCGCAGCACCGCGCTGGGAGAGAGGCCAATCTGGGCGCCAATGTCGTCGTAAGTGGCGCGCCCATTGATTTGAAGGATGCGAAGGACAGCACTGTCCAAGCGATCCAGCGTGTGTGCAGCAGTCATGCCCGGGATTATGAAAGCGGTGGATCGACGCCACAGCGCAAACCAGCACACAAACATCATGGTTAACCCTGAATGCGCACAAAACCTGCGCCCAATGCAAAAACACGGATTTTTCCTGCAACTCACTCGGGGCACTTTCTCCAAACGCTGTTTTATTGATCTGGGTGGCTTCTAAAGTGGACTCCACCGTGGCAACTGGCCACAAGTCCCTCACAACGGAGCCCCAACCATGAACGCAGCATTGCCCCAACAGGCCGCCCAGGCCACCGCCGCCTGGGAGAACCCCATGGGCACCGACGGCTTTGAATTCATCGAATTCGCCGCCCCCGATCCCCAAGCCATGGGCAAGGTGTTTGAGGGCATGGGCTTCAAGCCCGTGGCCCGGCACCGCCACAAGGCGGTCACCCTGTACCGCCAGGGCGAGATCAACTTCATCATCAATGCCGAGCCCGACAGCTTTGCCCAGCGCTTTGCGCGCCTGCATGGCCCCAGCGTCTGCGCCATTGCGTTCCGCGTGCACGATGCCAAAGCCGCCTACGAACGCGCACTGGGCCTGGGGGCCTGGGGCTACGCTGGCACCGCAGGTCCGGGCGAGCTAAACATCCCCGCCATCAAAGGCGTAGGTGACAGCCTGATCTATCTGGTGGACCGCTGGCGCGGCAAGAACGGCGCCAAGCCGGGCGACATTGGCAACATCGGCTTTTTTGACGTGGACTTCGAGCCCCTGCCTGGCGTCTCGGCCGACGAGGCACTGAACCCCAAGGGCCACGGCCTGACCTACATCGACCACCTCACGCACAACGTGCACCGGGGCCGCATGACCGAGTGGGCCGACTTTTACGAGCGCGTGTTCAACTTCCGCGAGATCAAATACTTCGACATCGAAGGCCAGGTCACCGGCGTCAAGAGCAAGGCCATGACCAGCCCGTGCGGCAAGATCCGCATCCCGATCAATGAGGAAGGCAAGGAAAAGGCCGGCCAGATCCAGGAATACCTGGACATGTACAAGGGCGAAGGCATCCAGCACATCGCCATGGGATCGGACGACCTGTATGGCACCGTGGACGCCCTGCGCACCAGCGGCGTGCGCCTGCTCGACACCATCGACACGTACTACGAGCTGGTGGACAAGCGCATCCCCGGCCACGGCGAGCCGCTGCAGGCCCTCAAGGACCGCAAGATCCTGGTGGATGGCGTGGCCGGCAAATTGCTGCTGCAAATCTTCAGTGAGAACCAGTTGGGCCCGATCTTCTTCGAGTTCATCCAGCGCAAGGGGGACGACGGTTTTGGCAACGGCAATTTCAAGGCGCTGTTCGAGTCCATCGAGCTGGACCAAATGCGCAGGGGTGTGCTGACCAAATAGCACGCCTGCGGAAACAGACCGTTACCTATACTGAGCAGCATTCGCATCCGGAGAAACCCACATGCTGCTTCGTTCCCTCTTCTTTGGCGCACTGCTGTGCGGCGGTGCCACGCTTGCGTTGGCACAAAATCCCGGCGCACCGCTGACCATTGTGGTGCCTTACCCCGCAGGAGGCCCGCTGGACACCGCTGCCCGCCTGCTGGCAGACGGTGCCAAAGCCCAACTGGGCGCCATTGCGGTGGAGAACAAGCCCGGCGCAGGTGGCAACACCGGCGCCGAGCTGGTGGCCAAGTCACCCAAGGGCAGCAACCAGCTGCTCATGGGCGCCGTGGCCACCCATGCCGTCAATCCCTGGCTGTACAAAAGCTTTCCCTACAACCCGATCAAGGACTTCAAGCCGCTGGTGCTCGTGGCGCGCACACCCAATGTGCTGGTGATGAATGCAGAGCAAGCCAAAAAACTCGGCATCAACACCACTGCCGATCTGGTGCAGTACCTCAAGAAGAACCCGGACCAGCTCAAGTACGGCTCGGGTGGCAACGGCAGCATCGGCCACATTGCGGCAGAAATGTTCAAGTCGCTGACCAACACCAAGATGGGCCACACCCCTTACCAAGGGTCTGCCCCCGCCTTGGCGGCGCTGACTTCGGGGCAGGTGGGCCTGGTGTTTGACAACCTGGCATCGGCCCTGCCCCACATCCAATCGGGCAAGTTCAAGGCCCTGGGGGTCACCACCCTCAGCCGCGACAAGGCGCTGCCGGACGTGCCCAGCATCAACGACTCGGTGCAAGGCTTCAATGTGTCGACCTGGTTTGGGCTGTTTGCACCCGCCAGTCTGCCTGACGCCGACGCTCGCCGTTATGCCAACGCATTCACTGCAGTGATGCAGTCGGCGCCGGGCAAGGCAGGCCTGCAAAAGATGGGGATTTCGCCAGAAGAGCTGAGCCTGGACGGTTTTTCGCAGTTCGTGAAGTCTGAGTACAACAAGTACGAGTTCTTGATCAAGGCCGCAAAAATCAAAATCAATTAGCCGCCAAAGGTCGGGCGCATGCGGCCCGCAGAGTGAACAGGGCCTGGGCGGCACAGGAGCAAACCATGGGACAACCCCCTGTCGTCTACGGCCAATCCACCCGCCCACCCCGTGGCGACTACTCTCGCGCAGACGAGGGCTACACCTGCGCGCAAAACCACGCGGCCTACACCGCTGCCAACCACGACACCTACCGGCGCCTTTACGAGCGCCAATGCGCCCTGTTGCCCAGCCTGGCCAGCGATGCCTTCATAGAGGCCCTGCCCTCGCTGGGCGTGAAGGACCACATTCCGCGCTTTGAAGAAATCAACGACCGCCTGTACCGCGCCACACGCTGGGAGATTGTGGCCGTGCCGGGGTTGATCCCTGAGGTGCCCTTCTTCACGCTGCTGGCCAACCGCAAGTTCCCCGTCACCGACTGGATTCGCAAGCCCGAAGAGTTTGACTACATCGTCGAGCCCGACATCTTCCACGACCTGTTCGGCCATGTGCCCTTGCTCTTCAACCCCGTGTTTGCCGACTACGTGCAACGCTACGGCCAGGGCGGGCTCAAGGCCCAGGGGCTGGGGGCGTGCGAGATGCTCAGCCGCCTGTACTGGTACACGATCGAGTTCGGGCTGATCCGTCAGGCCAACGGCCTGCGGGCCTACGGTGCGGGCATTCTCAGCTCATCGGGCGAGCTGCCCTATGCCGTGCAAAGCCCTGAGCCACAGCGCCTGCCGCTACAGCTGCAGCGCACCATGCGCACGCGCTACAAGATCGACACCTACCAGCAGACCTACTTCGTGATCGACAGCTTTGAGCAGCTGTTTGACATGACCGCTGCAGACTTCACCCCCCTGTACGAGCAATTGCGCGGCTTGCCGGAGTTTGCGGCCGACGAGCGCGAAGCCGCAGTGCCAGCCTGAAACCTGCCTGAAATCGGCGTCAGGGCCTGGCGATTTCGTCCAGACACGCTTGCACTACCAACGGATGCAATGCCATTTGCAGGTGGGCCACATCGCTGATGAGGCGGTGCTGTGCCCCCGGCAAGGCAGCGGTGGAGGCGGGAAAGACAATGTTGTCGCAAGGCGAGTACCAACACACGAACAAGCTGCGCCGCTCGGGTGACTCTTGCCCCGCCAAGGCTTGCAGCCAGGGGCTGTCCAGCCGCATCTGGCGGCCATTTTCAGCATGGCTGAAGCGGCCCAGCCAGGTGCCTGCGTGGGGCGTACCCAAGGTCAACACGCGGTGCACGCGCGCATCTCCCTCCGCGGCCCGCAGCCACGCCCGGGCGGCCAGCCCGCCCATGCTGTGGCACAGCAGCACCGGGGGCTGGCCGGTCGCTGCCGTGACACGCTGCACGGCCTGCTCAATGGCATCGATATACGCATCGATGGAGCCGATGACGGGCTCCAGATTGACCGCCACATGGGCATGGCCCGCAGCCCGCAAGCGGGGCAGCCAATGCAGCCACACGCCCCGGTTGCACATGAAGCCATGCACCAGCACCACTCCCCGCGCCCCATTGGGCTGGGCAGGCAGCCAATCGGGTTCGGTATGGGCAAAAAAAGGCTGGCGCCAGCAAAACACGAGCAAGGCGACCCCCAGCTCGCACCACCAGGCCCGCAGCAATTGGGGCACCGAGGCCACGGGCACGGCATCGCGCCGATTGAGGCGCTGCATGGCCATGAACTCCAGGCCCATGACGGCCACAAACACCAGCAGCGGCAACAACACCGCCCCGCAGGCCAGCCACGGCCGCTCAGGCCACCACCACACCAGACACCCCACGGCGTACAAGAGCAACGACAACAAAAACACCTTCTGAGAACGGGCAAGCATGGGCGGTGGCGCGGTAGGGAAATGTGAGGGCCCGGCAAGGCCAGAGCACGTTGGCGGGCAGTGTGCACCAGCCCGGCCAGGGGCGCCCGGCTACGGGCGCCGCCCCGCAATTTCCCGCGGATTCTGTCGCCTGCGAGACGTAGAACGCATCCACCCTAGGACAAGCCCGATAACCGCGCTGCCCCGCGTGCTCCCAGAATGGGAATGCAAGCCGTTTATCCCAGCGGCCACTCGGTTTATCAACCCGCCAAACCCGCCATTGCGCCTCAGGCCCTCATTGGCGAGCACAAGGAATTCGCATGGAAAAGATCTGGCTCAAGAGCTACCCCCCGGGCGTACCGCACGACGTGCAACCCGAGCAATACCGCTCTGTGGCCCACCTGCTGGAAGAGTCGTTTCGCAAGCACGCCAGCAGCCCGTTCTCCGTCTGCATGGACCGCTGGATGAACTACGGCGACCTCGAGCGCCTGTCGGGCGCCCTGGGCGCCTACCTGCAGGGGCTGGGGCTGCAGCCCGGCTCGCGCGTGGCCATCATGCTGCCCAACATTCCCCAGTTTGGCGTGACCATGGCGGCCGTGCTGCTCGCGGGCTATACCTGCGTCAACGTCAACCCGCTCTACACCGCGCGCGAGCTGGAGCACCAGCTCAAAGACTCCGGCGCCACCACCATCGTCATTCTCGAAAACTTTGCCCATACCCTGGCCGAGGTGGTGGACCACACCGGCATCCAGCATGTGGTGATGGCATCGATGGGTGACCTGCTGGGTTTCTGGTTTGGCAAATGGATCACCTTTGCCGTGCGCCACCTGGCCAAGATGGTGCCCGCGTATGACCTGCCACTGACCAACGGGCGCAAGGTGGTCACCTTCAAAAAGGCACTGGCCCTGGGCGAGCACCGCACCCTGAGCCCCAGCCCCGCCACGCTCGACTCGATTGCCTTTTTGCAGTACACGGGCGGCACCACGGGCTTGTCCAAGGGCGCCGTGCTCACGCACCGCAACATCGTGGCCGCCACCTTGCAGGCCGAGGCGTGGTTCACCCCCGCGCTGTCCAAGATTGGCGATGTGACCAAAGCCAACAGCATTGCCGCGCTGCCGCTGTACCACATCTTCGCGCTCACGCTGTGCCTGCTGGCCATCCGCCAGGGCTCCAGCCTCACACTCATCCCCAACCCGCGCGACATCCCCAAGTTTGTGGCCGAGCTGAAAAAGCGACCCTTCCACATGCTGCCCGCCGTCAACACCTTGTTCAACGCGCTACTGCAAAACCCGCAGTTCCGCGCGCTCGATTTTTCACACCTGTGCGTGTCGCAGGCCGGGGGCATGGCGGCATCGGAGGGCACGGCGAAGCAATGGCAAAAGGTCACGGGCAGCACCATGATCGAAGGCTGGGGCATGAGCGAGACCTGCGCCATCGGCACCAACAACCCGGTGACCAATACCGAGTTCTCGGGCTCCATCGGCCTGCCCCTGCCGGGCATCGACATTGCCATCAAGGACGATGCGGGCAACAGCCTGCCCCAGGGCGCCTCGGGCGAGATCTGCATCCGTGGCCCCAACGTGATGACCGGCTACTACAACCAGCCTGAAGAGAACGCCAAAGCCTTCACCCCCGACGGCTTCATGCGCACGGGCGACATCGGCATCATGGACGCCCAGGGCTACACCCGCATCATCGACCGAAAAAAGGACATGATTTTGGTGAGCGGCTTCAACGTCTTCCCCAACGAGCTGGAACAGGTCATCAGCCTGTGCCCCGGCGTGGTGGAGTGCGCGGCCATTGGGGTACCCGACGAGAAGCAGGGCGAGGCCATCAAGGTGTTCATCATCAAGAACGACCCCGCCCTGACCGAGGACGATGTGGCGGCGTTCTGCCACGAGAACCTCACCGGCTACAAGCGCCCCAAGTACATCGAGTTCCGCGACGAGCTGCCCAAGAGCAACGTCGGCAAGATCCTGCGGCGGGAATTGAGAACATCCCCCTGAGCGGCTTTGCCGCTTCCCCCTTCTCTCTGCGCGCTTCGCGCTCGGGAAGGGGGACAACACCAGCGCGGCGGGGCGGCCCTTGCGCGGTGTTTCTGGCATAAGGCAGCGCGCCTGCTTCCAGCGCTTTTGCATGCCAATGCATCGCGCCCTCTGCCACGCCTCATGCCCAGGCAATGCCCGGCATCGAGGATCCAGAGTTTGATGCAGGTACGTCCACTGCATGCTCACCTCCTTAGCCCTACCTGCGCGGCATAGTGGCAAAGCCGTTTTCCAACCTCTCCCGTCCAACTACCTGACACAACCTCAGGGTTTTTCCCAGTAAGCAAACGTTTGCGCAAACGTTTGCTTTCGCTATGATTCGCGCCGCGGCATCGCTTTGGCGGGTCGCCCGAAGCGTTTTTGTGGGCGCCTTTCGGCGCTTTGAAGCCCCCCAATCCCAACTGGAGACACCATGCAGTTCACCCGCCGTTCCGTTCAAACCGCTGCCGCCATCGCCGTTTTGGGCGGCTTGCTGGCCAGCCCCGCCTGGGCGCAAGACAAGCCCAAGATCGCCCTGGTGATGAAGTCGCTGGCCAATGAGTTCTTCCGCACCATGGAAGACGGCGCCAAGGCCCACCAAAAGGCCCACGCCAGCGAGTACACACTGATCGCCAACGGCATCAAGAACGAGACCGACACCGCCGCGCAGATCAAGATGATCGAGCAGGCCGTGGCGCAAAAGGTCAGCGCCATCGTGCTGGCCCCGGCCGACTCCAAGGCCCTGGTGCCCGTGGTGAAGAACGCCATCGACAAGGGCATCATCGTGGTGAACATCGACAACCAGCTCGACGCCGCCGCCCTCAAAGAGAAGAACATCACCGTGCCCTTCGTCGGCCCTGACAACCGGGTGGGCGCCAAGCTGGTGGGCGACCACCTGGCCAAGACGCTGAAGGCGGGCGACAAGGTCGGCATCATCGAAGGTGTGTCCACCACCTTCAATGCCCAGCAACGCACCCTGGGCTACCAGGACGCCATGAAGGCCGCAGGCATCACCGTGGTGGGCGTGCAGTCCGGCAACTGGGAAATCGAAAAGGGCAACACCGTGGCCGCCGGCATGATGCGCGAGCACCCTGACCTGGTGGCCCTGCTGGCGGGCAACGACAGCATGGCGCTGGGCATCGTGGCCGCCGTGAAGGCCGCTGGCAAGACCGGCAAGGTGCAAGTGGTGGGCTACGACAACATCGCCGCCATCAAGCCCATGCTGGCCGACGGCCGCGTGCTGGCCACGGCCGACCAGTTTGCCGCCAAGCAAGCCGTGTTCGGCATTGAGCTGGCCCAGAAGGCCCTGGCCGCCAAGACGCCCCAGGCCCAACTGCCTGCCGCCGTGAAGACCGACGTGGTGCTGGTGACCAAAGACAGCAAGTAAGCCATGCGACCTCAGGCGCGTGGCGTAACGGCTACGCGCCTTTTTTGTTTTTGAAGGCATTGCCTCTGCCATGACGCCCCACACATCCGCCACGCCCCCTTCGCCGCTGCTGTCCATTGACGCCGTGGGCAAGGACTACACCGCCACCGTGCTCGACAACGTGACGCTGGCCCTGAACGCGGGCGAGGTGCTGGCCCTCACGGGCGAGAACGGCGCGGGCAAGAGCACGCTGTCCAAGATCATCTGCGGGCTGGAATCGGCCACGCGGGGCGGCATGCGCCTGGGTGGGCAGACCTACACCCCCACCTCGCGCCGCGATGCCGAGCAGCACGGCGTGCGCATGGTGATGCAAGAGCTGGGGCTGATCCCCACCCTGTCGGTAGCCGAGAACCTGCTGATGGGCCGCCTTCCCCACCGAGCCGGCTGGCTGCGCCGCGATGCACTGCTCGCCGCAGCCAGCCAGCAGCTGGCCAAGATTGGCCTGACCCACATCGACCCGGCCACGCCCGTGTCGGCCCTGGGCATTGGCCAGCAGCAGATGGTGGAGATTGCGCGCAACCTGCACGACGACACGCGCATCCTGGTGCTGGACGAGCCCACCGCCATGCTCACCCCGCGTGAGACGAATTACCTGTTTGACCAGATTGCCCACCTCACCGCACGCGGCGTGGCCATCATTTACGTGTCGCACCGCCTCGAAGAGCTGCGCCGCATTGCCGACCGCGCCGCCGTGCTGCGCGACGGCCGCCTGGTGGACGTGTTGCCCATGGCGGGCCTGACGGAAGACGCGCTGGTGCAGCGCATGGTCGGTCGCTCGGTCAACGACCTGGAAGACCGCCCCCGCCGCACCGCAGGCCCAGTGGTCATGGGCGTGCAAGGCATTGGCCGGGGCACTGCGGTGCAGGACGTGAGCCTGGAGCTGCGCGCGGGCGAAGTGTTCGGCATTGCCGGGCTGGTGGGCTCGGGCCGCACCGAGCTGCTGCGCCTGCTCTTTGGTGCGGACCGTGCCGACCGGGGCAACGTGACTCTGTACGAAAATTTTGATCAAAAAGTGCCTCCAGCGCCCGACCATCAAGCGCAAGCAGCTACCAATTCAATAGCAAACCCTAATTCCACTCCGTCCACCCCCCGCCCCCCCGTGCTGCGCACCCTGGCGCGGGGCTTTGCCACGCCGCTGCAGGCCATTGCCGCCGGGGTGGGCCTGGTGACGGAAGACCGCAAATCGCAAGGCCTGCTGCTCGCGCAGCCCATCCGCATCAACGCCACGCTGTCCGACCTGGGCGCCGTATCGCGCGGGGGCTGGTTGCAGCGCGGGCTGGAGAACCGGCTGGTGCAGGGCTTCATCCAGACCCTGCGCATCCGCTGCCGGGGCGGCGAGCAGCCCGTGGGCCAGCTCTCGGGCGGCAACCAGCAAAAGGTGGTGTTTGCCCGCTGGCTGCACCGCCCCTGCAAGGTGCTGCTGCTGGACGAGCCCACCCGTGGCGTGGACGTGGGCGCACGCGCCGAGATTTACAGCGAGCTGGACCGCATGGCCGACCAAGGCCGCGCCCTGCTGATGGTGTCGTCCGACCTGCGCGAGCTGATGGCCATGGCCGACCGCATTGGCGTGATGAGCGGTGGCCGCATGGTGGCCGTGTTCGAGCGCGGCGAGTGGACGCAGCAATCGCTGCTGGCCGCCGCCTTCTCGGAGCAAAGCCATGCGCCCGCCGAGCAACCAGCGGCTGCATAGCCCCCACGCACCTCCCAACCACCGCCCTGTTCCACCGCCCTGTTTTGACCCTTTTCCTGACCGAGCCCTTCGCATGAACGCCCCCACCTCCACCCCCACGGCAGCGGCCCCTGCACCGCGCACCCCCTCCGCCTGGCGCAGCCAGCTGGGCACCTACCTAGGGCTGATCGCCGTGCTGGCGGGCATGGTGGCGCTGTTCTCGTCGCTGTCCGAGTATTTCTGGAGCGCCGAGACCTTCATCACCATCGCCAACGAAATCCCGGCCCTGGCCGTGATGGCCGTGGGCATGACCTTTGTGCTCATCATCGCGGGCATCGATTTGTCGGTGGGCTCGGTGATGGCGCTGGCCGCCGCCACCTCGGCCGCCGCCATCCTGCAGTGGGGCTGGACGGTGCCCGCCGCCGCCGCGCTGGCCCTGGCCACCGGCCTGGTGTGCGGCACCATCACCGGCACCATCTCGGTGGCGTGGCGCCTGCCCTCGTTCATCGTCTCGCTGGGCATGCTCGAAGCCGTGCGCGGCAGCGCCTACGTGGTGACCGACTCGCGCACGCAGTACGTGGGCGATGCGATCTCGTGGCTGTCGGCTCCGTTCTTTGGCGGCATCTCGTTCGCCTTCTTGCTGGCCGTGGTGCTGGTGGTGGTGGCACAACTGGTGCTGTCGCGCACCGTTTTTGGCCGCAGCGTGGTGGGCATTGGCACCAACGAGGAAGCCATGCGCCTGGCAGGCGTGGACCCGCGCCCCATCCGCATCATCGTGTTCGCTGTGACCGGGCTGCTGGCCGGGCTGGCGGGCCTGATGCAATCGGCCCGCCTGGAAGCCGCCGACCCCAACGCAGGCACCGGCATGGAGCTGCAGGTGATTGCCGCTGTGGTGATTGGCGGCACCAGCCTGATGGGCGGGCGCGGCTCGGTGGTGAACACCGCGTTTGGCGTGCTCATCATTGCCGTGCTGGAAGCAGGCCTGGCCCAGGTGGGCGCCAGCGAGCCCAGCAAGCGCATCATCACCGGCATCGTGATCGTGGCCGCCGTGATCGTGGACACGCTGCGCCAGCGCCGCGCGGCCAAGGCCTGAGCCCGCACGGGAGCCGCCCATGGCCACCATCAAGGACGTTGCCCGCCACGCCGACGTATCGGTCACCACCGTCTCGCACGTGGTCAATGGCACCCGCCATGTCAGCCCCGAAAGCCGTGCGCGCGTAGAGACCGCCATCCGCGCCCTGGGCTATGTGCCCAGCGCCATTGCGCGCAGCCTCAAGAGCAACAACACGCGCACGCTGGGCATGCTGATCCCCAACAGCTCCAACCCCTACTTTGCGGAAATCGTGCACGCGGTGGAAGACCGCTGCTTTGGCGCGGGCTACAACCTCATCCTGTGCAACACCAACGACGAGGCCCACCGCCAGGGCACCTATTTGCAGGTGCTGGCCGAGCGGCGCATTGACGGACTGATCGTCGTCTCCACCGGGCACGACGCCACCCTACCTAACCAGCTGGCGGGCCTGGGCATTCCCACCGTGCTGGTGGACCGCGAAATCGAAATTGCCGAGCAGCCTTGCGACCTGGTGGAAACCGCCCACATGCAAGGCGGCCTGCTGGCCACGCAGCACCTGCTGCAACTGGGCCACCAGCGCATTGCCTGCATTGGCGGCCCCACGGGCCTGGCCCCCAGCGAGCAGCGCATTGCCGGCTGGCGCAGCGCCCTGGCCGCTGCAGGCCTGGGCCAGGGCGATGGCCTGCTGTGGCACGGCAACTTCACCAGCCAGGGCGGCTACGAGGCCATGCACGCACTGCTGCGCGCGGCCACGCCGCCCACTGCCGTGTTCGTTTGCAACGACCTGATGGCCATGGGCGCCCTGTGCGCTGCGCACGAGCGCGGCCTGCGCCTGCCCGAGGCCTTGTCGATGGTGGGCTTTGACGACATTGAACTCACCGCCTTCACCAGCCCGCCGCTGACCACCGTGGCCCAGCCCAAGCAGCGCATCGGCGCGCTGGCCGTGGACATGCTGCTCGAACGCATCGACGGCAAGCGCCAGGACGCCCGCAAGGTGATGCTGCAGCCCGAGCTACGCGTGCGCGCATCGACCGCGCCCCGCCCCCAATAAAACTCCAAAAAAACCAAAGCATGACGACGCCCCCTTCAACCCCTGCCCCCTCAACGCCTTCATCGACGCACTCATCGGCGCCCTGCATCGCCGTGCTGGGCAGCCTGAACATGGACCTGGTGCTGCAGGTGCAGCACGCCCCCGGCGCAGGTGAGACCGTGTTGGCCCAGGGCCTGCACTATGTGCCCGGTGGCAAAGGCGGCAACCAAGCCGTGGCCTGCGCCCGCCAGGGCGCGCAGGTGCACCTGCTGGGCCGTGTGGGCAACGACGCCAACGGCGCCACGCTGCGCGCTGAACTGGAACGTGACGGCATCGACCACAGCGCCGTGCTCACCGACGCCGAAGCCCCCACAGGGCTGGCCGCCATCACGGTGGAGGCCTCGGGCCAGAACCGCATCGTGGTCGTGCCCGGCGCCAATGCCCGCTTCACGCTCGATACACCGGCCCTGCAATCCCTGCTGACCCGCGCCAGCGCACTGGTCATGCAGCTGGAAAGCCCCATGCCCGAAGTGCTGGCGGCCGCGCAGTGCGCCCACAAAGCCGGGCGGCGTGTGGTGTTCAACCCCTCCCCCATCCAACCCTTGCCCGAAGCGCTGCTGCCGCTGGTCGATGTGCTGGTGGTCAATGAGGTGGAAGCCGCCGCGCTGGCAGGCACGGCTGTGGAAACCCCTGCCCAGGCGGCCCAGGCAGCGCAAGCCTTGCGCACCATGGGGCCATCGCAAGTCGTGGTCACGCTGGGCGCCGCCGGTGCGGTGGCGGCCGATGCTGCAGGCAGCCGCTACCACCCCGGCCGCAAGGTACAGGCGGTGGACACCACCGCGGCAGGCGACACCTTTTTGGGTGCCCTCACCGTGGCGCTGGCCGAGGGCCAATCGCTCGGCCTGGCGGTGCGCGAAGGCATCCGCGCCTCGGCCCTGTGCGTGACGCAGGCGGGCGCCCAACCCTCCATCCCCACCCGCGCCGCCGTGGC
Source organism: Acidovorax sp. 1608163 (assembly GCF_003669015.1). Classification (NCBI taxonomy): domain Bacteria; kingdom Pseudomonadati; phylum Pseudomonadota; class Betaproteobacteria; order Burkholderiales; family Comamonadaceae; genus Acidovorax; species Acidovorax sp. 1608163. The sequence continues at coordinate 4,261,374 of NZ_CP033069.1, forward strand.
GCAAAGCCCCCTGCCCCCTGACTGGAGCCCCCTGTGAAACGCACCGCCTTGATGCATGCCGAACTCTCCCACGCCATTGCCTCCATGGGCCACGGCGACATGCTGGTGATTGGCGACGTGGGCCTGCCCATCCCGAACGGCCCACGCCGCATCGACCTGGCGCTGACGCCCGGCATCCCCGCCGTGGCCGACGTGCTGCGCGTGGTGCTGACCGAGCTGCAGGTGGAAAAAGCCGTGATCGCCACCGAAGCCGTGGAGCGCGCCCAGGGCCTGCTGCCCAGCTGGTGCCAGCTGCCCGTCACACCGCAAACCGTCAGCCACGATGAATTCAAGCGCCTGACCGAGCGCGCCCGCGTGGTGGTGCGCACGGGTGAGTGCACGCCGTATGCCAACGTGATCCTGGTGGCTGGCGTCACGTTCTGATCGGGCGCACCACCGTTTGGGCGGAAGATCTCGAAGCCAGCCCCCGCCCCCGTAGGTCGGGTTAGCCCGCAAGGGCATCACCCGACACCCTGGGGCTAGCGCGGCACTATCGTCGGGTTACGCTGCGCTAACCCGACCTACACGACTGCCAGCACCAGAGCGACACCTCCACCGCTCGGGCTAAGCCCCAAACGGGCAGCGGCAGTGCCCGCTCCCTCCCTGCGCAGGCCCTCTCGGGGTTTTGGAGAGGCTGTGCGCCCGTGCGGTGCGCTACGCTGCAGGCTCTGCCGCAGCCACTGCCCCTCACGCCATGCCCGCACCCTCGACCGCCCCGTTGACCGCATCCCTGCCGCCCGGCATCACCGTGCTGGAGCGCGGCTGGCTCTCGGCCAATAACGTGGTGTGCATCGGGCCCGAAGGCGCGGCCGTGGTGGACACCGGCTACTGCACCCACAGCGACCAGACCGTGGCCTTGGTGCAAAGCGCGCTGGGCGCGCAGCCGCTGCAGCGCATCCTCAACACCCACCTGCACAGCGACCACTGCGGCGGCAATGCCGCGCTGCAGGCGGCCTGGCCCGGTGCCGCCACCCACATCCCCCCGGCCAAATGGCACAGGTCACTCAATGGGACGCCTACGCCCTGAGCTACACCCCCACGGGCCAGGACTGCCCGCGCTTCAAGGCCGACGCCGCCTTGCAGCCCGGCACCACCGCGCGCCTGGCCGGGCGCGACTGGCAGGTGCACGCCGCACCGGGGCACGACCCGCATTCGGTGGTGCTGTTTGAGCCGCAAAGCGCCACGCTCATCTCGGCCGACGCGCTGTGGGAGAACGGCTTTGGCGTCGTCTTTCCAGAGCTGGAAGGCACCGCCGCTTTCGACGAAGTGGCCGCCACGCTGGATGTGATCGAGCGCCTGGCCCCGCGCACCGTCATCCCCGGCCACGGCCCCGTTTTTACCGATGCGCCGCGCGCCATTGCCGCCGCACGCCAGCGGCTGCAGGGCTTTGTGGCCGCCCCGCGCAAGCACGCGCTGTATGCCGCCAAAGTGCTCCTCAAGTACAAACTGCTGGAGCTGCAGCACACCACCGTGCCCGCCCTGCAGCAGTGGGCCGAGGGCACGCCCTACTTTGGCATGCTGCACCGCGCCCACTTTGCCGACCAGCCGCAGGCCGCCTGGCTGCACAGCCTGGTGGCCGACCTGGAACGCTCGGGCGCAGCGGTGCGCCAGGGCGAGGCGCTGTTCAATGGCTGAGCCAACCACTGCCGCCCTCACGCCCCCGTAAAAAAGCCCGCGTGTAGCGGGCTTCTTCTGCATCCGCAGACCTCGTAGGTCGGGTTAGCCCGCAAGGGCATCACCCGACGCCCGCAGGGCACGCAGTGTTGATGTCGGGTTACGCTGCGCTAACCCGACCTACACGGCGGTGCCCACAGGCCTGCAGCCAAGCTGTCAGGTCCCATGCAACCGCTCAGTGTTTGAACTGGCTATCGCATCCCGTCACGTGGTTGTTGCTGCTGGACATGCATTGGTAGAACGATTTCTTGTTGCCGCTGGCAATCTGGCAATCGCCCACGCTGTACTTGCCCTTGGCCTCCTTGATCTTCGGGGCCGTGGCGTCAAAAGCCGCCTGGGTCATGTAGCCGTCGCGCACGTTCTTCTGGCCCACCTCCAGCATCAGATCGGCCTGGTAGTGGATGTTGCTCACCGCCACCGCGCAGTTCATCGGCACTTCCTTTTTGTCGACCGTGCCCAGGGCCTTTTTAAGGCCCTCGCCAAACTCCTGCACGTCCTTGGAAACCTTCTTGGTGCCGTCGGCGTTGTACTCGGTGGCGCCCTTGCCCGAGGCGCTCTTGCGGCCCTCCGCGCCCCCCGATCCTGTGTCGCTGCCGGTGGTCGTGCCATTGGTGCTCTGCAGCTTCATGGGCTCCACATCGTCCTTGCTGGCCGGGGGCTGCGAGCCGTAGTGCGTCTTGCCGTTCGCATCCACCCACTTGTACACCGGCTGCGCCTGCACGCCCATTGCCCACACCACCATGGCGGCCATCGCCGCTGCCTTCCATTGCACCATAGCACCCTCTTTTGAATGAAATAGGCCGCTAGCGCTTACCTATCAAGCGCTAGCAGCTTCTTTTTTGATAGCGGCCCCTGCACCTCTCACGGCAGATCGGTATTCACTGCCGGGGCGGCCGCATCGCGCGGGCCCACGGTGCCCAGGCGGCTGCGCAGCGACTGCGGCTGGCCGGTGAGCATGGCCGCGTAATTGGTGGTGTTGGCCAGCACCTTCTTCACGTAGTCACGCGTTTCTGCAAAGGGTACGTTTTCGGCCCAGATGGCGGCGTCCAGCACGGGGCCGTTGCGCCAATTGCGCGGACGGCCGGGGCCTGCGTTGTAGGCGGCGGCGGCCATGGGCATGGAGCCCGCAAAATCGTCCAGCGCCAGCTTGAGGTAGGCCGTGCCGATGGTGATGTTGGTGTCGCGGTCCGAGATCTGGTCCGGGGTGAAGTTGGTGAGGCCAATCTTCTTGGCCGTCCAGCGGGCCGTCGCAGGCATCACCTGCATCAGGCCCGAGGCCCCAACGTGCGAGCGGGCGTCCATCACAAAGCGGCTTTCCTGCCGGATCAGGCCGTACACATAGGCCGGGTCCAGGCCAATGCCCTGGGCGCGCTCCACCACGGTGGCGCGAAACGGCGTGGGAAAGCGCTGCGTGGTGTCGATGACGGTCTTGGTGCGCTCGCTGGTGTTGATGCAGCGGTCCCACACCTCGCGCTGGCAGGCAAAGTCGGCAGCGGCCAGCAAATCGCGCTCGGCCATGCCGCCGGGGTTGTGCAGGTTGGTGGCGTAGTTCCACTCGCGCACGCCTTCGCTGCGCAGGCCCAGCATGATGGCGTAGAGCGCGCGGTTGAGCGCCGGGTTGGCGCGGGCCGCAGCCTTTTCTTCGGCCGTGAGGGGCGCTGGCGCGGGCGGCACGGCCACGCGCTGGCCCAGCTCTTCCAGCGCCAGTTGCTCGTAAAAGCCCCGGGTGCTGGCAATGCCCTGCAGCCACTGGCGGGCTTCGGTGCGTTCGGCCTCGCTGGGCTTTTCGGCCAGCACAGCCTTGGCACGCCAGTACACCCAGGTGCTGTCGCTGCGGGCTTCGTCGCTCATGGCCTCCACGGCCTTGCGCACCACCTTCCACTGGCCTGCGCGCAGGGCGGCGCGCACCTTCCAGCCCAGCAGGTCGTCGTTCAGGTCGGCATCTTTGGTCACGTTGCCAAAGTAGGTCATGGCGTCGTTCGACAGGCGCTGTGCGGCCTGCTTGCCAATCACGCCCCACACCCAGTTGCGCTCTTCGGGCGACAAGTGCACGCCCCATTTGCTGTCGAGCTGGGCGGCGGCGTTGTCCACATCGCCCTGCGCCAGCTTGATGAGGGCCAGCGCCACCAGCTCCTGGCGCGCCTTGCCACGGGCCGTGGCGCGGCTGTGCAGGTACTTGGCAGCCGAGTCCATCAGTTCCTTGACCTGGGCAGAGGATTCAGGCGAGACGATTTCTACGGCGCTGCGCGCTGCGCGCACGCGGTTGGCCTCCACCGCCAGGCGGGCCTTGCGCCACACGTCCTGGGCCGTGAGCTTTTTGTAGCCATACAGCTCGCCCGCCGCGTGGGTGCAGCCGTCGTCGTTGTCGCGCTGGGCATACCAGTTGCGGCGCACCTCATCGGCCGCCGTGGCGGGGGCCGTGCCCTTCAAGGTGTCGATCAGCAGGGCGTAGCAGCGCACTTCCTTGTCGTCCGACATGCGGTAGCTCGGGTGCTGCTCGGCAAACTGTGCCCAGTCGCGGCGCTGGCCCAGCAGCAGCAGCCAGTCGTTGCGCAGCCGGTCTTCCTGGTAGGTGCCAGCGTATTTCTGCAAAAAGCCCTGGATCTCCTGGGGCAACGCCTCGCCCAGGCGCAGCTTCAACTCCCAGTAGGCGGCCCAGGGCTCCAGCGCATGGCCACGCACGGTGGGCAGCAGCTGGTCCAGCTTTTTACGGTCGCCTTTGCGAAAGGCCTGGCCCATCTCCAGCAGGGCATCGTCGCCACGGTTTTGCGCCTGGACAAGGGGCGCAGCGGTGGCCAGCACTGCGGCGGCCACAAGGGGTGTCAAAATCGCTCTGAGCAATTGCATGGGGGAATTATCTGATGGACAAAGCAGCCCTTCGGCGCGCATTGATTGAAGAACGTCTCAACCTGCCTGATCGCCTACAACGGGCCGACCTGTTACAGCAGGTCATGCGCATTTGGCTGGTCAACCGGCCCGACACCGTGATTGGCGCCTATTGGCCCATCAAGGGCGAGTTTGACCCCCTGCCCGCCCTGCACCGCTGGAAGGAAGACGGCGAGCTGCTGGACGAGCCCCTGCGCCGGCGCATCGGCCTGCCGGTGGTCAACAAGCAGCACAAAACGCTCACCTTCCACGCCTGGTACCCCGGCTGCCCCATGGAAGAGGACGCCTACGGCATCCCCAAGCCCAAGGACACCGAGGTCATCGTGCCCACGCTGCTGTTTGTGCCCTGTGTGGGCTACGCACCGGGTGGCTACCGGCTGGGCTATGGCGGCGGCTTTTACGACCGCACGCTGGCCACACTGCAGCCCAAGCCCTTCACCGTGGGCCTGGGTTTCACCAACGGCTACCTGGACGACTTCGAGCCCGAGGAGTTTGACCTGCCGCTCGATGCCATCCTGAACGACAACGGCGTGGTCTGGCCGGTCTGACCCCCTCGCCCAGGCCTGCCCAGAACAGCACGATGGCCTGTGATGCGCGCTGCGCATCATTCAGGCCGCTTTTTCGCATCGCTGGCGCGCGCCACTGCCGCTAGCATGGCGGTCCGACTTTCTTTTCCCTGATTTCCATCGGCAGGTGCCCCATGCTCAAGCTCTACATCGGCAACAAGAACTACTCGTCCTGGTCCATGCGCCCCTGGGTGCTGCTCAAGCAGGCGGGCATTGCGTTTGACGAAGTGCACGTGCGCTTTGACAGCTTCGAGGCCGACTCAGAGTTCAAGCGCACCATGGGCCCCGTGAGCCCCACCGGCAAGGTGCCCGTGCTGGTCGATGGTGACCTGGTGGTGTGGGACACCCTGGCCATTGCCGAATACGTGGCCGAGACCTGGGCCGACAAGCAACTCTGGCCCGCCCAACCCAAGGCCCGCGCACGTGCCCGCAGCATCTGCGCCGAGATGCACAGCGGCTTCACCGCCCTGCGCAGCCACTGCCCCATGAACATCGAGGCCGACCTGGCCGACACCGGCGCCCTGATCTGGCGCGACCAGCCCGCCGTGCGCGCCGATGTGGCCCGCCTGGTGGGCATGTGGGGCGCGCTGCTGGAAGAACACGGCGGCCCCATGCTGTTTGGAGCGTTCTCGGTGGCCGATGCCTACTTTGCCCCTGTGTGCATGCGCCTGCACACCTACGCACTGCCCCTGCCCGCCCCCATCGCCGCCTATGTGCAGCGTGTGCGCGAGCTACCCGGCGTGAAAGCCTGGATCGACGAGGCCCTGGCCGAGAAGGACTTTCTCGACTTCGAGGAACCCTACCGCCTGAACCCTGGCCAGGAGTGATCCGATGGCGGTCACCATCTACCTGCGCTACGTGCTCAATACCACCAAACTGAAAGAGTTTGAGCACTACGGCAAACTGTGGATTCCCCTGGTCGAGAAATTCGGCGGCCAGCACCACGGCTACTTCATGCCCAGCGAAGGCGCCAACAACATTGCGCTGGCCCTGTTCACGTTTGACAGCCTCGCGGCCTACGAGGTGTACCGCGAGCGGTCCATGCAAGACGCGGACTGCCAGGCGGCGTTTCGGTACGCCGAGGAAACCGGTTGCATCGTGAGCTACGAACGGAGCTTTTTCAGGCCGGTGTTTGCCTGACAGCGGACGCGCGGTCAGCGCTGGCGAAACTGCTTGCGTAAAAACGCCTTGTGCCGCGCAATGTGCGCGAGCTGCGCCGGGGCCACGCTGCCGCGCAGGTCTTCGTCTTCGACATTGAGCACCTGGTTGGCATAGGCCATGGCGCGGGCCACCACCTCTTCTTCGCTCACGCCCTGTGGGGCCGCCAGGTCCATCGCCACGCGGCGCATGGCGCGCTGCGACAGCATCCACATCGCGCCAAACGAATCCCACGCGGCCGCCACCTCCTTGAATTTGTCGTGCTCGGCCAGGATGTCGGCCAGCGGCTTCGCCAGGATTTCTTGCAACCCCTCGACCTTGGCCTGCAGGGCCTCGAACTGCGCCTCGCGCTGCAGGGCCTCGGCGGCGGCATTGGCTGCAGCGTCAGGCGCCGCAGGCACGGGCACGCTGCCGTCGGGGTTGAGTTGGGCGATGGTGAGGTCGGAGGCTAGGGACATGGTGGGTTGGAATATACGACCGAGGGCCCACCCTAAACTATGCCCATGCAAATCTACATGGTAGGCGGCGCCGTCCGCGACAAGCTGCTGGGCCGCCCGGTGAATGACCACGACTGGGTGGTGGTGGGGGCCACGCCCGAGCAGATGCTGGAGCTGGGCTACCTGCCGGTGGGGCGGGATTTTCCGGTGTTTCTGCACCCCCAAACGCGCGAGGAATACGCCCTGGCACGGACCGAGCGCAAGAGCGGGCGCGGCTACCGGGGCTTTGTGGTGCAAAGCTCGCCCGACGTGACGCTGGCCGAAGACCTGTCACGGCGCGACCTTACTATCAATTCAATAGCTGCCAGCGCTTATTCATCAAGCGCTAGCGAGCTATTTGATCCATACCACGGCGTGCAAGACCTGCAGGCCAAGGTGCTGCGCCACGTGACCGATGCCTTTCGCGAAGACCCGGTGCGCATCCTGCGTGTGGCGCGCTTTGCGGCGCGCTACCACGACTTCACCGTGGCGCCTGAGACCCTGCAGCTGATGCGCGAGATGGTGGCCGAGGGCGAGGTGGACCACCTGGTGCCCGAGCGCGTGTGGCAAGAGCTGGCGCGCGGGCTGATGGAAGACAAGCCCTCGCGCATGTTCGAGGTGCTGCGCGCATGCGGCGCACTGCAGGTGCTGCTGCCCGAAGTGGCCTGCCTGTGGGGCGTGCCCCAGCCCCCGCTGCACCACCCCGAGGTGGACACGGGCGTGCACCTGATGATGGTGCTGGACATGGCCGCACGGCTGCAGGCCCCGCTCACGGTGCGGTTTGCCTGCCTGGCGCACGACCTGGGCAAAGGCACCACGCCCGCCGACATCCTGCCGCGCCACATTGGGCACGAAGAGCGCAGTGCCGAGCTGCTGCAAGGCGTGGCCGAGCGCCTGCGCGTGCCCGTGGACTGCCGCGAGACCGCCGAGGTGGTGGCGCGCGAACACGGCCACATCCACCGCAGCGGCGACCTGGGTGCCGGGCCGCTGGTGCGCCTGCTCGAGCGCTGCGACGCCATCCGCAAGCCCGGGCGTTTTGCCGAAGTGCTGCTGGCCTGCGAGTGCGATGCCCGGGGCCGCCTGGGCTTTGACGAAGCCGCCTACCCGCAGCGCCCGCGCCTGCTGGCCGTGCTGGCGGCCGTGCAAAGCGTCATTACCCGCGAGATTGCGGCCAAGGCGGCGGCCAAAGGCGTGACCGGCCCCCAGGTGGGCGATTTGATCCACCAGGCCCGGGTGGAAGCCGTAGCGCAGTGGCTGCGCGCCACACCAGCCCCGACCCCACCAACCCCGACATCAGAAGCCCCCGAAACACCTGCCCAGCCATGAGCCTGCACATCCGCCCCGCCACGCTGGCCGACGCCCCGGCCATTGCACCGCTGTTTGACGCCTACCGCCAGTTTTACGAACAGCTCGCCGACCTGGCGGCCGCCCAGCGCTTCGTCCACGAGCGCCTGGAGCGCAACGAATCCGTCATCCTGATCGCGCAGGACGACGCGGGTGCCGCTGTGGGCTTTTGCCAGCTGTACCCCAGCTTTTGCTCGGTGGAGGCCGCGCCCATCTATGTGCTGTACGACCTGTTTGTGGCGCCTTCGGCCCGGGGCCAGGGCGCCGGGCGCTTCCTGCTGCTGGCCGCCGAAGACCATGCCCGCAGGCAAGGGCGTGTGCGCATGGACCTGACCACGGCGCACACCAACCACGCCGCGCAGGCGCTGTACGAGGCCATGGGCTGGGAGCTGGACACGGTGTTTCGGGCCTACACCCGCCGGGTGGGCTGAGAGCGACTCACCAAACTCCCCTGGCGTCGTTGTCTCGCCTTGTCGTGCGCCTGTAAAGCCTGCGGCGAAACGCTTAGCCAGAGCCTTAGCTAGGGCCGCTTTGCTGAGTTTTGTGAGCCGCTCTAAACGCCCAGCCCCGTGGTTACCAGCGCAGCAAACGCGGCCCCAACACTGCGCCCAGCGCGGTCGGCATGGCCATACCCGCCACGTACCACACCGCTAAAAACGGCGTGGCCATTTCGGGGCAGTGCAGCGCATACACCAGCGCCCCCAAGGCCCCCGCCAGCAGGCCCGCCCCCGCGCCAGCCCAGGCCAGCTGCGTGGGCGCGGCCCCGCGCAGGGCCCAAAAGCTGGCAATGAACGCAGGCACCGACAGCAACGCAATGTTGAACGGGCAGGTGCGCCAAGTGCTGCCCAGCACCAGGGCCCAGCGGTCTGCCGGGGCCTGGTGCAACAAGGCCCAGGCGGCCATGGCCCACAGCAGGGCCACGGGCAAGGCCAACGTCCACGCCAGGCCCACCCACCGCGCGCCGGGGCGCGCCAAGCGCTGCAGCGCCCACACACCGGGCACCGCCAGGGCCGCAGCAAACGCCAGCTTGCCCCAGAACATGGGCAGCGCCGCCGTCTGCGCCAGGTCGGGCCGCAGGCCAAACACCAGCAGCATCAACACCACGGCGCCCCCCAGGCCCGCAACCACGGCGCTGCCAAAGCGTCGCTCCAGCGCGTGCGCTGGCACGGGGGCGGCACCCGCGGCCAGCATCTCAATCCATTCATCGGTCTTCATGTCATTCCCCTTGGGACTTGTGCAAATCAGAGTGCCCGTGCTGGCCAGGCGCTGCGACAGTCAGTCTGCGGCACCCAACGATGGGCTGGTGCCCTGGTTGGCGTAAGCCATGTTTCTAATCTTGGCGGCCAGGGCCTTGAGCCCCCGGTGCACGCCGACTTTCACTGCGGACTCCGACATGCCGGTGAGCTGCGCGGTTTCAACCACCGACAGCCCCTCCAGCTTCACATGCACGATGGGCAGGCGCTGGCGGTCGGGCAGCGTCTGCAGCAATTGGCCCAGGTCGCGCTTGGCCAGTGCGGCCTCGCTGTCGGTGCTGGCAAACAACTCGCTGGCATCGTCCAGCGGGTCGTTCAGCGCCTCTTTCACGCGGTGCGAGCGCAGCCAGTCGATGAGCTTGTAGCGCGCAATCGCGTGCGCCCAGGCCGTCACCGGCATCTCGGGGCGGTAGGTGTGGCGCTGGTTGTGTATGGCCAGCAAGGTTTCTTGCACCAGGTCCTCCACCTCGTCAGGGCGCTGGGCCAGGCGGCGGCGCAAAAACGCCCGCAGGTGCGCACTCAGCTGTTTCAAAAACCGCTGGTACGCCGCCGCATCGGCCGCCAACCCGAGCAGCAGCAGCGTTCGAAGCTGTTCTTCTATCTCCATGCGTTCTCCATGACGGGGTATTCGCAGCCGCAGCCCCGCCGGTTACAGCAGGTCGAAAAAATACCTTCCGGTTTTTTATGGCCGCTGGTGTAACCCGGCGCCGCCACAGCGCGAATTACAACGCAGATCGACGCCCACATGCTGTCACGGCATGCGGCAAACGGTCTGGATTTTTTCAACCCACCTTCAGGAGCCATCACCATGACATCTCGCAACATCACCCTGGGCGCACTGGCCCTCACCGCCCTGGTCTCTGGCGCCGCCTTGGCCCAAAACACCGCAGCCCCCATGGATGGCGCCAAGCCCGCCATGGAGAAGTGCTACGGCGTGTCGATGGCTGGCAAGAACGACTGCGCCGCCGGCCCTGGTACCACCTGCGCAGGCACCTCCAAGGTGGACTACCAGGCCAACGCCTGGAAGTTTGTGCCAGCAGGCACCTGCGCCAGCATCAAGACGCCCAAGGGCATGGGCTCGCTCATGCCCATGAAGTCCTGACCAGCCCCCTCGCACCGCCAACCTCACCCACGCCATGGCACGCGCACTGACGGCGGGCTTGTCCCTCAAGCCCCAGCACTTTGATGAAGCACTGCAGTGCGCCGCCCCCGGCCTGTGGTGGGAGGTGCACCCCGAGAACTACCTGGCCGACGGCGGCCCACGCCTGGCCTGGCTGCAGGCCATCCGGGCCCGCCACCCCATCTCGCTGCACGGCGTGTCGCTGTCGCTGGCGGCCGATGCACCGCCCGACGCAGCGCACCTGGCGCGGCTGGCCGCCCTGGTGCAGCGCATCGAGCCGGTGCTGGTGTCAGAGCACCTGGCCTGGTCGGCCTGGCGCGGCACCTACCACCCTGATTTACTTCCGTTTCCGCGCACCCACGAGGCCCTGGCCCGCGTGGCCGACAACATTGGCCGCACGCAGGATGCCCTGCGGCGCGCCATTGCCATCGAAAACCCCACGCACTACCTGCCCCTGCCTGGCCACGACTGGAGCGAGCCCGACTTTCTGGCCGAGCTGGTGCGCCGCACGGGCTGCAGCCTGCTGCTGGATGTGAACAACCTGTACCTGGGCGCGCACAACCTGGGCGAACCCTGCGATTTGGACGCCTATCCACTGCACGCCGTGGTCGAGATCCACCTGGCAGGCCACCATGCTGACCCCGCCTTGGGCGCCAACCTGTTGATTGATGGCCACGACACCCCCGTGGCCGAGCCCGTGTGGGTGCTGTACCAGCAGGTGCTGGCGCGCACCGGCCCACGCCCCACCCTCATTGAGCGGGATGAGCATGTGCCCGCCTTGGCCGAACTGCTGGCCGAGCGCGACCGCGCACATGGCATGTTGACCGAGGTGGCCCGCAAACCCCAGACGCGGGGCGCGTCCACGGCCGAGGCCATCCCATGCGTTTGAGCCACTTTCAAGACGCATTCGCTGCCGCGCTGTGGCACACGCCTTCGCCCAGCGCCCACAGCGGTGCGGCACTGCCTGATGTCGTGCAGCACCCTGCCTTTGCGGTGTACCGCAACACCGTCACCAAAGGCTGCATCGATGCACTGCAGGCCAACTACCCCACGGTGTGCGCGCTGGTGGGGGAGGCTTGGTTTCGCGCTGCCGCGCACCACTACGCCCAGGCCCACCCGCCGCAGGATGCGCGGCTGACCCACTACGGCGAGGGCTTTGCCACTTTTTTGGAGCACTTTGGGCCAGCGGCAGAGTTGCCTTACCTGGCCGATGTGGCACAGCTGGACCGCTGCTGGACCGACAGCCACCTGGCTGCCGATGCCGACGCTTTGGATGCCACCTGGCTGGCAGCACAAGACGCATCCACCTTGGCAACCATGGCGCTGCGGCCGCACCCCGCCGCCCGCTGGCACCACAGCCCCGCCCACCCCGCGTTTGCGCTGTGGCAGGCCCACCGCAATGGGCTGGCGCTGCCTGCAGACATTGCGTGGCAGGGCGATGGCGGTTTGCTCACGCGCCCGCAGGGCGCTGTGCAATGGACGGCCTTGCCCGCGGCCGGGACGGCATTCCTGAACGCCTGCGCACGCGGCGACCGGCTGGAGACCGCGGCCCTCGCGGCCCTGGCCGCCGAGCCCGGCGCCGACCTGAGCGTCCTGATGGCCCTGCTGCTGCACGCAGGCGCGCTGGCCACCCCTTCACATTGAATGGAAAAACCATGAGCCCCACCACCACCTCGACAAAGCCCGGCGAGCCACACGGGCTCCACCGCCTGGCGGCATTGGCGCAGCGCCTGACACCCCACAGCCTGCTGGCGCTGGTGGCCCGTGCGGCGCTGGCGGGCATTTTCTGGGCATCGGCCCGCACCAAGGTCGATGGCTGGTTCACCATCAGCGACGGGGCCTATGCCCTGTTCCGCGAGGAGTACCGGCTGCCGATACTGCCGCCCGAGCTGGCAGCGCAGCTGGCCACGGTGTCAGAGCATTTGTTTGCAGCCTTGCTGCTGCTGGGCCTGTGCACGCGCCTGTCGGCCCTGGCGCTGCTGGGCATGACGCTGGTGATTCAGCTCTTTGTGTACCCCAACGCTTGGCCTACACACCTGTCATGGGCGGGGCTGATGCTCTACCTGGTCGGGCGCGGTGGTGGGTGGCTGGCGCTGGACCATGCGCTGGCCCGGGTACTGCATCGGCGGTGAAGGGCGGAAGGTGGCCACCGATGAAGAGCGACGTATTGAGAGCGGCTAAAACGACTCAGCGAAACGGCCCTGGGTAGGCGTTCCGTCGCAGGCAGTACAGGGGTGCGACAAGACGGAACAACGACGCCAGGGGGGTTTTGTTAGCCGCTCTTACTTGCCGCCGTTTTGCCGGTAGTCCGTCAACAGGTGCAACGGCATCACACGCTCGGCCATCTCTTCGCGCGGGGTGACTTGGTAGGTGCGGCCCGCCAGGTACACCTCGATCTGCTGCCAACGGCCGTAGGGCGAACGCACGCTCATCAGGTTGCGCCCATCGCGCTTGAGGTTGTAGCCCGTGCCCGCAGGCTCGGCGGAGTAGCGCAAGGTCTTGCCATCAATGCCTGCCTCGTAAGCGGCCGCGCCGGTGATCTTGACCAGCATGTCGTTCATGCCGTGCTGGTTTTTCTCCAGGTAGGTGGCAATTTCCAGCTTCAGTCCGTCCCCCGCCAGAAACTGGCCGTAGGGGTTGACGATGGGTTTGTCCGTTTGCGCGTAGGCCGGGGACATGGCCGTGATGACGGCCAGTGCCGCAGCGGCCAGCCAGGTGAACAAGGTGCGAAAGAGGGTCATGGTCGATGGGTCCGATAGGGTGACGCAGAGCAGTCCACAGCGCAGTGGCCACTCAAAGCGCGCCATCTTACGGGCGGCAGAGGCGCCGCCGGGCTGCAAAGCCACCGCTGCGCCACCCGCCGCCATCAAACCTTCGCCAAACGCGATTTATGTCACACCGCTGTGCGCACCCAACGGGCAATGTCCGCCGCGCCCAAGGCGCCCGAGATGCGTGCCACCTCGGCCCCGCCCTTGAAAATCACCATGGTGGGAATGCTGCGGATGGCATAGCGCGCAGCAATGGCCTGCTGGTCTTCGGTGTTGAGCTTGGCCAGGCGCACGCGCGGCTCCAGCTCGCGCGCGGCCTGGGCAAAGGCCGGGGCCATTTGGCGGCAGGGGCCGCACCAGGGGGCCCAGAAGTCCACCACCACCGGGATGTGGCTGCGCGCCACATGCTTGTCAAAGCTGGTGGCATCCAGCTCCAGCGGGGCGCCAGCAAACAGGGGGCGATGGCAGCTGCCGCAATCGGGCGCGCTGCCCAGTTGGGCGGCCTGCACGCGGTTGGTGGTGTGGCAGTGGGGGCAGACGATGTGCAGGGCTTCGGTCATGGGGTTCTCGTGGGGCTCAGAGCATTGACTTCGCAGTTGGGGACACACCCTTGCGATTCAACCAACCCCACCCAACAGTTCACACCCACTTGGCAATCAGGCTGGCCACAAAACTGAGCAGCAAGGTGCTGGCCAACGGGATGTACCAGTCACGCCCAAAGAGCCGAAACCGCCAGTCGCCCGGCAAGCGGCCCAGCCCCATGCGCTGCAACCAGGGCGAGAAGCCATTGATCAACACCAGGGCGAGAAAGACAACGATAAGCCAACGGAGCATGGTGCGAGTGTAGGGCTGCGCCGCCTTGCGTCACCACGTCGGACAGACTCTCAGCGCTGCACGCCCCAGCGGCGCACCGTCACCCGCTCCAGCGCATGAAAGCCCAGGTTCTCCACCAGCAGGCCAATGGCAATCACCGTGGCCAGGCCTGCAAACACCTTGTCGGTGTACAGCTCGTTGCGGTTCTGGAAGATGTACCAACCGAGCCCGCCCTTGCCCGAAGATGCGCCAAACACCAGCTCGGCCGCAATCAGCGTGCGCCAGGCAAATGCCCAGCCAATCTTGAGCCCCGACAGGATGGACGGCAGCGCGGCAGGCACGAGAATTTGCAGCACATACGGTACACCCCGCAGGCCATAGTTGCGCCCGGCCATGCGCAAAGTCTCAGGCACGGCCTGAAACCCTGCATAGGTGTTGAGCGCCAGCGGCCACAGCACCGAATGGACCAGCACAAACACCAGGCTGCCCTGGCCCAGGCCAAACCACAGCAGCGCCAGTGGCAGCAAGGCAATGGCTGGCAAGGGGTTGAACATGGCCGTGAGCGTGGCCAAAAGGTCGCGCCCGATCTGGGTGGACACGGCCAGCGTCGTGAGCACAAAGGCTGCCACGATGCCCGCCAAGTAGCCCTGCAGCAGCACACCCAGCGACAGCGCCGCCTTGCCCAGCAGTTCGCCTGTGGCGATGCCATCGACAAACGCACGGGCCGTGGCCATGAAGGTGGGCAGCAGCAGGTCGTTGTCCTGCCAGCGCGCGAGCAGCTCCCACACCAGGGCCAACACCAACAAGATGGCCGTCTTGCGCAGCCAGCCCTGTTGCCACAGGCGCACCGCCCAGGGCAGCGGGCGCTGCGGTGCCACGCCGGTCAGGGGCTCCAGCGGGCGTTCGTATTCAGGCCGCACCGGCGGCTGCAGGCCGCCGATGAGGGCTGCATTTCCTGGGGCGGCGCTCATGCAGATTTCCTCCAGGGCTCGGCCGGGGCTGCGGCAGGCGCCACAGCCGGGGTATCCCCCTCAAACAGCAAATGGTGGATGCGCTGCGCCGCCGCCTGAAACTCGGGGCTGCCCGCGCTGTGCAGGCCAAAGGCGTGGCTGTTGATCTCGGCCCGCACCCGCCCTGGGTGGGGCGAGAGCAGACCGATGCGGTTGCCCACCACCAGGGCCTCTTCGATGGAGTGGGTGACGAACAGCAGCGTGAAGCGTACCTCCTCCCACAGCGCCAGCAATTCCTCTTGCATCTTGCGGCGGGTCAGGGCGTCGAGCGCAGCAAAGGGCTCGTCCATCAGCAGCACCTGGGGCTGCATGGCCAGGGCGCGGGCAATGGCCACGCGCTGCTTCATGCCACCCGAGAGCTGATGCGGATAGGCATCGGCAAACTTCGCCAGGCCCACCTTGTCCAGGTAGTGCAAGGCACGCTCGCGGGCCTCGGCCCGCCCCAGGGTGCGCGAGGCGAGCAGCGGAAACACCACGTTCTGCACCACCGTCTTCCACGGGGGCAACTGATCGAACTCCTGGAACACCACGATGCGGTCCGGCCCCGGGCCCCGCACCACCTGGCCGCCCAGGCGGATCTCGCCCTCAGCCGGGGCAATGAACCCCGCCACCGACTTGAGCAGCGTGGACTTGCCGCAGCCCGATGCACCCAGCAACACGAAGCGGTCGGCCTGGTACACATCAAAGCTCACGCGGTGCGTGGCGCGCACCACCGATTGCGGCGTGCGGTACTCCAGGCTCACGTTGTCCACCTGCAGCAGTGGGTTGGCAGGCCCTGGCGGCGCAGACTGGGCAGTGGTGACACCGGGCAAATGGGTGATGGTGGCCATGTCAGCTCCCTGGCGATGCATGCGCCTCTTCAAAGAAATAGTCTTTCCATGAAGTGGCGCGGTTCTTGATGACGCCCAGCTTCTGCAGCTCGTCGGCGTAAACGAAAGTGCGCTGTGGAGTCACCGTGAAGTCGTTTTCAGGGTCTTCCACAATGCGGCGCACCAAGTCTGGGGATAGCTTGGACTGTTGCACACGGATGAACACCTCGGCCGCCTTGGCTTTGTTGGCCTTGACGAACTGCTCGGCCTCGACCAGCGCGTTGTAGAACGCCTTGTAGGTCTTGGGGTTCTCGTCGTGGAACTTCTGGGTGGTGTAGAGCACATTAAACGTGGCCGGTCCGCCCAGAATGTCGTACGAGCTCAGCACCTTGCGCACCTGCTTGTTCTCCAGCGCCTGGTAGTAAAACGGCGCGCTCGAGAAATGGGTGTTGACCTCGGAGCCACCCTTGATGAGCGCCGCAGTGGCATCGGGGTGCGGCAAGCTGACCGAGATGGTGTCAAAGCGCTTGAAGTCGGCAGCGCCAAACTGGCGGGCGGTTTCAATCTGCAGGGTGCGCGACTGAAAACCCACACCCGCTGCGGGCACGGCAATGCGGTCCTTGTCGCTCAAGTCCTTGAGGCTGCGCACGTTGGGGTTGTTGGTGAGCAGGTAATTGGGCAACGAACCCAGCGACGCCACCACCTTCACGTTTTGCTTGCCGCGTGTGCGGTCCCACAGCACCAGGGCCGGGGGGATGCCCGCAGAGACGATGTCGAGCGATCCGGCCAGCAAGGCTTCGTTCATGACCGTGGCGCCTGAGAGCTGCGCCCATTCGACCTGCACCTCCACCCCCAGTTGCTTGCCTTGCTTTTCGATGAGCTGCTGCTCGCGCACCACATCGAGCAGCAGGTAGCCAATGCCAAATTGCTGCGCCACGCGGATACGGCCTTCCGCCTGGGCGACGGTCGCTGTCGCGGCCAGGGCCGCCACGCAGGCCCACAGGCCACGGCGCACCCAACGGTTCAAAGACTGCGCCATGGATCAGCTCCCAGAGGCGACATGCGCATCGTCAAAAAAGTAATCCTTGAACGACGCAGGCTTGTTTTTGATGGCCCCTACGCGGTGCATGAAGTCGGCCAATGCAAAAGTGTTTTGCGGGGCGATCTTGAACTGCACTTCGGGGTTCTTGATGATCTTGACGAGGAAGTCCCGGTCGATCTTGGCGTTGGCCACCTTGATGTAGATGTCGGCCGCCTTCTCGGGGTTGGCGGCGGTGAACTGCGCGGCCTCGGTCAAGGCGCCGATGAAGGCTTTGTAGGTCTTGGGGTTCTCTTTGCGGAATTTCTCGGTGGCGTAGAGCACGGTGGCCGATGCCGGGCCGCCCAGCACGTCGTAGGACTTGAGCACGATGCGCGCGTTGGGGTTGCCTGCCAGCTCCTGCTCCTGGAACGGCGGGTTGCCAAAGTGGCCGGTGATTTCGGTGCCGCCCTTGATGATGGCCGCCGCCGCTTCGGGGTGCGGCACGGCCACGCTGATCTTGTCCAGGCGCGCAAACTCCTTGTCGCCCCACAGCTTGGCCGATGCGAGCTGCAGCACACGCGACTGCACCGACACGCCCACGGCAGGCAGTGCAATGCGGTCTTTGTCGGTGAAGTCAGCGATCGACTTCACGTTGGGGTTGTTGCTGACCAGGTAATACGGAAAGTTGCCCAGCGAGGCCACGCCGCGCACGTTCTGCTTGCCATGGGTGCGGTCCCACAGCGTGAGCAGCGGCCCCACGCCCGCCCCGGCGATGTCGATGGAGCCGGACAGCAGCGCATCGTTGACGGCCGAGCCGCCCGAGAGCTTGACCCAGTCCACCTTCACGTCCACCCCCGCTTCCCGGCCATGCTTTTCGATGAGCTTTTGTTCTTGGGCCACGTTGAGCAGCAGGTACACGATGCCGAACTGCTCGGCAATGCGCAGCTGCCCCTCGGCCCGTGCGGCGGCAGAGAAGGACAGGCCCGCAGCCAGCAGACTGGCCCCGGCCAGCAAAGCGGTGGTGCGACGCGCCCAGCGGCGGCGGGAGGGGAGGAAGGCAAAGGTCATGGTGGGTTTCTCCAAAAAATGCAGCGGCTCGCCTGGGCTCTGCCAGGCACAACGGCGGGGTTGATCACATGGGGGCGCCTGCCACATCGGCGGGCGCGTCAACGGGCAACTGTGTGGGTCAATAAGGCACAGAGCCTTCGATGGTGGTGCGGTAGAGCTTGCGGCGCAGGTGCTCGGGCGTGCCTGCAGCCAGGTGGGTGACGGAGCGGTTGTCCCAGAACACCATGTCCCCCGGCTGCCAGGCATGGCGGTACTGCAGCGCGGGCTGCGTGCTGTGGGCAAACAACTGGCCCAGCAGGTCACGGCTTTCGTCCTCGGGGATGCCGACGATGCGGGTGGTGAAATGCTCGCTCACAAACAGCGCCTTGCGGCCGTTTTCAGGGTGGGTGCGCACCACGGGGTGCACCACGGGCCGGACCTTGTCGATCTGCTCTTGCGTGAGCGCGGGGCGCCACGGGTTGCGGGCACGCAGCTCTTCGTAGCGGGCCAGGTAGGTGTGCTCGGCGCGCAGACCCTGCACAGCAGTCTTGAGGTGCTCGGGCAGCCTGTCCCAGGCCAGGTGCTGATTGGCAAACAGCGTGTCGCCGCCCTCGGCGGGCAGCTCCTGCGCATGCAGCATGGAGCCCAGGCTGGGCTTTTCCACGTACGAAAGGTCCGAGTGCCAGAAGTGCCCGGCGTCGCCCAGGCCGATGGGCTGGCCGTGCTCTTTGATGTTGGAGATGATGAGGATCTCGGGGTGCCCGGCCAGCGCAAACTGGCTCAGCACATGGATTTGCAGCGGACCAAAGCGGCGGCTGAAATCGACCTGCTGGGCTGGCGTGATGTGCTGGTCGCGGAACACCAGCACGTGGTGCTCCAGGTGCGCGCGGTGGATGCGGGCAAAGTCTTCAGCCGCCAGCGGGCGGGACAGGTCCAGCCCAATGACTTCGGCGCCCAGCACATCGCCCAGCGGAGCGATGGTGATGGGCGAGGTGGAGCGAGATGGCGCAGCGGTGGGGGTCAGGACAGCGGACATACATCAAAACCTGGAAATCGGCGAACCGGTGGGGCGCCGTGGATGAACCAATGAAACGGGACTGACCTTTACTGTACGGAGCGATCGCCATAACCAAAACGAATAAATATTTGGTTGTTTAAAACCAAATCATCCGAGCGCCACGCCCGTGCCGCGCTGAAAGCGGCTCAAAAAACTCAGCGAAGCGGCCCTGGCTAGGCGTTCCGTCGCAGGCAGTACAAGCGGTACGACAAGACGGGACAACAACGCCAGGGGAGTTTTTTGAGATGCGCTCACTCTTTGAAACGGATGAAATGCGCGGAAGACCAGGCCTTGCTGTCGTTGCGCTGGCGCCCGTGGAAGTACACAGGCCTGAAGCCAAAGGGCGCGTTCTGCGGCGCCACCGCAACCACGCCCTCCACAGACTGGGGCAAGGGCGCATCGGTCAGGCGCTCCAGGGCCACGAACAGCTCGGTGCCGCCCAGGTCCAGTTGCAAGCGCCCGGCCTGCAGCAGATCAGCGCCTGAGACTTCCCAGTGAAAGTCCGGGCGGTGCACGAATGGGTTGGGCTGCAGCGGATCGCCCACCTTGACGAAGCTGTCGATGGTGCCGCTGACAACGATGCGCAGGTCTGCCAGGCGGCTGACTTCGATCTCGATGCCATCGGCATCGCCATAGGTGTCGCTGCGAAAGCCCAGCTCGGTGGGGCCGGCGCGCCAGGCAGATTCTTCGGCATGCTCAAAGCCATGGCTGCGAAAGCCCAGCACCGTGCCGCCCAAAACCTGGATGCGGCCTTGCCAGGCGGCCCAGCGGTAGCGGTCAGGGATGCGGGCGCCGCCCCAGCGCAGGCGAATGCGCCGCTCGGAGTAGCCCAGTTCGCGGTGCAGATCGCGCTCCCAGATGCGGCCCGTGTGGTCGTAGGCCGCCAGATACTCCCACCCGCTTTGCCCCAGGAACTGGTAGTGCACGGGCGCCTCGCCCTGCCAGTCAAAGGCGTCGCCCTGGCGGTGTTCGCCCACACGGGTGATGGCGGC
Source organism: Acidovorax sp. 1608163 (assembly GCF_003669015.1). Taxonomy (NCBI): domain Bacteria; kingdom Pseudomonadati; phylum Pseudomonadota; class Betaproteobacteria; order Burkholderiales; family Comamonadaceae; genus Acidovorax; species Acidovorax sp. 1608163. The sequence goes on from NZ_CP033069.1 coordinate 4,281,407, forward strand.
CGCATGCTCGCCGGTTGTGGCCCAGGTGTGGCGTGCGCGCAGGGCGCGGCCCACGCTGGCGCGGTCCAGCTGATCGGCCAGCACGCCGGTCAGCCCGCCATGCACGCCAAACACCTGCACACCGGGCGCTCCGCCGCCGGGGCGGCCCCGGTGCTCGTCGCTGCTGGCGGCCACGCCCAGTTGGTAGCCGCGCCGGATCACGTCCTGGTACAGCCAGCCAAAGTGCCCCCAGGTGGAGGCAATCTCTACCAGCCGCTCCAGCTGCGGGTGGTGCCAGTCAGGGATGTAGCGGCGCCCACCCACGTGGGGCATGACCAGATGGTTTTCCGCATCGTCCGCGTACGCGGCCCACAGCTCTTGCACGGGCCAGCGGCCCAGGTGCACGCCCGTGCCCTTCATGTCTTCGTTCCACACAAAGGTGCGGTTGTGCTCGCCCTCGGCGTTGTGCGGAAAGCCGGGGCGCTCCTCGCCCAAAAACACCACGTTGTGGTCCCCGCCCGCGGTGGAGCTGCCGCACCACTCTTGCACCGCGTAGGCCACAAATTCGCCGGGCTGGTTGGCGGCTTGCACGGCCTGCAGGCCGGTTTGCCAGTTCGCGTCGGTGATCTGGAAATCGTTGGCGGTGTAGCCAAAGATGTCCACCCCGCCGATCTCGCGGGCATAGGCGGCGTTGTAGGCCGGGCTGTTGGTGCCGACGGTGTCGTGGGCGTGCACATGCAGGTCGGCATACAAGGGCCGGGCTGTCGGGAAGGCGGCAGACACATCCACCGTGAACTGCGCCACAGGCACCTGCGGTGCGCCGGGCAGGTGCGCTTGCAGCTCGTAGCGGCCCTCGGGCAGGCGCAATGCCTGGTCGCCCGCCAGGCCGGTGCTGGCCCAACGGTCAGCGTCAAAGGCCAACGGCAGCTCTTGCACCAAAGCGCCTTCCTTCAATACCCGCAGCACCAAGGGCTGTGCCCAGTGGCGCACGATGTTGCCCCAGCGGTCCAGCGCCGAAATGCGCAGCGGCAGGGGCGCACCGGGTTGCGCATAGCGCGGCGCATTCACAAAGAGCTGTGACGCCGGGCCGTGCGAGACGCGGATCACCACGTCCTCCGGCACCGCCACAAAGCGCGACGTGCCCAGCGGGTCCACATAGAACCGCACGTGGAAGGCGTCTTCCACAAAGGTCTGCACCCGCGTGCCCGGCCCGCCCCGGCGGCGGTCCCCCAGGCGGATGATGATGTGGTCACCCGCGTTCAGGTAGCCATCCACCACGTCCACGATGACGGCCTTCTGGTAGGGCCGCTCGTGCCCTTTCTGGTCAAACCGCACGGCCAGGGACTGCACCGATGCCGGGCTTTGCCCCGGCAACAGCGGCCCCGCCTGGTATTCGGCGCTGATGAAGTTTGCGCCCGTGGGGTCGGAGGTCTGGAACAGGGCCCAGTCCGAGTAGAACTTGAAGGTGGCCTTGATCCAGGCGCCGTCCGCAACCCCCGAGGCGCCCACCTCGTAGTCCAGGACGATTTCCTGCCAGCTACCCGCTTCGATCTCGGTCACGTTGCAGGTGACGCGGCCAATGAACGGCAGGGATTTGCTGTATGCGTACAGCCCGGCGGGGGCGTAGTGCGCGCCTGCGGCGGCAATGGCAGGGTCGTGTTGCAGCGGGGGAAAGACGGGGGTAGTCATTGCGCAGCCCTGCTCACTCGGCCCGGATACCGGCGGACTTGACCAGGGTGGCGTACTTGCCCGATTCCTGGCTCACAAACGCTGTGAAGCGGCCTTGCGGGTAGCCGGTGGCCCGGATGCCTTGCGCGGCCAGGTCGCTGCGCACGCGGGGATCGGCCAGCACCTTGGCGACCTCGGCACCCAAGGCCTCCAGCACGCCGGGCGGGGTGGCGGCCGGGGCAAACAGGCCAAACCAGGTGCCTGCGCGCAGGCCAGGATAGGTCTCGGACAGGGTCGGCACATGGGGCAGCAACGGGTGGCGCGCCTCGCCACCGCTGGCCAGGGCCACCAGGCGCCCGGCCTGCACATGGGCCAAAGCGGGGCCCACGGCAATGAACATCACATCCACCTGCCCCGCCACCACATCGGCCAGGCCCACCGGGCCGCCCCGGTACGGAATGTGGGTGACGTAGATGCCCGCCTGCTGCTTGAGCAGCTCTGCCGCAAAGTGCTGGGGGCTGCCGTTGCCAGCCGAGGCGTAGTTGTATTGCCCCGGGCGGGTCTTGGCCGCGCGCACAAAGTCGGCCACCGTCTTGAAGCCGGTCTTGGGGTGGGCCACGAGCAGGAAGTCTGTCTCACCCAAGGACACCACCGGCACCAGATCACGGCGGGGGTCATAGGGCAGGCTGGCGGCCAGCGTGGGCAGGATCGTGATGGGGCCGTCGGCCCCGGCCAGCAGCGTGTAGCCATCGGGTGCTGCCTTGGCCACGGCGTCAGTGGCAATCACGCCGCCCGCCCCTGCGCGGTTGTCCACCACCACGGGCTGGCCCCACTGGTCGGCCAGGCGGGCACCCACGCGCCGCGCCACGATGTCGAGCGCGCTGCCGGGGGTGTTGTGCACCACCACGCGGACGGGCTTGTTCGGATAGCTTTCGGCGTGGGCCAAAGGCGCCAGGGCCGCACTGGCCAGCAGGCACAGCGAAAGAAAGGGGTGGAGCAAAACGCGCATGGCAACACCGAGGAGAGCACCCCGGCCGTGAGAGCAAGAAGCCCTCAAGGCTAGGCACCACCCGATGGCCCGGCAACGAAGCTTCTCGCAGAACCTTATGCGCTGGGCAGATATGAACGGCGCCCCAGTCCAGCGCCCCAGCGGGCGCTTTGCCTACAATCGGTGTGACCGATCCCCGTGCACAAACCCCACGGGCTCCCATGCGTCGCCCGCGCCCAGGGCGAGCACCTTGAACAGCTCGCCCATCTCATGTTCCATGATCAATTTGGCCGCTGTGGCACGTTCCGCTTGCGCAAGCAGCTCCATTTTTGATAGCAATCCGCAGTTGATGAGGAAGTGCGCCTGCGTGGTGTAGCCCAGCACGTGCAGCCCTGCCTCTTGTGCGGCCAGCGCCATGGCGGTGAAGTTGACGTGGGCGGTGATGTCCTTGCGGCCCACTTCCACCAGCGGGTCGCCGTCGGCCAGATGGCCCTGGTGGCACATCACCGTGCCCATGTGGCGCTGGGGGTGGTAGTACTCGTCTTCGCCAAAGCCGTAGTCCAGCAAGAACGCGGCGCCGCGCGTGAGCCGATCGGCCAGCATGCGGATGAAGCCTTCGCCCTGGGCGTGGATTTCGGTCAGGTAGTCTTGCGGACCTTCGATGGCTATGGGCGGGCGCAGGTCGGTGGGGCGGTCGGCCCAGGCGAAGCGGCCGTCCTCGGCCACCGCCACGCCGCGCTCGTGCCACACCCCACTTTGCTGACCGCCGTGTCGCGCCAGCAGTTGCACGGGCATGGCGTCCAGCACTTCGTTGCCCACCACCACGCCGCTGAATTGGTCGGGCAAGGCATCCACCCAGCGCAGCTTGTGGGCATGCGCCACCAGCTTGGCCTGCTGGCGCGCGCGCAGGCTGCCTGACAGATCGACGATGGTGTAGCGCTGCACCTGGTCGCCCAGCGCATCCAGCAACTGCAGCGCCAGGGCGCCAGAGCCTGCGCCAAACTCCCAGACTTCGTCGGTGCCGGTTTGCGCGAGGGCCTCGCCCACCTGCATGGCCAGCGTCTGGCCGAACAGGGGCGTGAGCTCAGGGGCGGTCACAAAGTCGCTGCCCGACTCGGGCATGGCGCCGAATTTGGTGGAATCGTTGGCGTAGTAGCCCAGGCCGGGCGTGTACAAGGCGAGCTGCATGAAGCGGTCAAAACCCAGCCACCCACCCTCGGCGGCAATGGCCTGGGTGATGTGCTGGTGCAGGGCGGTCGTTAAACTGTCGGGTCTTTGGGTCACGGCCCGCATTGTCCACCACATGTCCCCCACCTCCCGTCCACGCACCGTTCTGGTCACCGGCGCTGCCAAGCGTCTGGGCCGCAGCATTGCCCTGGCGCTGGCGGCGGGCGGCTGGCAGGTGGCGGTGCACTACCGCACCTCGGCGCAGGACGCTATCGATACCGTAGCTGCTTGCGCTGATTTGACGGGCGCCAGCGCCCATTTTGATGCAAATTTTGAAGACGAGGCTGCCGTGCGCGGCCTGGTGCCCCGGGTGATCGCCCACTTTGGCCAACTGGACGCCGTGGTCAACAGCGCATCGCTGTTCGAGCACGACACCGTCCACACCCTGGGCTTTGCCACGCTGGAAAAGCACCTGCGCAGCAACACCGCCACGCCCGTGCTGCTGGCCCAGGCCCTGCACCAGCATGTGGCCGACCGCGCCGCGGCAGGAGACGCCGACGCGCAAGGCGCCGTGGTCAACCTGCTGGACCAAAAGCTGTGGAACCAGAACCCCGACTTCATGAGCTACACGCTCTCGAAAGCGGCGCTGGAGGCGGCGGGCACCATGCTGGCGATGGCGCTGGCCCCGCGCGTGCGCGTGGTGGGCGTGGCCCCGGGCCTCACGCTGACCAGCCACATGCTCAGCGACGATAAGTTTGCCCAGTTGCATGCCTTGAGCCCGCTGGGCCGCTCGTCCACCCCCGAAGACGTCGCCGCCACGGTGAAGTTTGCGCTGGAGAACCGCTCCATCACCGGCACCACGCTGCTGGTGGACGGTGGCCAGCACCTGATGAAATTTGAACGCGACTTCTCCCTGATGTGAGCCCCTGCCCGCACACAGAAAGAACGAGCCCCCACCATGACACAAGCCCCCTCCCAGATGACAGGCACGCAAATCCTGACGCTCACCGGTTTGCGCTTTGATGCCAACCTGGGCATCCTCGACCACGAGAAAACCGACCCGCAACCCATCCAGGTCGACGCCGAACTCAGCCTGGGCGTGCAGCCCCTGGCCCCGCGCGACGATGACATTGGCCATGTGCTGGACTACCGGCGTGTGCGCCAGATCATCATTGACGAGTGCACCGCTGAGCACGTGAACCTGCTCGAGAGCCTGATCGGCAAGCTGGCCAACCGCCTGATGCAACTGCCCGGCGTGCTGGGCGTGCGCGTGAAGATCGCCAAGCTGGAAATTTTTGACGACTGCGAAGTGGCGATTCGCATGGAAACGGGGCAGTGGTAAACCTATGAACGCAGTGATCAACAACCCCAACCCCTCCTCTACCCACAGCGGCTGGACCGACGAGGTCGAAGCCCCCCAAGAGCCCACGGCCAACGCGGCCCGGCTGAAAATCGAACGCGAAACCCACAAGCTCGAAAAGCGCCTGTGCCGCGAGGTCGGCAAGGCCATCGTCGACTTCAACATGATTGAAGAAGGCGACAAGGTCATGGTGTGCATGTCGGGCGGCAAGGACAGCTACGCGCTGCTGGACATCCTGCTCAAGCTCAAGGCCCGCGCGCCCATCCACTTTGACTTGGTGGCGGTGAACCTGGACCAGAAGCAGCCCGGCTTCCCCGAGCATGTGCTGCCCGAGTACCTGGCCAGCACCGGTGTGCCGTTCCACATCGAGAACGAAGACACCTACAGCATCGTCAAGAAGCTGATCCCCGAGGGCAAGACCACCTGCAGCCTGTGCAGCCGCTTGCGCCGAGGCATTCTGTACCGTGTGGCCGACGAGCTGGGTGCCACCAAGATCGCCCTGGGCCACCACCGCGATGACATCCTGCAGACGCTGCTGCTCAACATGTTCTTTGGCGGCAAGATGAAGAGCATGCCGCCCAAGCTGGTCAGCGACGACGGCAAGCATGTGGTGATCCGCCCGCTGGCCTACGTGGCCGAAAAGGACACCACCCGCTGGGCCGCGCACCGCAACTTCCCCATCATCCCGTGCAACCTGTGCGGCAGCCAGGAAAACCTGCAGCGCAAGCAGGTGGGCGAGATGCTGCGCGAGTGGGAAAAACGCTTCCCTGGCCGGGTCGAGAACATGTTCAATGCCCTGCAGAATGTGGTGCCCTCGCACCTGCTGGACGGCAGCCTCTACGACTTCAAGAACGCCAAGGCCACGGGCATTGCCAACGAAGACGGCGACAAGGCGTTTGACAAGGAAGAGTTTTCTGCACCCCCAGCGCTGCCGGGGTTGCAGGTGGTGCACATCGGCTGAGTCCTCCCGGACGATCCGCCTGCAACGCGCCCCGCCCCACCCCTTTTGAACCCCAGCCAGGCAGCCCACTCCAACCTGAAGGCCACCCCAGCCAACGCGCTGCACTGCAGCCGTCCACTGCCAACGTTTCAGGAGACTTCACATGACCGCTTCGTCTTGGAAAAAATACGCCGTGCTGCTGGGCATGGCGACCTTGCTGGGAGGGTGCGCCACCCACCGCGTGGTGGAGGGCGATGTGCGCAGCTTCTCGCAGCTGCCCGCCACCGCCAGCGCACAGCAACCCATGACGTACCGGCTGGAGCGCCTGCCATCACAGCAAGATGCGTCATTTGACCCCATTCTTGCGCTGGCCGAGCAGGCCCTGGCGCGCGCGGGCTTGGCGCGTGACGACGCCGGTGGGCAGTGGGTGGTGCAGCTGGGCGCACAGGCCGGCTTCACCCCCCGCCGTGATCCTTTTTATGACGGCCCCGGCTGGGCGTTTGGCGGCTGGGGCTGGTACGGCGGCCGTGGCGGCTGGGGCATGCGCGGCATGTGGAACCTGGGCGAGCCCTCTCCCCTGCACCGCCGCGCCGTGAGCATTGTGATGCGCGACGCCAGCACCCAGGCCGTGGTGTATGAAACCTCTGCCGTGCACGAAGATGTGTGGGTGTCTGACCCGGCCGTGTACGGCGTGCTGTTTGACGCAGCGCTCAATGGGTTTCCGCAGCCCCCCCAAGGCCCGCGCCAAGTGCGCATTCCCCTCCCGACCCAACCCTGACCTTTGCATGGAAGCCACCCGCATCATCGCCATCCGCCACGGGGAAACCGCCTGGAACGTGGACACCCGCTTGCAAGGGCACCTGGACATCCCGCTCAACGACACCGGCCTGTGGCAGGCGCGCCAGGCCGCCCTGGCGCTGGCCGATGAGCCCATCGACGCCATCTACAGCAGCGACCTGCAGCGCGCCTGGGTCACCGCCAGCGCCATTGCAGAGACCACCCGGGCCCCCCTCACCGCCCACCAGGGGCTGCGCGAGCGCAGCTTTGGCGTGCTGCAAGGCCACACGTTTGCAGAGCTGGAGGCCAAGGCCCCAGAGCAAGCCCACCGCTGGCGCAAGCGCGACCCAGACTTTGCCCCGCAGGATGGCGAATCGCTGATCGCCCTGCGCGAACGCATCACAGCCACCACGCACGAGATCGCCGCCCAGCACCTGGGCGGGCAGATCGTGCTGGTAGCGCACGGCGGTGTGCTGGACGTGCTGTACCGCGCCGCCACCCGCCAAGACATCCAAGCCCCACGCACCTGGCTGCTGGGCAACGCCGCCATCAACCGCCTGCTGTGGACGCCCGACGGCCTCAGCCTGGTGGGCTGGGCCGACACACAGCACCTGGACCAAGCTGCACGCGATGAAAGCCACACCTGAAGCCCTGACCTCTCTCATCGGCCAGCGTGTCGACCAGATCGACACCCCAGCACTCGTCATTGACCTGGACGCGATGGACCGCAACATCCAGCGCATGGCCGAGTTTGCCCGCAAGCACCAGGTGCGCTGGCGGCCCCACGCCAAGATGCACAAAAGCGCCGAGCTGGCCTTGTTGATGCAACAGGCCGGTGCGCAGGGCGTGTGTGTGCAAAAGGTGTCGGAGGCCGAAGCCATGGCGGCCGGAGGCGTGCTGGACATCACCATCACCAACGAAGTGATTGCCATGCCCAAGCTGCACCGCGCAGCGCGGCTGGCCGCAGCACTGGCCAGCCGTGGTGGGCGCCTGGCCGTGTGTGTGGACAGCACCGAAGGCATTGAGCGTCTGGCAGAGGCCATCGCCCTTTCGGGCAGCGAGGCAGGCATGGACGTGCTGGTTGAAATCGATGTGGGCCAGGGCCGCTGCGGCGTACCCCCCGGTGAAAGCGCCGTGGCCCTGGCTTTGGCCGTGGCCCGGCACCCAAGGCTGCGCTTCGCTGGCCTGCAGGCCTACCACGGCCGCGCCCAACACCTGGCCACCGCCGCAGAGCGGCGCGAAGCCATCGCCCAGGTGGTGCAACAGGCAGCCCACACGCGCGACCTGATCGTCGCAGCGGGGCTGCCCGTTCCGCTGGTCACGGGCTCTGGCACCGGCACCCTGGTACACGAAGCGGCCAGCGGCGTGTATGGCGAACTGCAGGCGGGGTCGTTCCTCTTCATGGACGCCGACTACGCCCGCAACGAACGCGAGCCCGCCCAACCCGCGTTTGAGCACGCCCTGTTCGTCAAGACCCAGGTGATTTCGGCGCGAGACAGCCACGCCGTGTGCGACGCAGGCCACAAGAGCCACGCCATCGACTCAGGCCTGCCCACCGTGGGCCAACTATCGACCGGCCGTGCGCTGCGCTACGCCAATGGCGGTGACGAGCACGGCCTGCTGTATGCAGAAGGTGACAAAGCCCGCCTACCCGCCCTGGGCCGCATGCTGTGGCTGATCCCCGGACACTGCGACCCCACGGTGAATCTGTACGATTTCATGATCGGGGTGCGGGGTGGGTTGGGGCTGGGAACGGTGGAGCGCATCATCCGTGTGGATGCGCGGGGTGCGCTGACCTGAAAGGCGCTTGGCCTTGCCCGTTCAGAATGGAAGGCTCCGCGCGGCCTCCTGGGCGACTGCCTCAGGCCCAACGTTGTCAGGCAGCGCCCGGTGCCCCATCAAACAGCCCATAACCCCCTGACGCTGGAGGCGAAACCCCCAGATGCCGAAAAGCCGCCAGTGTGGCAATGCGCCCGCGGGGCGTGCGCTGCAAATAGCCTTGTTGGATGAGGTAAGGTTCAATCACGTCTTCGATGGTGCCAGCCTCTTCGCCAATGCTCGCCGCGATGTTGTCGAGCCCCACAGGCCCGCCATCGAAGCGGTGAATCACCGCCTCCAGCAGCTTGCGGTCCATCACATCGAAGCCCTGTGGGTCCACGTCCAGCATGGCCAGGGCACGGTTGGCAATATCGACGGTGATGCGGCCATCGCCCTTGACCTCGGCGTAGTCCCGAACGCGGCGCAACAGCCGGTTGGCAATCCGTGGCGTGCCACGTGAGCGGCGGGCGATCTCAAAGCCACCCTCATCGTCCATGGGCGCGCCGAGCAGCCCGGCGCTGCGCTTGACGATGCGCGCCAATTCCTCGGGGTATAAAACTCCAGCCGCGCCACGATGCCAAAGCGGTCACGCAACGGATTGGTGAGCATGCCCGCCCGCGTGGTGGCCCCCACCAAGGTAAAAGGCTGCAGGTCGAGCTTGATACTGCGCGCCGCAGGGCCCTCGCCGATCATGATGTCGATCTGGTAGTCCTCCAGCGCAGGGTAGAGGATTTCCTCCACCACGGGCGACAGGCGGTGGATCTCGTCGATGAAGAGAACGTCATTCTTTTCCAGATTGGTGAGCAGTGCCGCCAGATCTTTCGGCTTTTCCAACACCGGACCACTGGTCTGGCGCAGATTCACACCCAGCTCCGCCGCAATGATGTGGCTGAGCGTGGTCTTGCCCAGCCCAGGCGGGCCGAACAAGAGCACATGGTCCAGCGCCTCACCACGCTTGCGGGCGGCACCGATGAAGATCTCCAGTTGCTCGCGCGCCTTGGCCTGGCCGACGTACTCCTGCAGCAGCTTGGGGCGCAGCGCCCTCTCCAGCGCCTCCTCTTGAGGGGAGGTAGGCGCGGCGGAAACCACGCGTTTGGCAGGAACTGGGGCGAAGTCGTCGGTCTGGATGGTCATGCAAAGAGCGAAAAGGAACGCTTACTGGGCGGCGGTCCAAGCGTAGTACATGGCGCCTTCGTACTGGAAGTCCTTGTATGTCTGGATCACGAAATCCCGCTCTGCCGCATTGATGGTGTAAAAGTGCGCGCCTGATTTCGAGTTGTAGAAGCGGTACATCGGCGAGGCTCCGTTACCCGCAGCACTTTGCGCATACCAGCTGATCGTCTCGTATTTGAATTGCGGGAAGTTTGCAATCACGTAATCTCGCTCTGCAGTAGTACCCGAATAGAAGTGGGCGCCAGACGTCGAGTTGAAGAAACGGAAAACTGGGTCCTTGCCGGTACTGGAATCTGGATAGGCATAGAAGGCCACGTTTTCGTATGAAAACTCAGGGTAGGTGCGGATAACGAAGTCTCGCTCAGCTGCATTGGCCGTGTAAAAGTGAGCGCCCGTTTTTGCATTGAAGAAACGGTAAACGGCAGTACGAGCACCACTTGTCGTTGTTGGCGACAACCAATTCTTCAGCGCGGCACTAAACCCGATATCGAAGCGCCCATAAAAATCAGGAGAGCTGGTGGTTGTACAGCTGGCGCTACCGGCATAAAGGGTTCCAATTACCTGTGTGCCATTGTTCTTGAAAAGGGCTGATCCGCTGCTCCCGCCTTGGGTCGTACCTTGACTCCAATTGACTTGGTAATAGTTTCCAGAACCGCTGCTGCAGGAGATCCCGTTAGATTGCACGCTGCAAGTTGCCTGGCCCGTCAAGGTTCCAAAGCTGGCCTTAAGCATGTCACCCGCAGGGTGATGCAACCCCACGATCGACTGGCCAGAAGTTTGCCCGGTGGCATCCCATCCAGCAAAGAAAGCGCCAGCAGGCGGGGTATCGTTAAGGCGCAGCAGCGTCATGTCATTCGCACTGCTGGCATACAGCAGTTGCGCGCCACTGACACGGCGTGCCGTGCTCGATGAGAGCGTACGGCTATTGCATGTCGGAGAGCGATAAAACCAGTCTGTCTGAAGGCTACTGGCTTCACTTTGCGTCGAGATACAGTGATTTGCCGTCAAGAAGTAAGGAATACCTGAGGATTGCGAATCATTGAGCAGCGTGCCAGTGCACAAATAACCCAAGCCACCGGAAACAAAGGACATGCGCGCTACGGCGTTGCGTTGGTTTGCATACGCGTCGTAGCACGTTGCATCCAAATTGCAAGCCGAAGACTCATTGATCTTTTCCGATACTTCTTCAGTGCGAATCGACAGGTCTTCAAAAACATGAGATACGCGTGGAACAGAAATCGCAACCGTACTGACTGGCGTGCCCGCAGGCAGTTCGATTTCCAGAGTGGCTTCGTCACCACCCATGTCTGGACTCCACCAAGTCTTACCGTCCACGGTGGCGTCCCCTGCGGCAACGTTCCGAGCAATATGCTGAAGCAGTTCCTGACCCGAGACTTGGAACACAGTGCCTACGTCAGCCTGCCGGTAGATACGGACTTGAGCACTCCCCGCAATCTTCTCAATCAAGACACCCAATCTCAAACCATAGGCGCCTTCAGAAGAAAAGCTGATCGCTGCCACTTGACTGCCACTGGCACTGGTTTTCCACTGCAACTGTTGCTGCATTTGAGCCGAGCTTTTCGTTCCAGCGACATCGCGAGCCACACCGATTTGTAGCCTCCCCGCGACAGCGGATAACGACTGCGTTTTCTCTGCGGCCAACAACCCCAGGCTTATCTTCGCGGGCGTGGGCACCGAAGCGGCAGCAGAGCGTGATTTCACACTGGGTACACCCTGGTCAGCATCGTTAGGCTGCGTGCGCCCGTCCACTGCCGTGACAAACGAAGTCGGCTGTGTAGTCTTGGCAACATCACCGCTGCCCCCGCCACACCCCGCCAACATGGCGGCAACGGCCGTCAGGGCACCAGCCCAACGCCTGATGGAAATTCCTGTCATTTTGGGTTCCTTTGTTCAGCAAAGACCAATGATTTCTAGCGACACCACTCGCTGGCGGGCACCAAGCAGCCTTCTAGCTCACTTCGTGCGCCCACGCAGCGACCTCCCGGCGGCGCGTCGGGGGATTATCAGCGGGCAAGGGCCTTGAGCGCCAGCTTGATACCGTCGCTTACACCCACGTCTGGCGGCAGCGCTTTGAGGGCGGCTGCCGCTTCCTTGTCGTTGTAGCCCAGGGCCAACAGCGCCTGCAGGATGTCCGCCTGGGCATCGCTGGCGGCGTGGGCGGGGGCGCCAATGTCTGCGCCCATCTTGCCCTTGAGCTCCAGCAACAAGCGCTCGGCTGTCTTCTTGCCAATGCCGGGCACCTTGACCAGGCGACCGGCCTCTTGCAGCGTGATGGCCTGTGCCAGGTCGGCCACGCCCATGCCAGAAAGGATGGACAGTGCCGTGCGCGGGCCTACGCCTGAAATCTTGATCAGCTCCCGAAACGCCTGGCGCTCTTGCACCGTGCCAAAGCCGTACAGCAACTGCGCATCCTCACGCACAATGAATTGCGTGAGCAGGCTGACCTGCTCGCCCACTGCGGGCAGGTTGTAGAAGGTGCTCATAGGCACATTCACCTCGTAGCCCACACCGTGGCAGTCCAGCAGCACCTCGGGGGGATTCTTCTCCAGCAGGGTGCCGGTCAATTTGCCTATCATTGGTGTCCTTTGGCGCCGCAGCATGCGTAGGCAGGCGGCGCGCTCTTTTTTGTCGTCATTGGCTTTTGCCGACTGGAATTATCAGCGTGATCCTGCGCCACACCTTCACCCCACACAACAACACGCGGCTCACCCACCTGTGCGGCCCGGCGGACGCGCACCTGCGCACCATCGAAGTGGCCCTGGAGGTAAGCATCGCCCATCGGCACGAACAGTTCAAGGTGGACGGCCCCAAGGCCAAAGCCACCCAGGCCATGGAGTTGTTGCAGGCGCTGTACGAGATGGCCGAGCGGCCTATCCCTGAAGACACGCTGCAAATCATGCTGGCGGGCGATTCTGGGCTGATTGAAGCGCCTGAGGGCGCCATCGTGCTCAACACCCGCCGCGCGGACCTGCGTGGCCGCACCCCCACCCAAAGCCTGTATCTGCAGAACATTGCTTCGCACGACATCACCTTTGGCATTGGCCCTGCGGGCACAGGCAAAACCTACTTGGCCGTGGCCTGCGCGGTAGATGCCCTGGAACGCAGCGCCGTGCAGCGCATTGTGCTGACCCGCCCTGCGGTCGAGGCGGGTGAGCGCCTGGGCTTTTTGCCCGGCGACCTCGCCCAAAAGGTCGACCCCTACCTGCGCCCGCTGTACGACGCCCTGTACGAGCTGATGGGCCACGACAAGGTGCAAAAGGCGTTTGAGCGCAACGCCATTGAAATCGCCCCGCTGGCCTTCATGCGCGGACGCACACTGAACAACGCTTTTGTGATCCTGGACGAGGCGCAAAACACCACCCCGGAGCAGATGAAGATGTTCCTCACCCGCATCGGCTTTGGCGCACGTGCCGTGGTCACGGGCGATGTGAGCCAGATCGACCTGCCCAAGGGGGCCATGAGCGGGCTGGTCGACGCTGAGCGGGTGCTCAAGCGGGTCAAGGGCATTGCCATCACACGCTTTACCAGTGCCGACGTGGTGCGCCACCCCCTGGTGGCGCGCATTGTGGATGCCTACGACGCGCCACGCCGTGCCCAAGCGGCACGTGGTTGAACCGAATTACTATTATTTTTATAGCTGCTTGCGCTTATATATTAAGCGCTAGAGGCCAAAATGACACTCAACCAACTCTCCCTGTCCTTGCAGTTTGGCAAGTTTGACAACCTGGCAGAACACCGCGCCACCCTGCCCCGCCACAAGGTCACACGCTGGATTCGGCACGCCTTGTCTACCGATGCGGAAATCACGGTGCGCATCGTGGGCGCGGAAGAAGGCCAACAGCTCAACCGCGAGTACCGCAAAAAAGACTACGCCACCAACGTGCTCACGTTTGACTACACGATGGAGCCCATCGTCACCGCCGACCTGGTGCTGTGCGCACCCGTGGTGGAGCGCGAGGCCCAAGAGCAAAACAAAAGCCTGGAAGAGCATTACGCGCACCTGCTGGTGCACGGCGCCCTGCACGCCCAGGGCTGGGACCACGAGACCAGCGCCGAGGACGCCGATGAAATGGAGGCCTATGAAACGGCCATCCTGCAAGAGCTGGGGTTTGCCGACCCTTACGCTAAATAAAGACCAACACCCAACCCCGGCGCAGAGCCCCTCGTGGGGCCAAGGGGTTCAGAGTTCAGGGGCTCCGCATAAGTGCGGCAGCCCCCGCCCAGCCCCCACCTTCAAGCCTCTTTGCGCTCAATCAGCCGGTTGATACGCAAAGCCACCAGGGTGCACACCACGCCCGACAGCAGGTACAGCGACACGGCCCCCAGCCCAAACTTGGCCGACAGCCCCAAGGCCACCAGCGGGGCAAACCCCGCCCCCAGCAGCCATGCCAAGTCGGCCGACAGCGCTGCGCCGGTGTAGCGGTACTGGGCCGAGAAATTGGCCGTGACGGTGCCCGACGCCTGCCCGTACGACAAGCCCAGCAGCACAAAGCCCACCAGCAAGAACACGTTGTTGCCCGTCGACCCGGCCCCCAGCAACCACGGCGCCGTGAAGCTGAACAGCCCAATCAACACCGCCATGGAGCCCAGCAGATTGCGCCGCCCCACCCGGTCGGCCAGCCAGCCCGACAGCATGATGGCCGCCGCCGCCAGGAAGGCACCCACGATCTGCACCGAAAGCACCTCGGTGATGGACTGCTCTGAATACATCGCAATCCACGACAGCGGGAACACGGTGGCGATATGGAACAGCGCAAAGCTGGCCAAGGCGGCAAAGGCCCCCAGCAGCACATTGCCCCCCTCATCGCGCATGACCTGGGCCACGCTCACCGGCTGCAACTCGCGCTGCTGCAGCAATTCGGCATACGACTGCCCCACCACCAGGCGCAAACGGGCAAACAAGGCCACCACGTTGATGGCAAAGGCCACGAAGAAGGGATAGCGCCAGCCCCAGTCCAGGAACTCAGCCACGCTCAGGCTGCTATACAAATAGGCAAACAGGCTGGCCGCCAGCACAAAACCCACAGGCGCACCCAGTTGCCCGATCATGGCAAACCAGCCGCGCCGCTCCTTGGGGGCGCTCATCGCCAACAGGGAGGGCAAACCGTCCCAGGTGCCCCCCAGCGCCAGCCCCTGGCCAATGCGCAAAATGATCAGGGCCGCAATCGCCTTGGAGCCCACCGACGCGTAGCTGGGCAAAAACGCCATGCCCGCCGTGCAGGCCCCCAGCAAAAACAGCGACAGCGTCAGCTTGGTGCCCCGCCCCCAGCGCCGCTGCACCGCCATGGAGAGGGCGGTACCCACCGGGCGGGCCACAAAAGCCAGGGCAAATATGGCAAACGCCATCAAAGTCCCATCCAGCCGTGACAAGAACGGAAACAGCAACGACGGGAAGACCAGCACGCTGGCAATGCCGAACACAAAGAAGTCAAAGTATTCGGAAGACCGCCCAATGATCACCCCCACAGCGATCTCACCGGGGGTCACATCCTCATCGGTGTGGGCGTTGGCCAAAGACACCGAACTATCAAAGCCTGGGACGGGCAGGGCTGCAGAACCTGGGCTGTACATATTGACGCTCCTCAAGAAACTGACACAACTCCGTTCTACACCCCTAGGAGGGCCCTCACAAGTGAGCTTTCGCTAGCCCAGCGCGTAGGAAAACCCTGATTGCCAGCCCGCCAAACCCGCCTGCGACAGATCAAACCCAGACCAAAGAGCCAAAAAACACTGGCTGGCATTTGATGTTGGACAAAATGTCCAATCGACAAAATCGGTAGCGAGACTACATTTCGACACCTCAGCCATTCGTGTTTACACCTAAGCGCCCCTTTGTCGCGCCCCTAGCATGCTCAAAAACAAAGAATCTCGCAGGCCCGCCTGGCTTGCCGCGATCGCCCTGACCACCGGCCTGGCCGGTTGCAGCAAGGCCGTCGTACTCAACCCGGCCGGCGATATTGCCGCCCAACAGGGCCAGATGGTCATTACTGCCACGTTGTTGATGCTCATCATCATCGTGCCGGTGATCGCCCTGACCCTGTTCTTCGCCTGGAAGTACCGCCAGTCGAACACCGCCAACACCGAGGCCGACTACGACCCCGAATGGCACCACTCCACCACGCTGGAGCTGGTGATCTGGACGGTGCCGCTGCTCATCATCATTGCCCTGGGCGCCCTGACCTGGATCGGCACCCACAAGCTTGATCCGTACCGTCCCCTGGACCGCATCGACGCCCAGCGCCCCCTGGACGCCAACGTCAAGCCCCTGGAAGTGCAAGTGGTGGCAATGGACTGGAAATGGCTGTTTTTCTACCCCGAGCAAGGCATTGCCACCGTGAACGAGCTGGCCGCCCCGGTGGACCGCCCCATCCTGTTCAAGCTGACCGCGACATCGACCATGAACGCGTTCTACGTGCCTGACCTGGCCGGCATGATCTACGCCATGCCCGGCATGCAGACCGAGCTGAACGCCGTCATCAACAAGCCTGGCGTGTTCAACGGCATGTCGTCGCACTACAGCGGCGCAGGCTTCTCGGGCATGACCTTCAAGTTCCACGGCCTGAGCAACGATGACTTTGCCCAGTGGGTGCAAAAAGCCAAGACCGAGGGCAAGCCCCTGGACAAGGGCTCCTACCTGAACCTCGTCAAGCCCAGCGAACGCGACCCCGTGCAGCGCTTTGCGTCGGTGGAAGACGGCCTGTACGACAAGGTGCTCAACCGCTGCGTGGAAGACGGAAAGATGTGCATGCACCACATGATGGCCATCGACGCCCAGGGCGGCGACGCCTATGTGCGCGCAGCAGGCCTGAACCTGCCCCAGGACGTGTGCAACGCACAAAACGCAGCCCAAGTGGTGGCAGCGCTTGAAACCCGCAACGCACCGGCACAAACCTCCGGCGCCAGCATCCGCCAATGAGCCTCGCTATGACCTCCGAAACCGTAACTCCCGCCCACTGGGCGCTGGGCCGCCTGAGCTGGGACGTTGTGCCCATGGCGCACGAGCCTATCGTGCTGGCCACCTTCATTGCCGTTGTGCTGGGCGGCCTGGTCGTCCTGGCAGGCATCACCAAGTTCCGCCTGTGGGGCCCGCTGTGGCGCGACTGGATCTGCAGCATTGACCACAAAAAGATCGGGATCATGTACATGATCCTGGGCCTGGTGATGCTGCTGCGCGGCTTTGCCGACGCCGTGATGATGCGCCTGCAACAGGCCATGGCCTTTGGCGACAACATGGGCTACCTGCCGCCACACCACTACGACCAGATCTTCACCGCCCACGGCGTGATCATGATCTTCTTCGTGGCGATGCCGCTGGTCACGGGCCTGATGAACTACCTCGTGCCGCTGCAGATTGGTGCGCGCGACGTGTCCTTCCCGTTCCTCAACAACTTCAGCTTCTGGATGACCACCGCTGGCGCCGTGCTGGTGATGGTGTCGCTGTTCCTGGGTGAGTTCTCCACCTCCGGCTGGCTGGCACTGTCCAACCTGGGCTCGCAAAGCGCCAGCACGGGGCTGGACTACTACATCTGGGCACTGCAGATTGCCGGGGTGGGTACCACGCTCTCGGGTATCAACCTGATCGTCACCATCGTCAAGATGCGCGCCCCCGGCATGAGCCTGATGAAGATGCCCGTCTTCACCTGGACCGCCCTGTGCACCAACGCGCTGATCGTGGCCTCCTTCCCGGTGCTGACGGCCGCACTGGTCCTCATGTCGCTGGACCGCTATGTCGGCACCAACTTCTTCACCAACGAGCTGGGTGGCAACCCCATGCTCTACGTGAACCTGATCTGGATCTGGGGCCACCCTGAGGTGTACATCCTGGTGCTGCCCGCCTTCGGTGTGTTCTCCGAAGTGGTCGCCACCTTCAGCAAGAAGCGCCTGTTTGGCTACACCTCCATGGTGTACGCCACGGTGTGTATCACCATCTTGTCGTACCTGGTGTGGCTGCACCACTTCTTCACCATGGGCTCGGGCGCGAGTGTGAACACCTTCTTCGGCATCACCACGATGATCATCTCGATCCCCACGGGCGCGAAGATCTTCAACTGGCTGTTCACCATGTACAAGGGCCGCATCCGCTTTGAGCTACCCATGATGTGGACCGTGGCCTTCATGGTGACGTTCGCCATCGGTGGTATGACCGGCGTGCTGCTGGCCGTGCCCCCGGCCGACTTCGTGCTGCACAACAGCCTGTTCCTGATCGCCCACTTCCACAACGTGATCATTGGCGGCGTGGTGTTTGCCATGTTTGCAGGCATCAACTACTGGTTCCCCAAGGCGTTTGGCTACAAGCTGGACCGCACCTGGGGCGTGTACTCCTTCTGGCTGTGGCTGGTGGGCTTCTGGGTGGCGTTCACGCCGCTGTATGTGCTGGGCCTGATGGGCGTCACCCGCCGCGCCAACCACTTTGAAGACCAGTCGCTGCAAATCTGGTTCGTGATCGCTGCGCTGGGCGCCGCCATGATCGCGGCAGGCATTGGCTGTTTCCTGATCCAGCTGGTGGTGAGCTACCTCAAGCGCGAGCAACTGCGCGACTGGACGGGCGACCCCTGGGGTGGCCGCACGCTGGAGTGGGCCACATCGTCTCCTCCACCCAACTACAACTTTGCCTTCACCCCCGTGGTGCATGAGATCGACGCCTGGTGGGACATGAAGAAGCACGGCTACCAACGCCCGCTCAGCGGCTTCCAGTCCATCCACATGCCTGCCAATACAGGGGCTGGCGTGGTCATCTCGGGCCTCTCGCTGGTGTTCGGCTTTGCGCTGATCTGGCACATGTGGCTGCTGGCTGCGGTGTCGTTCGCAGCCGTGGTGCTGGCTTCGATCATCCACACGTTCAACTACAAGCGTGACTTCTACATCCCGGCCTCCGAAGTGGTGGCCACCGAAGAAGCCCGCACACTCCAACTCGCACGCCATGTCTGATATCCGCATCCAAGCGGGCGCCGCGGGCGCCCTGGCCCCGCGCGAGTACCACCTCGCGCACGAGCCCCATCCTGAAAACGGCACAGCCCTGGGCTTCTGGCTGTACCTGATGAGCGACTGCCTCATCTTTGCCGCCCTGTTTGCCACCTACGGCGTGCTGGGCCGCAGCTATGCGGCAGGCCCCACCGGCGCCCAGCTGTTTGACCTGCCTTTGGTGGCCATCAACACGGCCTTCCTGCTGCTGTCGTCCATCACCTTCGGCTTTGCCATGCTGCGCAAGCAGTTGGGCGACGTCAAAGGCACGCTGCTGTGGCTGGGCATCACGGGCCTGTTTGGCCTGTGCTTCCTGGGGCTGGAGCTGTACGAGTTCCAGCATCTGATCCACCAGGGCGCTGGCCCTCAGCGCAGCGCCTTCCTGTCGGCCTTCTTCACGCTGGTAGGCACCCACGGCTTGCACGTCACCTTCGGCCTGGTCTGGCTGGTGGTGCTGATGCTGCAGATCAACAAGCACGGCCTGATCCCCGAGAACAACCGCCGCCTGATGTGCCTGTCCATGTTCTGGCACTTCTTGGACGTGGTCTGGATCGGCGTATTCACCTTTGTGTACCTGATGGGGGTGCTGTAAATGAGCGCACAACACGCAACGCACGCGCACGATGCGCACGGGCACGACGATCACCACCATGACGCGGGCCCCCACAGCACCTTCTCCGGTTACATGGTCGGGTTTGTGCTGTCCATCATCCTCACCGCCATTCCCTTCTGGCTGGTCATGTCCAAGGTGATTGCCGACCGCAACACCGCCGTGCTGGTACTGGGCGGCTTTGCCGTGGTGCAGATTCTGGTGCACATGGTGTGCTTCCTGCACATGAACGGCAAGGTCGAAGGCGGCTGGACGCTGCTGTCCACCATCTTCACGGTGGTGTTCGTGGCCATTGCCATCACCGGCACCCTGTGGGTCATGTTCCACATGAATGCGAACATGATGCCCGAGCACCCACAAGTGCCTGCCGCAGGCCAGCAGCAGCCCGCCGCCGAGCACGGTGGCGCGCACAGCACAGCGCCCTGACCGGCACCAGCCGTGCACACACCCGCAGCGGGCCGCAAGCGCCCGCATTCCCATGCGACCCTGGCGATGCTCACTTTGGTGGGCATCGCCCTTTTTGTGGGCTTCATTTCCCTGGGGGTGTGGCAGGTGCAGCGCCGCGCCTGGAAGCTCAACCTCATCGAACGCGTGAGCGCGCGCATCCAGGCCCCGCCCGGCGCCCTGCCGTCCCCCGACCAGTGGCCGCAGCTGAACGCCGCCAGCCACGAATACCAGGCCGTGCGCCTGCAAGGCCAGTGGCTGGCCCACAAAACGGTGCTGACCCAGGCCACCACCGCCCTGGGAGCGGGTTACTGGGTGCTGACCCCTTTGCAGATGGCCGACGGGGTGCAAGTGCTGGTCAACCGCGGGTTTGTGCCGCAAGACCAGCGCGCGCAGTGGCAAGCCCCGCAGGCATCCCCTGCTGCAACCACCGACGAGCCCCCTGCCACGGTGGTGGGGCTGCTGCGCCTGAGCGAGCCCGGCGGCGGCTTCTTGCGCAGCAACGACCCTGCCCAGCAACGCTGGCACTCGCGCGATGTGGCTGCCATTGCCCAAGCGCAGCAGCTTGGTCAGGCGGCCCCCTTCTTTGTCGATGCCGGTCTGCCTTCACGCCTGGGATCTACAGCGGCCGACCTGCCCGCCGACATGGCAGGCCCCTGGCCACGCCCCGGCCTCACGGTGGTGCGCTTCCCCAACAGCCACCTGGTGTATGCGCTGACCTGGTTTGGATTGGCACTCATGGTGGTGGGGGCGGCCGTGGTTGTGGCACGCTACGAGCGTCGGCTGCGCGCGGCCCACGCACCCAACCCCGCCCATGACCAGCAGCACTAACGCCCCCCACACACCGCCACACGCGCAGCCCCAGAGCAAGGCCCGTTCGGCCAACGCCTCCGCAGGGCTGAGAAACCTGCACCAGCTCATCCAACTGCGCTGGATTGCGGTGGTGGGCCAGTTGCTCACCATCGAGGCCACCTACTACAGCCTGGGCATGCCCCTGCCCTTGCAGGCCATGCTGTCCATCGTGGCGGGCATGGTGGTGTTCAACGTGCTCAGCCTGCTGCGCTGGCGCACCCGGCGCAGCGTGCACGACGTGGAGCTGTTCATTGCCCTGCTGGTGGACGTGGGCGCGCTCACCGCCCAGCTGTACCTGAGCGGCGGCATCGGCAACCCGTTTGTCTTCCTGTACCTGCTGCAGATTGCCGTGGGGGCCATGCTGCTGCGCGGGGGCTACATCTGGTCCATCGTGGTCGTGGCATCGGCCTGCGTCATGCTGCTTTCACAGCACAGCCAACCCCTGCCGCTGGCCACCAATGTGCACGACGGCTGGGCCAGCCCCTATGTACTGGGCCTGCTGGTGTGCTTCATGCTCAACGCCATCCTGGTCGTGATCTTCATCACCCGCATCAGCCACAACCTGCGCCGACGCGATGCGCGGCTGGCCGCCGTGCGCCAGCGTGCGGCGGAAGAAGAACACATCGTGCGCATGGGGCTGCTCGCCTCTGGCGCCGCGCACGAATTGGGCACGCCCCTGGCCACCCTGGCCGTGATCCTGGGCGACTGGAAACGCGTCCCCGCACTGGCCTCCGACGCTACGCTGCAAGAAGACATTGCGGAGATGGAAGCCCAGGTCAAACGCTGTAAAACCATCGTCAGCGGCATCCTGCTTTCAGCGGGCGAGACACGGGGCGAGCTCTCCAGCCAGACCACCGTGCGCCAGTTTCTGGACACCCTGGTGCAGGACTGGCGCACCACCCGGTCGGTGCAAGAGTTCGTGTACGACAACCTCATCGAAGACGACAGCCCCATGGTGGCCGATGTCACGCTCGAGCAAATGGTCTTCAATGTGCTGGACAATGCGCGAGACGCATCGCCGCACTGGGTGAGCTTGCAGGCACAGCGCGATGCCGATGCGTTGCGAATCGTGGTCACCGACCGGGGTCCGGGCTTCACCACCGACGTGCTCACGCACCTCGGAACGCCCTACCAGTCCACCAAAGGGCGCCCCGGTGGCGGCTTGGGCCTGTTCCTGTCGATGAACGTGGCGCGCACGCTGGGCGGCAGTGTGGTGGCACACAACCGGCCAGGCGGCGGCGCCGAGGTCACCATCACGCTATCGCTGCCCGCCATCACCCTGCAAGCCACCGCCCCCGAGGACCATGGACACTGAACGCTTGCTGCTGATCGTGGAAGACGACGACGCCTTCGCACGCACCCTGGCACGCTCGTTTGAGCGGCGCGGCTACCGGGTGCTGCACGCCGATGGCATGGCGCGGATGGAAGAGCTGCTGACCGAGCATGTGCCCCAGTACGCCGTGGTGGACCTCAAACTCAAAGGCGAAGCCACGGGCCTGGCCTGTGTGCGCAAGCTGCACGAGCACAGCGCCAAGATGCGCATCGTCGTGCTCACCGGCTTCGCCAGCATTGCCACGGCGGTCGAGGCGATCAAGCTCGGCGCGGGCCACTACCTGGCCAAGCCCTCCAACACCGACGACATCGAGGCCGCCTTTGCCCTGCAAGAGGGCAACCCCGAGGTCGAACTCACCAACCGCTCCAGCTCCATCAAAACGCTGGAGTGGGAGCGCATCCACGAAGTGCTGGCCGAGAGCGACTTCAACATCTCCGAAGCCGCGCGCCGCCTGGGCATGCACCGGCGCACCCTCAGCCGCAAACTGGGCAAGCAGCGCGTGTAAAGCGCATCCCACCTGGCCTTGAGCTCGCCGCGCCTGGGTCATCCAGGGCCACCCAGAGCTATTTGCGACTTTTAAGCAAAGCACCTTAACTTCGCCCAGCGCAGGGCCAGCAGCAGAAGCCCCCGCAGTCCTCCTAAGATCGAAGCAAGCCGCCAAAGCAGCGGCTGCACATCCTGAATCTGGAGGAGACATGTTCGACAGCGCTTTGCTGCTGGCCGCAGCCTTTGTGGCCGGGGCCCTCAATGCCGTGGCCGGGGGCGGCAGCTTTTTGACCCTGCCCGCCTTGGTGTTCACCGGCGTTCCGCCCGTCATGGCCAACGCCACGGGCACGGTGGCCCTGCTGCCCGGCTACATCGCCGGGGCCTGGGGATTCAGGGAGGACACCGCGCCGCCACCGGGGCTGTCCATGCGCCTGCTGGTGGTGCTTTCGCTCATCGGCGGTGCCGCCGGTGCCGCCTTGTTGCTCGTTACCCCCGACACCACCTTTCGCAGCGTCGTGCCCTGGCTGCTGCTGGCCGCCACGGCGCTGTTTGCCTTTGGCCCCCGGCTGCGCGCCCGGCTGGCCGGGGGGCACCCGTCGACCACCAAAGCCACCGTGGGTGTGCTGACCGTGGCGCTGTACGGCGGCTACTTCAACGGGGGCCTGGGCATTTTGCTGCTGGCTCTGTTTGGACTGCTGGGGCAAACCCAGCTCAACGCGATGAATGGCCTCAAAAACTGGGTATCTGCCCTGCTCACCGCCATTGCCGTGGCCATTTATGCCGCAGGCGGCGTGGTGCAGTGGCCGCAGGCGCTGATGATGATGGCCGCGGCCACCGCAGGCGGCTGGGGCGGCGCCCGCGTGGCGCGGCGCATTCCGGCGCCCTGGCTGCGCGCGGGCATTGTGATCACCGGGCTGGTGATGGCAGGGTTGTTTTTCTGGCGGCAATAGCCTTTTCTTCATACCAAATCAGGCCCTAGCGCTTATCCAACAAGCGCTAGCAGCTATCAATTTGATACCAAACACCTCTAGACAGCTACCGTTGGCGCCATCCGCATCGGTATCGTCACCGGCCCATCGTTGACCAGATGCACCTGCATGTCGGCGGCGAACTGGCCGGTGGCGACATCGGGGTGCACCTTGCGGGCCTGGGCCACCAGGTAGTCATACAGCCTGCGCCCCTCGTCGGGTGCGGCTGCCTGGGTGAAGCTGGGGCGGTTGCCGCCGGTGGTGTCGGCCGCCAGGGTGAACTGGCTGACCAGCAGCAGGCCACCCGCTGTGTCTTGCACGCTCTGGTTCATTTTGCCCGCAGCGTCGCTGAAGATGCGCAGCTTGAGCACCTTGGCCAGCAGCTTGTCGGCCTCGGCATCGGTGTCGCCGCGTTCGGCGCACACCAACACCAGCAGGCCAGGGCCAATGGCGCCCACCACTTGGCTGTCGACTTCGACGCGGGCCTCGCGCACGCGTTGCAATACTGCGATCAAAAGCGGCCTCTTTCCTTGAAGATCAAAACCGCGCCATTGTGCCGTTCACACAGCCCCGCCGAGGGGCTCAGCGTGAACGGTTTTCCCAAACGCACACGTCTACACGTCTGTGCTTTGTGCTGTCAGGCGTAAAGCTGCGCGCCCGCTTGCAACACCTGCTGCGCGCGCGCTGCACCCAGCGCCGCCGCTACCGGCGTCCACACCGAGGCATAAGCGGGCATGTCGTCCGGCGCAAAAGAGGTGTGCGGCCAATCAGAGCCCAACACCATGCGCGGGCCAAACAGCCCAGCCACGCGCTCTGTGGCCGCGTGCAGCGTGTCGTAAGGCGCCGTGGCCTGCAGCCGGTACCAGCCAGACAGCTTGATCCACGCCCCCGCATCGGCCAGCCGCGCCAGGTCTTGCCAGGCAGCGTCGTGCACGGGCAACTGCGCATGCATGCCCGCCAGGTGGTCCAGCACGCAGGGCAGCGCGCATTCGGCCTGCAGGGCGGCAATCTGGGCCAAATGCTGCGGCCCCGCGTACCACTGCACATGCCAGCCCAGCGCCCGCAACCGGGGGCCGAGCGCGCGCAGGGCCTCGGGTCCATTGCCCACGGGCGAGACGAGGTTAAAGCGCACCCCCCGCACACCCAGGGCGTGCATGGTTTGCAGCTCGGCATCGGTCACGTCCACATCGACCACCACCACTCCCCGGTGGCGGCCGCTCTCGCGCGCCAGCGCTTGCAGCAACACGCCGTTGTCGGTGCCGTACACGCTGGGCTGCACCAGCACCAGATGGCCAACACCCAGGGCATGGGCCTGCGCCTCTATGCGCTCCAGAGGCTGGTGGGCGGGCTGGTAGTGGCCGCCCTGCACTGGCGCGCTGGCATCAAACACATGCACATGGCAGTCCCAGCCTGCATCGGCCGACAAGGCGGAAGATGAAGTCTGAGACGCTTGCAACTGAGACATCGGTCAGCCCACCACGATCTTGCGTTCGCGGATGACCTTGCCCCACTGCGCCTGCTGGGCCAGGATGAACTTGCCCGCGCTGGCCTGGGTGGGGTCGGCAAAGGCATCGCCCCCCAAGGCGCGGATGCGGCCCAGCACTTCCGGATCGGCCAGCGCCTTGCGGATGGCGGCCACCAGTTGGGCGCGGGTGTCTGCTGCAATGCCTGCGGGCGCCAGCACCGGGTTCCACTCCAGCACCTCGTAGTTGGGCACCCCGGCTTCGGCCATGGTGGGCACATCGGGCAGCGAGCGCGCACGCACCGGCGCCGTGACCGCCAAGGCCCGCAGCTTGCCCGACTGGATGTGGCCCAGCGACGACGCCACGTTGGCGAAGAACAGTGGCACCTGCCCGCCCATCACGTCGTTCATGGCCGGGCCGCCGCCACGGTAGGGGATGTGCGACAGCCGCACGCCGGTGCGCTCTTCAAACAACGCCCCCGCCAGGTGCTGCGCCGAGCCATTGCCCGACGAGGCGTAGGCCACGTCGTCCGGCTTGGCCTTGGCGCGGGCAATCACCTCTTTGACCGAGGTGACGCCAAACCCGGGGTGGCACACCAGCACGTTGGGGAAGGTGGCCAGCACGGCCAGCGGCACAAAGGCTTTGTTGCTGTCGTAAGGCAGCTTGGGGTACAGCGATGGGTTGACGGCAAACGAGGACGCGTCCAGCAGCAGCGTGGCGCCATCCGGGGTGGCGCGTGCCACGGCCGATGCGGCCAGTTGGCCACTGGCGCCGGGCTTGTTGTCCACCACCACGTTCTGGCCCAGCGCCTCGCCCAGGCGGGGGGCGATGATGCGGGCCATCAGGTCGGCACCGCCGCCAGCGGGGTACGACACCACCAGGGTGATCGTCTTGCCACCGGCAATGGGGGCTGCCGTGGCAAGGCGCCAGGGGACTGCCACGGCGGCAGCGGCCGACGCCACCAACAGGGTGCGGCGCGACAGCGGCGTGCGCGCGGACAGGCGGGTTGCTTGTGTCATGAGAGGTCCTCTCTTTCGCTCAGTAAAAATCAGGAGATGCCCGGCACAGGACCTGGGCACAACCCCGGCAGCAGGCCACCCCAGCCGGGGCCGGCGCTGCGTGCTCAGGCCGGGTCAAGTCAGGTGCACGGTGTAGTGAAAGGCGTTGGCATCGCCCCAGGTGGTGCGCCACTCCACGCAGCGCCCCGCCAGGTTGAAGGCTTTGCGGCGCACCACGGCGCAGGGGTAGCCCGGCGGCAGCGCCAGGTGGGCCGCCACATCGGTGGGCAAGGCGCCAAAGCCGATGTCGTCAGAAGCGCGGTGCACGTGCACATCGCAGCGCTGGGCAAACAGGGGGTACAGCAAGGGCTCCCACTGGCCCGCATCGTCATGCTCCAGCGCCGCAAACAACTCGCATGGCAGCCAGATGTGCTCCAGCAAGCGCGGCTGCTGCGCAAGCAACCGCAGGCGCTCCAGCCGCAGCACAGGCGCCCCGGCGGACAGACCCAGCGCGCGGGACACCTCGGCGGGGGCCGCCACACGCTGCTTGGACAGGATGCGCGACTGCGGGGCTTGCCCTGCAGAGGCGGCCGATGCAGGGACGGCAGTATCCCACTCGTCGCCAAACCGAAAGAAGCGGAGCATGGAAGCGCCCGGGATGCCCGAGCGCACAAACGTGCCGCGCCCGTGCACCCGCTCGATCAGGCTCTGCTCAGTCAACAGCTGCAACGCGCGGCGAATGGTGCCTAGCGCCACCGAATGGTCGTGCGCCAGCACTTGCTCGGCAGGCAAGGCCGTGCCGGGCTGCCATTCGCCCCGCACGATGCGCTGGCGCAGCACATCGGCCAGGGCGGCATAGCGGGCCAAGCCCTGCGTGGGCATGGTGGGGAGTGTCGGCATGGCTGAAAGATATAGTCCTATAGAGGACTTTCAGTGTAAGGCCTTGGCGTGTCCAATGCATGGCAAAAATGTGAATATCTGTTCACATTTCCCAGTGCACGGCTTGGCGTGCGATGCGAAGAACCCCCTCCAAGAAGGCTGTTGACGATCTCGCAGCGTCACGCGGCGATCGCCCGGCCCTGGGTAAGTGCCCCGTCTTCCAGGCTGCCTGAAGAAAACAGAGGCCCTGATTCGCTGCCTCTGCGTTACCATTTGCAACAGCAACGCGGCGATGGGCCCATCCAGGGCATCCCCATGCCTCAGCTCACCCCTAGAGGAGATGACGATGTCTCTGTCGAATCTGCGAGTCGGTTTGCGTCTGGGCCTGGGCTTTGGCCTCTTGCTGTTACTGGTGTTGGCCATGGGATTGTTTGCGGTGCACAGAGTCAACCGTGTGCATGGGACGGTGGTCGATCTGGCCACGAACTGGCTGCCAAGCACCCAACAGCTCGCGGGCCTGAACGAGGCACTGAACCAGATGCGGCGGGCCGAACTGCAAATGATTCTGGGGGGCGACGCCAAGACCATCCAGGACGAAAGCGCGCGCATCGACAAGCAGTGGACCCTGGTGCCCAAACTGCTCGAAGCCTATGCCGACACCCTCTCCGAAGGGGAGGAGAAGCAGCTCTTCAACGTGTTCAAAGTCACCGTGGATCGGTACAAGGAAACGCAGAGCAAGCTGCTGGCCCTGCTGCGCGATGCCAAGACGGATGAGGCTACCGCCTACCTGCGCGGTGACTCGCGTGTAGCCTTTCGCGCGACCACCGACGCCATCGGCAAGCTCAGTGCTGTGAACGATGAAGGGGCGCGGGAGGCCAATGTGGCAGGAGAGCAAAGCTACCGCACGGTGCTTTGGGGCATATGGCTCATGATGGCGGGGATGCTGGCCACGGGGGCTGCCGTGGGCTGGTTTCTCACGCGCTCGCTGACTGTGCCCCTGGGCTTTGCGGCGAAAACCGCGGACCGCATTGCAGACGGTGACCTGACAGGCGAACTTCGCTCCGCGAGAGGGGATGAGCTGGGCGATTTGCTGCGCGCACTGGGACGCATGCAAGGGGCCCTTCATGCCTCCGTCAGCGACGTAAGGCGCAGTGCTGACAGCATTTCCATCGCTAGCCAGGAAGTCAGCAGTGGTGGCCAGGATCTATCGGTGCGCACCGAAGCTGCCGCAGCCAGCATCGAACAAACCTCGGCTGCTTTGCAACAGGTGACCGATACCGTGCGCCAGAGCTCGGCATCCGCACAACAAGCACACCAGCTGGCATCGGCAGCGTCCGACGTGGCATTGGCGGGCGGCCAAGTGGTTGCGCGAGTGATCCACACCATGGACGGCATTCAGACCTCTTCGCGCAAGATCGGCGACATCATCGGCGTCATCGACAGCATTGCCTTCCAGACCAACATCCTGGCTCTCAACGCGGCGGTGGAAGCCGCACGGGCGGGCGAACAAGGCCGTGGCTTTGCGGTGGTGGCCACCGAGGTGCGCACGTTGGCGCAACGCAGCGCGCAAGCAGCCCGCGAGATCAAGCAATTGATCGTGAGTTCGGTGGACGAGGTCGAGGGCGGAGCCCGGCTCGTGGGCGAGGCGGGCCAGACCATGGACAAGGTGGTGGACTCGGTGCAGCGGGTCAGCCACCTGATCGGCGAGATCGCCAGCACCATCAAAGAGCAAAGCCAAAGCGTGGGCGAGGTCAACACCGCCATCTCGCAGCTCGATGGCATGACGCAGCAAAACGCAGCGCTGGTGGAGCAATCCGCTGCGGCGTCAGAGTCACTGCGCGATCAGGCGGGGCGGCTCATCGCAGTGGTGGCACGCTTCCGACTCCAGTAAGTCGCCTCTACCTCGCCGCAGGCTTGGTCACGCCGCAAGCCCCCCTGGCCAGCCCCCCACGGCATCCATTCGACATCTGCCCGGGCACCGCAGCCCAAAACAGCCCTCGCAATGCCCAGGGAACCTCCGCACAAATCGCCGTGCCGTGTGCATCTGCGGTCTCGGGCGGTCTGCGGCGCACACTTTCCGCTCGATTCGAGCAGAGGGTTCCTAAAGCACTCACCCCGCTTGGATCTTGCGGGCCGTGATCACCCGGCGCCACTGCACTTGCTGTGTCTTGATGAAGCCCGCCGCCAAACCATCGGTGGCGTTCGGAAACACCTCACCCCCAAGGGCCTGCACCTTCGATACCACCTCGGGCACCTTCAAGGCCTTGTTCAGCGCATCGAACAAGCGCTGGCGTTCTTCCTTGGGCAAACCCGCCTGCGCCAGCACAGGGTTCCATTCCTGCACTTCGTAATTGGGCACACCCGCTTCCGCCATGGACGGCACCTGCGGCAGCACCTTGGTGCGGCGGCGCGATGTGACAGCCAGCGCCCGCAGCTTGCCCGACTGCAGCTGCTCGCGCGATGAGGCCACATTGGCAAAAAACAGCGGCACCTTTCCCGCAGCCACATCGGCCATGGCCGGGCCACCGCCCTTGTAGGGCACATGTTTCAGGGAAATCTGCGTCAGGTCTTCAAACAGCGCGCCAGCCAAGTGCTGGGCCGAGCCATTGCCCGACGAGGCAAATGCAATCTGGTCAGGCTTGGTCTTGGCCATGCGGACCAGATCGGCCACGGTTTTGGCTTCAAAGGCCGGGTGGCACACCAGCACGTTGGGGAACACCGCCAACACGCCCAACACCGAGAAAGCCGTATCAGAGTCGTAAGGCAGCTGGGCAAACAGCGATGGATTGACCGAGAAGGACGACGCATCGAGCAGCAAGGTGCGACCGTTGGGTGCCGCCTTGGCCACGTGCAGTGCCGCCTTTTGCCCGCTGTCGCCGGGCATGTTCTCCACCTCGACCGTGCTGCCCAGGGCCGCTGAAAAGTGGGGGGCAATGAGGCGTGCCATCAGGTCGGCACCACCGCCCGCCGGGTAAGACACCACCAGCCGCACCGGGCCATTTTGGGCCTGCCCCAACACCGGAGCGGCCACCGCAGCGGCCCCCACCAGCCCTCGCGATAAAAACACACGGCGCGGATGGGAAACGGGCGCAGCAAATGGCACGGCAGAAGGCAAGGTGTTCATGGCGATGGAAATAGGCGAAAAGGTCGACGATACACATTCTTGCGAATGTCAATCATTGTTAACCCGAAATTTCACGCACTCTAGACACCACCGGCAAAGACCACAAGCCGCAAAAACCGTAACCTGTCGTATGCATGCGACGCCCTCCCAAGGCACGCCACGCCTACCCGGCCCCAACGCAGGCCAATCAGCAGTCTTCGATCAACCGCGCCTTCACGCTCTTGCCCTTGACCCGTCCGCTGTTCAAGCGCGCGGCCACTTGGGCGGCAATCGCCCGGTCCACCGCCACGTAGGTAGAAAAGTCATTCACGTTGATCTTGCCCACCTGCTCGCGGGTGTAGCCCAGGTCGCCGGTCAGCGCGCCCAGCACATCACCCGCGCGGATCTTTTCCTTGCGGCCACCCACGATCTGGATGGTGGCCATGGGCGGCTGCAACGGGCCGTCGCCTGTGGGCTTGAGGTCGGCCAGTGCAAACCAGGTGGATTCGCGGCCTTGCAGCACCTCGATCTTGCCCACATAACCCATCTCATCCATGCTCGACAGGTTCAGCGCCAGGCCCTGGGCATCGCCCCGGCCGGTGCGGCCAATGCGGTGGATGTGGACTTCGGGGTCGGGCGTCACGTCCACATTGATGACGGCAGCCAGGTTGGCAATATCGAGGCCCCGTGCGGCCACATCGGTGGCCACCAGCACCGAGCAGCTGCGGTTGGCAAACTGCACCAACACCTGGTCGCGCTCGCGCTGTTCCAGCTCGCCGTACAGCGCCAGCGCGCTGAAGCCCTGGGCTTGCAGCACGCCCACCAGGTCGCGGCACTGCTGCTTGGTGTTGCAAAACGCAATCGATGATTCGGGACGGAAGTGGTTGAGCAACTGCGACACCACATGCAGCCGCTCGCTGTTCTTCACCTCGTACCAGCGCTGCTCGATCTTGCCCTCGGCATGCTGGGCCTGCACCGTGATCTGCACGGGCTGCTTCATGAACTGGGCGCTGAGCTTGGCAATGCCTTCGGGGTAGGTGGCCGAGAACAGCAGGGTTTGCCGCTCTTTGGGGCACTGGCGCGCCACGGTCACGATGTCGTCGAAGAAGCCCATGTCCAGCATGCGGTCAGCTTCGTCCAGCACCAAGGTGTTCAGGGCTTCCAGGGTCAGGTGCTGGCGCTCCAGGTGATCCATCACGCGGCCGGGCGTGCCCACCACGATGTGCGCGCCGTGCTCCAGGCTCAGCATCTGCCCGCGCAGCGGCACGCCGCCGCACAGGGTTACGACCTTGATGTTTTCTTCGGCCCGCGCCAGGCGGCGGATTTCGGTGGTCACCTGGTCGGCCAGCTCGCGCGTAGGGCACAGCACCAGGGCCTGCACGGCAAAGCGGCGGGGGTTGAGGTTGGCCAGCAGGGCCAGGGCAAACGCGGCGGTCTTGCCGCTGCCCGTGCTGGCCTGGGCGATCAGGTCTTTGCCCAGCAGCGCGGGCGGCAGGCTGGCCGCCTGGATGGGGGTCATCGTGGTGTAGCCCAGCTGCTGCAGGTTGGCCAGCGTCGTGGGGCTCAGCGCCAGCGTGCTGAAGTCCGTGCTGGCTTGGTTTTCTTTGGAGGTCATGGGATGGATTATCCGGCCCGTGCCTCCAAGAACCTTTCTAACGTGTTCAGAGCAACGCCAGCACGCCGATAAATGCCACCGTGTTGGCCAGCACACCCGGGGCCACGGTGGCGGCATAAGCGCCCCCACCGCTCACCCAGGCAACCCCGCTTTTGCTCACGGCATGCACCAGCAGCGCGGCCATCAGGGCGTGCTCCACGCCCAGGGCAGCAGGCTGCCCCGGCAAGGCATGCATCAGCACTGCCGCGGCGGCCGCGTGCACATCGGCCAGCCCGGCCAGCAGGGCTCCGGCCAGCATGCCTGCATCGCCCTGGGTGCGGTCCAGCCAGCGCACGCCCACCTGGATGCCCGTCAGCAGCAAGGTGATCAGCACCACATCGCGCAGTTTGAACATGGGAGCGTCGGCGGCCAGGGCGGCAGAGGGGGCCGTCTGCTCGCCCGCCCCCCGCAGCAGCCACAGCCCCCAGGCACCAGCCACCAAGCCCCCGGCCAGCGCTGGCAGCGCCAGGCGCGGCAGCCACTGCGGCTGCACCGTGGCGGCCACCACCAGCACATGCAGCATGGTGGCCACGCACGACAGCACCGCGCCGCTGGCCTGTGCACGGGCGCTGGACTTGCCTGCGCGCACCTCCATGCCCAGGCTGGCAATAGTGGCGGTGCTGGAGACAAAGCCCGACGCCAGCGCCGACAGCGCCACGGCCTGGCGTGCCTGCATCAGCCGCCGCGCCACATGGGCCAGCGACTGGATGAGCAACAGCACGATCACCAGCCGCAGCACCACCTGCGGATTGAGCAGGTCCTGCAGCAGCGGCTGGTTGGGCACCAGCGGAAACACCAGCAGCGCCAGCGCCGCCAGCACCAGGCCGCTGCGCACCTCGCCGGGCTGCAGCCAGTGGTTTGAAAACTCATGCAGCGGCCCGCGCAGCGCCAAGATCCCCGTCACCGTCACGGCCAGCGCGGCCCCCAGCAAGCGGTTGCTGGCGCACAGCACGCCAATCAGGTAGGCCATCAGCAAGGCAATCTCGGTGGCCACACCGGGGTCTTCCGAGCGATCGCGCACATAGGCCACCACGCCCAGCGCCGCCACAAAGGTGGCGCCCACCCCCAGCAGCACCACCGAGCCCGACAGCGCCGCCACCGCCCCGGCCAGACTGACCAGCGTGAACGAGCGCACCCCCGCCAGCGCCCGGTGCGGCCCGCTGCCCTTGCGGCGCTCACGCTCAATGCCCATCAGCAAGCCACACCCCAGCGCGCTGGCCAGCACCGCCAGTGCGGCATAAAAGCCTTGTAAATCCTGCATCCCCACGACCACACCCTTCCTTGGACACCCCATGACAGGCACGA
The DNA here is from genome assembly GCF_003669015.1 of Acidovorax sp. 1608163. Lineage (NCBI taxonomy): Bacteria > Pseudomonadati > Pseudomonadota > Betaproteobacteria > Burkholderiales > Comamonadaceae > Acidovorax > Acidovorax sp. 1608163. Next base: position 4,314,354 of record NZ_CP033069.1, read on the forward strand.
TACTCCAGCCCGGCCCCGCGCCAGCGGACTTGTGGACAATAGCGCCATGGCCCCCACATCCTCCGACTTCATCGCCCCCACCCGCCACACGACGGCCGCCTCGGCTCTGGCGCAGGTGCACCACATCTACAACCACCAGATCGACCTGCTGCGCGCCAGCATGCAGCGCTTTGTCGCGGGCGAGACCCTGCCCGGCCACGTGCGCGCCTGCTACCCCTATGTGCGCATCCAGACCGACACCGTCTCGCGCGCCAAGCCCAACCCTGACATCGCCCACCTGGCCTACGGCTTTGTGGCCGGCCCCGGCCGCTTTGAGACCACGCTGACCCGCCCCGACCTGTACCACGAGTACTACCTGGAGCAATTCCAGCTGCTGCTGCAAAACCATGGCGTGGAGTTGGAAGTGGGCACCAGCCACCAGCCCATCCCCGTGCACTTCTCGTTCAGCGAGCACGACCATGTCGAAGGCCAGATGAGCGCCGAGCGCCGCACCCTGATGCGCGACGTGTTCGACCTGCCCGACCTGGCCGCCATGGACGACGGTATTGCCAACGGCACCTGGGAGCCCAAGCCCGGCGAGGCGCAGCCCCTGTCGCTGTTCACCGCGCCGCGCGTGGACTACTCGCTGCACCGCCTGCGCCACTACACCGGCACCTCGCCGCGCGCCTTCCAGAACTTTGTGCTGTTCACCAACTACCAGTTCTACATCGACGAATTCGTGCGCCTGGGCCATGAAGAGATGGCCAAGCCCGATAGCGAATACATCGCCTTCATCGAGCCCGGCAACGTGGTTACCCGCCGCACCGGCCTGGCCGCCGAGCCCGGTGACGAGCTGGGCGCCCCGCCCCCACGCCTGCCGCAAATGCCCGCCTACCACCTGGTGCGCGCCGACCACAGCGGCATCACCATGGTCAACATCGGCGTGGGCCCGGCCAACGCCAAGAACATCACCGACCACATCGCCGTGCTGCGCCCGCACGCCTGGATCATGCTGGGCCACTGCGCAGGCCTGCGCAACAGCCAGCAGCTGGGCGACTACGTGCTGGCCCACGGCTATGTGCGCGAAGACCACGTGCTGGACGAAGAACTGCCGCTGTGGGTGCCCATCCCCGCCCTGGCCGAGATCCAGCTCGCCCTTGAATCCGCGGTGGAAGACGTGACCGGTGTGACCGGCGCCGACCTCAAGCGCATCATGCGCACCGGCACCGTCGCCAGCACCGACAACCGCAACTGGGAGCTGCTGCCCGACAACCAGCCCCAACGCCGCTTCAGCCAAAGCCGCGCCGTGGCGCTGGACATGGAAAGCGCCACCATCGCCGCCAACGGCTTCCGTTTTCGCGTGCCCTACGGCACCCTGCTGTGCGTGAGCGACAAGCCCCTGCACGGCGAAATCAAGCTGCCCGGCATGGCCAACCACTTCTACCGTGAGCGCGTAGACCAGCACCTGCGCATCGGCATCCGCGCACTGGAGACACTGCGCGCCGAAGGCATGGCCCGCCTGCACAGCCGCAAGCTGCGCAGCTTTGCGGAAGTGGCTTTCCAGTAAGCTCTGCCCCGTTTCAAAAAGCCGCACGCGCCACTCCGCGCTGGCGGTTTTGACCACTGCCCACGGGCCCACAACGCCTAGGAGCCTGTTGGACTTGGAGCGTCGATAGCGAAAACCGTGGGTTTCATCAAAATCGGCCCCAGCGAGGACAGTTTTTGCCGAATTTGCAGTCCCATAGCCGAGCTATGGGGCAAAAAGACGGTGAAAAATGGACCGCTGCGGTCGATTTGCAGCCGACGATTTCCAAGTCCAACAGGCTCCTAGGTGGCGGGCCTGCTGACTTTTCAATGACCCTGGACTTTCTCACGCTGATGGCCGTGATGGCGGCCAACCTGTTCGCCATCTCGGCGGCGCTGCCGCTCGTCATGGGCCGCGACGTGAGCCAGGCTGCGCGCAACGTGCAGGCCAGCATGCTGCTGCAGGCCCTGGCGTGGGCCGCCATCATTGCCTCGTCCACCCTGTGGGACCAAGCCCTGTCCACCCTGTCGATGGCCTGCAACGCCTGGGCACAGTGGCTGCTGTACCGGGCGCTGCGCGAATGGCTGGGCGCGCGCCCCTTCAAGCGCACGCTGCTGGCGCTGGTGTGCCTGATGCCGCTGGGCTATGCCCTCGGCTTTGGGCACTACGCCTTTCGCGTGGGCTGGGCCAACTTTTTGATGGCTGCAATTTTGCTCATCGTGGCCCGTGCCACGCTCTACCCGGCAGCACCCACCACGCCGGCCGATGCGCGCTGGCGCCGCCTGCTCATGCTGTGCCTGCTCACTTCGGCGGGCTTCACGCTGGCGCGAGGCGTGCTGGGCGCGTTCACCGACCAGTACCCCAGCTTTCGCACGCCCCACCCCGTCAACCTGGGGGCCGCCGTGGCCACCAACATCAGCCTGGTGCTGGGCACCGTCGCCATCCTGGTGGCCTGGCATGCCGAGGCCGAGCGCAAGCTGCGCGACCTGGCCATGACCGACGGGCTGACCGGGCTGGCCAACCGCCGCTCGTTTGCCGCGCAAGGGGCCGCCATGATCTCGCACGCACAGCGCCACCGCCTGCCCCTGACGGCGCTGATGCTGGACATCGACCACTTCAAGCAAATCAACGACACCCTGGGCCACGAAACCGGTGACCGCGCCCTGCAACTGTTTGGTCGCCTGCTTCAAGAGTGCCACCGCAGCGGCGACATGGTGGGCCGCCTGGGCGGTGAAGAGTTTGGCGTGCTGCTGCTGCACAACAGCGCCCCGGCAGGCACCTCGTTTGACCGGCGCCTGCGCAAGCGGCTGGCCGAGTGCAGCGTGCCGGAGCTGGGCTTTGCGCTCAACTACAGCGCTGGCATGGCCGTGCTGACGCCCCAGGACGACGCACTGACCCCGCTCATGGCCCGGGCCGATACCGCTCTGTATGCCGCCAAAGCCGCAGGCCGGGGGCAGCTGCTGGCGGCCCGCTGAGCAGTCGCGCTATCCAAAACGCTATATTTTCGATAGCTTCCAGCGCTTATCAAATAAGTGCTAGAGGCCAATTTCGCTTCAAGCTCTGAGCCCCCGCTGCCCCAATGCCGCCACAATGGCGGCATGAGCGAACTCTTTGCCGTCCAGAACCTGTACAAGCACTATGGCGATGCCACGGTGGTGAACGATGTGTCTTTTGCCATCGCACCCGGCGAATGCCTTGGCGTCATCGGCCCCAACGGGGCGGGCAAGACCACCACCATCCGCATGTGCCTGGGCCTCACGGCGCCCGACAGTGGCGACGTGCTGTTCTACCCCGAGGGCGCGACCGAGCCGCTGTACATGCCGCGCGACGCACTCGCCATCAAGGCGCAGCTCGGCGTGGTCACGCAGTTCGACACGCTGGACCCGGATTTCACCTGCGCCGAAAACCTGCGCGTGTTTGGCCGCTACTTTGGCATCCAGGGCCACACCATGGACGAGCGCGTGCCGCAACTGCTGGAGTTTGCCGCGCTCACGCACAAAGCAGACGCCAAGCCGGGTGAACTCTCGGGCGGGATGAAGCGGCGCCTGTCGCTGGCCCGTGCCCTCGTCAACCGCCCGCGCCTGCTGCTGCTGGACGAGCCCACCACAGGCCTCGACCCGCAGGCCCGTCACCTGATGTGGGAGCGCCTGCAACTGCTGCTGCAGCAAGGCACCTCCATCTTGCTGACCACCCACTTCATGGACGAGGCCGAGCGCCTGTGCTCGCGTCTGCTGGTGCTGGACCATGGCAAGAAAATCGCCGAAGGCAAGCCGCGCGAGCTGATCGCCCAGCACCTGGAAAGCGATGTGGTGGAAGTCTTTGGTGTGGGCGCCGTGGCGCTGGCCGAGGATGCGAACCTGCGTGCCCTGGCTGCCCGCGTGGAGATCAGCGGCGAGACGGTGTTCTTCTACACGCAGAACGCACAGCCGCTGTTGCAAGCGCTGGGGCAGCACGGGCACCTGCGCACGCTGCACCGGCCCGCCAACCTGGAGGACTTGTTCCTGAAGCTGACGGGGCGGCAGATTCGGGAGTAGGGCTGAAGCGTGGCGTCGGGTGACGCTGCGCCCACCCGTCATACCCAAAATGATAGCTGCCAGCGCTTTCTGAATAAGCGCTAGCGGCCAATTTCACTTAAAACGCAGCATCAAGCCTTGCGTGGCTTGACCTTGCTGGCCGCCAGCTTGGCGTTGGTGCGGGCCGCATCCACGTCGGCCGCACGCGCCAGGGCCACGCCCATGCGGCGCTTGGCAAAGCTCTCGGGCTTGCCGAACAGGCGCAGGTCGGTGCCGGGCACGCGCAGGGCTTCATCCACGCCGTCAAACACAATGCCTTGGGCTTCCATGCCGCCATAGATCACGGCACTGGCGCCGGGGTTGCGCAGGCTGGTGTCCACGGGCAGGCCCAGGATGGCGCGGGCGTGCAGTTCGAACTCGCTCTGGTGCTGGGTGCACAGCGTGACCAGGCCCGTGTCGTGCGGGCGGGGGCTGACTTCGCTGAACCAGACGTCCTGGCCCTTCACGAACAGCTCCACACCGAACAATCCCTGGCCGCCCAGGTTGTCGGTGACGGCCTTGGCAATCTGACGCGATTTTTCCAGCGCTGCGGGGTGCATGGGGTGCGGCTGCCAGCTTTCCACATAGTCGCCGCTGACCTGCACGTGACCGATGGGGTCGCAAAAGCTGGTGGCGATCTGGCCGTCGGCACCGACCGAGCGCACCGTGAGCTGGGTGATTTCGTAGTCAAAGTCAATGAAGCCTTCGACGATGACGCGGCCGTGGCTCACGCGGCCACCGGCCATGGCGTAGTCCCAGGCTTTTGGTACATCGGCCGGGCCGTCGATCTTGCTTTGGCCCTTGCCGGAGCTGCTCATCACGGGCTTGACGATGCAGGGGTAGCCGATGCCTGCATCAATCGCTGCCTGCAGTTCTTCGAGCGAGTTGCAGAACTTGTAAGGACTGGTGGGCAGGCCCAGCGTTTCGGCGGCCAGCACGCGGATGCCTTCACGGTCCATGGTCAGGCGCGCGGCGCGAGCGGTGGGGATGACGCGCACCACACCGGCGGCTTCCAGCTCTTCGAGCATGGGGGTGGCGATGGCTTCGATCTCGGGCACGACCAGGTGCGGGCGCTCAGCCTCGATCAGGGCCTTGAGCTGGGCCGGGTCGCTCATGGTAATGGTGCGTGCGTGGTGGGCCACCTGCTGGCCGGGGGCGTTCTCGTAGCGGTCGACCGCAATGGTCTCCACGCCCAGGCGCTGCAGCGCGATCAGCACTTCCTTGCCCAGCTCTCCCGAGCCCAAGAGCATGACTTTGGTGGCGTGGGGGGATAAAGGGGTTCCGAGGGTGGTCATGGCAAGGGCCTTCAAACGGTGATTGGGGGGAAAGAGGATAGAAGAGGGTCGGCCAGGATTTTGCCTGCTGCGCAAAGCCTGGGAACCCTCTGCGCGAATCACCGCGCCGGGGATTCCTGGAGCCCCGCACAATAGCCCCCATGAGTACCACGCCCAGCTTGCAGCCCCAGGCCACCGACGCAGCCCCACCCAGCACCTTGCGGCCCCGCCCGCCCGCGCCAGTTTCGGTCTGGCGCCCGCCTGCGCTGTCGGCCCGCTGGTGGCCTGTGTTTTTGCGCAACCTGCTGGTGTGGCGCAAGCTGGCCATCCCCAGCCTGGTGGGCAACATTGCCGAGCCGCTGATGTGGCTGGTGGCCTTTGGCTACGGCATGGGTGCCCTGGTGGGGCAGGTGAGCGTGGGCGCCGCAGGCGGGGATGCCAAGGTGCCCTACATCCTGTTCCTGGCCAGCGGCTCGATCTGCATGAGCGCCATGAACGCGGCCAGCTTTGAGGCGCTCTACTCGGCCTTCTCGCGCATGCATGTGCAAAAGACGTGGGACGGCATCATGAATGCGCCCGTCATGCTCGACGATGTGGTGCTGGCCGAGATGCTGTGGGCGGCGTTCAAGGCGCTGTTCACCGTCACGGCCATCCTGGGGGTGATGCTGGCCCTGGGCATCAGCCACAGCCCCAAGTTGCTGGTGGCGTGGCCGGTGCTGCTGGGGGTGGGCATCATGTTCTCCAGCATTGCGCTCATCTTCAATGCACTGGCCAAGGGGTATGACTTTTTCACGTACTACTTCACGCTGGTGCTCACGCCCATGATGTTCTTGTCGGGGGTATTCTTCCCGCGCGAGCAGCTACCGCCGCTGGTGCGTGCGATATCGGACTGGCTGCCGCTGACGAATGCGGTGGAGCTGGTGCGCCCGCTGTTCATGGACCAGTGGCCACTGCAGCCTTTGCGCCACGGCCTGGTGCTGGTGGCCACCACCGTGGTGGCCTTCTGGCTGGCGCTGGCGCTGACGCGGCGGCGCTTTCGCGGCTGAAGGGCACGCCGCTGCAGCGGCTCAGTGGGCCCCATTCAGGTGCTTGAGGGCCTGCACATCCAGCCCGTCCGCCCCGGGTGCCCAGCCCTTGGCTTGCAGGCGCTCTTCGGCGTAGCACACCAGCTGCAAAGCCAGCGGGGCGCCCAGTTCATTGCAATAGCGGGTGATGACCTGGTAGCGCAGTACCAGCAGGCCCCGCAGCTCGCTGCGCAGGCGGCTTTCGCGGGTGCTTTGGTGGGGGCCGCTTTGGGGAGTGGCGGGCTGCTGGTGGAGCCACTGCTGCAATTGCCCATGCTGCTCCAATCGGGCGTCCAGCAAGTGGGACAGGGCGGCGATGCGTTCGTCCAGTTTTTCCAGCCTGCCTTCCAGGCGCAGGGCGTATTGGGTCAGGGCCTGTTGTGCGGCTTCGGTCTGCATGGTGCTCCAGGGCCGGCGGTGCGGCGGCGTCTCTTGCCAGCGGCAAGAACCAAGGGTAAACCCTAGACTCCATTCTGAGGGACGCCGCCCAGCACCCTCCCCATTCCAGGCCCACCACGGACCTGACACCTGATGCAGATCAAGAAACTCAGGCAGCGCTGGCCCGCAGCAGGTCCACCGCCTTCTCGGCAATCATCACCGTGGGGGCGTTGGTGTTGCCACTGACGATGCGTGGCATGACCGAGGCATCCACCACCCGCAAGCCCTGCACACCGTGCACACGCAGCTGCGCGTCCACCACATCCATGGGCCCGGGCCCCATGCGGCACGAGCCCACCGGGTGGTAGATGGTGTCGGCATGGTTTCGGATGAAGGCGGCAATGTCGGCATCGGTGTGCGCGGCGGCCGATGCAGGCAGCTCGCGTGCGCCCAGGTCGGCCAGCGCGGGCTGCGACAGGATGGAGCGCATGCGGCGCACGCCCAGCACCATGCGCCGCAGGTCGTCCGCATCGGCCAGAAAGTTCGGGTCCACCAGCGGCAGCGCCATGGCATCGGCGCTGGCCAGGCGCACACGCCCCCGGCTGCGCGGCTGCAGCAGGCACACATGCGACGAGTAGCCGTGGCCCAGCGCGGTCTGGCGCCCATGGTCCACCAGCTTGCCAATCACAAAGTGCAGTTGCAGATCGGGCGCGGGCTCGGCCGCGCTGCTGCAGATAAAGCCCCCGGCCTCGGCAAAGTTGGTGGTGAGCATGCCCCGGCGCTCCTTGCGCCACTGGGCCATGCCCTGCACCACCCGCAGCAGCCCCGCTGCCGACACGCCAAACAGGTCCTTGAGGTGCGGCGCGTCGTACAGCAGCACCACATCGGGGTGGTCGTGCAGGTGCTCTCCCACGCCGGGCAGCGCATGCACTACGGCAATGCCGTGCTGCTGCAGTTGCGCGGCCGGGCCAATGCCCGAGAGCATCAACAGCTGCGGCGACAGCAAAGCCCCGGCGCTCAGCAGCACTTCGCGCGCCGCGCGCACCTGCTTGAGTTGCCCGCCCTGGCGGTACTCCACGCCCACGGCGCGCCGCCCGTCCATGAGGATGCGCGTGGCATGCACCTCGGTGATGACCTGCAGGTTGGCGCGCCCCAGGTGCGGGGTCAGGTAGGCCTTGGCGGCGCTGTGGCGCTCGCCGTTTTTGTGGGTGACCTGGTACAGGCCCACCCCCTCTTGCGTGGGGCCGTTGAAATCGGTGTTGTGGGGGTAGCCCGCCTCCTCGCCCGCCTGCACAAAGCGCTGGCTCACGCGGTGGGGCGAGCGCAGGTCGGCCACGTTGAAGGGGCCACCTTGGCCATGCAGTGCATCGGTGATGCGCTCGTTGTGCTCGGCACGCACAAAGTAGGGCAGCACATCGGCCCAGGCCCACCCTGGGTTGCCTTGCGCGGCCCAGTGGTCGTAGTCGGCAGCCTGCCCACGCACGTAGACCATGGCGTTGACCGAACTGGAGCCCCCCAGCACTTTGCCGCGCGGCTGGTAGCCCCTGCGCCCGTTCAGCCCAGGCTGCGGCACGGTGCTCTGGTGCCAGCTGTGCGACTGCAGCCGCGCCATGGCCGCCAGGCCCGCAGGGCAGTGGATGAACACGCTGGTATCGGCCGCACCAGCCTCCAGCAGGCACACGCGCACAGCCGGGTCCTCTGACAAGCGACCCGCCAGCACAGACCCCGCCGAGCCCCCTCCCACCACGATGTAATCGAACATGGCCGCCTCCTCCCGGGCTGTGCACAGCAGCCCCGCGAGCACCTTAACCGAACGCCCGTGCTTTTTACTCAGGAACTTACCCGGGGGCGACAGGGCCAAGTAACTCTTGTCACGTACCATGCGGGCGTCTGTTTCACTTGGAAGAAGGCTCTTTTTTATGACGATTCAAACCGTTGGCATCATCGGCGCGGGCACCATGGGCAACGGCATTGCGCAGGCTTGCGCGGTGTCGGGCATCAACGTGGTGATGGTGGATATTTCTGACGCGGCCGTGCAAAAAGGCCTGGCCTCCGTGGCCGGCAGCCTGGACCGCCTGATCAAGAAAGAGAAGATCACCGAGGCCGACAAGGCGGCTGCCCTGGCGCGCATCCAGACCTCCACCAGTTACGACGCGCTGAAAGCCGCGCAGCTGGTGATCGAGGCCGCCACCGAGAATTACGAGCTCAAGCTCAAGATCTTGAAGCAAGTCGACGCCTTGGTCGCCCCCGAGGTGATCGTGGCCTCCAACACCTCCTCCATCTCCATCACCAAGCTGGCCGCCGCCACCGGCCGTGCCGACCGCTTTATCGGCATGCACTTCTTCAACCCCGTGCCCATGATGGCACTGGTGGAGATCATCCGCGGCCTGCAGACCAGCGATGCCACGCACGACGCCGTCAAGGCACTGGCCGAGGCGCTGGGCAAGAGCCCCATCACCGTGAAGAATGCGCCAGGCTTTGTGGTCAACCGCATCCTGGTGCCCATGATCAACGAAGCCTTCTTTGTGCTGGCTGAGGGTCTGGCCACGCCCGAAGACATCGACGCGGGCATGAAGCTGGGCTGCAACCAGCCCATTGGCCCGCTGGCACTGGCTGACATGATTGGCCTGGACGTGTGCCTGGCGGTGATGGACGTGTACCTCACCGAGTTTGGCGACAGCAAGTACCGCCCCTGCCCGCTGCTCAAGGAAATGGTGGCCGCTGGCCGCCTGGGTCGCAAGACGGGTCAGGGCGTTTACACCTACTGAAGCGACGGGGGTGCGGCAGCCCCCGCGTCAAGGGGCGGCGGGGTCCGCCAGCGGCAGCCACACACTGGCCACCAGCCCCGGCCCTTGGGCTGCGCCCTCCAGGGCCAAGCGACCGCCCATCAACTGGGCATAACGCGCGACGATGGAGAGCCCCAGGCCCGCCCCCTGCCCCAGCGCCAACCCCGGCGCGCCTTGCGACCAGCGCTGCTGGACATGGCGGGCCAGCTCGGCGTCCACGCCGGGGCCGTTGTCCAGCACTTGTAGCACGGCATAGGGCGGCTCGCAATGCAAGGCCACAGTGATTTGGGGCGGATGGCCCCGGCCGTAACGCAGGGCGTTGTCCAGCAGGTTGTGCAAGATGCCTTCGATCAAACCTGTGTTCCCCCGCACCTGGGTGCCAGGCTCCAGGCCCTGCGCGCCCAGGTCGACCCCCAAAGCATCGGCACGGGGCAGGCACCGCAACACCACATCGCGCACCACGGCGTCCAGCGCCACGGTCTGCACCGACAGCGCAATGCCGCCCTCGGCCGCCCGCGCCAGGGCCAGCAACTGGTCTACCGTGCGGCTGGCGCGCTGCTCTGCCTGGGCAATGCCCTCCAGCTCGCTGCGCCAGACGGCTGGATCATCCTGCGCCAGCGCATGCGCGGCCTGGGCGCGGATGCCTGCCAGCGGCGTGCGCAGCTCATGTGCCACATTGCCAGCAAACTCGCGCTGGGCATGCAGGCCCTCGCGCACACGGGCCAGCAGCCCGTCCAGCGCCTCGCCCAGGCGCTGCACATCCAGGGTGGTGGCCTGCTCGGTGAGCGCTGGGGGCAGCGGTTGCAGGTCGGCCGCATCTCGCTGCTGCACGGCATCTTGCAAAGCAGCCAAGGGGCGCAAGTGCTTTTCGATACCGCCCAACAGGCGCGATCCCAGCACCACCAGCAGCCACAGCTGGGCCAGGCCCGAGTAGATGAGCAAGCGGTGCAGCAGCTGGGTGCGGCTCTCGGTGGCCTCGGCCATGACCACGGTGAAAGACGGCGGGCCAGCCACGTGCAAGCTCACACGGCGCCACTCGCGTCCCTCGCGCTCCATCGTTGAGAAGGCCTGCATTCGGCCCCGGGGCATGGCATCGGCGGCCAGTTCAGGGTCACCCGCCACCAGCGCTCCATCGGGTCCATACACCGCAAAAGGGGCTGCGGCACTTTGGTCGAGCAACAAGATGCCCACCTCCCGCTGCGTGAGGCCCAACTCCAGCGGCACGCCGCCCACACCACCTCGCACATGGGCTGCCAGTCCGTGCGCATCGTCCAGCAGAGCCCGGTCAAAGGCCTCGGCCACAAAGTGGTTGCCCACCGCCAAAATGACGGCGCTGCCCAGCCCCCAGACCAACACCAGCGACACCAGCACATGGCGCCCGATGCGTTGGCGCAGTGCAGGCAACGGCAGGCGTTGCGCCCACCCGCCAGGGCTACGAGGGACTGGCATCTTCCTCCAGCACATAGCCCAGCCCGCGCAGCGTGCGAATGGCCGCGCCGCTGCCCTGCAGCTTGCGCCGCAGGCGTGAGACGAAGGACTCCAGCGCGTTGTCACCCAGGGCTTCGCTGGTGTCGGACAACCGCTGCGACAACTCGCTCTTGCTCAGCACCCTACCAGGTGGTGTCATCAGCTCCCACAGCAGTTCAAACTCCCGGGCGGGCAGTTCCAGCGGCTGGCCGCCCAGGCTGCAACGGCGTGCCAGCCGGTCCAGCAGCAGCTGGCCCACGGTGACCATATCGGCAGTGCCGCTGGCGCGGCGCACCAGCGCTCGCAAGCGCGCCTCCACCTCTTTGAGCTCGTAAGGTTTGCCCAGGTAGTCATCAGCCCCGGCATCCAGGCCGGCAATGCGCTCTTCGGTGCTGTCGCGGGCGCTGAGGATCAGCACGGGGGTGCGATCACCCCGGGCCCGGGCACCCCGCAGCGCGGTCAGTCCACTGCCCAGGCCGCTGCGGGTGCTGGCAGCGTGGGGCAGGTTCAAGTCCAGCAGCACGGCATCAAAGCCCTGCACGGCCCACCAGTGCTGGGCCTCTTCCACCGTGCGGGCCAGCTCCACCCGGTGGCCCGCTTTTTCCAGCCCCTGGGCCATGGTGCGGCCGAGCACGGGGTCGTCTTCTACCAAGAGGATGCGCATCGGTTTACGTGGAATTACGCATGGGCCAGGTCAGCCCGCGATCAGGTTCGATGGGAATAGTGCAACGGCCAGCATACCCCAGCCATCGGCGCGATTTTGGCAGGCCAGAGGCCCTTCGCCGAACACTACAGGAGACATATTTTGACAATGGATCGCAACCTCATACGGGGCTTTGTCCTCATGGCATTGGCGGTGGGCTTTGGCCTGCCGTCAGTGAACTACTCACTGGGCTCCCTGGGCAGGGCGGGGCCGGGGATGTTTCCCTTCATCGTGAGCTGCATGCTGTTTGTGATCGGCGTGATCACCGTGGTGCGTGCGCGCCTGGTCAAGCCGGTGCCACTGAATTTCCAGGTGCGCAACATCAGCATCATCCTGGGCAGCCTGTGCGGCTTTGCCTTGCTGTCGCACTACCTCAACATGATCGTTGGCATCGTGTTCATGGTGTTCTGCTCCGGGTTTGCCAGCACCACCTATTCGGTCGCGCGCAACCTGAAGATCGCCGCCGTGCTGGTGCTCATTGCACTGGCCTTCCAGAAACTTCTTGGCGTGAACCTGCCGCTGTACTGACATGGAAGTCCTCAACAACCTGGCGTTCGGCTTCAGCCACGCACTCACGCTGCACAACCTGATGTACTGTGCCATCGGCTGCACAGTAGGCACCTTGGTGGGCTTGTTGCCCGGCCTGGGCCCCCTGGCCACCATCAGCCTGCTGCTGCCGCTGACCTACTCAATCGACACCACGGGCGCGCTGATCATGCTCGCCGGCATTTACTACGGCGCGCAATACGGAGATAGCGTGAGCGCCATCACCATGAAAATTCCGCACGCAAGCAGCATCGTGGCCTGTATTGACGGGTATGCGATGACGCTCAAGGGGCAGACCGGGCTGGCGCTGTTCACTGCGGGGTTTTCCAGCTTCATCGGTGGCACGGTGGCCATCGTGGTGCTGACCTTCCTGGCCCCCAGCCTGGGCGAGGTGGCCTTCCTGTTTGGCCCGGCGGACTACTGCGCACTCATGTTGGTGGGCTTTGTGTGCGTGAGCTTTGTGACCACCGGCAGCCTCATCAATGGCCTGGCCATGTGCCTGGTGGGCGTGTTGCTGGGCTCGGTAGGCACCGACGTGAACAGCGGCACCGCGCGCTTCACCTTCGACCTGCCCTTCCTGGCCGACGGCGTGGGCATTGTCAGCATTGCGCTGGGCTGCTTCGGCATTGCCGAGATCACCAAGAACCTAGACTCGCGCGAGGAGCGCTCGCCCTTCAACGGCAAGATCAAGCTCATCCCGACCTGGCCTGAGTTCAAGCGCATCATCCCCAGCGCATTGCGCGGCAGCGTGGTCGGCTCCCTCCTGGGCATCCTGCCAGGCGGCGGCCCGGTGATTGCGCAGTTTGCGGCTTACGCCCTGGACAAGAAGGTCAGCAAATACCGCCATGAGATCGGCTCTGGCTGCATCGAAGGCGTGGCCGGCCAAGCCGCCGCCGACGAAGCCGCTGCGCGCACCAGCTTCATCCCGCTCATGAGCATTGGCATCCCTGAGAACGCCGTCATGGCGCTGATGATGGCGGCCTTCATCATCAAGGGCATCCAGCCCGGCCCCAACATGATTGCCGGGCACCCCGAGCTGTTCTGGGGACTGGTCGCCAGCATGTGGATTGGCAACTGCTTCTTGCTGACACTGAACGTGCCCCTGGTGCGCTACTGGCTGTCGGTCTTCAAGGTGCCCTACAACGTGCTGTTCCCGGCCATCCTGTTCTTCTGCTGCATTGGCACCTACAGCATCAACAACAACCTCGACGATGTGTTCATCACCGTGGTGTTCGGCCTGCTGGGCTACCTGTTCATGCGGCTGGAGATGGACCCCTCGCCGCTGATGCTGGGCTTCATCCTTGGCCCCATGCTGGAAGAAAACTTCCGCCGCAGCATGCTGCTCAGCCGGGGCAGCTTTGAGGTGTTCGTGAACCGCCCCATCAGTGGCACCTTGCTCGGACTGATTGCAGTGTTTGTGTTGTGGCAGATGGTGAGCTTCTTCCGCCAAAGGGGCAAAACCCCGGCGTTAGCGGATGCGGCGCATGCCGACCACCAAGCCGTGGCGCCTGGCACCCCGGCAGTCCCGCAGCACGGCGCCTGAGGGTTCAGAGCCCTGTTGACGACCCTGCAGAGCGTCGCCAACAGACTCCCAAGCCAGTTCAAAACCTGTGACCGCACCGGGTCCGCGCGCCCCCGGTGCTTGAACCGGTGCCTGAAGCCACCCGCACGGAGGACTCCGTGCGGGTGGCTTCGTTTTTGGGCACCACAGCACAGCCCCCGCCCGATGGCCTTGGCTTATTAACCACGTCACCGGCACTGATATTTACCCAATTGCATTGTGCGCAATTTAATTGCCAGCAACAATTCAACCCATGCCCACCCGCCCAAGCACTCCCACCACACCCACGCCGCCGTCGTTGCGGCTGGACAACCAGGTCTGCTTCGCGCTCTACTCCGCATCGCTGGCCATGACCAAGCTGTACAAGCCGCTGCTGGAAGCCATTGAACTGACGTACCCGCAGTACCTGGTGATGTTGGTGCTGTGGGAGCAAGATGGGCTCACCGTGTCTGAACTGGGCGAGCGCCTGTACCTGGATTCGGGCACGCTGACGCCGCTGCTCAAGCGGCTGGAGTCGGGTGGCAACATCCGCCGCCTGCGCGATGCCGAGGATGAGCGACGCGTGCGCATCAGCCTCACGGACCAAGGGCTTGCACTGCGGGACAAGGCCGAAGCCATTCCGCCCTGCGTGCTGGAAAGCAGCCAGTGCACCCTGCCAGAACTGGTGGCCCTGACCACCGAACTCAAACAACTGCGTGACCGATTGGGTCAGCGCTGAACGATTCCCTCCACCGCCCGCCTTTGGGCAAACACTGCAAGGAAGACACCATGACGACACTCGAAAAAGTCCTGTACACAGCCAAGTCCCACGTGACCGGCGGCCGTGATGGCGCAGCCAAGACCGACGACGGCCGCCTGGACGTCAAGCTCTCCTCACCCGGCACCTCCGGCACCGGCACCAACCCAGAGCAGCTGTTTGCCTCCGGCTACGCCGCCTGCTTCATCGGCGCCATGAAGGCCGTGGGCGGCAAGATCGGCATCCCCGTGCCGCAGGACGTTTCCATCGACGCCGAAGTGGACCTGGGCCCCATCCCTAACGCCTACGGCATCGCCGCCCGCCTGGCCATCAGCCTGCCCGGCCTGGACAAAGCCACGGCCCAGAAGCTGGTGGACGCAGCCCACCAGGTGTGCCCCTACTCCAACGCCACACGCGGCAACATCGACGTGACCATCACGCTGGTGTAAGGCCCGCGCGCACCAGTTGCGCCCAGCTTGCCCACAACCGCCGGTGCCCTCGTCAGAGCTCACCGGCGGTGTGCTTTGGGGCCGCACGTCCCCGGAGAAAACCGTAGGCCCGTGGCCTCCACCGTGGGGCATGATGCAGGCATGGGGAGATCACCATGAAACTGGCCCTCTTGTCAGACATCCATTCCAACCGCCAGGCACTGGACGCCTGCCTGCAGCACGCCCGTGACCAGGGGGCGGAGCACTTTGCCCTGCTGGGCGACCTGGTGGGCTACGGGGCCGACCCCGCCTATGTGGTGCTGCAGGCCATGGAACTGGCCGCAGCCGGGCACAGCGTGATCGGCGGCAACCACGACGCCTTTGCCGTGCACCCCCCGGTGGGGGCCGACAAAGGCGCCACCAGCATCGCCGCCCAGGGCGCGGTATGGACGCACGAGCAACTCACCCCGCAGCAGCGTGATTTTCTGGCCCAGTTGCCCCTGACCGCCGAGGTGGGCGGCGTGCTGCTGGTGCACGCCAGCGCCGATGCCCCCGAAAGCTGGCGCTATGTGGACAACGAAGTGGTGGCAGCCCAGTGCCTGGAGGCTGCGACCCAGCACCCCGGAGTGCAGCATGTGTTTTGCGGCCATGTGCACTTGCAGACCCTGTACTACCGGGGGGCCGGGCGAGGACTGATGCGCTTTACGCCCATGGCGGGGGTCGCGGTGCCCGTGCCACCGCACCGGCAATGGGTGGCCACAGTGGGCTCGGTCGGCCAGCCGCGTGATGGAGACCCGCGCGCCATGTACGCCCTGCTGGACACCGACCACTGGCAGCTCAGATTTGAGCGCGTGCCCTACGCAGTGAGCGAGGCTGCTGCCGCCATTTTGGCCACGCGGGGGGCCCTGCCCGCCACCTTTGCCCACCGGCTGGAGGCGGGACGATGAAACTGCTGGAGCCCGGCGCCGTGGTGGACGGCTTTGTGGTGCGCGAATGCATCCACGCAGGGGGCATGGCCCACATTTACCGGGTCGAATACGCCAGCGGCGCGCCAGACCCCGGCTTTCCCATGGCCATGAAGATCCCGCGCATGACGGTGGGTGATGGGGCGGAGAACATCGTGGGGTTTGAGGTAGAGCTGCAAATCCTGCCTGCTCTTACCGGCCCGCATGTGCCGCGCTTTGTGGCCGCTGGCGACTTGCACCGGCTGCCCTACATCACCATGGAATACCTGCAGGGCCACACCCTGCAGCACTGGCTGGACGCTGGCGAGCGCCCAGACGATGCACAGATCGCCCGCCTGGGTGCGGCCCTGGCCCACGCCGTGCACAGCCTGCACCAGCAAAACGCCTGCCACCTCGACCTCAAGCCCGGCAACGTGCTCTTCACGCACGAGGACCACGCCGTGCTGCTGGACTTTGGCCTGTCGTGCCACGCGCACTTCCCGGATCTGCTGGCCGAAGAGCAGCGCAAGGCTGTGGGCTCGCCCGCCTGGATGGCGCCCGAGCAAGTGGTGGGCGTGCGGGGTGACCCGCGCAGCGACCTCTTCGCCATTGGCGTGATGCTGTACGAACTGGCCACGGGCGAGCTGCCTTTTGGCGCCCCCACCACCGATGGCGGCCTGCGCCAGCGGCTGTGGATGGTGCCCGCACCGCCGCGCAAGCACCGCCCCGACCTGGCCCCCTGGCTGCAAGAAATCATCTTGCGCTGCCTGGAGCCCGAGGCCGCGCAGCGCTACCCCTCGGCCGCCCACCTGGCCCTGGACTTGGCCAACCCCACCCAGGTGCGCATTACCGAGCGGGGGCGGCGCACCCAGGGCACTCCGTTCCTCGCGCACCTCAAACGCTGGCTGCGGGCTGCGGGCATGCACTACCAGCCCAGCCCCTTGCCCTCGCAGCAGATCGAAGAAACCCCCATCGTGATGGTGGCCGTGCCGCACAGCGATGTGACGGACGCCACGCTGTACTCGCTGCGCGAAGCGGTGGCCCGCTCGCTGGGCATCCGGCCCGGGGCGCGGCTGGCGTGCGTCACGGTGCTGTCCCCGTCGGCAAGCAGCACCAGCGACAGCGCCCGCAGCGAAACCGCGCTGCACCGCCAGCACCACGCCCGCCTGCGCCAATGGGCCCAGCCGCTGGACCTGACCGAACACCCCGTGAGCTACCACGTGCTTGAATCCAGTGATGTGGCCCACGCCCTGGTGCGCTATGCCGAGGGCAACCACGTCAACATGATGATTCTGGGCGCGGCCACCCACGGGCTGCAAACCCAGCGCTTCATTGCCACCGTGCCGATGCGCGTGGCCCGCGACGCACCGTGCACCGTCATCCTGGTCAAGCAGGCCCTACCGTTTGCGCGCCTGGCCGGGACGGCTTAGCCAGCAAGTGATAGAGAACTGTCACCCACGCGGCCCTTGGCTATTGAGCCCACACGCCCTTTGCATTAGCGTAGCGGCATGAGCACCACCACCCTCCTCGTGCGCCAGAACCAACTGGCCGACACCGCTGTGCGCACCACGGCCGATTCAGCGCTGCAGGAGGGAGAGATCCGCGTCCAGGTGGACCGGTTTGCCCTCACCAGCAACAACATCACCTACGCGGCCATGGGCGACATGCTGCAGTACTGGCAGTTCTTCCCCTCGGGCGAGGCGGGCTGGGGGATCATTCCGGTGTGGGGGTTTGGCACGGTGCAGGCCTCGCGGCACCCCGACATTCCGGTGGGCGAGCACCTCTACGGCTACTGGCCCATGGCCACCCATGCGGTGCTGGCCCCGCACCGCGTGAGCAGCACGGGATTCAGCGACGGCGCTGCGCACCGCGCGGGGCTGCATGCGGTCTACAACCACTACCTGCGCACCAGCACCGACCCGTTCTACCAGCCCTTCAACGAAGACATCCAGGCCCTGCTGCGGCCGCTGTTTGTCACCTCGTGGCTCATCGACGACTTTCTGGCCGACCAGCAGTTCTTTGGCGCGGGCACCGTGTTGCTGTCCAGCGCGTCCAGCAAGACGGCCTACGGCACGGCGTTCGAGCTGGCCAAACGCCCAGGCATCCAGGTGGTGGGGCTGACCTCAGCCACCAACCGGGCGTTTTGCGAAAGCCTGGGCTGCTACCACCGGGTATTGGCTTATGAAGACCTGGAACAGCTGCCCGCCAAGCCTGCCAGCGTGTACGTGGACTTTGCGGGCAGCGTGGCGCTGCGCGGGCGCATCCACCGGCATTTGACAGGGCTGGCCTACAGCTGCGCCGTAGGGGCCAGCCATGTACAAGACCTGGGCGGCGCGGGCGACCTGCCCGGCCCCCGCCCCACCATGTTCTTCGCCCCGGCACAGGTCAAAAAGCGCAACGCAGACTGGGGAGCCCAGGGCCTGAACGAGCGCCTGGTCCAGGCATGGCAGCAGTTCAGCGCAGCGGTGCAGGCCCCGCCGCAGCCCTGGTTGGTGGTGCAGCACCACCAAGGCCGCGCCGCCACGCAGGCGGTGTATCTGCAGGTGCTGGGCGGCCAGGGCAGCCCGCGCCTGGGGCATATGGCGAGCCTGCTGGCGTAATCATCCGTCTGCCACCGCCCGCAGGTCACCGGTCGCACAACCCCCTTGCAAAGCATGCCAGCGACGACAATCGCTGCATGCACCCACACCATGACAACCCGCCGGACGCAGCCACCAGCGCCCAACACCCTTTTGCCACACTGACACCCGACGCCGTGCTGGATGCACTCGCCAGTGTGGGACTGTACGGCGACGGGCGGCTCATGGCGCTGTCGTCTTATGAAAACCGGGTGTACCAGGTGTCGCTGGAAGACGGCCAGCGCGTGGTGGCCAAGTTTTACCGCCCTGAGCGTTGGAGCCACGCGCAGATTCTGGAAGAACACGCCTTTGCCGCCGAGCTGACCGCCGCCGAGGTGCCCGCTGTGGGCCCGCTGGAATTGAACGGCACCACGCTGCACACCCATGGTGGTTTTGCGTTTTCGGTCAGCCCCTGGCGCGGAGGCCGGGGGCCAGAGCTGGACGACTTTGAGGTGCTGGAGTGGATTGGCCGGTTTCTTGCGCGCATCCACACCGTGGGAGCGGCGCAGCCCTTTGCGCACCGCCCGGCGCTCAACGTGCAGACCTTTGGCACCGAACCACGCGACTGGCTGCTGGCCCACGAGATCATCCCTCTGGACATGCAGTCGGCCTGGCAAGGCGCCTGCGAAAATGCTCTTAAATTGATAGCTAGCAGCGCTTTATCAATGGGCGATGGAGGCCAATTTGACTTAAACCAGGCACGCCAGATACGCCTGCACGGCGACTGCCACCCTGGCAACATCCTCTGGACGCCCACCGACCAGCCCAGCGGAGGGCCCCACTTTGTGGACCTGGACGACGCCCGCACCGGCCCCGCTGTGCAGGACCTGTGGATGCTGCTGTCGGGCGACCGCAGCCAGCGCACGCAGCAGCTCAGCGCCTTGTTGGAGGGCTACGAGCAATTTCGCAGCTTCGACCGCCGCGAGTTGGCGCTGATCGAGCCCCTGCGCACGCTGCGCCTCATCCACTACAGCGCCTGGCTGGCGCGGCGCTGGCAAGACCCGGTGTTCCCCGTCAACTTCCCATGGTTTGGCAGCAGCGACTACTGGCGCGGCCAGGTGGACATGCTGCACGAACAGATCGAAGCCATGGGCGAAGAGCCGCTGTACGCCTGACCGCCTAACGCAAGCTGCAAGCGGCACTTGCCCCACACGCAGGCCTGGAGCCATGCCATCCGCCTTCTGCGGCCATCTCCCATGGCATGGTGAAAATTCGCACAAATATCACTTGTGGCAAAAATGATTTCCAATTTCCCATAAAGTGTTTACAATGACACGCAAATGATACTTTGGTGGTTTCCGATGTGTTGGCCACACCGTCGCTCGCGGATTGCAAACGATTGTCAGCACAAGGACCGGGCTTCCGCTTCTAGGGCACCATCCCAAAGACCCCTTTGTTGTTTTATGAAAAGTGCGCTCAAGCGCTGACCACAAGCCATGCGAATAGCCGCCCTCGACGACGACCCGATCTTGCTGGAGCTGATCAAAGCGACCACCGAGCACCACGGGCATATCTGCCACACCTACCCCACGGGCGCGCAATTGCTGCGCGACATCCGCCACGAAACGTTTGACCTGCTGATCGTGGACTGGCATTTGCCCGACATGGATGGCCCGGAGGTGGTGACAGCGGTGCGCCAGATGACGGGGAGGCAACTGCCCATCTTGTTTGTCACCCGCCGCCGCGAAGAGCAGGACGTGATCGAAGCGCTGTCTTGCGGCGCGGACGACTTCATGACCAAGCCCCTGCGCATGGGCGAACTGGTGGCCCGCGCCACAGCCCTGTTGCGCCGTGCATACCCCCAAGCCATGGGCAACAACCTGGCGTTTGGCCCCTACCGGTTTGACCCCGACAAGCGCTCGCTGCTGCTCAATGAAGTGGAAGTGGACCTGAAAAACCGCGAATACGAGCTGGCCCTGTTCATGTTCCGCAACGCCGGGCGGCTGCTGTCGCGCGCCCACTTGCGCGAAGTGGTGTGGGGCGAAACCAGCGAGGCCCCCTCGCGCTCACTGGACACCCATGTCTCACGCCTGCGCAGCAAGCTCGACCTGAACCCTGCTAACGGCTATGTGGTCAGCGCCATCTACGGCATGGGCTACCGGCTGGATGCGGTAGACCCCAACACAGCGCACCACAGTCCTCAGGACGCCCCGGGCTCCGAGGGCGCAGGAGCCGCGGGAGCAACGGGTGTGGCAGCCACAGCCGCCGGTGAGGGCCGCCAGACCGGCACCACCACCTTGGCCACGAACTGACGATCCAGCCACAGCCACACCAGGATAGGCGCCAAGGTAGGCACCACCAACGAGCCCACCTGGTAGCCGTACACGATGGCCTCCAGCTGCCACTGCGCAATGCGCAGCAGCCGGGCATCCACCTGGGTGGTCAGCACCACCTGCATCAGCGCATACATCGTCAGGCTGAAAGCCTGCGCGGGCAGCAGCACCAGGTAGCCCACCAGCGCACGCAGCCAGCGCTTAGGACCCCGGGCTGCCAGCAGCAACGCCAAGAAAATGGGCAGGCCATAGGCGTAGCGCGCGGGGTTTACGTCAATGGTGACCTCGGCCTTGCGGCCACCGGCCGACGGCACCGGAATGGCCACCCGGGTGTCCACGTCCATCACGCCTGGGCGCAGGTGCACTTCGCGCACCCACATGGGCGCCGTCTGCTCCAGCGTCACGCTGGACAGCACGCCCACGGGGTACGAAGTCCACGGAGAAATCTGCGTCCACAGCACGGTGAGCGCCAACATCCAGCCAAAGGCGGACAGGACAAAAATTGCAAACGGAGAAGGACGGCGCATGGTCTTCAAGCCCTCACTCATCAAGCTGCAGCCGCTTCAGCGGGGGCCGCTGCGGCCTTGTTGCCGGCGCGCACCCACAGCAGCCACACGATCAGCACATCCAGCATGATGAGCGCCTGCCACAGGTACTCGTGCGCAAAGTTGAACACCTGCGTATTCCACTGCCCCAGGTAAAACAGGCTGATGACCCGCACCATGTTGAGCCCCTGCACCGCCACAAACCCCGCCGCCAAGCCGATGAGCTTGTGCCTCCACGACGAGGGGAACGCCACCACCGCCGCAAACAACACAATGCACGCCTCAATGCCGTTGCAGCCGGGCTCGATCGACACGCCAAAGCCGGTCACCGTGTTCCACAGCACCTTGCCTGCCGCCGCCGCACTGCTGTCAAACCAGGTCACCAGCCCTGCGCACATGCGGGCCAGCAGCATCGTCCAGGGCAGCACCACATGCTGCTGCACCACGCCCAGCATGTTGATGCCGAACAGCGACAGCTGCAGTGCCAAAAATGTGAGAAAGAAACGGGCCATGAACCACCTGGAGCGAGAAAGAAGGGAAAGAAGCCGGGCGCAAACGGGGCCAGCAGGCCACCCCAGCCCGGCGGCCGGTTGGGCGTGCGAATTATCAAGCGATCTGCCGCGAATGGCACCAAAAACTTGGCATCCCGTGCGGGTGTGCCGCAGCCCACCACAAGGCCACCGGGCCCAGCCACGCCGATGCGTTCAACATCGTTAACCTTTGGGGCCCTGGGAGCGCGCGCCACAGCCTTCTACACTGCGCCGACCCAGGGGCGTTATAGCCACCTCTACTGGGGGCTTACAGCCCACTTGACCCGGGTCATATTCCCCTTGCGATCCCCAGAAACTGGGCGCACAGTGCCGCAACAATCCATCAGCCCACCCCGTCCATTCACCCACCAGCCCGTCCTGTCCGCCTGCTGACAGGGTGTGAACGCCATCACCGAGCCCCATGCGCCGCGAACGTTTTTTCTCCCACCTGCCCCTGGCAGCCAAAATCAGCCTGCTGGTCGGGCTGATGGGCCTGGTGTCGATGGCCATCATTGGCTACGCCATGGTCAGCATGCGGCAGATGGACACGCAGTACCGCGCCTTGATCGCGCTGGAGTCCGAGCTGACCCACAGCTTTGGCGACGCGAGCGTGCTGCTCAGCGAGACCCACGGCCTCGTGTCTGGCATGGCCAACACCCCCCGCAGCCCTGTGCAGGCCGCAGCGGCCAAGCCCACACAGCGGCTGCGCGCGGTGCAGCGTGATTTTGAAATGACGCTGAACGACATTGCACAGCGCATGCCCCACAAGGGGCGGGATCTGATGGCACTGCGGCTGCGCTCGCAAGAGGTGTTCGATGCAGGCCAGCAAGTCCTCAACGCAGCAGAAGCAGCCCCCGCCCGCCCAGGCATCAACACCCACGCCAGCAACCACCTATACCAGGACTTCGAGCCTGCGATGGTGCAGCTCAAGCAAGGGCTGGAGAGCCTGCGCAGCCGCTCGCACGCCGAGTTCGAGGCGCTGGTAGAGCAGCAAAACGACGCCACCAGCGACACCCTGTGGTCCATGGCTGCGGCTGTCGTGGCCGCGCTGGCGCTGGTGCTGGTGCTGTCGGTGTACGTGGCGGTGACGCAAATCTCGCGCCCCATCACCGATCTGGCACGCATCATGAATCGCCTGGCCTCGCAGCAGTATGGCGGCGCCATCCCCGCCACCCGCCGCCGCGACGAGGTGGGCACCATGGCCCGGGCGCTGCAGGTCTTCAAGAACACCATGCAGCGCGCCGACAAGCTCACCGCACAGGTGCAACGCAGCGAAGAAGCCCGCAAACTGTCTGAACAGCTGGTGGACCTGACCAGTGCCATCCCTGGCGTGGTATTTCAGCTGCACCTGCAGCCCAACGGCACCTGCCGCTTTTTGTTCGTGAGCGACAAGGCTGCGGAAATGCCGGGCCTGCAGGTGCTGGTCCTGCTGCGCAGCGGCGGCTCGGTGGGCGAGGCGTATTCGGTTCCGCAAAGCGTGCAGCAGCGCGTGCAAGCACGCTTCATGGAACGGCTGCACACCCAGGCCCCACTCGACTTTGACACCGAAGTGCTGCACGAAGGCACATCCCGGTGGCTGCAGACCTCGGCCACCGCACGGCGGCTGGAAGACGGCAGCGTGCTCTTTCATGGCGTATGGATGGACGTGACCGAGCGCAAGAGCCAGACCCGCGCCATGGCCACCGCCAAGGAAGCGGCCGAGCGCGCCGCGCAAGAGCGGGCCCGCTTCCTGGCCGTGATGAGCCACGAGATCCGCACCCCACTCAACGCCATCCTGGGCATGGCCCAGCTTGCACTGAAAGAAGAGCTGCCCCCGCCCCAGCGCGAGCGCATCGAGCAAATGCACCGCGCAGGCCGGCACCTGCTGGGCATCCTGAGCGACATCCTGGACTTCTCCAAAATCGACGGCGGCCACCTGGTGCTGGAGAACAAGGCCTTTGCCCTGTCGCCCGTACTGGCCACGCTGGTCGACCTGCTCAGCCCCAAAGCCCACGCCAAAGCGCTGCAACTGCGCCTGGAAGTGGCCGACGAGGTGCCCGAACAGCTGATGGGCGACAGCCAGCGCCTGTCCCAAATCCTCATCAACTACGTGCACAACGCCATCAAGTTCACCCACCAGGGCGAAGTGCTGGTGCGCCTGAGCGTGGCCCAGCAAGACAACAACAGCCTGCTGCTGCATGGCGCCGTGCAAGACACAGGCATAGGCCTCACGCCCGAGCAGATGCAGGGGCTGTTTGAGCCCTTCAGGCAGGGCGATAGCTCCATCACGCGCCGCTTTGGCGGCACGGGGCTGGGGCTCGTCATCTCGCGCCAGCTGGCCCGGGCCATGGGGGGCGACACCGGGGTGCAAAGCCAGCCCGGGCAAGGCAGCACCTTCTGGTTCACCGCACGCTTGCAGCGCGCCCCTGCCACAGACTGGGCGCGCGACGTGCTCACCCAGCCCCTGCAAACCACGGCCCTGGCCCCCGCCCACACAGCGGGGCTGCGCGTTCTGGTGGTAGACGACAACGACCTGAACCGGCAAGTGGCCAAAGGCCTGCTCGAAGCCGGAGGCCTGGTCGTGGACATGGCCCACGACGGAGCCCAGGCTGTGGAAACACTCACCCAGGCCAGCGACAACACCTATGCCGCCGTGCTGATGGACATGCAAATGCCCGTGATGGATGGGCTCAGCGCCACACGCGCCCTGCGCGCCCTGCCCCGCTTCGAGGCCCTGCCCATCATCGCCATGACGGCCAACGCCAGCACCGCCGATGTGGAGCGCACCCGCGCTTGCGGCATGAACGACCACATCGCCAAACCCCTGCTGGAAGCACCACTGTGGCACACCCTCTCGCGCTGGCTGGCCAACGCCCGCAGCACCCGCGCGCCCAGCCCGCAGCCGATCACGGCACCGGCAACGCAGCCCTCCATCAGCACCGCCCCGGCCCCCGTCGCCGCCGTTGAGATTCCGCAGGCATCGACAGCCGCCAGCACCACCACCACCGTGTTCGACGCATCGCTGCTGCAAGACCTGCAAGACACCATCCCCACCGCGCGACTGCTGCCCCTCATCGACCAGTTCATCCAGGACTGCGAGCGCCGGGTAGAACGCATCACCCAGGCCGCGCACAGCCGCCAATGGGAAACCCTGCGCCGCGAAGCCCACGACCTGGGCGGCACCGCAGGCAGCTTTGGCCTGAGCCCCCTGGGCGAGCTGACCCGCCCCCTGGAAGCCGCCGCCAAGGCCCAGGACGCCGCCACCATCGACCGCTGCCTGCCCGAACTGCAACACCTGGCCCGCCAAGGCCTGACGCAATTGGGAGCCCATGTGCGCGCACTGCAGACGCCGCATCAGGGACAGCGTGGGCAGGGGGCATCAGCGTGAGGGGATGGAGAATGTGGCTATCGGCCAGGAGCGGACAGTCGCTATGAGGGATTTTTCTTGCTGCGCTATTGGGGCAATTCAGAACAGTACCAAGCCCGGTCACATGGTTCGGATTGATGACGACAGCGCGAACTCCGGTGGTTTCCTGATACTTGAGTGGTGGGAAGGCTCAACCGGCCCGAACGTCAACGGCGCTTTCGATTCTTGGGTCGATAACGAATTGGCCGTGTCAAAGTTCTTGCAAGAGACTGGCTGGTGCATTGTGTGGCGCTAACATTTCGCCTATCGGCCAGCAGCAGTCTCCCAAAGATACCTCCCGTTATGCAAATGACCAAATCTGGGGATCTCGGATGAAGCAGGTCCACGCGACAATTCTTGGCTTTTTGCTTGCCCCCCTGGTCCCTGCGACCCTGCTTTCGCTGACAAGTCCTGACCTCACCAATGGCAGTTGGAAAGTGACGGGCACGTGGGTCATAGTTTTCTACCAGTTCACTTTGATTATCACGGGCGCTTTAGGAATTCCCCTTTACCTTGTCGTTCGACGCTGGGGGCAGATAACGTGGTGGTCTGCCCTGTTGAGCGGTGCTGCTGTTGGGATGGCTTTGTGTACGGTGACGCAGGCGACCGCGCACGCGGCGTTATTCGGAGCAGGCGCGGGCGCGGCTGAGGCGCTTGTGTTCTGGGCAGTTTTGCGCCTAGGTCGAGCCAGCTGAAGACGGCTGCTCCTTTTAGACATGCTTCGAGCACTTGATCAAGTGCTGTCGTCGTAAGAGCGTGTCTTACAAGTGTCCGCTACGGACCCAAAGCCCCCTTCTCACGCAAACTCAGAACCACCACGTTAACAGCCACAACAGGCCCCGACCCGATACGGCAACACCACCCCGTTATGCTGCGCACTGACGATCACCCGGCGCACAACTGCGCTGGATGCGCCTCCCCGCCCCGGCAAGCATTTCCAACGCCCGGTTCACAGGCCCTTGCACCCAACGCTCATCGCCCACCGCCATGAAAGACCTGATCCGCAATCTGTTGTCCATCCGCCAAAAGCGCAAGACCGCGCCCGTGGGGCCCTTGCCGCAGGTGGGGGCGGCCCTCATCCGTGGCACGGTCAAGATGAAAGTCACCCACCCCGTGCCGCTTGAGCTGTGGGATTGGCTGGTGCTCTCGGGCTGGCGCAATGTGCCGGTGAAGAATGACCGGCGCAGCTACCAATGGCTACCCGATGCCGCGCTCAAAGAGCTGCTGGATGCAGACCCGGCGCAGCGCAACCAAGCGCATGCGCGTGTGCTGGCGCAGAGCAAGGCAGACGCATAGACCTATAGCGCCCCGCCCCCCGGTGGCTCCCGCTGCCCCACAAAAAACCCCGGATGCGCGCAAGCACACCGGGGTTTACTATTATTTTTATAGCTGCTAGCGCTTATTCCATAATCGCTAGCAGCCTATTTGGCATCAAAACTACGCCAGCAAGGCATTCACGCGCTTGACGTACGCAGCGGGGTCTTCGGGCAAACCGCCCTCGGCCAGCAGGGCCTGGTCGAACAGGATGTGGGCCAGGTCGTGGAAGTGCACGCTGCCGTCGAGCTTTTTGACCAGCGCATGCTCGGCATTCACTTCCAGCACAGGTTTGGTCTCGGGCGCCTGCTGGCCGGCCTGCTTGAGCATGCGGGCCAGCTGGGTGCTCATGCCATCGTCCTGCACCACCAGGCAAGCGGGCGAGTCGACCAGGCGGGTGGTCACGCGCACGTCTTCGGCCTTGTCCTTCAGGGCTTCTTTCAGCTTGGCCAGCACGGGCTTGAAGGCTTCGGCAGCCTCTTCGGCGGCCTTCTTTTCGGCCTCGTCTTGCAGCTTGCCCAGGTCCACAGCGCCCTTGGCCACGCTTTGCAGCGGGGTGCCGTCAAACTCCTGCAGGTAGTTCAGCGCCCACTCGTCCACGCGGTCGGTCATGAGCAGCACTTCGATGCCCTTCTTCTTGAAGACTTCGAGCTGAGGGCTGTTCTTGGCGGCGGCCAGGGTGTCGGCGGTGATGTAGTAAATCGCCTCCTGGCCTTCCTTCATGCGGGCCTTGTAGTCGGCAAAGCCCACCGTCACAGCGTCGCTGGTGGTGGATGCAAAGCGCAGCAGCTTGGCCAGGCGCTCGCGGTTGCCAAAGTCTTCGCCCAGGCCTTCCTTCAGCACGGCGCCAAACTCGGCGTAGAACGCGGTGTACTTGCCTTCCTTGGCCTTGTCGTCGGCATCGACCACATCGGTCACGCCATCGGCACCTGCCGTGGTGTCGTGCTTGTCGTGTTTGGCCAAGTCTTCCAGCATGCTCAGCACGCGCTTGGTGGAGCCTTCGCGGATGGAGCGCCCGTCGCGGCTTTCCTGCAGCAGCTCGCGGCTCACGTTCAGCGGCAGGTCGGCCGAGTCGATCACGCCCTTGACGAAGCGCAGGTAGGTGGGCATCAGCGCCTCGGCGTCGTCCATGATGAAGACGCGCTTGACGTACAGCTTCACGCCCGCCTTCTTGTCGCGGTTCCACAAATCGAACGGCGCCTTGGCAGGGATGTACAGCAGCTGCGTGTACTCGGTGTTGCCTTCCACGCGGTTGTGCGCCCAGGTCAGCGGGGCCTCGTGGTCGTGGCTGATGGTTTTGTAGAAGTCGGCGTACTGCTCTTCGGTGATGTCCTTCTTGGGGCGCGTCCACAGGGCGCTGGCCTTGTTGATGGTTTCCCACTCACCGGTCTTGACCATGCCACCGGGCTGACGGCCGCCGTTTTCGTCCGATGGATTGATCAGCTCGCCGTCTTTCCACTCTTCCTTTTCCATCAGGATGGGCAGGCTGATGTGGTCGGAGTATTTGGCGATGACCTGCTTGAGCTTCCAGGCGTTGAGGTATTCCTCGGCGTCGTCGCGCAGGTGCAGGATGATGCTGGTGCCGCGTGCAGCGCGGGTGATGGTTTCGACCTCGAAGTCGCCCGTGCCGCCGCTGATCCAGCGCACGCCTTCGTCGGCCTGGAGGCCCGCACGGCGCGATTCCACGGAGATCTTGTCGGCCACGATGAAGCCGGAGTAGAACCCCACGCCGAACTGGCCGATGAGCTGGGCGTCTTGCTTCTGGTCGCCGCTGAGCTTGCCCATGAAGTCCTTGGTGCCGCTCTTGGCAATCGTGCCCAGGTGATCAATGGCCTCTTGCTGGCTCATGCCGATGCCGTTGTCGGTGATGGTCAGCGTCTTGGCATCTTTGTCGAAGCTCACGCGCACTTCGAGGTTGGGGGCGTCTTCAAACAGCGCGGAGTTGTTCAGGCCTTCAAAACGCAGCTTGTCGCATGCGTCTGAAGCGTTGGAGATCAGCTCGCGCAGGAAAATTTCCTGGTTGGAGTACAGCGAATGGGTGACCAGGTGCAGCAGCTGAGCCACTTCGGCCTGGAACGACAGGGTTTGCTTGCTCATGGGTGGGTTCTCTCTCTCGGTAGATTCAATGGAATATGCAAAGGGGCTGGCAAAAAAGAAAATCACGCATGCCAGACCGGCAGGCGTGATTTATGGGCAACGGGAAGGGGTTTCAAGGGGGCACTTCACCGCGCCCTTGAGCGTCTCCCGATCAGCCGTCGGCGTTGATGCGCGTCACCAGCGTCTTCAGCACCGCATCGGCCTTGTCGTTCGCCACCTGGCAGGTGCCTGCGGCGGCGTGGCCGCCACCACCAAACTCCAGCATCAGGTTGCCCACATGGGTTTTGCTGCCACGGTCCAGAATGGATTTGCCGGTGGCAAACACGGTGTTCTGCTTTTGCAGGCCCCACATCACGTGGATAGAAATATTGGTCTGCGGGAACAGCGCATAAATCATGAACCGGTTGGTAGCCCAGATGGTGTCCTCGCTGCGCAAGTCCAGCACGACCAGGTTGCCCAGCACGATGGCGCAACGCTCCAGCTGCTCCTTGGCCTTGATGGCGTGTTCGCGGTACAGCACCACGCGCTCTTGCACATCGGGCAGGGCCAGGATTTGCTCAATGGTGTGGTCGCGGCAGTACTTGATCAGGTCCATCATCAGCGCATAGTTGCTGATGCGGAAATCACGGAACCGGCCCAGACCCGTGCGCGAGTCCATCAGGTAGTTCAGCAGCACCCAGCCCTCGGGGTTCAGGATGTCTTCGCGCGAATACTGGGCCGAATCGGCCTGGTCCACCGCTGCCATCATCTCGTCGGTGATGCGGGGGAAGGTTGCCTTGCCACCGTAGTGGTTGTAGACCACGCGGGCGGCCGAGGGGGCGTGAGCTTCAATGATGTGATTGACATCGCGGCGCCCCGCATTGCGCACGGTTTCAGACTCGTGGTGGTCAAACACCAAATGTGCGCCAGGCACGTAAGGCAGGTTGGTGGTGATGTCGCGGCTGGTGATGGCCACTTTGCCGTCCTGCATGTCCTTGGGGTGGACGAAGGTGATCTCGTCGATCAGTTCCAGCTCGTTGAGCAGCACCGCACACACCAGGCCATCAAAGTCACTGCGGGTGACCAACCGGAATTTTTCTTCACTCACAGACATCTCCTCGTTTGAACATGCGGGTGCAGCCATGGTAGCAACGCCCCGTGGGCAGCACACCTTGCTGTCGCTAAAAATCCCATCAAAACCGCTCGTGCGGCCCCAGGTAGCGCCACTGGCCCACAGGCAGGTTGCCCAGGGTCACCCGGCCGATGCGTATGCGCTTGAGGCCCACCACCTTTAGCCCCACCAGCTCGCACATGCGGCGAATCTGGCGCTTTTTGCCCTCGGTGAGCACAAACCGCAGCTGCTCGGGGTTTTGCCAATCGACCTTGGCGGGCTTGAGCGGCTCGCCGTCCAGGCTCAGGCCATGGCGCAGGCGTTCCAGCAATTCTTTGGGAAACACCGCCTGCACATTGGTGCTGACAGGGTCACGCTCGTCGATTTCCTGCAGCGGCGCAGAGCGCTCACCGGGGTGGCGTGGCACCGCCTGGCCGGGTGCCTGGTAGACCACGCGCACCAGGTACTCCTTTTCCATCTCGGAGTCTTCGCCAATGATCTGCCGGGCCACGCGGCCGTCCTGGGTCAGCACCAAAAGGCCCACCGAGTCGATATCGAGCCGCCCGCAAGGCGCCAGGCCCCGCAGCTGCGGCGGGGAGAAGCGGTTGCGGCTGGCGTCATCGCGCCAGTGGGTGCGGGGATTGATCAGTGCCACGGCGGGCGTATGGCCGTCCTCGGCTTGGCCGCTCACATAACCAATGGGCTTGTTCAGCAGGATGGTGACACGCTGCTCCTGGAAACCCTGGGCAATCTTGTCCACCTCAATGCGGTCTGCGGCAGTGACCTGCAATCCCATGGGCGCGACTTCGCCATTGACCTTGACCCAGCCTTGGGCAATCCAGTCATCGGCTTCGCGGCGCGAGCACAGGCCCAACTCGGCCATGCGCTTGTTCAAGCGCGAGGTGTCGCCACCACCCGGCGCGGGCCGGGCCACAGGCCCTGCAGCGGGCCGGGGAGCAGCAGAACGTGCTGCCGGGGGCCGCTGTGGCTGCGCTGGCGCAGGCCGCCCGCCTGCATCAGCAGACCAAGTGCGGGTCGACGTGGGGCCGATGGTGCGCTCGGACCGCGCAGCAGCAGGCCGCGCGCCCGCTGCGGCTGCAGGCCTTGCGGGGGCCCTGGACGGCGTGGGGGGGCAGGGGCTGGCTTGGCCGACAAGGTGGGGCGGCGCAGCACAGGCCGCGCAGGAGCGTCGTCGGCAGGCGCAGCCGTGGGGGCGGGACGTTGGGGTGGGCGGGAGCTGGATGAAGACATTGGGCGTATTGTCGCTGGCGAACCGGCGGGCGGGCATACGAACAGACAAATGTGCCGACGGGCTGGTCACAGGGGGCGACCGGGGGCCAATAGCCAGCGTGTGGAAGATTACCCCTGCCGTTGCTGCCACGCCAGAAATTCTTGCGCAGGCACGGGGCGGCTGATGTGGTAACCCTGCGCCTCATCGCAGGCCAGGGCGCGCAGACGCTCCAGAATGGCAGCGGTCTCCACCCCTTCGGCTACCACCGTGAGGCCCAGGTTGTGTGCCAGGTCGATGGTGGAGCGCACGATCATGGCGTCGTCCTCACCCGCCTCCATGCCCATCACAAAGGATTTGTCGATTTTGAGCTCATCCACCGGCAGGCGCTTGAGGTAAGCCAGTGACGAGTAGCCGGTGCCAAAATCGTCGATCGACAGCTTGAAGCCCTGCTCCGACAGCCGGTTGAGCATGGCCTCGGCGCGCTGGGGGTCGTCCATGATGGCGCTTTCGGTGATCTCCAGGCAAAACGCGCTGGCGGCCACCCCATGCCGCGCCAGGATGTCGCCCAGGCGCTGGCTCAACTCGGGGTCAAGCAAGTCGCGCGTGGACAGGTTGACCGACACGCGCAACGCGCCCGCCGTGGCCGGCAGCAGCGCCAGAAAGTGGGCCACCTCCTCAAACATCCACAGCGTCAGTTGGCGCACAAAGCCAGTTTGCTCGGCAAACGGAATGAACTCCATGGGCGGCACCAGCCCGCGCTGCGGGTGCTGCCAGCGCACCAGGGCCTCGGCAGCCCACCCGCTTTGGCCGTGCAGGGGCACCTTGGGTTGCAGGTACAGCCGCAGTTCGTTGTGCTCTACCGCATGGCGCAGCTCGGTCAGCAGCGACAGGGTTTGCGCGCTGCTTGAATCAATCGATGCGTCGTAGCGCACCGCCCCACTGAGCTTGCGCTTGGCTGCGTACATGGCAATCTCCGAGCGGCTCAGCAGCGTATCGGCGTCCTCTGCATCGGCAGGCCAGCAGGCAATGCCAATGCCAGCGCTCAGGTCCACGGTTTGCTCTTCCAGCGCCAAAGGCGCCTCAAACGACGCCAAAATTTGCTGCGCCACCGTGTGGGCCGCGGCAGCGCCCGCCCCTTGCAGCAGCACGGCAAACTCGTTGCCGCCCAGGCGCGCCACCATATCGCCAGGCAAGGTCACCAGGGCCTGCAGCCGCCCCGCCACCGCCTGCAGCAACCGGTCGCCAAAGGCGTAGCCCATCACGTCGTTCACATGCTTGAAGCGGTCCAAGTCCAGGGTCAGCACGCACAGTGGCCGGACCTCGCCAGGGCTTTGCGCCATGGCCTGCACCACAGCGTCCCGAAACCGTTCGCGGTTGGGCAGGCCCGTCAGGCGGTCCCAGTACGCCAGGTGTTTGATCTCGCGTTGCTGCGCACCGATGTCCAGCCGCATGCGGTCAAACGAGCGCGACAACTGCCCGATTTCATCCCGTCGCCCGGTGTGCTCCATGGGCGTGTCGTACTCACCGCGCGACAGGCGCTGGGTGGCCCGCATCAGCGAACGCAGCGGGCTGATCACGCGCTGCGCCATCACGCCGCTGCCCAGGGCAAACAACAACAGCCCTCCGGCGGTGATGATGGACAACAACACTTGCAGTTGGCGGTAAGGGGCGACCACCGCATCGACCGAGCGCAGCAGCACCGCATGCACCTGCCCATTCAGGCTGGGCAGTGGACTGGAGCGCGCCAGCAACAAGCCGTCGGCCGATGCCAGTTCCCCCCCGTCAGCGCCCATGGCCAGCACCGGGCCATGCAGCGGCGCGGGCAGCGTGCTGACATGCACGGCGGCAGGCCCCTGCGTGCCTTGCACCACCAGAGCCACATTCACCGACAGCAACTGGCGCATTTCATCGGCCAGGGGCTGCCCCAGGGGGAACCCCATCAGCACCCAGCCGATGACCACCGGAGCCCGCATGGGCACCATCACAAACTGGTAGGGCACGCCCTCCACCACCGCCACCTGGCTGCCCTGCGGGCTGCTGGCCAGCTGGGGCGCCAGCAGCGCCAGCGTGGGCACCAGTGCCTGCGCAGGCACCGGGGCGCTGATGGCGCGCAGCGCCATATCGGTGCCCAGCAGCGCCGTCACAGCAGCGCCAATGCGCTCGCCATGGTTCTCCAGCACCGACTGGATGGTTTCTTCTTCACCCGAATGCACGGCCGAGCGAAACCCGTAGTCCGCGGCTAACAGGGCCGAGCCCTGGCGCAAGCGCTCGGCGTTCTGCTCCAGCAGGCGCCGCCACACGTTTTCGTCCACATCCAGCTGCCGCGCAATCTGGCCCCGGGCGTTGCGCTCAATGCTGGCCCGCACCACAGCAAAGCCTGCCAGCTGCACCACCAACAGCAGCAGCAAGGAAACCCCGACCAAGCGCAGGATCAGGCTACGCCAGAGGGTTTGCCACATCAGGGGGCCAACCCCGCCATCTTCACGGCCGCCTGCGCATTGCCCGTGGAAGGCACCACCAGCGCCTGCTCATGGGCCGCAGCCCCCGGCGCCAGCCTGGGGTGCCACACGCGCAGCTTGTAGTTGCCGGGCGGCACGCTTTGCAGCAGTGCCCGGCCGGGGCTGCTGGCGCTGGCTGCGCCCCCTTCGCCAGGGCCACCCTCTGGCGCCTGTGCGTAGTAGGGTGTGTCGACCACCAAAATCCACCCCACCATGCGGTCGTGGATGTTGCAGCCCAACGAGACCACGCCGGGCTGGTCAAACAACACTGGGTTGGCGGGGGTTCCGGCGTAGAGCTTGAGTTCAAACTTCTTGGCGGGTGAGAACGAATAGACGTGGTGGCGCACGCTATCGCGGTTGGGGAAGTGCACCTGCGTGCCCACGGGCACCACCAGCACCCCGGGCAAAAACTGCTTTTTTTCCTGCGCCACCTCGGCCTGGGGCAAGGGCTTGACCAGCGCCCGCGCGGCGGGCGACTCCAGAAACACCACGGCACCTGCCACAGGCCGCCCCGCGTCGTCCACCACGTCCACCTGCACCGTCGCCGCCTGCGTGCTCCAAGCGCTGCATGCCAGCCCAGCGGCCAGCCACCCAGTCCATCGCGTTCGGCGTTGCGTCATGGCTCAATCGCCATGCCCACCAGCGGGCTGCCATCGCCCACCACGCCCAGCGGAGTGGCCTTGCCGGTGTTCAAGTCCACCAGATGCAGGCGGGTCTTGGGGTCACTGGCCGTGCGCACTGCGGCCAGTGCGGTGTTGTTCACATCCGAGATGTCCAGCGAAGCGTCCGCCAGCGCACCCAGGCCCAGCGACCCAACGGTGCGCAGCTGGCCCAGGTTGGGCGACACCACCGGGGTCTCCCCCTCGCGTGAGCCTTGCATCACCAACACCCCCAAGGTGCGGTCGATGGCGTAGTTGGTGGTGATCTTGCTGTTGGTGGGGTTGTAGGTGTAGGCCGCCGCAACGATGTCGGGTGAGCGGGCGTGGTTCACATCGCTCCAGGCATAGCGCAGGTAGGGGTCGGCCTGCACGCCAGGCTGCAGGGGGTCGCCATCCACAGCCGCACCGGTGTCAGGGTGCAGGCGCAGGTTTTGCCCGAGGTTGGAGACCACGCGCAACCGGTCCGCTGCGGGATTGAAATCCACGCCAAAGGCCGTGCCTTTGAGAGCGATGGCCGAGGGCGCCGGGCCCACAGCCGTCAACGCACCGCTGCCCAGGTCCAGCGTGTACAAACGCCCCGCCTGCGACAAGGCATACAGCACGCCCCGCGCCACACGAAAGTCGATGCCCACCAGCTTGTCGCCTGCGGGCAAGCCCACCACCGGCTTGCGCTGCAGGATGTTGTCAGGCCGCCCTGCATTGAAGGTGATGAGCTCATGGCTGGCCGTCACGGCCACCACCTGCTCGCGCAAGGCGCCCCCGTCGGCCACCGTTTGGGCGCACCCCCAAGAGAGCGCAGCAGCCGCCACCAACGAAACGCGCCAAGCCAGACGCGGGGACTGGAGTGAGGAACGGGAAGGCATAGAACAAGCTCCTGCAGTTGTAACAAATAGGGGCACAGCAAGCCATTGTTGCACCGTCTTCACATACACAGAAGAGGGGAATTGAGAATATAAATTTGATAGCAACAAGTCCACTATATAACGCGTTGCAAGGCATCTCCGTCACATCTCTGCACCACTTGAGTGCCAACGGATGAACTTTGCACCGGATGCATCACACCTCTTCATTTGTAACAAATTCGTCATGCCACAGCGGCATGACGTCATCCAAAAGCTTCATCACGCAAATGCGTTGTTCTCTCTAAACTTTCGCCCTTCACCCCTGTTGCCGCAGCCTGCCCCCGCTCCAACCCGCACCAGCCAAGGCAGGCCCTCTTCTTGCTTCGTTTGCGCAGACCACTTCAACCAAGTGCCCCCAAGGAAACCATGACCCCCTCGCGCTTCAAATCCCTGTCCATCTCCACCCGCCTGGGGCTGGGGTTCGGCTGTCTGCTGGTGCTGTTGATTGCCGTGGCGACGGTGGGCCAACTGTCGCTGAACAAGGTGCACGAGCAGATGCGCGACATCACCGGCACGGGGGCTGCGAAATCCAAGCTGGTCAACGGCATGCTCGAAAGCGTAGGGTCGCTGGGCATCCAAAGCCGCTCCAGCGCCATGCTCAACGAAATCGACCCCAAGCAAGCCCAGGTGCAAATCCAGGCGGTGCGCAAGACGCTGCAGGACTACGCCAAGCAAGAAACCCAGCTGGCCGAGCTCATCACCCCCGCAACAGCCACGGCGGCTGAAACGACCCTGCTGCAGCAAGTGCAAGAGGCCAGCAAAAAAGCGCGCCCTGAAATCGAAGGCGCCATGCAGTCGGCAGACGATGGCGACACCGTGGCCGCCAGCCTGAACCTGATGACGCGCGCGGCCCCCGCCGAAGCCCTGTGGCGCCAGCGCCTGGCCGAGCTGATTGCGCTGCAAAACAGCTTGAACGATGAAACCACGGCCTCTGCCGAAGTCACCCAAAGCCGCGCCCGCTGGAGCGGCGGGCTGCTGGTGGCCATGGCCATGGGCCTGGGCGTGCTGATTGCCTGGCGCATCACCGCCAGCATCACCCAGCCCATTGGCCGCGCCGTGGTGGTGGCCGAGCGCATTGCGCGCGGCGACCTGACCTCGCAGGTGGAGGTGC
Source organism: Acidovorax sp. 1608163 (assembly GCF_003669015.1). NCBI lineage: Bacteria > Pseudomonadati > Pseudomonadota > Betaproteobacteria > Burkholderiales > Comamonadaceae > Acidovorax > Acidovorax sp. 1608163. Next base: position 4,350,550 of record NZ_CP033069.1, read on the forward strand.
GCATCAACGACGAAACCGGGCGACTGCTGGAAGCCATTGCGGCCATGCAAGAGCGGCTGCGCAGTCTGGTCGGCGAGATCGGGCAGACGGCCGACTCCATCCTGGTGGCCAGCTCGGAAGTGGCATCGGGCAACCAGGACCTGAGCCAGCGCACCGAGCAAACCTCGCACAACCTGCAAGGCGCATCGCACGCCCTGGCCGACCTGACGGGCACCGTGGCACAAAGTGCGGAATCGGCCCACCAGGCCAACGGACTGGCCTCCAAGGCGTCCAGCGCGGCCACGCAGGGCGGCGAGGTGGTCTCGCAAGTGGTGCGCACCATGGACGCCATCAGCGCCAGCTCGCGCAAGATTTCCGACATCACCGGGGTGATCGATTCGATTGCCTTCCAGACCAACATCCTGGCGCTGAACGCGGCCGTGGAAGCCGCCCGCGCCGGTGAGCAAGGCCGGGGCTTTGCCGTGGTGGCCAGCGAGGTGCGTGGCCTGGCAGGCCGGGCGGCCAATGCTGCGCGCGAGATCAAGACCCTCATCAACGACAGCGCCCAGCAGGTGCAAGAAGGCAGCACCCTGGTCAACCACGCGGGCGCCAGCATCGCGCAGCTGGTGCAGTCCGTCCGCCAGGTGTCGGACATCATGGCCGAGATCACGGCCGCCACCCAGGAGCAAAGCCAGCGCATCACCGACGTCAGCCATTCGGTGGGGTCGCTGGAAGAAATGACCCAGCAAAACGCGGCCCTGGTGGAAGAAGGCGCGGCAGCGGCCGAAAGCCTCAAGGACCAGGCGGGCCGCCTGACGCAGGTGGTGCACACCTTCCGCCTGACGCGGGACAACGCCAACGACCGCAACTGGGAAGTGCCTGCCACAGCAGCCCCCTCCCCCGCCCCCGCTGTTGCGCGGCCCGCGCAACGCATCGCACTGCCTCGGGGCTGATGGCAGGGCGGCTGGTGCGGTCGCAACCGCACCAGTGCAAGGGTTCTTTCAACCGGTGGTGGAATGCGCCACGACGGACCTGTGGGCAAACACGCTGGACTGCAACGCCCCCAGGTCGAGCACGCGCACGCCGCCATACTCCACCCGAATGGCGCCCTGCGCCTGCAGTGCTGTCAACGCCTCATTGACCCGCTGGCGCGACAAGCCCACCAGGTAGGCCAACTCTTGCTGGGTGATTCGCAGCACTTCGCCCACCCCGGGGTACAGCACCGGGTTGAACAACGATGCCAGGCTGCGCGCCACGCGCACGTCGGGGTTGGTCAGCCGGTCGATCTCGCGCGCTGCGATGAACTGGCCCAGCCGCTCATTGAGCTGGTGCATGACAAAGCGATTGAAGCCAATGGAATGGTCCAGCAGCCAGTGAAAGGTATCAATCGGCAGCCCCGCCACCACGCTTTTGCGCAGCGCCTGGATGTTGTAGCGGTAGGGCTCGCGCTTCATGGCGGTGCCCTCGCCAAACCAGCCGCCCGGCGGCACGCCGGTGAACGTCATCGTCTGCCCCTGGGCGTTGTCGCTGCTCATCTTGAGCAAGCCTTCCACCACCCCAAACCAGTAGGTCACCGGCCGCCCCACGCGGCACACAAAATCCCCTGGCGCTGCATCTCCCACCAACAGCGCCGCCTCGGCGCGCTCGCGCTCGGGGGACGGCAGCCTCTGCAGCCACGGGATATTGGCCATCTCGGCCGCCGTGGGCGGGCGGCGGCGCTGGTGCAATGACAGGTCCTGGTTCATGAAGCTCACCGGGCATGGGGAATGGGGCCGCATTGGCGCGGAACATCGCAGGCCAAATTGTCGCCCAACCCACTATTTATTGCCAATTGGCAGCGCAGGGCATGCCGCCCCTACTGCAAGCGCACTGCGTAGCGATAGCCATGAAACGACCAGACGGTGCGGCTTTGCTCGATGCGTTCGAGCTTGAGCCCTGGCGCAGCCTGGTCACCCTCCTGCAGCACCTGCCCGTTGACGATGGCCATGCGGTGCGCAGGATTGCTGGAGTAGGTCGCCCCCGTCACTGTCAGCGCGGGCAACTGCTCCCGCACCGAAGGCGGCAAGTCGCTCTGCGCAAACACCGGGCCATTGGGCGGCGTGGCCCCAGGCGGGGCTGCTGCAGGCGCGGCAGCAGGTGGAGTTACCGGCGCGGGGGGTTGCGAGCGGGTGGCGGGAGCGGGCTGCGGCAAGGGAGTTTCGCGAACACGCGCCTGCGCAGGCGCGGGCGCAGCGGCAGGCTTTTCACGCACGGGCTCGGCCACGCGCTTGGGTGCCACGGGGCGTGGCTCCAGCGTGACCGGGGCGGGCGGGAGAAGTGGGCTGGGGTCGGACATAGGCACAGGCACAGGCACAGGTGCCGGTGCCGGTGCGGGAGCCACGGGGACTGCGGGCGCAGTGGCCACGGCCACCGGGGCCACGGGGGCCGCAGGAGGAACCGCCACGGCAGGGACAGCCGCTGGCGCGCCGCGCTGCATGGCCCACCAAGTGCCCCCCGCCGCAAGGCCTGCCACGGCCACCACGGCGCCCCCCCACAGCAGCCAGTGGCCCGGGCTGGGGGAGTCAGCACGCGGGGCCGACACGGCCTGCGTATGGAGACCGGGCACAGCGCCCCGGCCTCGCTCGGCTTCTGCGCGCCGCAGTGCATCAAGGATGTAGGACATAAAAATCAGGCGCCGTTGCGCAAACGAGGTTCTTTGACGCCAGTGGCGCGGTTGAGCAGCATGAGGGTCAGAGGCCCGGCCCGGCCGTCGGGCGTCACCCCCTGGGCCAGCTGAAAGCGGTGGATGCGGGCCTGGCGCAGCGCTGGCGTCACCGGACGGGCGCTGGGACCAGCCCCGCCGGCGGCCTTGGATGCCAAGCGCGCGTCCAGCCAGGCAGTGCCAGCGGCGCCGTCCGTGATTTCCCCCTTGTCAGGCATGCCGGGCGGCGCGCGCCACAAGGTGACCATGTCCCCGCGCCACACCTGGGCCAGGTCGGCCACGGGCACATGCAGCGTGCGGCCACCACTTTGCAGTGTGGCCACATCCTCGTCCAGGCCACGCAGAACGGCAGGCACTGTCGCGTCTCCCTCACTCGATGGGGACAACATGAGCAACGTCGGCCGATCGATCTGCCGGATCAGGTTCAGGCCCGCACGCCGGTTGCGGTAGCAGCGCAACCCGTCGCGCGCCAGCGTGGCGCACGCATCTGCCCCCTCGGGCAATGCCACGCCCCAGGCCAAGGCCAGCGCCTGCCAAGCCGAAGCATCGCCAGGTGACTGCGCTTGCAGGAACTGCTGCAACCCGGAAGCAGGCCCTAGGACCGCTGTGGCCGCTGTGGCGGGCGCAGCGGACGCGGCAAGCGCCGTGGAGGGCGCGGTGGACGCAGACTGGCCTGGTGCTGACGCGGCAGCGCTTGCAGGCGCTGGGGCCTTGGTCTGCGGCAGCTTCGCCGGTGCGCTGGACGCAGTGCCCAGCGGCCCGGCAACGCCAGCCCCCACAGCCTGCGCAGCGCCTGGCGCCTTCAGCGCTGGGCGAACACCCAACGCCCAGCCAGCCGCAGCCACCATGGCCGCCCCCGCCACCAGGCCCATGCCCGCAACCGCCCACCGTGGCAGGGGCGAGCGTGCGCCGCTCGCAACCCTGGTTGGCGGCTGGGTGCCAAACACCTCGCGCGCGGCCCGCTCGATGATGGCCTTGCTGACCGCATGCTGCCCGGCCGCATAGGCACCGAGCAGGGCGCGGTCACACAGCAGGTTGATGCGCCGCGGGATGCCGCGCGACAGCACATGCACGCGCCGCAGTGCCCGGCGGCTGAACGGCACCGGGCCGCGCAGCCCGGCCACGGCCAAGCGGTGCGCAATGTACTGCTGGGTTTCCTGCGGGCTCAGTGCGTCGAGGTGAAAGCGCGCAATCACGCGCTGCGCCAATTGCTCCAGCGAAGGGCGCGCCACCATCGTGCGCAGCTCTGGCTGGCCAATCAGGATGATCTGCAGCAGCTTGCGCTCGTTGGTTTCCAGGTTGGTGAGCAGGCGCAACTGCTCCAGCACGTCGGCTTCCAGGTTCTGCGCCTCGTCAATGATGAGCACCGTGTTGCGCCCGGCCGCATGCGCCGCCAGCAGCGAGGCATTCAGGGGGTCGATGTAGTCCTTGACGGTTTCCACCCCCGGCACATTGGGCTTGTGGGGCACGCCAAACTCGTCGCAGATGGAGCGCAGCAGCTCCCCCACGGTGAGCTTGGGGTTGAAGATGTAGGCCACGTTGCAGTGCTCCGGGATTTGCTCCAGAAAGCAGCGGCACACCGTGGTCTTGCCCGCGCCCACCTCGCCTGTCAGCAACACGAAGCCGCCGCCTGCATCCAGCCCATAGAGCAGGTGGGCCAGGGCCTCTCTGTGCCGCTCGCTCATGAAAAGATAGCGCGGGTCAGGGGCAATCGAAAACGGCGGGTGCTGGAGACCGAAGAACGGGGCGTACATGCTGGCAAGGATAACGCCCCCATCCACCGCGCACGGCCCAGCCCGAAGTCATCAGACTTTCACGAGGCTTTCACAAGAGAGGAGGGTTTCACCCGAGGAGTAGTTTCCCGTAAATTGTCGTCGGCAAGACAAGATAACGTCAAAGTCGGTCCTAGCATTCCCTCCATAGGCAAAAGCGCGGCCCTTGGGCGGCGCCTCAGAATGTCCCCAGGCTGACAGCCCTCACCTTCTAGGAACCTGCAATGTTGACCACGTTCCCGCAACTGCTGCTCAAGCACGCCGCCGAGCGCCCCACAGCACCGGCGCTGCGTGAAAAGGAATACGGCATCTGGCAGACCCACAGCTGGGCAGACCTGGCCCGGCTGGTGGAGACTGTGGCTGCGGGGCTGCGCCAAGCCGGGTTGCAACGCCACGAGCACATGGTGGTGATTGGCGCCAACCGCCCCCGCCTGTACGCCACCATGCTGGCCGCCCAGTCGCTGGGCGCCATCCCCGTACCGCTGTACCAGGACGCCGTGGCGGCCGAATGCATCTACCCACTCAACAACGCCGAGGTGCGGTTTTGCCTGGTGGAAGACCAGGAGCAGGTCGACAAGATGCTGGAGATCCGCGAGCAATGCCCGCAGATCACCCGCATCTTCTATGACGACCCACGGGGCCTTCGCAACTACAACGAGCAAGGCCTGGACTCGCTGGATGCGCTGATCGAATCGGGCACCGCCTTTGTGGCGCAAAACCCAGGCTGGTTCCAGGCCGAAGTGGCGCAGGCCCGCCCCGACGATGTGGCTGCCATGTTCTTCACCTCAGGCACCACCGGCAACCCCAAGGGCGTGGTGCACACCCACAGCACGCTGCTGGACCGCGCCAGCGCGGGCGCCGAGTTCGACAAGCTCACCAGCAACGAGGAAGTGCTGGCCTACCTGCCGCCCGCCTGGATCGGGCAGAACATCTTCAGCTATGCCCAGTGGCTGGCCTGCGGCTACGTGGTCAACTGCCCCGAGTCGGCCAGCACGGTGACCATCGATCTGAAGGAAGTCGGCCCCACGTACTACTTTGCGCCACCGCGCATCTTTGAAGGTCTGCTCACCAGCGTGATGATCCGCATGGAAGACGCAGGCGCCCTCAAGCGCAAGATGTTCGAGGCCTGCATGGCTGTGGCCAAACGCGTGGGCCCAGCCCAGATGGACGGCGAGCCGGTGGGCACACTGGACCGCATCAAATACGCGCTGGGCAACCTGCTGGTGTACGGCCCGCTGCGCAACAACCTGGGCTTCAGCCGCGTGCGCGTGGCCTACACGGCGGGCGAGGCCATTGGCCCCGACCTGTTCACCTTCTACCGCTCCATTGGCATCAACCTCAAGCAGCTGTACGGCTCCACCGAGACCGCCGTCTTTGTCTGTCTGCAGCCCGACAACCAGGCGCGCGCCGACACGGTGGGCGTGCCGATTCGCGGTGTGGAAATCAAGGTGGCCGACAACGGCGAGATCCTGGTCAAGTCGGCCGGGTTACTCAAGGAGTACTACAAGAACCCGGCCGCCACGGCCGAAGTGCTGACGGCCGACGGCTGGTACCACACCAGTGATGCGGGCTTTCTGGACGCCCACGGCCACCTCAAGATCATTGACCGCGTGAAAGACGTGGGCCGCATCCAGGGTGGCTCCAACGACGGTGCCATGTTTGCGCCCAAGTACGTGGAGAACAAGCTCAAGTTCTTCCCGCACATCAAGGAAGTGGTAGCCCTGGGCGACAAGCGCGAGAAGGTCTGCGTGATGGTCAACATCGACTTCGACGCCGTGGGCAACTGGGCCGAGCGCCGCAACCTGCCCTACGCTGGCTACACCGACCTGGCCCAAAAACCCGAGGTGTACGAACTGATCCGCGAGTGCATCGAGAAAGTCAACGCCGACCTGGCCACCGATGCCCTGCTGGCGGGCAGCCAGGTGAGCCGCTTCCTGGTGCTGCACAAGGAGCTGGACGCCGACGACGGCGAACTCACCCGCACCAACAAGGTCCGCCGGGGCTTCATTGCCGAGAAATACGGCGTGCTGGTGGATGCGCTGTACGCAGGCCGCACCGAGCAGTACATCGAGACCCAGGTGAAGTTTGAAGACGGCCGCACAGGCAGCGTGAGCGCCACGCTCAAGCTGTCGGACACCAAGACCTTTGCACCTGTGAAGAGTGCCGCATGAAGCCCGCGCTCTACCCGCTGGAGAAGCCCCCCACCATGACCACCAAGAAGATCGGCGACGTCATCCTCGACGTCAAGAACATCAGCCTCCGGTTTGGCGGCGTGAAGGCGCTCACCGACATCTCCTTCAATGTCAAGGAGCATGAGATCCGCGCCATCATCGGCCCCAACGGCGCGGGCAAGAGCTCCATGCTCAACTGCATCAACGGCGTGTACACGCCATCCGAGGGCTCCATCACCTTCCGGGGCAAGACGTTTGACCACATGAATTCGCGCCAGGTGGCCGAGATGGGCGTGGCGCGCACGTTCCAGAACCTGGCGCTGTTCAAGGGCATGAGCGTGATTGACAACATCATGACCGGCCGCAACCTCAAGATCAAAAGCAACCTGCTGATGCAGGCGCTGCGCATCGGCCCGGCCGAGCGCGAGGAAATCCGCCACCGCGAATACGTCGAGCACATCATCGACTTCCTGGAAATCCAGGCCTACCGCAAGACACCCGTGGGCCAGCTGCCCTACGGCCTGCAAAAGCGCGTGGACCTGGGCCGCGCCCTGGCCATGGAGCCGCAGGTGCTGCTGCTGGACGAGCCCATGGCTGGCATGAACGTGGAAGAAAAGCAGGACATGTGCCGCTTCATCCTGGACGTGAACGACGAGTTCGGCACCACCATCGTGCTGATCGAGCACGACATGGGCGTGGTGATGGACATCAGCGACCGCGTGGTGGTGCTGGACTACGGCAAGAAGATCGGCGACGGCAGCCCCGACGAAGTGCGCAGCAACGAAGACGTGATCAGTGCCTATCTCGGCACCTCGCACTGATCAGGAGAAGACAACATGGCATTCTTTCTCGAAACACTGATCGGCGGCCTCATGGCCGGCATGCTGTATTCGCTGGTGGCGCTGGGCTTTGTGCTGATCTACAAGGCCTCGGGCGTGTTCAACTTTGCGCAGGGCGCCATGGTGCTGTTTGCAGCCCTGGCCATGGCGCGCTTTGCCGAGTGGATTCCGAAGTGGACCGGCATCGACAACCCCATCGTGGCCAACCTGGCCGCCTTCGTGATTGCGGGCGCCATCATGTTCGTGGTGGCCTGGCTGATTGAAAAGCTGGTGCTGCGCCACCTGGTGAACCAGGAAGGAGCCACGCTGCTGATGGCCACGCTGGGCATCACCTACTTCCTCGAAGGGCTAGGCCAGACGCTGTTTGGCAGCGACATCTACAAGATCGACGTGGGCATGCCCAAGGAGCCGATCTTTGCGCTGGAGTCCATGTTCCAGGGCGGCATCCTGATCAACAAGGAAGATGTGATTGCCGCCGCCATTGCCGCCGCGCTGGTGGCCCTGCTGTCGGTGTTCTTCCAAAAGACCTCCACCGGCCGCGCCCTGCGCGCCGTGGCCGACGACCACCAGGCCGCCCAGTCCATTGGCATCCCGCTCAACCGCATCTGGGTGATCGTGTGGTGCGTGGCCGGTGTCGTGGCCCTGGTGGCCGGGATGATCTGGGGCAGCAAGCTGGGTGTGCAGTTCTCGCTCACCACGGTGGCCCTGCGGGCGCTGCCAGTGGTGATCCTGGGTGGCCTCACTTCGGTGCCCGGCGCCATCATCGGCGGGCTGATCATCGGCGTGGGCGAGAAGCTGTCGGAGGTGTACCTGGGCCCGTTCGTGGGCGGGGGCATCGAGATCTGGTTTGCGTATGTGCTGGCGCTGGTGTTTCTCTTGTTCAGACCGCAAGGTTTGTTCGGAGAGAAGATCATTGACCGCGTGTAAGCCATAACAACAAGAACCCAGGAGACACACCATGCTCTACCGCGAAAACGGCCAGTTCAAGACCAGCTACCGCTCCGACCAGCAGATTTTCCCCATCGCGCAGGACCGCATTGCCATCGGGCTCATCCTGGCGGTGGCCTTTCTGGTGGTGCCTGCATTTGCCAGCGACTACATCTTCCGCGCCATCCTGATCCCCTTCGTCATCATGGCGCTGGCGGCCCTGGGGGTGAACATTCTGGTGGGCTACTGCGGGCAGATCTCGCTGGGCTCGGGCGCCTTCATGGCCGTGGGGGCCTACGGGGCGTACAACTTCTTTGTGCGCTTTCCAGGCATGCCGCTGATCCCGGCGCTGATCCTGGGCGGGCTGTGCGCCACGTTCTTCGGCATCCTGTTCGGGCTGCCCAGCCTGCGCGTGAAGGGCTTGTACCTGGCCGTGGCGACGCTGGCGGCACAGTTCTTCAGCGACTGGATGTTCCTGCGCATCAAGTGGTTCACCAACAACTCCGACTCTGGCTCGGTGTCGGTCAACGGCCTGCAGGTGCTTGGCATGCCGATTGAAAGCGCCACCAGCAAATACCTCTTTTGCCTGGCCATTTTGGTGGTGGTGGCCCTGCTGGCCAAGAACCTGGTGCGCGGCGCGATTGGCCGCGAGTGGATGGCGATTCGCGACATGGACGTGGCCGCCGCAGTGATCGGCATCCGCCCCATGTACGCCAAGCTCAGCGCGTTTGCCGTGAGCTCCTTCATCGTGGGCATGGCCGGTGCGCTGTGGGCCTTTGTGCACCTGGGCGCGTGGGAGCCTGCGGCCTTCTCGGTCGAAATCTCGTTCCGCCTCTTGTTCATGGTGATCATCGGCGGACTGGGCTCGGTGATGGGCGCGTTCTTTGGCGCCGCCTTCATCGTGGTGCTGCCCATCGTGCTCAACCAGTTCCTGCCCGCGCTCGTGGGTCTGTTCGGTATCGAGATTTCCACGGCAGGCGTCTCGCACGCCGAGCTGATGATTTTTGGCGCACTGATCGTGTGGTTCCTGATCGTGGAGCCGCATGGCCTGGCCAAGCTGTGGTCCACCGCCAAGCAAAAACTCCGCCTCTGGCCCTTCCCCCATTGATCCACTGCCAGTTTTCCCCGTGCTTCAACACATTCATCCAAAGGAGACATCCATGAAGCTTTCCAAAATCGTGATTGCCGCAGCGGTGGTTGCCGCTGGAGCGTCCTCGCTGGCGACCAGCGCGATGGCGCAAGCGAAGGAGCAGTTCTTCCCGCTGCTGTCGTACCGCACGGGGCCGTACGCACCCAACGGTGTGCCATGGGCCAATGGCAAGCAGGACTACATCAAGATGATCAACGCCCGCGATGGCGGCATCAACGGTGTGAAGCTCACGTTTGAAGAATGCGAAACCGGCTACGCCACCGACCGGGGCGTGGAGTGCTACGAGCGCCTCAAGGGCAAGCCCGGCGTGTCGCTGTTCGACCCGCAGGCCACCGGCATCACGTTTGCGCTGACCGAGAAAGCGCCCGTGGACAAGATCCCGCTGATGACGCTGGGCTATGGCCTGTCGGTGGCGCAGGACGGGCAGGCGTTCAAGTGGAACTTCCCCTTCATGGGCAGCTACTGGACGGGCGCCGACATCCTGATCCAGCACCTGGGCAAGGCCAATGGCGGGCTGGACAAGCTCAAGGGCAAGAAGATTGCCTTGGTCTACCACGACAGTCCGTTTGGCAAAGAGCCCATCCCGGTGCTGCAAGAGCGCGCCAAGATGCACGGCTTTGAGCTGCAGATGCTGCCCGTGACGGCCCCCGGTGTGGAGCAAAAAGCCACCTGGCTGCAGGTGCGCCAAAGCCGCCCCGACTACGTGCTGCTGTGGGGCTGGGGCGTGATGAACTCCACCGCTCTGAAGGAAGCCCAGGCCACGGGCTACCCCCGAGACAAGATGTATGGCGTGTGGTGGGCCGGTGCCGAGCCCGATGTGCGCGACGTGGGCGAAGGCGCCAAGGGCTACAACGCGCTGGCGCTGAACGGCTACGGCCAGCAAAGCAAGGTGATCCAGGACATCCTGAAGCACGTGCACGACAAGGGCCAGGGCACAGGGCCCAAGGACGAAGTGGGATCGGTGCTGTACACGCGCGGCGTGATCATCCAGATGCTGGCAGTGGAGTCGGTGCGCCGCGCGCAAGAGCGCTTTGGCAAGGGCAAGGTCATGACCGGCGAGCAAGTGCGCTGGGGCATGGAAAACCTGGCGCTGGACCAGAAGAAGCTGGACGCCCTGGGCTTCAACGATGTGATGCGCCCCCTGTCCACCAGCTGCGCCGACCACATGGGCTCGACCTGGTCGCGCGTGCACACCTGGGACGGCAAGAAGTGGAACTTCTCGTCCGACTGGTACCAGGCGGACGAGCAGATCCTCAAGCCCATGGTGAAGGCCGGTGCGGACAAGTACCTGGGCGACAAGAAGATGACGCGGCGGGACCCTGCTGATTGCAGTAGCTAAGTGCATCCCCCTGAGCGGCTTTGCCGCTTCCCCCTTCTCTCGAATCGCTGCGCGATTCGGGAAGGGGGACACCACCGGTGCGGCGGGGCGGCGCGGCCGGCGTAGGCCCTTGCGCGGTGGCCCTGATATTTCAGGCTGCGACCGTCTCAACGGCTGATGACGAAGCGGCAGCATTCCCCGGCAGCCGCCAATCGAAAGGATTGCGATGTACCGCAGCCCTTTCGATTGGCACAGCGAAGGCAACACCATGGACTCTAAAAACATTGTTCTCAACGTCAACGGCATCGAAGTCATTTACAACCATGTGATCCTGGTGCTCAAGGGCGTCTCGTTGCAGGTGCAGGAGGGCTCGATCGTGGCCATTCTGGGGGGCAACGGGGCGGGCAAGACGACCACGCTGCGGGCTATCTCCAACCTGCTCAAGGGTGAGCGCGGCGAGGTGACCAAGGGCAGCATTGAGCTGCGCGGCGAGCGCATTGAAAACCTCTCGCCTGCCGACCTCGTCAAGCGCGGCGTGGTGCAGGTGATGGAGGGGCGGCATTGCTTTGCCCACTTGACGATCGAAGAGAACCTGATGACGGGCAGCTACACCCGCACCAGCAAGGGCGAGATCGAGGCCAATCTGGAGAAGGTCTACAACTACTTTCCGCGCCTCAAAACACGCCGCACCTCGCAGGCGGCCTACACCTCGGGGGGTGAGCAGCAGATGTGCGCCATTGGCCGCGCGCTGATGGCCAACCCCAGCATGGTGCTGCTGGACGAGCCCTCCATGGGCCTGGCACCGCAGATCGTGGAAGAGGTGTTCAACATCGTGAAGGACCTGAACACCAAGGAGAAGGTCACCTTCTTGCTGGCCGAGCAGAACACCAACATGGCGCTGAAGTACGCGGACTACGGCTACATCATGGAAAGCGGCCGCGTGGTGATGGACGGCGCCGCCAGCGACCTGGCCAGCAACGAGGACGTGAAGGAGTTTTACCTGGGCGTGGGCGGCGGCGAGCGCAAGAGTTTCAAGGATGTCAAAAGCTACAAGCGGCGCAAGCGCTGGCTGGCTTGACGAGCCCCCTGCGGCGCTGCGCGCCTTCCCCCTCAGGGGGACGCACCCGGTGGCCTGGCAAAGCCAGTTCCACGGGTGCGCTGGCGGTGGCCGCGCCAGGGTTCAAGGCTGCGCCTTTTATCGATCTCAGTTCAAAACGTTTTCACTCTCAATTTGATAGCTTCTTGCGATGGATAGATAAGCGCAAGAGGCCTTTTTGATTCAAACCTACCCAAAGGAACCCAGGCATGAGCACGTTTTATGACGCCTTGGAAACCCGCAGCCCTGCGGAGCGTGAAGCGGCGCTGATGGCGGCGCTGCCTCAGCAGGTGGCGCATGCGCAGCAGGCATCGACTGCGTTTGCCAGCATTCTGGCGGGGGTGGATGCAGCCTCGGTCACCAGCCGCGCGGCGCTGGCGCAGTTGCCTGTCACGCGCAAGTACGAGCTGCTGGAGCGCCAGCAGGCGGGCCGGGCCAGCAACGTGTTTGGCGGCTTCAGCGCGCTGGGTTTTGGGCCGGGCATGACGCGCGTGTTTGCCAGCCCCGGCACCATCTACGAGCCCGAGGGCACGCGGCCCGACTACTGGCGCATGGCGCGGGCCATTTACGCGGCGGGCTTTCGGCGCGGTGAGCTGATCCACAACAGCTTCAGCTACCACTTCGTGCCTGCGGGCTCGATGATGGAGACCGGCGCGCATGCGCTGGGCTGCACCGTGTTCCCCGGCGGCACGGGCCAGACCGAGCAGCAGGTACAAGCCATGGCCGAGCTGCAGCCTGCGGGCTACATCGGCACGCCCAGCTTCCTCAAGATCATTGTCGAGAAGGCCGCCGAGATGGGCGTGGCCCTGCCCACGGTGACCAAGGCGCTGGTGTCGGGCGAGGCCTTTCCGCCCTCGCTGCGCGACTGGTTTGCCGAGCGCGGCATTACGGGCTACCAGTGCTACGCCACGGCCGACCTGGGCTTGATTGCCTACGAGACCAGTGCGCGCGAAGGCCTGGTGCTGGACGAAGGCGTGATCGTCGAGATCGTGCGCCCTGGCACTGGCGACCCCGTGCCCGAGGGCGAGGTGGGCGAGCTGGTCATCACCACGCTCAACCCCGACTACCCCCTGATCCGCTTTGGCACGGGCGACCTGTCGGCCGTGCTGCCCGGCACCTGCCCCACAGGCCGCACCGGCAAGCGCATCAAGGGCTGGATGGGCCGGGCCGACCAGACCACCAAGGTGCGCGGCATGTTTGTGCACCCGGGGCAGGTGGCGCAGATCGCCAAGCGTTTTCCGCAAGTGTTGCGAGCGCGCCTCGTGGTCAGCGGTGAGATGGCCAACGACCAGATGGTGCTGCAGGTCGAGACCACCGAGACCGCCGAGGGCCTGGCCCACCAGCTCTCGGACGCCATCCGCGAGGTCACCAAGCTACGCGGCGAGGTGCAGATGGTGCCGCCTGGCACGCTGCCCAACGACGGCCGGGTGATCGAAGATGCGCGCAGCTACCGCTGACAGCGCGGCAAACGGGATGGCGTGAGACCACCCAGAGCGCCAGCACACCCCTTGCGCGGGCCGTGCGGGTGCTGTTGATTTGTCACAAAAACAAGGCAATCTGCACCCCTGACGGAAGGGCTTTGCACGCCCCACAGCGTCAGGGTTAACCCTTGCATTTGCTATCAAATAGATAGCTTTCAGCGCTCTATATATCAGACCTGCAGCTTGTTTTGATTTAAAACACCACAGCGCACAGGCTACGGACAACCCGTATTACCCTGCGAAAACGCCATCGCTATCATGGCCCCGTCAATCAAAGGAGCATCCATGAAAAATCTGCTGAAACTCTCGCTGGCCGCCGCCGCAGTGGTCACCGCCTTCGGCGTACAAGCGCAAGAGTTCCCGTCCAAAGACAAGACGATCACGCTGGTGGTTCCTTACGCAGCGGGCGGCCCCACCGACCGCGTGGCCCGCGACCTGGCCGAAGCCCTGCGCAAGCCCCTGGGTGTGAGCGTGGTGGTGGACAACACGGCCGGTGCTGGCAGCACCATCGGTACCGCCAAGGCGGCCCGCGCCACCCCCGATGGCTACACACTGCTGCTCAACCACATCAGCATGTCCACCATGCCCACGATGTACCGCAAGCTGTCGTTCAACGTGGCCAACGATTTTGAGTACCTGGGCATCGTCAACGACGTACCCATGACGCTGATCGCCAAGCCCAGCATGGCCGCCAACAACTACAAGGAGCTGTCGGCCTGGATCAACCAGAACAAGGGCAAGATCAACCTGGGCAATGCGGGCCAGGGCTCGGCATCGCACCTGTGCGGCCTGATGTTCCAAAGCGCGCTGCAGGTGGACATGACCCCTGTGCCCTACAAGGGCACCGCCCCCGCCATCACCGACCTGATCGGCGGCCAGATCGACCTGCTGTGCGACCAGACCACCAACACCACGTCGCAGATCGAAGGCAAGAAGGTCAAGGCCTACGCCGTGACCACCACCAAGCGCCTCACCACGCCAGCCCTCAAAGACCTGCCCACACTGGCCGAGTCGGGTGTGAAGGACTTCAACGTGACGATCTGGCACGGCGTGTACGCGCCCAAGGGCACCCCTGCCGACGTGCTCAAGAAGCTCAACGAAGCCATCAAGGTCGCCCTGAAGGACCCTGAGTTCATCAAGAAGCAAGAAGGCCTGGGCGCCGTGGTGGCCACCGACAAGCGCATCGAGCCTGCCGAGCACAAGAAGTTTGTGCAGTCCGAGATCGACAAGTGGGGCGCCGTCATCAAGGCCGCGGGCACTTACGCCGACTGATCCCTGCCGCTGGCGGCAACGCCAGTGCAGCACAAGCCACCGCGCCTTCCGGGCCCGGTGGCTTTTTTATCGCTGCGATCCCACTGTTCGGGTAATCCCATCTGCCCTTTGCGCACGCACCCGCGTAGAACACAAGCATGCAGGTCACGGCACCTGCAATGTCTATCGATTCGAAAAGGAATGGCCCCATGACATCGCTGCACCGCGTCCACCCCCCGCCCGCTCCAGTGCACAAATCCAGGCCCGCAGCCAGGCACGCAGCCGCCGCAAGGCCGTGGCCCTCGCGCTCACCCTGACGGCCATGGGCGCCTTGGCGCTGACCGCTGCAGCCTCTTTGCTGGCACCAGGCAAGGCACACGCGCAGACGGCACCCGCAACCGCTGGCTGGCCAACCAAGCCCGTGCGCATCATCGTGCCCTTTGCCCCCGGTGGCACCACCGACATCCTGGCGCGCGCCATGGCGCCTGAGCTGGGCCGCGCCTTCGGGCAGCCCTTCATTGTGGAAAACCGTGCTGGTGCGGGCGGCAACGTGGGCGCCGAGGCCGTGGCCAAGTCTGCCAACGACGGCTACACCCTGCTCATGGGCACGGTGGGCACGCACGGCATCAACCGCGCGCTGTACGCCAAGCTACCCTACGACCCCATCAAGGACTTTGTGCCCATCACCCTGGTGGCCGCCGTGCCCAACGTGATGGTGATGAACCCCGACAAGGCCAAAGCCCTGGGTGTCGCCAACGTGCAGGATTTCATCAAGGCCGCCAAGGCCAACCCGGGCAAACTGAACATGGCGTCCAGCGGCAACGGCACCTCCATCCACCTGGCGGGCGAGCTGTTCAAGAGCATGACCGGCACCTACATGCTGCACCTGCCCTACCGCGGATCGGGCCCGGCGCTGATGGACATGGTGGCGGGCAACGCCGATGTGATGTTTGACAACCTGCCTTCGTCCATGGCGCAGATCAAGGCTGGCAAGCTGGTGGCCCTGGCCGTGACGAGCAGCCAGCGCTCTGCCGCGCTGCCCGACGTGCCCACGGTGGAGCAGGCTGGCGGCCCGGCCCTCAAGGGCTACGAGGCCAGCTCCTGGTTCGGCCTGCTGGCCCCAGCGGGCACCGCCCCGGACATCGTCAACCGCATCCAGCAAGAGGTCGCCAAGTCACTGGCCAGCCCGGCGGTGAAAGAGCGGCTCACCGCCCAAGGCGCCATCCCGGGCGGCAACACCCCGGCCGAGTTTGCGCGCCACATTGAGCAAGAACACAAGAAATGGGCGGGGGTGGTGAAGGTGTCAGGGGCCAAGGTGGATTGAGAGCGCACGGTCGCACATGGCAGTGGCCATACAGCGCGCCCCTGCAGTGCGCCCTACCGCGGCGCCTGGCTTGCGCTACACACCCCAGACCACATCGCAGTCTTCTTGCAGGCTGCGGCGCAAAAGATCGATGAAGGGCGCCGCCCGTTGACGCAAGCGCACCGTGTCGCGGGGCTCGTCTTCCGGCGCGTTCGGGTCCGCCTCTGCGGCCTGTTGCGCAGCCTCGCGCAGGCGGGCTTCGTCTGCGGCCACGGCAGCCTCCAGGGCAGCCAGCGCGGCGGGGATTTGCGCGGCAGTCACGATGCCGGTGGACGCTGGCGCTTTGCCAATGATTTGCAGAATCTGCCGCCCCTGGGGTTCCAGCAAGATCAGGTCGGCGGCAGCGCGGGATTTGAATTTGTAGAGCATGGCAAAGCACTCCAGGGCTAAGTTTGGGCGGCAGGGCAATCAAAGCCCAAGCCTAACCGCCTTCTTGCCAGTGCATGTCAGCGCATGCCGACAGATGCCAGGCAGGCCGGAGAATGGACTGCCTGCATCAATTTGAATAAAAAAGGCTGCTAGCGCTTATTCTCAAAGCGCTAGCAGCTATGTTTTTAATAGCGCTACATCTGCCGCTGACGACTGCCAGGGGTCCATGCAGCGCGCAGCCGGGGCGCCACATTGCGCTGCCACAGGCCCAGCACCAGGGGCCCATACAAAATGCACACCAGCGCCCCGGCAATCAGCGGCAGCGCGGCAAACACCCAGCCGGTGAGCAGCTCGCCCCCCAGCGCCACGCCCACCAGCAGGGCCACGGCAGGGTTCACGAATGAGTAGCTGCCCGCCAGCGCGGCCGAGGCGTTTTGCAGCAGCCACAGGTAGGCGTTCAGCGCAATCAGCGTGCCAAACACCAGCAAATACACCCAAGCGGCCCACGACTTGGCAGTGACGTCGGCCAACCGGCCCACAGGCTCCACCCAGGCAGCCACCACCAGGCTGAGGGCACCACCCACAAGCCACTGCGCGGCAGAGGCCATGGCGGGCGCCGGCAGCGTGAGCTTGCGCGACGCGTACGAGCCCACGCTCCAGCACAGCGGTGCACCAAACGCCAGCAAGGCGCCCTGCCAGGTGGCCGAGAAGTCGCCCTCCAGCGCCAGCAGCAGCGCGCCCACCACGCCTAGCGCCAGCCCCACCCAACTGGTCAACGGCACGCGCTCGCCGCCCCAGCGCGTCCACAGCGCCAGCCACATGGGCATGGTGGTGACCACCGTGGCCATCAGGCCCGAGCCAATGCCCAGCTTTTGCGCAAAACCAATGCAGTTCATCGCAAAAAACACCATGAGCGCGCCCACCAGCGCGGCATTGCGCCACTGCACGGCCGTGGGCAGGGCATGCCCCTGCCACAACGCCACCAGCAACATCACACCACCCGCGCACAAAAAGCGGATGGCGTTCATCCACAGGGGCGGCATGCTTTGCAGCGCAATGCCAATGGCGAAATACGTGGTGCCCCACACCACATACACCAGCAACAAGGCCAGCACCAGCGCCCCAGAGCGCCCCAGCCCCCACTTGGGCGCTTGCACATTGAAAAATGTCGGCATATTCTTCACCTGACCGAATAATTTATGGAAAACCAGCGGTTTCAGGAATTTTTACCGAATCACAGCCCTTATGCAAGCAAATATTCAGACAGACGACATGGACGCCAGAATTATTTCGGCGCTTGGTGAAGATGGCCGTCGTTCTTATGCCGATGTCGGGGCCGAGGTCGGGCTGTCTACGGCGGCCGTGCACGAACGGGTCAAGAAGCTGCTGGACAAGGGCGTGATCCGCCGCTTTTCCATCAGCGTGGACCCCGACCGCGTGGGGCTGAGCTTCACCGCCTTTGTGGCGATCCGCAACGACGGCGGCATCCACTGCCGCGAAGTGGCCCCGCGCCTGCGCGCCATGCCCGAGGTGCAAGAGCTGCACAGCGTGGCGGGCGAATACGACTTTCTGGCCAAGATCCGCACCACCCACGCCCGCGCCCTGGAAGACGTCATCTACCAGATCAAGGCCATTGAGGGCGTGGCCCGCACCACCAGCACCGTGGTGCTGAGCACCGCCTTTGAAGACCGGCCTCTGGACTTGGGCAAGCGGCTGCCCGGCAAGGCCCCGGCGCAGACCGGCACATGACCGCACCCCGCTACACCCTGGCCTGGGCGCCCCAGCCCGGCACGCTGGGCTGGCTGGCGGGCAGCCACTGGCTGGGCCGCTGCGCCGCGCAATTGCGCCCCCTGCCCCAGCTCGACATTGCTGAAGTGCCGCCCGAGGTGCTGCACCTGCTCACGGCCAGCCCCCGCCAATGGGGCTGGCGCGCCGCCTGGGCGCCCAGCTTTGCCCTGGCCGAGGGCACGGACTGGCTCACCCTGCAAGCCACCGTGCACCGGCTGGCCACCCAGTGGCAGCCCATGGCCCTGCCCCCGCTGCAGGTGGTGCGCCACGCAGGCGCGCTGGCCTTGGCCCCCGCGCCAGGCCACCGCACCCATGCGGCCCTGAATGCCTGGGCCGCCCAATGCCAGCAAGCCCTGCAGGCGATTGCTGCGCCGCAGCCGGACGGTGCGGCAGCGCCTGAAGCGCCCTGGACCTTTCACCTGCCACTGACCGGCCCGCTGCACCTGGTGCAGCCGCCGCTGCAGGACGTCGTGGAAGACGTGGCCCAGCAGTTCTTTGCCGACCTGCCGCCGCAACACATCGACAGCCTGGCGCTGTTTTCACAAAAACACCCGCAAGACGACTTCGTGCTGCTGGACCACTTTGAGCTGGCCAACGCGCCCATCCCCACTCCTACTCCGTTATGAGCGTCACCTTTTTTCACAACCCCAAGTGCAGCACCTCGCGCAACGCCCTGGCCCTGGTCCGCGAGCGCGGCGTAGAGCCCACGGTGGTGGACTACCTCAAGCACCCACCCAGCCGCGCCACGCTGCAAGCCCTGGTCGCCAGCAGCGGCCAAGGCGCGCTGTACCTGGTGCGCACCAAAGAGCCGCTGTTCAAAGAGCTGCTCCTGGACGCCCCTGGTGTCACAGACGACCAGTTGCTGGACGCCCTGGCCGCGCACCCCGTGCTGCTCAACCGCCCCGTGGCCAGCAGCCCCCGTGGCACGCGCGTGGGGCGGCCTATTGAGGCGGTGTTGGAGATTTTGTAAAAGCGCTGAACCGCCTCAGGTCCGCGTCACGCGCCAGGCCAGGCGGGCGGCCCCAGCGGCCCAAGCACCCGCGCCACCAAGGCGTCCACGCCATCGTCGTGCACAAAGCCCGCCGCCTGGGCATGCGGTGTGTGCAGCAGGGGCTGGCGACCAAACACTGCCTCGATGCGCGGGTCGGGTGCGTAGCCAATCCAGTCCTGCGCGCTGCAGCCCAGGGCGTGCGCCGCCGCCTCCACCACCTGGGCCACCGAGGCATGCAGCACCGGCGGCTGCCAGCAACGGGCAGGCGTCATCGCCTCCATGGGCATGCGCGCGGCATGCAGCAAGTTGTCCAGACAACGCTCCAGCGACATCCACCAGGCCGTGGCCTGGGACGAGACCGGGCAGGTGTAGGCCTGCCGCCCATGCAAGGCATGAAAGATCTGGCTCATGAAGGCTGAGCCATGGCCCGTCTCGGCCGGGGGGCGAGCCACCACACCGGGCAGGCGCAGGCTGCAGGCATCCAGCTCAGCACGGCGGCTGTAGTCGGCCAGCAGCAGCTCGGTCGTCCATTTGTGGGTGCCGTAGCTCAGTGTGGGCTGCGGCACTTGCGCCTCGTTCATGGGGTGCATCCCCAAGGCCCCATACACCGCCACCGAGCTGGCGAACACCACGCGCGGCGCGGGGGCCTTGCCCGCCCGCACGGGCTGGGCCAGCCCTTCCAGCAAGGCCACGGTATCGAGCAGATTGGCCTGCACCCCCAACGCGGGCTCGCGCTCGGCCAGCGCCCCCGGCACACTGGCAAGGTGGAACACAACGCCCGGCGGATCATCGCGCAGGGCTTGCAGCAAGGCGGGGTCTGCAAAGCTGCCCAGGTGCCAGCGCAGGCTGGCCTGCGCTGGTGCCGAAGGCACCGTGTGCGAGGCGGGCGCTGACGCAGCAGCACGATCGACCAACGTGAGCCGTAGCGGGCCTGCTTGCCCCAGACTCTGCGGGTGCGCACGCAGGCGCTGCACCAGCGCAGCCCCGACAAAGCCCCCCGCCCCCGTGATGACCACGTGCTGCATCAGCGCCCCTCTGCAACGTCAGCACCAGCCGCCACCACGCGCTGGTGCACTGCGCCAAACGGGCCTTCACGCCCGTCGGGCCACCGGGCCTGCATGCGCACGGCGTCACCGTAGCGCATGAAGGGCGTTTTGGCGGCGCCCTCGTCCAGGATCTCAATCACGCGCCGCTCGGCCAGGCAGGCAGAGCCCGCATCGCGCGAATGGTTGGACACGGTGCCTGAGCCAACGATGGTGCCCGCCGTCAACCGCCGCGTGCGGGCTGCGTGTGCAATCAGTTGCCCAAAGCCAAAGTTCATTTCACCGCCATGGGGGTGGCCAAACCATTGGCCGTTGGACTCCACATGCAGACGCAAATGGACCCGCCCACCCTGCCAAGCATCGCCCAGCTCATCGGGCGTCACGGCCAGTGGGGCAAAGCTGGTGGAAGGCTTGGCCTGCAAGAAGCCAAAACCCGTTTTCATCTCGTGCGGGCCCAGCGCACGCAGGCTCCAGTCGTTGATCTGCACGATCAGCCGCACGCTGGCCAAGGCGGCCTCTGGCGTCACGCCCATCGGCACAGGCCCGCAGACGACGCCGAACTCGCCTTCGAAGTCGATGCCATCGGCCTCGCTGGGCATGGGTACATCGTCGCAGGGCCCCAGAAAGTCGTCGCTCGCGCCCTGGTACATGACCGGGATGGTGTCGAAATGCGGGATGGGCGGGGTGTTGAACGCACGCTCCATCAACCGCCCATGGTTGAGAAAGGCCGAGGCATCCAGCCACTGCGGGCTGCGCGGCAAAGGAGCGCTACACAAGGCGGGATCGAAAGGGAACGCCCCAGGCGCTGTGCCGGTCTCCAGCGCTGCGGCCAGCACGCGCAGGGCCGGCTCCAACGCATCCCACTGCTGCAAGGCAGCCACCAGGCTGGGGGCCAAGGGCGCAACGTCCACAGCGCGCTGGCTGCAGGACGACACGAGCACCAAGCGGCCATCCAGCGTACCGTTCTTCAGGGTTGCAAATCGCATCAAAGACTCCGTTTCACACCATCACGACTGCGCTGTGGGCTGAACCACGGACGGGGCAAACTGCCCGTCCACCAGCACGAACAACATGCGGCAAGGCGCACCGGACCGGTTGGCCCAGGCATGGTTGGTGCCACGTTGCACCACCACGCTGCCGGGGCGCAACTGCACCTCGCCCTCGTCGAGCACCAGCGTCAATTCGCCTTCGATCACCACGCCATAGTCCACCGATTCGGTGCGGTGCATCAACGGGTGGGGAGAATCCGAACACACGGTGGACGCAGATGCGTCGCCCACCTGGCTGAAGGCTGCATGCATGCGCTGGGCACCGTGGGCCAGGAACTCGGGGGTATCCGGCGGAATGTCCACAAAACGCAGGCGCGTTCCGCCAGGGGGTGGGGGCAGCACCAGAGCACCCACGGTGGGGTCGGGGCCGTTGTCGGCCACAGCAGGCGACTGGGCCGTGCTCCAGACCTCGTGGAACACTGTGCCGGGGATGGCCGCAATCTCGACCACAGTGGGCAGCGGCCCTTCGCTAGCGACCACGGCCCGACCTCGGCTGTTGTGGCCAGTGACCACGCGATGGATGGATGGGAAAGCCATGAACCGACTCCTCAATCTTCAAAAATGGCGACCGCGCGCGTCCAGCCTGCCGAGGCGCCACGGATCTTGTGGGGGAAGCAGCTGATCGTGAAACCCGTGGGCGGCAACGCCTCCAGGTTGTGTAGCTTCTCCAGGTGGCAGTAGCCGATATCGCGGCCCGCCTTGTGGCCTTCCCAGATCAGGGCCTTGTTGCCGGTCTCAGCCACACGCTGGGCGGTGTACGAAAACGGGGCATCCCAGCTCCAGGCATCGGTCCCCGTCAGGCGCACTCCCCGCTCGAGCAGGTACATGGTGGCTTCATAGCCCATGCCGCAGCCTGCGCCCAGGTAGTCCTTGTGCCCGTAGCGCGAACCGGCCCGGGTGTTGACCACCACAATGTCGAGCGGCTGCAGCGTGTGGCCTATACGGGCCAGTTCAGCCGCCACATCTGCCGCAGTGGCCACATAGCCATCGGGCAGGTGACGGAAATCCAGTTTCACGCCGGGCTGGAAGCACCATTCCAGCGGCACTTCATCAATCGTGATGGAGGGGCGAGCTCCTCCATTCTTGGCATCCTGCGTGGAGTGGAAGTGCCAGGGGGCATCCAGGTGGGTGCCGTTGTGCGTGGTCAACGTCACCCATTCGGCTGCGGCGGCCTCGCCATCGGGGTAGTCCTCGGGTCGGGTGCCGGGGATCATGGCCATGAACTCGGGCAACGTATCGGCGTGCTTCTGGTAGGTGATCTTGGGCGCCAAGGGCGGTGGGTCGGAGAGCACATCGTTCTCCAGGTAGATGGACAGGTCCACAAAGCGGCGTTGGGGTTTGGTCATACAGAGATAGGGAAGGGCTCAGTGCGCACCCGCGACAGGTGCGCCCAGACAGAACAAGGAGTAGAGCGGGCAGTGCGTTGACGGTTACGCCACCCCGGGCAGAGGCTTGGCATGGGCGGGAGAGCGATGAATGCGTGCAAACGCATACATGGCCAGCCCATCGATCAACAGGGCGGCCACACCCAGGCTGCCATAGCCCCAGGCTTTGACCAGCGTGCCCCCCAGGATGGGCCCAATGGCTGCGCCAAACATGAGCATGGCGGGGGTGGCCGCCAAGGCCCGGCCACTGGGGTCCAACCGGGCCAACACGCCAAAAGCAAAGGTGTGCGTGAAGATCATCACCGCCGCAAACACGGCCGCTGCGGCGGCATAAGGGGCGAACACGGGGGAGTTCATGATCACCACCACCAGCAAGGCCTGCAGTGCAGGCCCCGCCAGCAAAACGCTGCGGGCAGACCAGCGCTTTTCCAGAACCGCAGCCAACGCGGCAGGAAAGAGGTTCACCACACCCAAGGCAATAAGCACGCCAGTGACGGCCTGCAGTCCGTAACCCCGGTCACTGCCCACACGCTCCAGAAAGCTGAAGGTCATGGACTGCACCAGCCCCAGGGCCGCAATGCCCAGCATGCCCCACCAGACAGCGACCGGCAATGGCGCAGAAGAACCGCGTGAAGGCCCGGATTCTGTCGGTGTATCAGGCTGCGGGAAGGCCAGCGCTGCCGCCAGGGCCCCCACCGCCATGACGCCAGCGAACACCTGAAACAGCACCGCACCGCCCTGCTGCGCCACCAGCACCGGAGTGCCCCCCAGAAACACGATGGCAAACACCCCCAGCGCCATGCCCACCAGCGCAAACATGCGGTGGGGGTTGTGGCTGCGGGCGATGGTGCCATGCGTCACGCTCAAGGCAGCACCCGCAGCCACCCCGGAGGCGGCATGCAGCAAGGCCAGCAGCGCAAACTGGGGGGTGGTGGAGGCCACCGCAAAACCCACGGCCGCAGCGGCAAACCCCGCGGTAGCCAATACGCGGCCCGGCAACACTTGAAAGAACGGCGCCAACACCAAGCTGGCGAGCACAGCGCCTGCCAAAAAGAGCGTCGCCAGCAATCCCGCCTGTTGTGGATCGAATCGGTACACCGATATCAATGTGCCCACCCAAACAGGCAAGGCCACCAAGTCGACCATGCCTGCGCAGTGGCCCACCATCAGGGCCACACGGCCCCGCAGCGAATTGGTAGTGATCATGGCCGCCGCACCTCAGATAGGCTGGGCCAGGGCCATGAGGGACTCGCGCATGATGCGCGAATGCTCGTCCTTGTCGCCGCCTTCGACCTCAATCTCGCCCAGGCGGGCCGAGTTCTCCACCACCATGCGGCAGCGTTCCCAGCGGCGGGCTTCGAAGGAGGCCAAGGCGCTGGGCACGTCGCCCGCGCTGGCCAGCTCGTCGGCCAGCACCAGCGCGTCTTCGATGCCAATGCAGGCGCCAGAGGCGAGATGGGGCGTGGTGGCGTGCACCGTGTCGCCAATCAGCACCACCCGGCCTTGTGACCAGGGGCGCGGCATGAGCATGCCTTCCAAGGGGCGGTACACAATCTGCGAGTCAGGCCCGATCTGACTGCGGATTGCCTGCAGCGTGGGCGCGGTAAACCCGTCGAGCAACGCACGCAACCGGTCGGCAAAGGTGGCTGGGTCGACATGGTCGTTGGTGGGTCGCGGCTCGGTGACGAAGAGGTACATCTCGGTCTTGGAGACCGGGTTCACACCGGGCTTGATCTGCGGGCCCATCCACATGGTGGCTGTGTCGATTTCGGGGGGACGGGGCAGCACTGCACGCCACACCGCCTGGCCGCTGTAGCGCGGCTTGGGGGCGTTTTCAAACACGGTTTCGCGCACCTTGGAATACAGCCCATCGGCGCCGATCACGAGGTCGTAGCGCTGGCTCTGGCCGTCGGTGAAGCGGACCTGCACGCCATCGGCCTCCTGCTCAATGGCCGTGAAGGTGCAACCCAGGCGGACACGGGCACCCGCCGCGCGGGTGGCCTCGGCCAGGATGCGGGCCAGTACGGGGCGCATGATGGCGCCCCCGCCGGGAACGTCCGCGCCCGCGATACGCGGCGTGGGAATGGTTGCGACTTGGGGACCATGGGGCAGGTGCAGGTTCACGCCGTCCGAGGCGTTGCCCTGGGCCAGGAAGGCGTCCAGGATGCCCAAGCGACGAAACGCCCGCAGCGTGGCGCCCCCCAGGCTGATGCCCGCGCCATAGCTGCGCCAGCCCGGGTCAATTTCGACCAAGTCCACCTGGGCGCCCTGCTTGCGCAGCTCAATGGCCGCAGCCATGCCGGAAAAGCCACCGCCGATGACCAGAATGCGTTGGGAAGAAAGGTTCATGGATTTGTCTCCTGGTAGGTTGCGTCGGCGATGTGGATCTCGCCGTTCGCTTGTAATGTCAATGGCACGGGCGTGAGCGTCTCGCCCAGGCATGGTCCCAGGGTGCACCGCCCGGTGGGGATGTCAAACAACGCACCGTGGGCCGCACACACAATGCGGTCCCCCGCTGCGTTCAGGTATTGGTCTTTGCGCCATGCCATGGGGGTGTTGTGGTGAGGGCAAGCGTCGGCGTACGCAAAGAGTTGCGGGCCTTGGCGCACCACCAGCACCGCGTCCTGCCCCCGGCCTGCGGGGTCAAAGCCGCGCGATTGGCCATCGGGCAGATCCTTCCAGTGGCACAGCTTCATGGCACGGCCCTCAGTGCGCCACGCCAGCAGGTGGCGGGCCGGAAGGTGCCCACTTTTCGCGGTGCTGGAACAGGAACAACTGAGAGGCGTCCGCACTCATCGGCACCTCGCGTGCAGCCCACGTGCTGTCGTGCAGGTCCATGTCGGCGTCGTATTCGACATGGCAACCCAGGGGCGAGTTGAAGTACCAGAACCAGTTGCTGCCAAACTTGTGGCGCCCCGGCCCCCAGAAGCTCTGATAGCCCTTCTCGACCAAGCGGGTGCCTGCCAGCAGCAAGTCGGTGGGGCCGCCCATGTGGAAGGTGAAATGCTCACAACCCTTCATGAACGGGGGTGTCTGGATCATGAAAAGGGTGTGGTGGTCCAGGGTGCCAGCGGGGCGCAAGAACGGGCCCACGCCGGTGAAGCGGTCGGTGCACACAAACCCCAGGCGGGCGTAGAAGGCCTCTGCCTTGGCGGCATCGGGCACGAAATACACCACATGCGACAGCGAGCGCGGTCGCGCGGGCATGTCGGGTGACAAACCCAGGGTGTTGGGGCCACGCTGCGGCGCAGCGCCAGGGGCGTTCACAGCCTCGGCAGGCAGTGCCAGCGGCTTGCGCACCGTGACCTGGAAAGCCAGGGCAAAACCCAGGTCGTCGGTGGTGCGCAGCACACTGCCCTGGCGCACCACGGCGCGGTCGCGCGCCAACTCGGCTTCGATGGCGTCGAGCGTGGCCACATCCGCCACCCCATAGACCGTTTCGCGCAACATGCTGGCCGTGCCCAGCGAGGGTGGCAGGGCGGGGTCGTCTTTGGCACGGATCTCCACGGCCGTGCCGTCCAGGGCCTCAAACCGCCCTCCTGCGGCGGTAACACCCACCGGGGTGAGTCCGTAGTCCGTCAGGTATTGGGCGCAGGCGGCCACGTCGTCCACGCCAAAAACCAGGGCGTCGGGTCCAATGATGTTCATCTCTCAATCCTTTGTGGTGTCGTTTTTTGGGGCAGGCGCTAGGCCACTCAGGCAGTGCGGCCACCGAGGGTCTGGGCTACCCAATCAGCGATGTAGTGGCCGGCGTTGATGCTGTTGTCAAAGCTCGCGTGCTGCGATCCGCCTTCGCGGTCGGTGAACACCTTCAGCTCGCGCCGAGGGCTGTTGACCAGCTGCTCATAAGTGCGGTGCGCCCACTTCAGCGGGATCTGCGAATCCCGCTCGCCATGCGTGACCAGGAAAGGCACGCGGATCTTCTCGACCACGCCATCCAGGTGCACGTCTTCGGCGATGCGCATGAAATCGTCCACATCCTTGGCGCCCCAGACCCAGCAGACATGGGCCCAGTAGTGCGGCACCGGGAAGTCGCCCTCCTTTTCCATGCGGCGTTTTTGCACGTCGCGCCAGTCGTGGTTCGCTCCCCAGGCCACGCCGCAGGCAAAGCGCGGCTCCATGGCCACGGCGCGCGGGCAGTAGTAGCCACCCAACGAGACGCCTTCGCAACCGATCCGCTGGGGGTCCACTTCGGGGTGCTGCTCCAGCCAGTCCACCACCCGGCTGGCCCAGTGTTCGGTGTCATAGCGGGCCGTCAGGCCTTGCAGCCGCAGCGCCTCGCCAGTGCCCGGTTGGTCTACCACCAAGGACGACACTCCGCGCTGTGCCAGCCATGCGGGCAGGCCGACGAGGTATTTCATTTCCTTCGTGGAATCCAATCCGTTGAGCTGGACCAGCAAGGGCGCACGCTCGCCCGGCTTCAGGCCGTGGGCCGGGTAGTACAGCGCTGACAGGTGCGATCCTTCGTAGGGAATCTCCACCCGCTGCACCCGATCGCCCAGCAGGCGCGCCCCCTTGAGGAACAGTTCCAGCTCCCGCTGGTAGATGGCCAGCCGCCCCGGGGCGTTGTGCGCCTGCAGGCGCTCGGCGGTGATGAGGTAGCTGGAGGCACGGCGGTATTTCTCGCCCGCCGAGTACTGCCAGCCGCGCGCCTCGTCCTCCTGCGCCAGCCCACAGAGCTTGTCGGCCATGCGAACCCAGGTCTCGCGGAAGGCTTGGGTGCCCGCAGTGTCAGGGGCCTTGGCAGCCTCTTGCAACGGGGCGCACATTTCCTCGATTTCGCCGATGCGGGCACCCATCTCGATGGCGAGATCGACGGACAGGTTCCAGACGTAGTTGGTGGGGAAGTACTTGAACATCTTCAAAAGTCAGGGTTGGGAATTGCGGGGACGCGGCGTGATGCCGATGCTGGCGAAGAAGCTGGCCGTGGCCGGGTCCTTGAAGTCGGGCACAAAGCGAAAGGCGCGGATCTTTCCGTCTGCAATGCGCAGAACATCGCTGCCGACGATGCGCTCTGCCCCGGCCTTTTGGTACAGCGCACTCCGCACCTCCAGCCTGGCTGTGAGCTCATCGCCCCGGGTCTCGATAGCAACCACGTTGATCTGTGCCTGGGGCTTGACCACGGTCTGATCGATGTAGAAGGCCAGGCACGCCGCGTTGTCCATCTGTGCGGTGCAGGCGGGGTAATCCGAGCGCTCGACGTCGGCAGCAATGAGGGCACGCACCGCGGGCAGATCGGCCGCGTGCACGGCCTGCACGTAGCGGTTGAAAACGGCCACCGGATCGGTGGGCTGCTGCGCCTGGGCCAAAGCACAGACCGCCAGCAGCGCTGGGGCAAGGAGATGTGGGACTTTCATGGTGACAGTACCTGGCTGCGAGGCCCTCTCAGTGCTTGACCCACAGGGGAATCGTCACCCCCACGCCCAAGATGTTGTTCTTGGTGGTGTTGGTCGCGTACACGCCGCGCTGGTAGTTCAGGCTCACGCTGTAGCGGCCCGCGTTGTAGTTCAGCGATGGCCCCAACGCAAAGCTGCGCGCCCGGTTGCCCTGGATGGTGCTGCCGCCCTGCTGGTCGTCGCTGAACTGGTTGAGGTACGAGCCAACCACGCCCATCTTCCAGGGCCCAGTGTTCCAGCCCGCCGTGAATTCGCCTACATAGCCACGGCCTGAGCGGTAGTGGGTGGTGCTGTTTTCGCGGTTGATCAGCAGGCGGTTGATGACGCCAATGTCCAAACCGTTCGGGTCGTTATGGCGAAAGCCCAGCACCGGCTGGAACGAGGTGTAGCCCGTGGAGACGCTGGGCCGGGTGGGGTTGTAGGAGCCATTGGACAAAGCAATGTCCAGACCGGCGACCGCGTACGAGCGATCCGACACCGCCCAGCGCAACACGGCAGGCGACACCGTGATGTTCGCCACCCCGTTGTGCCGCTCACTGTGGCCCGCCACATCGGTGTGCAGCGACACCGCCGGAATCACCAGTTGCGAATACAGGCGCGCCCCCAGCACGGTGGTGTCATAACCCGCCAGCAAGCGCGTGGTGGCCGAGAACGTGCCCATCTTGAAAGGAATCGGCCGCTTGTCCCCCTGGTTGTCGTACAGGCCCTTGGAGGAGGTGTAGTGCAGCTGTTCCAGCACAAACAGCCCGGCCATCGGCGGAACGCCCGCCACATATTCACCTGTAGAGCCCACCGGAAAAGGCGAGACGCCACCCTCAAAAGCGTGGGCACTGTGGGCACCCACCAGGCTCAGCAACATGCAGCCCGCGGCCTTGCCGACGCGGGAAAAAGCGGTTTTCATCTTTGTCTCCTGATTCAACGCTGCCAGCGCAAACTGGGCGTTCTTTTTGTGGGGTGAGGTAGGGGCGCAGACTGCGCCGTGCGCAACCCATGCCCCTGGTGCATCCAGCACATTGCGCGGTTGGCGTCTGTGTGTTGGAACGGGGGCTAGATTAAGATTTGCCTTTACCTAGATCAAATGGATTGATTCCATTTGGTGTATTGATCCCGCGAATAGATCAAGTACAAACCCTGATACCTGCGCTGGCGCCAGGGGCCTCATTCGCTGTACCGTGTCAGGCCAAAAAGAGCCCCACCGGAGACAACAACGCCCATGCGTTTCAACAAGCTTGATCTGAACCTGCTGGTCGCCTTGGATGCGCTGCTGACCGAGCAAAGCATCAGCCGCGCGGCCGAGAAGACCCACCTGAGCCAGTCCGCCATGAGCAACGCACTCGCCAGGCTGCGCGAATATTTTGAGGACGAGTTGCTGGTGCAAGTGGGCCGCAAGATGGAGCCCACTCCGCGTGCGCAGTCGCTCAAAGACCCGGTGCGCGACATCCTGGTGCGGGTGGAAGCCAGCGTCACGGCGCAGCCGCAGTTCATCCCGGCGCAGTCCACCCGGCTGTTTCGCCTGCTGATCTCGGACTACACCTTGATGACCTTGGGCCCGCACCTGCAACGGCTGGCCTACAAGCAGGCGCCTGGCGTGCGGTTTGACCTGCGCCCGCAGGCCACCCAGCCTCAACGCGCACTGGAGCGCGGTGAGGCGGATCTGTTGATCATTCCGAAAGACTTCTGCTCTACCAGCCACCCCTCGGAATTGCTGTTTGAGGAGACGTTCTGCAGCGTCCTGTGGAGCGAAAGCCATCTGGCCTCTGGCACCTTGACCGAAGACCGCTACATGAGCGCAGGCCATGTGGTGGTGCAGCCCGGCGACGGCATCGCCCTGACGGACTGGTTCATGCAGCAGTCGGCCATCAAGCGCCAGGCAGAGACCAGCACTTTCAGTTTCCTATCGCAAGCCAGCCTGGTGGTGGGCACACACCGCATCGCCACCATGCACCGTCGCCTGGCGCTGCTGGCCACCCGCTTTTTGCCCATTGCCATCCGCGACTTGCCGGTGCCCATTCCGCACATGCAGCAAGTGGTGCAATGGCACCAACACCGCACGGCAGACCCCGGCCTGGTGTGGCTGCGCGCGTTGCTGCGCGAGGCCGTCACGGCGATGGACAGCGCGCAGCCCCCCACCGAGGCGGGTTGAGCAGCGCTCAGCCCGGCAGCACCAGCGCGGCCCGCGCCTTCAGCGCCGCAGGCCGCGAGTGGCAGCCCTCCAGGTGGTCGTTGACCAGGCCCATGGCCTGCATGAAGGCGTACACCGTGGTGGGGCCCACAAAGCTCCAGCCGCGTTTTTTGAGGTCTTTGGACAGGGCCACCGACGCTGCGGTGGACGTGAGAGTGCGCGCGGCTTCGAGCGTCAGCACGGCAGGCCGGTCGGCTGCGCCGGGCTCGTACTGCCACACGTAGCGGGCCAGCGAGCCAAACTCTTGGCGCAGCTCCAGCACGCGGCGGGCGTTGTTGATGGTGGACTCGATCTTGCCCCGGTGGCGCACGATGGCGGCGTCCTGCACCAAGCGCTCCACATCGGCCTGATCGAAGGCGGCCACCTGCTCGGCGTTGAACTGGGCAAAGGCCGCGCGAAAGCCCTCGCGCTTGTTCAGGATGGTCAGCCAGCTCAGGCCCGATTGGAAGCCCTCCAGGCAGATTTTTTCAAACAAACGCCGGTCATCCATAACCGGGAAGCCCCACTCGTGGTCGTGGTAGTGGCGGTACAAGGGGCTGGCCTTGCACCACGCACAGCGCGCTCGGGCGGTGCCGTCGGCATCATGGGCCGCATCGGCCACCAGGCCTGCGGGCAGCGCCGATGCACCGGCGGGGATCTCGGTGGTGGTGGTGGGTTCGGTCATGTCACCATTCTAGGAACGCGCCGCGCCATGCTGCTGACAGGGGATGCCTGGCCACCGCGACCCCGCCCATGCCAGCGGCCACGCCATGTCGTACCCTTGCCCCATGCGCACGCGTTTTCGTTTTTCCCGCCCCCGCCGTATCGCCTTGATTGGCGCGCTGGTGCTGCCCGCCCTGTTGCTGGGATGCGCCCAAACGCGCGATGCCCTGGGCTACTACTGGCAGTCGGCGCACGGCCACGCCCAGTTGATGGGCGCCGCCCGGCCGCTGGACGACTGGATTGCCGAGCCCGACACCCCGCCCGCCCTGCGCACGCGCCTGCAACTGGCCCAGCGCGCCCGCGCCTTTGCGGTGGCCGAGCTGCACCTGCCCGACAACGCCAGCTACCGCCGCTATGCCGACCTGAAGCGCCCCGCCGCGGTGTGGAACGTGGTGGCCGCGCCGCCCGATGCGCTCAGGCTGCACACCTGGTGCTTTCCGGTGACGGGCTGCATTGGCTACCGGGGCTACTTTGCCCAGGCCGATGCACAGGCCGAGGCCGACCGGCTGGCGGCCCAGGGGCTGGAGGTGGATGTGTACGGCGTGCCCGCCTACTCCACGCTGGGCTACATGAACTGGGCCGGGGGCGACCCGCTGCTGAGCACCTTTGTGGGCTGGCCCGAGGGCGACTTTGTGCGCCTGCTGTTCCACGAGTTGGCGCACCAGGTGGTGTATGCGCAGGGCGATACGGTCTTCAACGAATCGTTTGCCACGGCGGTAGAGCGCCTGGGCAGCGCCCGCTGGATGGCCGAGCACAGCACCCCCGAGGCCCGCGCCGCCCTGGCCACCAGCGAGCAGCGCCGCGCCCAGTGGCGCGCCCTGACCCGCACCACCCGCGCCGAGCTGCAAGCCATTTATGAACAAAATAAGGCCCCAGGGCAAGATACACAAGCGCTAGCAGCTATCAAAAACGAAGCAATGCAGCGCTTTCGTGCGGGCTACGCGCAGCTGCGCGCGCAGTGGCTGGCGGCCGCGCCCCCCACAGCCAATGCCGCCAGCACCCAGCTGGCGGGCTACGACCGCTGGGTGGCCAAGGCCAACAACGCCAGCTTTGCGGCCCAGGCGGCCTATGACGAACTGGTGCCCGCGTTTGAAGCCCTGTTCGAGCGCGAGGGCCGCGACTGGCCCCGGTTTTATGATGCCGTGCGACAACTCACCCAATTGCCCCAATCCGAGCGCCACGCCGCGCTGCGGGCACTGGCAAAAAACCCTCAGCCTCTGACCCAACCCAAGGAGAAACCTGGTGTCTGACCTTCACATCCAACGCGACCACCAACTGGGCCTGCCCCAAGCCCGCGAGGTGGCGCGTGCCTGGGCCCGCAAGGCCGAGGAAAAATTCGACATGGAATGCAGCTACGAAGAAGGCGACACGCAGGACACCCTGACCTTCACCCGCGCAGGCGTGAGCGGCACCCTGGTGGTGGACGCCCAGCAGTTCGACATGACGGCCAAGCTCGGCTTCCTGTTCACCGCCTTCAAAGACCGCATCGAAGCCGAGATTGGCGGCCAGCTGGACGCGCTGCTGGGCACGCCCAGCACCACCTCGCTGGCCTGAGGCGCGCAGCATGGCCACGCCCCCAGAGTCCTCATCAGCGAAGTCGGCCCACGCGACGGGCTGCAGTCCATCGCCACCACCATGCCCACCGCGCACAAGCTGCGCTGGGTGGATGCGCTGGTGGCCGCTGGCCTGAGGGAGATCGAGGTCGGCTCCTTCGTGCCCGCCAAGCTGCTGCCGCAAATGGCCGATGTGGCCGAGGTAGTGCGCCACGCCGTAGCCCGGCACCCGCACATCACCGTGATGGCGCTGGCCCCCAACCTGCGCGGGGCCGAGGCCGCACTGCAGGCCGGGGCGCACAAGGTGACGCTGCCCGTGTCGGCCAGCGCGGCGCATTCGCTGGCCAATGTGCGCAAGACACCCGCCGCCATGGTGCAAGAGCTGCTGGCCGTGGTGCAGCTGCGCGCCGCCACCGCACCGCAGGCACTCATTGAAGTGGGCTTATCA
The DNA here is from genome assembly GCF_003669015.1 of Acidovorax sp. 1608163. Lineage (NCBI taxonomy): Bacteria > Pseudomonadati > Pseudomonadota > Betaproteobacteria > Burkholderiales > Comamonadaceae > Acidovorax > Acidovorax sp. 1608163. The sequence goes on from NZ_CP033069.1 coordinate 4,383,504, forward strand.
ACCGCCTTTGGCTGCACGCTGCAGGGCGAGGTGCCCGAGGACGACGTGATCCGCCTGGCCGTGCAATGCGCCGAGGCGGGTGTGGACGAGGTGGGCCTGTCGGACACCACCGGCATGGCCAACCCGGCCCAGGTGCGCCGCCTGTTCACCCGCCTGCGTGCCGAGCTGGGCCCCAAGGCGGGCGCGGCCCACATGCACAACACGCGCGGCCTGGGTCTCGCCAACTGCCTGGCCGCCTACGACGTGGGGGTACGCACGTTCGACGCCTCACAAGGCGGGCTGGGCGGCTGCCCTTATGCGCCCGGCGCCTCGGGCAACGTCGTCACCGAAGACCTGGTCTTCATGTTCGAGGCCATGGGCATTGCCACGGGGGTGGACTACGAGCGCCTGCTGGCCGCACGGCAAGCGCTGCAGGCCGGCCTGCCCAACGAGCCCCTGTACGGCATGACCCCGCTGGCTGGCCTGCCCAAGGGCTGGCAGCCCGCGGCCTGACCCCACGGAGACCGCCCTTGGGCCCCACCGCCCTGCCCCCACACCGCCTGTACTACCTGCACAACTTTGTGCAGGCGCTGCAGTGGGTGCGCGCGCGCTATGCCGACCTGCTGGCCCCGCCCGAGCAAGACTTCATCGCCCGCTTTGCACAACTGCCCGAGCCCGCGCAAGCGCTGCTGGTGCGGCTGGTGATGCGGCGCGGGCCGTGGTTTCGCGCGGGCAAGCTGGCGTATGAAGAAATTGGCGACATCGACGCCGCCGCCGCGCCCCTGCTGGCCCTGGACTGGCTCGATGCCGCTGCCCCCATGGCGCTGGCCGAGCTGTTTGCACTGCACACCCACCGCGAGGTGGCGGCCCTGTTTGCCACCCCCGGCCCACACCCGGCGCAACCCAAGTCGCTGACCAAGGCCGTGCTGCTGCAAGCCCTGCTGCCGCACCACACCGCCGCCCAGCCCTACCGCCAATGGCACCCCGCCAGCACCGAGGCGGTGTGGCGCGTGGCAGAACACGTCATCGCGCTGTGCACGCGGCTGCGGCTCATGTTCTTTGGCAACTTGCACCAGGACTGGTCGGAATTCGTGCTGGCCGACCTGGGCCTGTTCCAGTACGAAGTGGTGCCGTTTGATGCGCAGTCGCGGGCGTTTCAATGCCGCGCCGATGTGGATCACTATCTGGCCCTGCACGCCCTGCGCCAGGCGCTGGACGAGGGGGCCGAGCGCGCGCCCCTGCTGGCCGCCGCACTGCAAGCCACCAGCCCCAACCCCTGGCTGCAGCGCCGCCGCGCCAAGCTGCTGATGCGCATCGGCCAGGCCTGCGAGAAGGCCGCCGACTGGGCGCTGGCCGAGCAGGCCTACGCCCACTGCACGCACCCCGGCGCGCGACACCGGCGCATCCGCGTGCACGAACACCTGGGCTGCCACGCCGACGCGTTGGCCCTGGCCCTGCTGGCCCAGGCCGCACCGGAGAGCGACGAAGAAAGCCAGCGACTGGCACGCATGCTGCCGCGCCTGCAACGGGCCGCCGGGCCGCTTGCCAGTCCCGCTCCACCCCATGCCAAAGCCCAGCACCGGGCAGCCCCCACCCCCCTGTCCCGTCACTTGCCCCCGCCGCTGGAGCTGGCACTGCCCCACCCCGGCCCAACCACCTCGGTGGAGTGGGCACTGCGCCACCACTGGCACACCGACGAGGCCCCCGTGTTCTACACCGAGAACGCGCTCATCAACAGCCTGTTCGGGCTGCTGTGCTGGCCTGCTGTGTTCGCGCCGCTGCCGGGGGCGTTCTTTCACCCCTTCCAAAGCGCCCCTGCCGATCTGAATGCGCCCGACTTTGTGGAGCGCCGCGCCGACCTCTTTGCCGAATGCCTGCGCGGGCTGGAGGATGGCCGTTACCGCGCCCTCATCCTGGAGCGCTTTGCCAGCAAGCAAGGGCGCCAGTCGCCCTATGTGTTTTGGGGGGGCCTGAGCGAGCCGCTGCTGCAGTTGGCCTTGGAATGCATGCCCGCTGCACACTTGCGCCTGCTGTTTGAGCGCCTGCTGCAAGCCCCGGTGGCCCACCGCAGCGGCCTGCCTGACCTGGTGCGGTTTTGGCCCACACGCCCGGCCGGTCAACGCTACGAGCTGGTCGAAGTCAAAGGCCCGGGCGACAAGCTGCAGGACAACCAGATCCGCTGGCTGCAGTATTGCCACGCCCACGGCCTGCCCGCCAGCGTGTGCCATGTGCGCTGGCTGGATGGGCCGGGCATGGAGCGCCCCAACGACGCGATGGCCGCATGAACGCCGCGAACACCACGCCCGCCCCGCTCGCGGTCTCGGTGCGCGCTCTGTGTGCCTTCACCGCCCGCACGGGCGACCTGGACCTGCGCTTTACGCCCGCGCCCAGCGCGCTGGAGGGCATGGAAAGCCACCGCCTGGTGCAGGGCCGCCGGGGCGATGGCTATGAGGCCGAGGTGGCGCTGAGTGGCCTGTTCCAGCAGCTCACGGTGCGCGGGCGGGCCGACGGGTTTGACGCACCGCGCCAGCAGCTGGAAGAGATCAAGACCTACCGGGGCCAGCTGGATGGCGTGCGCCCCCACCAACGTGCATTGCACTGGGCCCAGGCCCGCGTGTACGGCCACCTCATGTGCCAGGCGCGGGGGATGGAGCGGCTGCACGTGGCACTGGTCTATGTGCAAACCGGCACGGGGCAAGAGACCGAGCTGGTCGAAACCCACACCGCCGCCGATCTGCAAGCGCACTTTGAAGCGCTGTGCACGCGCTACCTGGCCTGGGCGCACAGCGAGCAGCAGCACCGCCAGGCGCGGGATGGGGCCCTGGCAGCGCTGGCCTTTCCGCATGGCAGCTTTCGCGCCGGGCAACGCGAGCTGGCCGTGGCGGTGTACCGCAACGTGGGGCCTGGCCAAGATGGCAATGAAGACGGCGGCCGATGCCTGCTGGCCCAGGCCCCCACGGGCATTGGCAAAACGCTGGGCACGCTGTTCCCGCTGCTGCAGGCCAGCGCCCGCAAGGGGCTGGACAAGCTGTTCTTCCTCACGGCCAAGGGCACCGGCCACGCGCTGGCGCTTGATGCCTTGGCCCGTGTGCACGAGCAACTGAGCCAGCCCACACAGCCCATAGCGCAGCCCACTGCACAGATACCACCCCTGCGCGTGCTGGACGTGCTGGCACGCGACAAGGTCTGCGAGCACCCCGACAAGGCCTGCCACGGCGAATCCTGCCCGCTGGCCCAGGGCTTTTACGACCGACTGCCCGCCGCACGCCAGGCCCTGGCGCAGCACACCAGCCTATGGGACGGCCCGGCCGTGCGCACCACTGCGCTGGCGCACGACATCTGCCCCTACTACCTGGCGCAGGAGATGGCGCACTGGTGCGATGTGGCGGTGGCCGACTACCACTACTTCTACGACAGCGCCGCCATGCTGTATGCGCTGACGGTGGCGCATGGCTGGAAGGTGGGCCTGCTGGTGGACGAGGCCCACAACCTGCCCGACCGCGCCCGCCGCATGTACACCGCCGAGCTGCACCAGGGCACGCTGGCCGACGCCCGCGCTGCCGCCACCGGCCCCGTGCGCAAGGCGCTGGACGCGCTGCAACGGCAGTGGAACGCCATCCACCGCGACCAAGTGGACACGTACTGTGCACACACAGCGCTGCCCGAGGCCTTTGTGCAAGCACTGCAGCGCGCCATTGGCGCGGTGGCCGAGGCGCAGACCGATACGCCCCTGCTGCCCGGCGACCCGGTGCTGGCGCTGTACCTGGACGCCCTGCACTTTGCCGCCATGGCCGAGCAGTTCGGCAGCCACGCGCTGCTGGACGTGACGCTGGACGCCCACCGCCATGGGCGGCGCGGCACATTCAGCACGCTGTGCATTCGCAACGTGGTGCCCGCCCCGCACCTGGCGGCGCGCCACGCGGCGGCGCACAGTAGCGTGCTGTTTTCGGGCACGCTCACGCCGCCAGCGTTCTACCGCGACCTGCTGGGCCTGCCGCCCGAGACGGGCTGGGTGGATGTGGAGTCGCCCTTTCACAGCGGGCAGCTGGCGGTGCACACGGTGGGGCACCTGTCGACCCGCTTTGCCGACCGCGCGCAGTCGCTGGCGCCCATGGCAACGCTGATGGCCGAGCAGTTTGCGCGCCTGCCGGGCAACTACCTGTGCTTTGCCAGCAGCTTTGACTACCTGCAGCGCATTGCGGCCCAGCTGCAGCAGGCCCACCCCGAGGTACCCCAGTGGCAGCAAACCGCGGGCATGGACGACGCGGCCCGCCAGGGTTTTTTGGACCGTTTTCAGGAGGGCGGCCAGGGCATTGGCTTTGCCGTGCTGGGCGGTGCGTTTTCAGAAGGGGTGGACCTGCCCGGCCACCGGCTGATTGGCGCCTTCATCGCCACGCTGGGGCTGCCGCAGGTCAACCCGGTGAACGAAGAAATGCGCCGCGCGATGGACCGGCACTTTGGCGCGGGCAAGGGGTATGACTACACCTACCTCTTCCCGGGCCTGCGCAAGGTGGTGCAGGCGGCAGGAAGGGTGATTCGCACCGAGCAGGACGAGGGCGTGGTGTTTCTGATCGACGACCGCTACCGCCGCGCCCCGGTGCGGGCCCTGCTGCCCGCATGGTGGGCGCTGGATGGGGCGCTGCCAGCGCAAGCGGGGAGTGATGGGAACCCACCTCGACGCCACCCAAGCCGTTCGGGCTGAGCCTGTCGAAGCCTTGCGCGGCGCGTCGACAGGCTCAGCGTGAACGCGCTTGTTTTTGCATGCGTGCGAACAGGCACACAAGACCCGTCAAAACAAAGCGGCCCACAGGCCGCTCGTCGCGAAGAAGAAGCTGAGGCAGTGCTCAGCTCAGCTCGGTGATCAGGTCGATGTACAGCTGCTTGGCGGCATCGGCTTCGGTGCCCTTGAGCTTTTCCCACGCTTCCCACTTGGCGCGGCCCACCACGTCGGAGAAGCTGGGCTTCTTCTCGGCGTTGTCACCGGTGGTGGCCTGCTTGTACAGGGCGTAGATCTTGAGCAGCGTAGGGTTGTCAGGGCGCTCGGCCAGGTTCTTGGAGTTGGCTACGGCAGCTTCAAAAGTGGCGTTCAGGTCAGACATGCGGGTGTCTCCGTATCGGTATGAAAAGGGGCGCGAAAAAGACGTAAAAAACAGGCCGCAGCGATCTTACGGCCTGCCAACAGCCAGCGCGTACACCCCCAGAGGGCGAGCGACGCCAAGACGACACTGCGCAGCCCGCATGCGGCCACCGCCCCGCGCTTTCATCGGGTTACCACAGCGATCAGCAGCCATCACCAGCCATCGCTTGCTATTAATTTTATAGCATATAGCGCTTATAAATAAAGCGCTAGCAGCCCATTCCCCTTAAACCCTTGCCAATCCATCCACCGCCTGGAACAGCGACTGCCGCGCCTGGCTGATGATCTGGCCCTTCCATGCATCGGTGTCGGTGTAGAAGGCCGCCAGCATCTGGGCCTTGATCTGTGCGGCCAGCTCGGCGGGGGCTTCGGGGTGGATGTTGAGCCAGTGCTCGGCCCGCAGGGCCTGGATGACTTCGGTGACCGGCACGGTGCCGTACTCCATGGCAATGCCGGTGTACTCGGCCTGCGGGCATTCGTCGTAGATGGCGGTCCACATCAGCCCCGTGAGGAAGGCCGAGGTGGACGAGCCGTCGTAGATGGAGGTGACGGGCGTGGCGCCACCGCCATCCCACCACTGGCGGGCGCGCTGCACGGCGGCGGCATCGTCTTTGCCTGCGTAGATGCGCTCGCCCAGGCCGCTGGGGCCCAGGCCCGTGTGCAGATCGATCCAGGCCAGGCGCTGCGCACGGCTGCCATGCTCGCGCAGCACCTGGCGCAGGGTCTGGTTGCTCCAGGTGGGCGCGGTGCCGCCATAGAACAAGCCCTGCGCAAACTCGTGCTGCCCCCGGGTGATGGCGGCCTGCCAGGCGGCCTCGCCACGCTCTGCCAAAAAGGCCTGTACGGCCTGCACGTTGGCAGCATTGGGCGGCCACACATTGGGCAGCAGCAAAGGCGCGACTTCGCGGTAGGCGGTGTTCTCGGGCAGGCTCGCCTGGAAGGTGTGGAAGTTGCGGTTCAGGTCCACGTTCTCGTGCGTGGCACGGCGGATGTGCGAGAAGCCGTAGGGGTTGAGCGCGTGGATGTAGAGCACGGCCACACCCGCATCACGGGCCTTGGCGCGCCACTCGGCATCGTGCAGGGCAAACACCTGCACACCGCTGCCGCAGTAGCCCTCCACGCCGTGGCAGGCGCTGCTCACGATGAGCAGTTGCTTGGCATCTGCGGGGCCGTCCAGCGCCACGTCCATGGCCAGCACCTCGCCCTCACGCCCCGCCAGGGGGTGGGTGTGCGACTCCACAGTCAGTCCGGCCGCTGCTGCGGCTTCCAGAAACTGCTTGCGGGCCACCGCGTAGGTAGGCGAGAACGCTTGGGAGATACCGATCATGGAGGGGTTTCTTTCCGGAGTGAAAAACGAAGGCTACGCGCCCTGTGGGCCAAGACGATGACAGAGGCAAAAAGGGGAAGTGGGGGCGTGGTGCAAGCCGATCGGCCACCGGGCGCCCCGCCAGTCCCCGCAGATCAGCCCGCCTTGGCTGCGGCCAGCCACTCCTGCGCCAAGCGCACCCAGAAGGTGGCCCCCAGGGGGATCAGGTCGTCATTGAAGTCGTAGCTGGGGTTGTGCAGCGTGCAGGGGCCACCGCCGTGGCCCATCTCGCGGTGGCTGCCATCGCCGTTGGCAATGAAGAGGTAGGCCCCTGGCTTGGCCTGCAGCATGTAGGCAAAGTCCTCCGCGCCCATGCTGGGCTCCTGGTCCAGCGCGTTGGCTTCGCCCACGATGCTGGCCATGACCTGGCGGGCAAACAGCGCCTCGGCCGGGGTGTTGATGGTGGGCGGGTAGTTGCGCACAAATTCGAAGTCGCACACCGCGTCGTGTGCAGCGCAGGTGTGTTCGGCCACCTGGCGCATGCGCTTTTCAATGAGGTCGAGCACCTCGAACGAGAAGGTGCGCACCGTGCCCTGCAGCTCGCAGCTGTCGGGCACCACGTTGGTGGCCTCGCCCGTGTGGATCATGGTGACCGAGATCACGCCCGCATCCACCGGCTTTTTGTTGCGGCTGATGATGGTCTGGAAGGCCTGCACCATCTGGCAGGCGATGGGCACCGGGTCCACCCCCATGTGGGGCATAGCGGCGTGGCCGCCCTTGCCGCGCACGGTGATCTTGAACTCGCTGGTGGACGCCATCACCGGCCCAGCGCTGGCGGCCATGGTGCCTGCGGGCATGCCCGGCCAGTTGTGCATGCCGTACACGGCCTGCATGGGGAATTTTTCGAACAGGCCGTCTTCGATCATCACGCGGGCACCGCCACCGCCCTCTTCTGCAGGCTGGAAGATGAGGTACACGGTGCCGTCAAAATCGCGGTGCTGGGCCAGGTGCTGGGCGGCGGCCAGCAGCATGGCGGTGTGGCCGTCATGGCCACAGGCATGCATCTTGCCCGCGTGCCGGCTGGCATGGGCGAAGGTGTTGAACTCCTGCATGGGCAGCGCGTCCATGTCGGCCCGCAGGCCAATGGCATGGCCGCAGGCCCCGCCATCACGGCCTTGCACGATACCCACCACCCCCGTCTTGCCCAAACCCCGGTGCACCGGAATGCCCCACTCGGTGAGCTTGCCCGCCACCACATCGGCGGTGCGCACTTCTTCAAAGCACAGCTCGGGGTGGGCGTGAATGTCCCGGCGCACCGCTGCAATACCAGCAGCCTGGGTCACGATGGAGTCGATAACGTTCATGATGGTATGTATCCTTACGATGGCACAGTCTAGCCCGCCAGCAACACCCATGCCATCACCCCTGTGGCAGACCACCTGTTGCGAGACGGGTATTTCGGTCATCCCCGCCCGCCGTCATAACCTGCTCAAAGCGAGAACCCATGCTCTCCCCCCAAGCCCTTGAACTTGCGCAAACCCTGGTGCGCATGAACACCGTCAGCCAGAACTCCAACCTGGAGCTGATCCACTTTGTGCGCGACACCCTCGCCAAGCTGGGCGTGGCCAGCCGCCTCACGTACAACGCCGACAAGACCAAGGCCAACCTGTTTGCCACCCTGGGCGAGGGCAAGCCCAGCGGCATCATCCTGTCAGGCCACACCGACACCGTGCCCTGGACGGGGCAAAACTGGAGCATGGACCCCTTGAGTGCGCTGGTGCAGGACGGCAAGCTCTACGGCCGCGGCAGTGCCGACATGAAAGCCTTCATCGCCCTGGCGCTGGCGCATGCAGAAGCCTTCTTGAACAGCCAGGCCCCGTTCGCGGTGCACTTTGCGTTCAGCTACGACGAGGAGGTGGGTTGCTTTGGTGTGAAGGAGCTGATTGCCGACTTGCGCAACGCAGACATCAAGCCCTTGGCCTGCATTGTGGGTGAGCCCACGCTCATGGTGCCCGCCATTGCCCACAAGGGGGTGTACCGCTACAAGTGCTGCGTGCGAGGCAAGGAAGCGCACTCGTCGCTGACACCAAGCTCCGTCAACGCCATTGAAATGGCCGCCCGCGTGGTGGGCCGCGTGCGCGACATGGCCGAGGGTTTTGAGCAGCACGAGCCCCGCTTCGAAGGCTTTGACGTGCCCTTTTCCACCGCCAGCGTGGGCCAATTCCACGGCGGCATTGCCGACAACGTGGTGCCACGCGACGCCGAGTTCCGCTACGAATTTCGCGACCTGCCCACCGCCAACGCGGCGCAGATGCAGGCCGAGGTGCTGGCCTACGCCAAGTCGCTGGAGCCCGCGATGAAGAAGGTGGCCCCAGATGCGGGCTTTGGCTTTGAGACGATCTGCGAAATCCCCAGCTTTCTGGGCAGCAAGGACGACCCCGTCACCCGCCTGGCCCAGCAGCTCAGTGGTGAGCGCAGCACCACGCTGGTGGCGTTTGGCACCGAAGCCGGGCTGTTCAAAAACGCGGGCATCCCCACCGTGGTGTGCGGACCCGGCAGCATCCAGCAGGCCCACCAGCCCGACGAGTTTGTGAGCCTGGAGCAGTTGGCACGCTGCGAGGCGTTTTTGCAGGGGCTGGCAGCCGTGTCCGACTTCGGCTAAGCCAGAGGGCCCGGCGGGCCAGTCCCGAAAAGCCCCCGGGGAGGCTTTGAACCGATGCTTGCGCTGCCGTCCCAGTCGCACGGGCTCACTCCCACCGCCGTTGCGCCCCCAGCCCAAGCCCCCCAACAGCAGGGTCAGCAGCGCCCACATCCACGGGCCAAACACCGGAATGGCCGTGGCGGCCAAAGGGGCAGCAGGCACCAGACCCACCGGCAAGGCCGTGGCCAGCACCTGCCCCACGGTCACGGTCTGCCCGTCGGTGCCGGTGGTTTCGGTGTATCCCGTGGGGGGCGTCACAAACAGCTTCACCGTGGTCACCCCTGGCAGTTGCACACTGAAGTTGCCATTGGCATCGGTGGTGGCCGTCCAGGTCGCCGCAGCCACTTTGGCTTGTTGGCGGCTGCGCGCCTGCAGGGACAAGGGCGTGCCCTGCGTCACTTGCTGCAAGGTGATCTGCACGTTCGCAAATGGCTGCTCACCCGGGTCTTCGATGCCATTGCGGTTCAAGTCCTTGAACACATGGCCAGCGATGGTGCAGCCACACAGGCCAATCACGGTCACATCGCTGGCGGTGTTGTTGCCCGGCGTGGCATCGCCACCGCCCGACACCACAGCGGTATTGGTCACCGAAGCGGGAGCGCTGGTGCCCACCGTCACAGTGACCTGAATCACCGGCCAGCTGGAACCCGCAGCAAGTGCATCGCTGCGGGTGCAGGTCAGGCTGCCCAGCACACAAGTCCAGCCCGAACCGGCGATAGCGGTGGCCGTGAGACCTGCTGGCAAGGTGTCCGTCACCGTCACCACACCACTGCTGGGGCCAGCGCCCACGTTGCGCACCGTGAGGGTGTACACCGCACCGGTTTGGCCCTGGGTGAAGTTGCCCGTGTGCGCCTTGGCCATTGCCAGGTCCGGCACGAGGGACACGGTGGTGATCGTGGTCGGGTCGGTGGCGCTGTTGTTGGCGGTATTGGTTTCTCCGCCGCCGCTCACAGCCGCCTGGTTCGTCACCTGAGCGGCAGCATTGCCAGCCACAGAGACCGTGAGCGTGACGGTGGGGAACGACGCCCCGGCAGCCAGCACGTCAGACCGCGTACAGGTCAACGTGGCCAAGGTGCAAGTCCAGCCCGCACCACTGAGGGCGGTGGCCGTGAGGCCTGCGGGCAGTGTGTCTGTCACCACCACCTGGCCAGAGGTCGCGCCAGCACCCTGGTTGGCGACCACCAGCCGGTACTCCGCCCCCGTCTGGCCCTGGCTGAAATTGCCGGTGTGCGATTTGGCCAGCACCAGATCGGGGAGCGCCGAAGGGTTCACAAAGCCCATGTCGGCCTGCGCGCTCTGTGCCGCACCCACCGTGACCGAGGCTGGATTGGCGTAGCTGCCGCCCAGGCTCAACCCGGCCGGAATGCCACCGGTCACCGCTTGCACCGACCAAGTGCCCACGGGCACGACACGTGCGTAGCGGCCAGCGGCGTCGGTCACCTCTTCGTACACCAGCGTGTTGGTGCTGTCGTACAAGCGCACCGTCACGCCAGACAGCGGCCAATCCACTGCAGCATCGAAGCTGCTGCTGTTGTCTGTGTCATGAAACACCACCCCGGCGATGAGGCCGGAGTCTGCCCCCAGCACCACAACGTCTTCGGCGGTCGATCCCAGAAAGTCATAGGCCACCGTTCGGTTCACCGGTGTGGCACCCGCATCGTTTTGGTAAGTGGCAGTGCCCGCATTGGCCGACACCCGGGCAGCAAAGCGCACCGACAAGGTCTGCCCGGGTTGCACAGTGAAGCTGCCCCAGGACAGGCTGGAGTCGCCCACGACCGGAGCTGCAGACGGCGCAACGGGACTGCCATTGTTGAGCACCGCGGCAGTGGATTCGTACTGGAACCCGGAAGACAGCACATCCGTGACCGTCATCGATGCGATGGCGGTGGCTGCGGTGTTGCGCACCTCAATCACGTATTCGGCCAGACTGCCCGCGGCCACCGTGGGCGTGGTGGTGCGCTTGGTCACCACCAGTCCACCCACCGACGTGGTGGCGCTGGCCTGCACGGCAGCGCCACAGGTGCCGCACTGGACACTGGCCTGGTTGACATAGCTACCAGCGGCCTGGGGCAAGGCCACCAGTTGCACCGAGCCACTGGCACCGGGGTCAAGACTGCCCAGGCTCCAGCTCACGGTAGCGCCTGACACCGACCCCGTGGGCTCTGATGCCACGGGCACCATGCCCGAGGGCAGAGTGTCCGTGAGCGTCACATTGGCAGCAGTGGCTTTGCCAGTGTTTTGGTAAGTCAGCGTGTAACTGATGGCGGCCTGCACCAAGGCACCGGTTGCAGCGGTCACCGGCGATGCCAGGGTCAAGGTGGTTGGAGAAAGCCCAACCACCCGCACCACCGATCCGCCGACCGAGACATACTGGCCCAATGCGATCTGGCTGCTGTCGTTCACCCGCAGCTGTGTGGCGTTGGCGGCCGATTGCGTGAGCGTGGCCGCAGGGTAGCCCACCTGAGCGGGCGCCTGCTTGGTGAGCGTGAGCTGGGGCTGCGCAGAGGCAGACACCGTGGCACTGGCCGTGCGACTGGGCGCGTTCTGTGCCGTTACGCTGGCGGTGTTGACGATGGAGGTGTTGCCTGCAGCCAGCGCCTGCACCTTGGCCTGGAAGCTCAACGTGGCAGAAGCGCCCGCAGCCAGCGAGCCCACCTGGAAGACCACGCGGTTGCCCAAGGCATCAAAGCTGGCGCTGCCAGAGCCTGCCCCTGTGACCTGTGCGAAGGCCATGTTCGCAGGCACAGGGTCCTCCACTACCACGGCGCTGGCAGCAGAAGATCCACTGTTGGTCACCACCAGCGTGTAAGTCACCATATCGCCGGGCTCGGCGGTGGTTGGCGAAGCGGCCTTGGTCAGGGCCAGGATGGGGTTGCCGCTCAGAGACACAGCCACCGTGTTGCTGGTGCAGCTGGCGGGGGGATTGCCCCCCGTGCAGTAGCTGGCATCGGTGGCCGTGGCCAGGTTGTTCAACAGGGTAGACCCCGCCGGCACGCCACTGGTAGCGGCATTCATGGTGATCGTGGCCGTTGCGGCGGCCCCGGCGGCAAGGGTGCCCACCGTCCAGGTCACGGTCCCGCCCGACTGCGCACAGGAACCCACCGATGCCGTGCAACTGCCATAGGCAAAGTACGGCCGCACCGGCAGCATATCGCTCACGGCAACACTGGTGGCGGCTGCCTGGCCGGTGTTGACCAGTGTGAGCGTGTAGGTGACCGCGCCACCCGCAATGATGGACGTCTTGTCCGCCGCCTTGCTCAAACTGAGCGCAGGGGAGCCGCCTGCCGTGAGGCTGCCCACCACAGTGGATGCGGACGCATTGGCTACCGTGCTGCCCCCCGCCGCCACCGAGGCGTTGTTGGTAACGGTGCCAGAGGCCGCCCCGCTCAGCGCGGCCTGGATGACCAGCGTACCCGACTCACCCGCCTTGACCACGCCGCTGGTGCCAGTGGTGGAGTTCACGCTGAACGTGTAGGGATTGCCATACGGAGTGCTGCCCAGATTGACGGCCGCATTGTTGAGTGTGGCCCCCGTCATCGTGACGTTGGCGGGCAATGCGTCTTGCAGCGTCACGGCGCTGGCATCGGTGCCACCGGTGTTGGTGAACACCAGCGTGTACTGCACATTGGAAGGAACGGACGAGACGTTGGGCTGGTCCACCACCTTGGAGAGCGTGATGTTGGCAGGGGCCGACGCGTCGCAGATGGAAGAGCGCGAGTTGTAGGTCGGGCTGTTGTACCAGAAGGTGGGCAACTGGCCTGAGCCGCCCAACGTGAAACGCCATTCGAGCTGGTCACCCGCAGCGATCGTGGTGCCAGCCGGCACGGTGACCGTGAACGTCTGGAGCACCGGGCTGCCACTGCTGTTGGAAACCCCCTGCGCCGCGCTGCTGGCAATAGACTGGCTGCGTGTCACGTTATAGAGAGTGACCTGGAACGTGGCATTGCCGGTACTGGAGGCCATGAAGAAGCTGATGGTCAGCGTCTTGCCTGCGGCATTGATGCCTCCGGCAGGCGCAACGCCTGGGAACACCAACGTGGTCGTTCCCGGTTGCTCGCTGATGTTGGCGTCGCCACTGGCGGGCGGCGTGAGCGTGGCCGTGCGGCTGGTGGTGGGGCCATGGAAGTAGTACACGGCACTGCATGAGGCCCCCGTGATGCCGACATCGGCAGCGGCACTCACTCCCGTCGCATTGCCCGACCAGACCAATTTGGCGCTGTTGTGCACCGGATTGGGAAAAGTGAAAGGCGTCGAAGAACTCACGGCCGTGGTCATGGTCAGGGACGCACTGGCCCCTGCCGCCACAGTGCCCAGGTTCCAAGTTGCCACACCTGCGGACTGGGTACAGCCGCCCGTGCACGACGAGAACGTCGTCCCGGCAGGCAGCGTGTCGGTCACGACCACGCCAGACGCGGGCCCCGTGCCGTAGTTGCGGTAGCTCAGCGTCCAGGTGATAGAGCCCCCAGGCGCCACCCGCACAGCATTGGCAGACTTGCTCAAGGTGAAGGCTGGAGCGGGGGCATTGACGGCCACGGTGGTCGAGCCGCTGGCCGACACGGGAGATCCGTCTGGCGCCGTGGCCGACACCGTGGCGCTATTGACCAACGAAGTGCTGGCGTAGCTGGTGTTCACCGTGACGGTCACCGTGACGTCGCCCGAGGCACCGCCAGCGAGGCTTCCCAGAGACCATCCCACCGTGCCGCTGGCGTTGCTGCACGCAGTACCGCCAGTGCAACCCACGTAGGTCACACCCACAGGCAACGCGTCGCTGATGGCGGCTGCAGTTACCGTGACGGCGGAGTCGTTGGCATAACGCAGGGTGTACGTGAGCTGCGTGGTGCCATCGGGATTGATGTTGTAGCGGCTGGGTGTCTTGGTCAACGACAGGCGGGCTGCGTCCACCTGCAGTGCGACCGGGCTGCTGGTGAGCGTGCCATAGCTGGTTTCTGCCGATGCAGTGTTGTTGTAGTTGCCCGCCACTGTGCTGGCCTGGGCAACAAAGCCCACGACCACCACCGCGTTGTTTGCCACGGTCAGGGGTGCCGAGGGAATCCACGATACCGTGCCCGTGGCGCTGGCCGTGGGTGCGGTGTAGCCCGCAACGACCACCCCCCCATTGGTGAATGTGGTGGTCGATTGGTACGAAAACCCGGTGGGCAGCGGGTCATCGATGCGGCTGAGAGTGATCGCCGAACCTGTGGCGTTGGCAATCGTGACGGTGAATGTTGCGTTGCCGCCTGTGGCAAGGCTGGGTTGGCTGACGGTTTTGGTGATGGTGGGCGCAACCCCGCATTGGTTGAGCGCCAGACCGACCAGCGCCACCTGGCTGCCCGTCACTGAGGGATTGCCCCACCAGCTTTCGCCAGCGCCTGGCGCCGGCATCACGGGGCTGTGCAAAGGCACCGGGGCATAGGTGGTGCCGCCCATTTCAATGCGGTTCTGCGCGTCGCCCGCCACGTACGAGAACGTGCGGTTGTTCACGCCGGAAGGGGTCACCCCCAGATCGACCTGGGTGTTGTCGTCCAGTGCCTGCACACCAATCAGGTAGCTGCCCTTGGGCAGGCCCACACCGCTCCACTGCGCGGTCCAGGTGTTCAAGGTGCCGGGGCGCAGCGTGGCATCGGCCGCAAAGGTCCAGTTGGTGTTGTCGTCGGCAATGCCGTTGCCATTGGCATCGTGGTAATAAAAGAAGCGCACGGACTGCACCGACGGCACCACTGCGCCATTGACCACGGCCAGTGTGTCTTGCACTGTGGCGCTGAGTGTGTAGTTGCCTGGGCAGGTGTTGGGTGGCGTGGCCACCACCTTTGAAACGATGGGCTGGGCGTAGGCTGCAGCCTGATTGAACGAGATGTAGTCGCCAAAAGGTGCGGGGCGGGCCGACGACCCCGTCCAACTGGCATTGATCGCGCAATCCTTCTGGAAGGGGTTGTTCAGGCTGTTGGCCGTGCAAAACACCATCGACAGCGGTGTGCTGCGTGTGATCTTGGGCCCACCCTGGCTGCTGGCATCCAGCATCTGCACAGGGATCTGGTAGTCGATGAAATACTCGTTGCAAGGGCTGGTGCTTACACGCTTGGCCCGGGTGGTGCCGTAATCCCAGGCGGTTTCGGCGCTGCCATTGGGCCAGCTGGCCTGCGGCTCGTTTTGTGCGTTGCGCACACCAAAGTTCAACAGCTTGCCCGAAGCCGTGTCCACAAATGCCGTCGGGTTGTGGGCCAGCAGCTTGACGTTGGTGGGGTCGCCCAGGTAGTCCAGCGACTGCGTAGGGCGTTTGCTCCAGATGCCCGCAATCCTGTCAATGGCCGCGGCCGGGGCGCCCGACGATCCGTCCAGATGGGCGGCCAGGTCCAGGTATCCATCGCCGTCTACATCAAACAACACGCTCCACAGCGCAGAGCTCCAGGGGTCTGACGCGCCATAGGCCCCAGCGCTTGGGCCGGTGGCATACGTATTGGCAATTTGCTCCACACGCCAGCGGAACATGATGACGTCCTGGCTACCGTCTGGCGCCGCGCCCTGCCGCAGCGCGTAATAGACGCTGGGGTAGTTCTTGTCCACGCAGGACGATGAGATGTTGACGTAGTTCTGAGGGGCCGTCCCGCCGTTGGAAGGGTCTTGGGTCCGGGGGTCAGCCACCCCAGACTGGAACCGCGTGTATGGCTGCCAGTCTCCGCATTGGGGCCCACATTGCAGCGGGTTGGCGGGCTCGCTGGGCCAGGCAACCGCAGGAAAATGCGCGGCGCCATTGGCAAGGGTGGGAGGGTACGGATCGGCAACCACCGCCCCCGCCAACACCGTCAGCCCTGCCGCAACCCACAGCTGCGCACGCTTGAACCACTGCACCATGATCTTGTTCCTTCGCCTCGGAAATTCGGCCCCACCGGCCACTCCCAGGAACAAGAAGATGATCCCAGATCATCAATTTTATTATTTTCCTCAATAAATGAAAATATCTTTGGGCAAAAATTACCAATTTAAATAGAAAAATGATTTAAGTGCGAACCCTGCCATCCCCGGTGAGCATAGACATCTCCACAAAATGCGACGCAGAGTGGTCGTTGGGGCCAAACGACACCGGGTAGCCCGAGATGACCTGGGTGCCGATGCCCTCCAGGCCGGAAATCAGGCTGTCGCGGGTGATCTTGCCGCTGCCCTGGGCCTGGCGCAGCCCCTCGGTGAAGATGCGCGCTGCCACAAAGCCCTCCATGCTGGAATAGTTGGCCTGCACCTTGTCGCCGCCTTTTTTGATGGCCTCCAGAAACTCGCGCGTTATCTGGCGCGAGGGCTGGTAGGGCGAGGGAACGACCTGCGACACCACGACCCCGGCACCGTCTTTGCCCAGCTCGTCGGCCAGGGCCTGTGTGCCCACAAACGACACGTTATAGAACGTGCCGCCAAAACCGGCCTTGCGCGCTGCACGCACAAAGGCAGCGCTGGCACCGTAGGCTGCGATCTGAACCACGGCATCGGGCTTGGCAGCCACCAGTTTTTCCACGGCAGCGGCGACATCGACCGAATTGCGCTCCACCGTGGCAGCGGCCACCAGGGCCAGCTTCTGCTCGCCCAGCGCCTTGTTCACGCCGTCCAGCCCAGCTTTGCCATAGGCATCGTTTTGGTGAAAGACAGCAATTTTCTTGAGCCCCAGGTTGACCAGCTGGCGCACGATGAGCGCGGTTTCGTCGTAGTACGAGGCGCGCACATGGAACACAAGGCGGTTGAACGGCTGGCGCAGCGATTCGGCCCCCGTGAACGGCGCAAAGAACGGCACCTTGGCCTGGGTGAACAGGGGCAGCGCCGCCATGCTGGTGGGCGTGCCCACGTAGCCAAACAGGGCAAACACCTCGTCGGCGATCAACTTGCGGGTGTTTTCGGCGCAGCGGTCGGGCTCATACCCATCGTCCAGGGTGCGGATTTCCACCGTGCGCTTGCCGATGCCACCAGCGGCGTTAAGCTGGTCAAAAAACAGCTTGGCGCCCTGGTTGAACTGGATGCCCAATTGGGCCGCGGGGCCGGAGAATGCGGCAGATTGCCCCAACACGATGCGCCCCTCGCTCTGCGCACGGGCCAGCCCAAAACCGCCCAGGGCAGCAGCACCGACACCCACGGAAAATTGTCTGCGACTTAAAACGGATGGATTCATGGCAGGCTCATTGTTGGTTTTGGAGGGAGGGGAACGTATAACCGTTGCCCTGGAGATGGTGCCCTAAGCTGCCACGCAGCCGTAGCGAGTGCACACAATTCATTACATTCGAATTCTCAGATGACCACGAAAAAATGTCTGTATCTATTAGCGTAAACCCCACACCATCGCCGGTATTGAACATTCGTGGCGCCTGCCCGCACGACTGCCCCGACACCTGTGGCCTGATCACCACGGTGGACAACGGCGTGGCCACCCGCGTGCAAGGCAACCCCGACCACCCGCACACCGATGGCGTGCTGTGCGCCAAGGTGAGCAAGTACACCGAACGCACTTACCACCCGGAGCGCATCCTCACGCCGCTCAAGCGCAGCGGCCCCAAGGGGAGCGGCCAATTCACCCCCGTGACCTGGGACGAGGCGCTGGCTGACATTGCGCAGCGCCTGTCCAGCATTGCAGCGCGCGCGCCCGAGGCCATCCTGCCCTACAGCTACGCAGGCACCATGGGCCTGGTACAGGGCGAGAGCATGGACCGCCGCTTCTTTCACCACCTGGGCGCCTCGCTGCTGGACCGCACCATCTGCGCGTCCGCCGGAGGCGAGGGGCTGGTGCAGACCTTGGGCGGCAAGGTAGGCATGAAGGTGGAGTTCTTTACCGAATCCAAGCTCATCCTTATCTGGGGCAGCAATTCGATTGGCAGCAACCTGCACTTCTGGCGCTACGCCCAGCAGGCCAAGCGCAACGGCGCCAAGCTGGTGTGCATCGACCCGCGCAAGAGCGAAACCGCCGACAAGTGCCACGAGCACATCGCCCTGCTGCCCGGCACCGACGCCGCCCTGGCGCTGGCGCTGATGCACGAGTTGATTGCCAATGACTGGCTGGACCACGACTACATCGCCCAGCACACGCTGGGCTGGGCTCAATTGCGCGAGCGCGCCCTGCAATGGCCACCCGAGCGTGCGGCCGAAGTCTGCGGTATCCCGGTCGAACAAATCCGCCAGCTGGCCAAGGACTACGGCACCACAACGCCTGCCGCCATCCGCCTGAACTACGGCATGCAGCGCGTACGCGGCGGCGGCAATGCGGTGCGCGCCGTGGCCTGCCTTCCCGCACTCACCGGCGCGTGGCGGCACCGTGCGGGGGGCTGCTGCTGTCCAGCTCCGGGCAGTTTCCGGTGCAGCGCGCGGCGCTACACCGCCCCGACCTGCTGGCCGGGCGCACGCCGCGCACCATCAACATGTCCACGATTGGCGACGACCTGCTGCGTGAGGCCTTGCCCGCCTTCGGCCCCAAGGTCGAAGCGGTGGTGGTCTACAACAGCAACCCCGTGGCCGTGGCGCCTGATTCAGGCAAGGTGGTGCAAGGCTTTGCCCGCGAAGACCTGTTCACCGTGGTGCTGGAGCACTTTCACACCGACACGGCCGACTACGCCGACTACATCCTGCCCGCCACCACGCAGCTCGAGCACTGGGATGTGCACCTGGCCTATGGGCACACCGATGTGATGCTCAACCGCCCCGCCATCGCCCCCGTGGGCGAGGCACGCAGCAACGCCCAGATCTTCCGCGACCTGGCCGCCCGCATGGGCCTGACCGACCCCTGCTTTGCCGACAGCGACGAGGCCCTGTGCCGCCAAGCCTTTGGCAAGGCGGTGGACTACACGCTGCTGGAATCGCAGGGCTTTGCCACGCTGGCGGGGCCAGATGCTCCGTTTGCCGAGGGCGGTTTTCCCACGCCATCGGGTCAATGCGAATTCTTCAGCGCCCGGCTGGCTGCGCAGGGGCTGGACGGCCTGCCCGACCACCTGCCCAACCACGAGCTGCAGGGCACCAGCGCCCGCTACCCGCTGGCGATGATCTCGCCGCCCGCACGCAACTTCCTCAACTCCACCTTCGTCAACGTCAAGAGCCTGCGCACCATCGAAGGCCGCCCGCTGCTAGAGATGCACCCCGACGACGCCGCCGCACGCGGCATTGCCGATGGCAGCACCGTGCGCGTGTTCAACGACCGGGGCAGCTACCAATGCCACGCCGAGGTGTCAGCCCGCGCCCGCCCAGGCGTGGTGAACGGCCTGGGCATTTGGTGGCGCAAGCTGGGGCTGAACGGCACCAACGTGAACGAGTTGACCAGCCAGGCCCTGACCGACCTGGGCCGCGCGCCCACGTTTTATGACTGCCTGGTGGAGGTGGAGGCTTGCGCAGCGTGATGCTGCGCACGATTCCTCCGAAAGGTCTTTCCTCGAAACATTGCTATTGAATTAATAGCTTCTAGCGCTTATCCAATAAGCGCTAGAGGCCTTTTTTCTTCAAACCCCTGCTCACTGCCACTGCCGCGCAAAGAACTGCAGCACCTGGGCGTCCAGTTGCGGCTGAAAGGCCACACGGTCAAAGCCTGCGGGGTTGGCGGCAGCGTCCCCCGCCGCGGAGGGCAGGCTCATGGAGGGCTGCGTCATGAAAGCAAAGTGGCCCGCCCCAGGCACCGTGCTGGCGTCCGCACCCGGCACATGGGCTGCGACGTAGCTGCCGTGGTACTGGCCGTTGAGCACCTGATCGTGTTCGGCAAGGATCAGCCGCACCGGCACACGCACAGCGGCCAAGCTTTCGGGGGTAAAGACCACGGCCATGGGAGCAAGCGCGACGACGGCGCGGATGCGCGGATCAGGCGCCGACACCCGTGCGCCATCCAGCGGCCGCACCACAGTGGAGGCGCTGCCTGCACTGCTTGCCATGGGTGCTGGGGCCGCAGCGGCTGTGGATGCCCCCTCTGCGCCGTTGGAGCCCTTGGCCAGGCCGCAAAAGCCCGCGTCATCCTGCACTGTGCGGCAATGCTGCCCGGCACGTGCGGGCTCAGCCTGCGCCCCGGCCAGCGCCAGCACCGTGTAGCCGCCAGCGGAATGTCCTACCGCGCCAATGCGCCCGGCAGGAATGCGTGGCGCCCATTCAGGGCTGGCCAGTAAAGCGTCCAGCACACGACTGCCCTGGCGCGGGCGCTCACCGAAATAGCTGCCAGAGGTGACCATGGACCGGTCTTGCCAGTTGTCCCCTGGGTGGCGCAGAGCCGCCACCAGGTACCCATCCTCCGCCAAGCGCGTAGCCAGGTGATGCTGCCCAAACTCACTGCCGCCAGTGCCATGGGACAACAGGATCAAGCCCTTGAGCGCCGCAGCAGACACCGGAGCCCCCGGAGCCACCACCGGGCTCCAAGGCCCCATGGGAATGGGACGTGCCTGGGCGGGTGTGGGGTAGAACAGAGCCACGGTCACAGGCTCGTCGCCTGCCACCGTCATGGTGCGCAGGCCCGCCTGCTGCACCGGACCTTGTACCGGCGCTTGCACCTGAGCGTGCGCAGGAACCGCCAGGGCGACCGTTGCCAACGCACCGGCGATGACCCCGCGCCATGCGCCGGGAAGAGTGCGAGCCACGAAGGGAAAAAAGCCAGAGCGGGAGGAGGAGATCACAGTGCGCCTTTCAAGGAAGGCCGCCAGTGCGGCGGCATGGGGGCACTGTAGAAAAGACGCGCCCGGCATTCCAGCGGTCTGCGACGAAGCGCGCCGCACCGGCGCGAAACCACAGCATGCAGGCGCGGGCTGCACCACCCGCGCCTGCAATGCCGCGGCGAAAGGCTTAAAGCGCCGCTTCCAGAATCCGGCGGCTCACCGCAGGCGTGATCTCGCGCTGCTCGCCCAGCTTGACCATGCCGTGGGCTTCCAGCTGGGTGATGACGGTGTCGATCACTTCCGCACCGAGGCCGTAGCCGGACAGGCGGGTGCGGATGCCCATGCTTTCGAAGAAATCACGGGTGCGCTCGATGGCGGCAGTGATGCGTTCGTCTTCGCTGCCGGTGGTGAGGCCCCACACGCGTTCGGCGTACTGCAGCAGCTTGGCGCGCTTGGGGCCCCGGCGTTCGTTGAGCAGCGCGGGCAGCACGATGGCCAACGTGCGGGCGTGGTCGATGCCGTGCAGGGCTGTCAGCTCATGGCCGATCATGTGCGTGGCCCAGTCTTGCGGAACGCCCGCGCCAATCAGGCCGTTGAGCGCCATGGTGGCGGCCCACATCAGGTTGGCACGGTCGTCGTACACGGGTTCGGGGGCCGTGAGCAAGCGCGGGCCCACCTCGATCAGCGTGTGCAGGATGCCTTCGGCAAAGCGGTCTTGCACGGGGGCGTTCACGGGGTAGGTCAGGTACTGCTCTACCGTGTGCACAAAGGCGTCGACCACGCCGTTGGCCAGTTGCTGGGGCGGCAGGGTGTAGGTCTTGGTGGGGTCCAGCACCGAGAAGACGGGGTAAGTGTGCTCGCTGTTGAAGGGCAGCTTGGCGCCCTTGGCGCGGTGGGTGATGACGCTGCCGTTGTTCATCTCCGAGCCCGTGGCGGGCAAGGTGAGCACAGCGCCAAACGGCAGCGCGCGCTGCACGTTGCGGCCAAATTTTTCCAGAATCGCCCAGGGGTCGCCCCCTCGAACAGCACCGCAGCAGCGATGAATTTGGTGGCGTCAATGACCGAGCCCCCACCCACGGCCAGCAAGAAATCAAAACCGCCTTCGCGGATCTGCGCCACGGCGTTCATGGAAGTTTCGTAGCTGGGGTTGGGCTCAATGCCCGTGAAGGTGGCGTGCTGGCGGCTGCCCAGCGCGGTGCGCACCTCGGCCAGGGTGCCGGTCTTCTCAGCACTGGCGCCACCCACCAGGATCAGCACCTTGGCGGCGGCGGGCACCAGTTTGTCCAAGTCGGCAATGCGGCCCTGGCCAAAGGCGATGCGGGTGGGGTTGTGGAAGTCGAAGTTCAGCATGCGTGGGTTCCTTGGTGTGGAGAGGCGGGCCTGCAGAGACAAACCTGCGGCACCTGCTTGTTTGCAGCCACGAAGGTTAACGCTGCGGCGCAGCGGCGGCACGCCACCTTGGCGACAACCCTGCCTGGCGTGCAGCCTATGCGCAGGGCGTCCGCCGAGGCGGGCACTTTCGGCCACAAAAAAGGGGGCGTAAAGCCCCCTTGGGTGTAATGCCGCCGCAGCCTGGTGGCGTCAGCGCTTTTGCTCGATGCGCACGGCGTTCAGGCCATCCGAGAAGCTCAACTCATAACGGCCACCCGCTGGCACACCCTGGATGGGCAGCTGCAACTTGCCGCCCTTGGCGTCCACGATGAGGGTGGAGCGCTTGTCGCCCACATGGGTGACCATGAGGTAAGGGTAGGTCTGCGCATCCCACTGCACGGTCAGCACCCCGCCCTGCTCCACCGCAGACATCTGCGGCGCACTGGCTTTGGTGTAGATGCCGTTCTTGGCCACGGCCTGGCTGCTGTACAGCACCTGGTCGCCGCGCAGGATGGCCACCGATAACACCTGCCCCGGGTTGGGCACCGAGAAGCTGAACAAGGCCAAGTCTGAGCGGTGGTCCAGCGTATCGGTGGCAAACGGATATTGCACCGTGCCCGCGGTGGTGGTGATGCGCAGGGTGTAAGGGCCGGGCGCAGGCGCTTGCAGCAGGCCCTGGAAGGCCTTGAGCGGGTTGACCTTGACGCCAGAGGCATCGAGCTGGCCGCTGATGAGCAGCAGCTCTTGCGGCAGCTCGGCCGCCTTGGTCTCGGTGACGTACAGGGCGTCCGCAGGGGTCAAGTGCTTTTGCATCTTGCGGTAGCTGTAGTCCGAGAAGCTGCTGCCGCCGCAGTAGCTCATGGCGTCGTGCTTGCTGGTGTCGGTGGCGTCAATGAACGTTGCCGTGCTGAGGTTGTAGCCCCAGATGTAACGACCGCTACCGCCCAGAGTGCCACCCGCGTAGGGGTACTGCGGGTCGCCGTTGGTCACGCCGCAGGGGGCGTGGCTCAGGCTCAGGTTGTGACCCAGTTCATGGACCATGGTGTCCAGCGCAACGCCCATATTGGAGCCAAATTTACCCACCCCCACCGCCGCATTGCCGGGCACATAGCCTAGCCCCACAAGCCCATAGGTGATTTTCGGCAGAAAGCCGTAGTAGTACGTGCGGCTGCTGCCGCTTTCGCTGGTGCGCAGGGCCGCCATCTCACCCAGGACCTTGCCCATCGCGGTGGACCATTCCGCCTCGTCCGCTGGGAAGGTGGGAACGGCCGTGGAGGTGAAGGTAGCGTGGATTTGCTCCGTCACCTTGCCCACCGGTACCTTGGGCTGGAAATAGGCGGCCATGCCGGCAGGCATGTCGACGGTGGTGGACCCGATTTTGACCGGCACCGCCATGAGCGTGATGGCGTTTTCTGCCCCCACGCGCGGCGTGACGGTGGTGGGTGTCTGGCCATTGGCCAAGCTGACCTTCAGCACGATGCCACTGTTGATCAGCGCGGCCGGAATGGTGGCGGAGTACGCCGTGGCCAAGCTGGGCGAGGCGGGCGCCGTGGTGGGGATGGCGCCTGTGGGTGCCGTCATTGCAATGGTCTGCAGCAACTGGCCGCTGCTGTTTTCCACACGCAGACTGCCCGTGGGCTTGGCCTCTGCGGCGTTGGTGGTGGTGACCTTGGCCAGCAGCAGAACGTTTTTGTTCTTGACCAGCACCAGCTCGGCATCCGTGACCGGGTAGACCATGGTCTGCGCCAGCTCGACGCTGGCAATGCGGGCGGAGGACGTCGGTGCAGGCGCGGGAGCCGGTGCGGGCGTTGGCGAAGGTGCGGGGGCCGGAGTGGGCGCAGGCGCTGGGGCTGGCGCGGGGGCCGGAGTAGGTGCAGGCGCTGGCGTGGGAGCCGGTGCAGGAGCCGGTGCAGGTGCAGGTGCAGGTGCGGGAGCCGGTGCAGGTGCGGGTGCGGGTGCAGGCACTGGGGCCGGAGCAGGCGCAGGCGTGGGAGCTGGGGCTGGAGTGGGCGCTGGGGCCGGAACTGGAACTGGAGTCGGACTGGGCGTTGGCGCCGGAGCCGGTGCGGGGGCCGGAGTAGGCGTTGGCGCGGGAGTCGGTGTGGGAGCCGGGACCGGTGTTGGCACCGGCGCAGGTGCCGGGGTCGGCACAGGATTCGGCTCGGCCACAGGGGTCGGCGCCGGGGTGGTGGGGACGGCCGTTGGGGGCTCGGGCGTCGAGACCGTGCTGCCATCGTCGTTGCCGCCCCCGCAGGCGGTCAGCGCCACCAGGGTGGTGAAGGCGGCGATGGCCCGCAGGCTGGCACGGCTCGCCGTGGTGGCACGGGGTGCCCACACCTGCCCCTCAGGTACCTGGGCGCCTTGGGCAGCAGCGGCGGGCGCGACAACACCTTCCCGAATGGCAACGGGCTTTGAAAC
The DNA here is from genome assembly GCF_003669015.1 of Acidovorax sp. 1608163. Taxonomy (NCBI): domain Bacteria; kingdom Pseudomonadati; phylum Pseudomonadota; class Betaproteobacteria; order Burkholderiales; family Comamonadaceae; genus Acidovorax; species Acidovorax sp. 1608163. Next base: position 4,407,995 of record NZ_CP033069.1, read on the forward strand.
CATGGCTTTCCCTCTCTCGTCGTGAACTGGGGCCTGTTGCGCTCAAACACCGGTCAAACACCCTGCAACGGCCCGCTTTATGCGGTGAAAAATGCAAAGAGCCTGTTCAACCCTTTTTTAGGGGCTGAACAGGCTCTTCGCCGAGAACAAAATTTTAGCTAACAGTATGCAAATGCCGGTAAGCATCTGTTACATGCTGCCATTTGCGAATGTTTGCGAATGGTTTGCTGCGCAGCAGCGCCCGCAGTGCAGGGGAGCAGGCAGCCCAGGCTGCGCAAGAGGTCAGTCCAGGCGCACGCCTGCAGCCTTGATGATTTCGCCCCACCGCTTGGACTCGGCCCGCGCCATGGCGCGGAACTGCTCGGGCGTGCCGGGCAAGGCTTCCATGCCAAAGTCCTGCATGCGTTTGACCACGGCGGGGTTGGACAAGGCTTTGTTCAGATCCGCATTGAGGCGGGCCGTAATGGCAGCAGGCAGGCCAGCGGGGCCCAACAGGCCCTGGAAGGCAAACACTTCTGTATTGGGGACACCGGCTTCGGCCAGCGTGGGCACATCCGGCAAAGCCGCCACCCGTTGGGCCGAGCCGATGGCCAGCGCCCGCACCTTGCCCGAGGTGATGACGGGCAGGCCCGCCGCCAGGTCCAGGAACATGCAGGGCACCTGCCCGCCCATCACGTCCTGCAGCGCAGGCGCGGCGCCGCGGTAGGGGATGTGCGTGAGGAAGGTCTTGGTGCGGTGCTTGAACATCTCCATCGCCAAGTGGTGTGGCGAGCCGTTGCCGGGCGATGCGTAGTTGAGCTTGCCAGGGTTGGCGCGTGCGTAGGCCAGGAATTCCTTCACCGTCTTGGCTTCAAACGCCGGGTTCACCACCAGCGCCAGCGGAAAGCGGCTGATACCGCCCACGTAGGTGAAGTCCTTTTCGGGGTTGAAGGGCAGCTTGGTGAAGAGATGCTCGTTGTAGGCCAGCACGGCGTTGTCGGCCGACATGAAGGTGTTGCCGTCGGGCTTGGCCGTGGCCACCATCTGCGCGCCGATGTTGGTGGAGGCGCCGGGGCGGTTGTCCACGACGATCTGCTGGCCCAGCGTCTGGCGCATGGCCTCGGCCACGGTGCGGGCCAGCACGTCGGTGCCGCCACCTGCGGGGTACGGCACCACCCAGCGCAAGGGCTGGTCAGGCCAGGCGGCTTGGGCGCGCGCCGAGGGAGTAGAGAGGGCCGACAGGGCCGCGCCTGTGGCGGCCAGAGCGGGAAGGGCTGAAAGAAGGGTTCTGCGTTGCATGGCTTGTCTCCGTTTGCTTTATTTTTGATAGCTGCCAGCGCTTACCCAGTAAGCGTTAACGCCATTTTCTGTCTATATCCAGGCCGATATGCGGCCCATCCCCGGGGGTGGGGTCAAACCGCTTCGGGCGACGCAATCTCTTGGTCGATGGCGCCAAAAATGCTGGAGCCGTCCTTGCCCTTGACCTCGATGCGAATGGTGTCGCCAAACTTCATGAAATCGGTGCTGGGCTTGCCGTCCTGGATGGTCTCGATGCAGCGCTTTTCGGCAATGCAGCTGTAGCCCTTGGGCCATTCCATGCGCCCTTTTTGCTCCACGCCCTTGTTGCTCACGGTGCCGCTGCCCACGATGGAGCCCGCGCGCACGTTGCGCGTCTTGGCAATGTGGGCAATCAGCTGGCCAAAGTGGAAGGTCATCTCGGGGCCTGCGTCGCACATGCCGACCTTGCGGCCGTTCCAGGTGGACTGCACGGTGAGGTTCAAGCGGCCCTTGTCCCAGGCGTCGCCCAGTTCGTCCAGCGTCACGGCCACGGGGCCAAACGCGGTGGCGGGCTTGCTTTGGAAGAAGCCAAAGCCCTTGGCCAGCTCGGCCGGGATCAGGTTGCGCAGGCTCACATCGTTGGCAATCATCACCAGGCGGATGCCGTCCAGCGCCTGTTCGGGCGTGGCGCCCATCTTCACATCACCGGTGACGACGGCGATTTCCGCCTCAAAGTCGATGCCCATGGCCTCGCTGGGCACCACCACGGGGTCGCAGGGGCCGATAAAGTCGTCGCTGCCGCCCTGGTACATGAGCGGGTCGGTGTAGAAACTCTCTGGCACCTCGGAGTTGCGCGCTTTTCGCACCAGTTCGACGTGGTTGATGTAGGCGGAGCCATCGGCCCACTGGTAGGCGCGGGGCAGCGGGGCCATGCACTGGGCCGGGTCAAACGGGAAGGCGTGGCGCGCGCGGCCGCTGCTCAGCTGGTCGTACAGGTCTTGCAACTGGGGCGAGAGGAAGCCCCAGTCGTCCAGCACCTGCTGCAGCTTGCTGGCAATGCCGGTCGCATAATGGGCCGTGCCCAGATCACGGGAGACCACAACCAGTTGGCCGTCGCGCGAGCCGTCTTTGTACGTAGCGAGTTTCATGGTGGCAGGACCTTTGTCTCAAGGGGTTGAAGGCTTCACCCAGCACGAATTACGCTTGGGTAAATTGATTTAACTAAACAAAACTCGCAAATTTTAGTGCACATGGACAAAGAACGTGCAGGAATTCAATCGGTCGAGGTCGGGTTTGCCCTGCTGGAGGGGCTGACCCGCGCGCGCGGTCCTTTGATGCTCAAGGACGTGGCCGCTGCTGCAGGCATGAGCGCGGCCAAGGCGCACCGCTATCTGGTGAGCTTTCAGCGCCTGGGGCTGGTCACCCAAGACAGCCGCACCGCCCGCTACGACCTGGGCCCGGCCGCGCTCAAGCTGGGCCTGGCGTCGCTCGCCCGGCTCGATGCCATGCGGCTGGCGCGCGAGCGCGTGCCCGCCTGGATGGAAGCGATAGAGCACACCCTGGCTCTGGCGGTGTGGGGCAACCACGGCCCCACCATCGTGCACTGGGAGGAATCGCCCCAGGCCGTCACCGCCAACCTGCGCCTGGGCGACGTGATGCCGCTGCTGTCGTCCGCCACTGGGCGCTGCTTTGCGGCCTACATGCCGCCTGATGCCGTGGCCCCGCTGCTGCAGCACGAGCTGGCCCAGGCCGCCAAGCTGCGCCGCACCGATCTGCCTGCCACCCTGACCGAGGCCCAGGCCATGCTGGCCGAGGTGCGCGAGCGCGGCATGGCCCGGGTGGTGGACACGCTGCTGCCCGGCATCGTCGCCTTTTGCGCCCCGGTGTTCGATGCCGACGGCCACCTGGCGCTGGGCATCACCACGCTGGGCTCCCTTGCCACGTTCGACCCCGAATGGGGCGGCGCCGTAGAGGCACCGCTGCGCACCGCAGCGGCCCAGTTGTCGGCCGACCTGGGCGCGGGCTGCGCGTGAAGCCCGTGGCGCCACAGCCCCGCCCCCTGAGGCGCTGATGCCACGGCGCACGCTGCTGGCCCTGACGGCGCTGGTACTGGCCCTGCACTGGCTGGTGCTGCACGGCATTCCCCTCGCGTGGGAAGGCCCCACCACCCCTGCGGGCAAGGTGTTCAGCACCCGCAGCGTGGCCGCGCCCCCGCCAGCCGCGGCCCTGCCCCCACCCAGCCAAGCCAGCCCAGCCGCAACCCCTGCGGCGGCGCCCCAGGCAGCCAAGCCGCGCCCTGCGCCTCCCAAACGGCCTCCAGCCCACAAGGCTCCAACGCCCTCGGGGCAGCCCCCCGAGCCGGCTGACGCCACGCTGGCCACAGACACCGCTGGCGATGGACCTGCGGCGGCCGACCCTGCAGCCAACGCAGAACTATGGGCTGGTGGCGCAAACGCTCCAGGCACGCCAGCCTCCGCAGCCGCCCCGGACATGGCCGCCCCTGCGGCCTCAGCCCCCCAGCCCGCCGCCAGCGCGCCACCGGCCCAGGCCAGTGCGGAAGGCTCCGGCGTAGACATCACCCCGCCAGGCGGCCAGCCTGGAGAGAGCGCCAGCACCGCCGCGCCCCCCGTGCGCTTGCCTGCGCCCGTCAAGCTGGCCTTTGATGTGGCCGGGCAAGCCAAGAAGTTTGACTACCAGGCCCGCGCCGAGCTGGTGTGGCAGCACGACGGCGCACGCTACGAGGCCCGCCAAGAGATCAGCGCCTTTTTGGTGGGCTCGCGCACCCAGCGCAGCACCGGCATGGTCACGCCCCAGGGCCTGCAACCCGAGCGCTTTGGCGACCGCAACCGCAGCGAACGCGCCGCCCACTTCGACTACGCCCGGGGCCGTGTCACCTTCAGCGCCAACACCCCCGAGGCCGCCGTGGGCCCTGGCGCCCAGGACCGCCTGAGCGTTTTCATCCAGCTCGCGGGCCTGCTGGCCGCAACCCCTGAGCGCTTTGTGCCCGGCACCCAGCTGACGCTGACCACCGTGAGCGCCACCAGCGCCGACCGCTGGACCTTCACCGTGGAAGCCCCGGAAACCCTGACCCTGCCCGCAGGCACCCTGCCCACCCTCAAGCTGCAGCGCCTGCCCCGGCGCGACTACGACCAAAAGGCCGAGCTGTGGCTGGCCCCCAGCATGGGTTACCTGCCCGTGCGCATCAAGATCACCCAGGCCAACGGCGACTTTGCCGACCTGCGCCTGCGCGCCAGCGGCCCGCCCTGAACCGCTGTGCGCCCACCACCTGTTGTGCAAAAGCGCAGCGGAACAGCAAAAAAGCACCGCCAGCCTGAATGCGTTGCGGATTCATGGAATACTGGTTGCGAGCCTGCGAATGCGGTTTCAGGGGCCAGGCCCTTGAACTCTGCCCACCCGCTGTCATCTGACTTTTGTATCGACTGGGGGAACACCATGCAAATGCTCTACGACTCTGAATCCTTTGTGGTGGTCCACATGCTGCCTGACGCCGTGGAGAAATCGACCCAGGCGCTCAACGACACCGCGCCCCCCAAACCCCAACTGGCCCGCCACGGCTTTGAAATCGTGGACAAGCGCTCGGGCAAAGAGGTGTACCTGGATGGCTCCTGGGCCGAAATGTTCCAGGAGCAAATCCTGGCCTGGCAGCGCGACACCCCTACGCAGGAAGAAGTGGAAGACGCGCTGGACCGCTACGCCGGGCTGGCGCAGAACCCGGTGATCGTGCACTGAGCAGCGCAGCGCCCGGCCTGGGCGGCTCGCCTGCCTTCAGTCCGCTGCGCCTGCTGACGCCTCTGGCGGGTAAATCCGCCGGTACAGCGGCGCCACCAGCATCAACACCGCCATCAACCGGCACACCTGAAAAGCCGTGACCACTGGCACGCCGAGTTGCAGCACCTTGGCGGTGATCGACATTTCGGCAATGCCGCCGGGCGAGGTGCCCAGCACCAGCGTGGCCCAGGGCAGGCCCGTGCCCCAGGCCAGCAGGGCGGCAAAAGCGGCGCACACGGCCATCAACCCCAGCGTACCGACCGCCACCGTGGCCAGCCAGCGCGGGGCGGCGCGCAAGAAATCGGCCCGAAACCGCACGCCCAAACTCACCCCAATTACCAGCTGCGCCGCATTGACCAGGCCTTGCGGCACAGCTGACAAGGTGATGCTGGCCATGGTGAGCCCCATGGAGACCAGCATGGCGCCCATGAACCAGGGGTTGGCGCGGCCCAGCCGGTCCATCAGCAGCGCGCCAGCGCCGGTGAGGGCGCCCAGCAGCACCAGCCCCTGCCAGTCCACCACGCGCACCGGGGGCGCCAGCACGTCCAGGCCATGCAATCCACTCCACTGCAGGGCAAACGGAATGGTGAGGGTGACGATGAGCAGCCGCAGGCTGTGGCTGGCGGCCACCAGATCGGTGCGGGCGTTTTCGCGCTCGGCCAGCAGCGTCATCTCTGATGCAGCGCCGATGGCCCCGGCAAAGTAGCTGGTGGCGCGCAGCATGGGCGCGGGCACACCGTGCATGCGCGGTGCGTGCAACCGGTACAGCCAGGCACCAAAGCCCCAGCCTAGCAGCAGCGCCCACCCAATGCCCAGGGCAATCGCCCACCACAGGCTGCCTACCAGGGCCGTGACCTCGGGCGTGAAATACAGGCCCAGCGTGGCGCCAATGGTCCACTGCCCGGCATTGCGCAGCGGCCCCCAGCTTTCGGTGGGTGCGCCGCCAATCGACAGCAACGAGGTGGCCACCAGCGGCCCCAGCATCCACGGCAGCGGGGTGTGCAGGGCCACGCAGGTGGCGGCTGCGGCCCAGGCCAGCAGCAGGGTCAACAGGGTGTGGAGAAAAAATCGAACAGACATGGAACGCGACGGGGGCCAAAGAGCCCGTCGAGTATCGCGCCCACCCAGTCCGCCATGGGCCTGGAGGGAATGCCCACCCGCCAGGGCTGCCATCGCCATGCGGTACGGCCTGCGCTGCAATGCGCACACCCATTCACAATCAAATCCACCCCTAGCGCTTATCCAATAAGCGCTAGAAGCTATACATTCAATAGCATCAACCCACGCGACGGCGGGCGGCCATCTCCAAGCCCATGGCATGCAGGTCGCCCTGGGCCAACAAGGCCTGGGCACAGGGGTAGGCGGTGCCCTCTTCGGCCTGGATGTGCTGCTGGTAGCGCTGGGCGAACTGGTCGAGCCGGGCCTCGTCCTCGGACCTAAAGCCTGCGGCCGCGCCCTCGGCCAGGGCCTGCAGCGCGCCCCGGGCAGCAGCCCAATCGGCGGCCATGCAGACGTGGTCGTGCTGCAGCTGCTGCACCACCGCCACCACCGACGGCGCGCCCTGCGCCAGCAGCAACGGGAACACATGCAGCTCCTCGTCCTGGTGGTGCAGGGGCGCAGCGATGTCAAAGTAACGCAGCACATCGCGCGCGGCCTGGCGGGCGGCCTCGTCAGCGGCTTGCTCGCGCACATACGCGCGCAGCCGCTGCAACAGGGTCAGCGTGCGCTCCACGCGCTCGTGGCAAGCCTCCAGCATCGCAAAGGGTTGTTCAAACCCCACGGCGGGGGTGTTGAAACCGGGCAGGCCTGCAGACGTTGCCATGCCAGCCCCTAGCCTAAGCGCACAGGCTGGCCCTGGCGGTCGAAGGGGATGAACCCCTCCATGGCGCCGCGCTTGATGGCATCGACCATGCGCTGCAGGGGGGCCTCGGCATCGGCACTGGTGGGCGCCTGGTTCAGCGTGCCGGACATGGCGGCCGCAAACACCATGACCCAATCGTGCCCGGGGGCCGTGAACTGCTGGGCCTCGGCGACCAAGGCGGCGAACGAGGGCAGCTCCTGCGGGGTCTTGTCCACGCACATCCGCGGCACCAGGGCCCCGCCCTGCCCTTGTTCAAAGCGGGCGCGCTGGGCTTCGGTGGCGTCGTCTGGCAGCTCCACACCGGCAAACACAAACAGCAGGCGCTGGGGCTCGGGCTGCTGGCGCGCAGCCACCAGCAAGTCGTCAAAGGAGGCAATATTCATGGGGGTCTCTTCAAAATCCGTCGGTCACATCAAAACCCGGGCAGGATACCTCGGTGCTCATCGAGCGTGCTCACATAGCTGCTGGCTGCGGGCCGCACGCGGGCGGCCTTGCGCGAGACCACGGTGCCGATGCTCACAAAGCACAGGGCCTGCTCATCGCACCCCAAGCGGAACAGCGCGCGCAGGCTGGCCGCCTTGAGCGCCTTGCCGCTGGTGAGCGCCGAGCCAAAGCCCTGCGCCGTGGCCATGAGCAGCATGTTCTGGATGGCGCAGCCTGCCGACACCAGGCGCTCGGCCAGGTCGATGTCGGCGTCGCCACGCGCAGCGTCCACCACCGCCAGCAGCAGCACGGGCGAGCGGTAGGCCTTTTCGCGGGCCTGTTCGATTTGTTCGGGCGTGGCCTCTGCGTCGCGCTCCTGCAATGCCAAAGCAAACACGTCGGCCAGCAGGGTTCGGGCCGTGTCGGGCACCAGCACAAAGCGCCAGGGCTGCAGTTGCCCATGGTCAGGCGCGTGGGCTGCGGCCTCCAGGATGGCGGCCAGCTCGGCCACGTTGGGGCCAGGCGCGCCCAGGCGCTTGGGCAAGATGGTTTGCCGCGACTGGATCAGCGCAGCCGCCATCGCAGCCGTGTCGTCCGGGCCGGCAGCGGCCGCTGGCGCGGCGCAGCCTCGCCCACTGCGGTCTGCAGGGGCGGCAGATGCGGATGCAACGGCACCGCCGCGTGCACTACCGTGTGCGCGCCCAGACGGCGTGTGGGGCGGCATCGGCTTCAGGGGCCAAGGGATGACAGACATGCAAGATCCTCCGCTACATCATTTCAGCCAGGGCGGCCATCGGGACGCAGGCGCCCATACCAGCGCGCCAGCCGCACACCCCAGGCCCCCATGGTGGCCGCCCAGGTGCAGGCACTGGCCAACAACACCCAGGGCAACCACACGCCAGGCAGGCCGGGCACCGTGGCCCCTATGCGCAGCAGCGTGGCCGCCTGCAACAACCAAAACAGCGACCACGCAATGCGATCAGCCACCAGCGCGCGGCCACTGTGGCCGCAAGACACCCGTGTGACCATGGCCAGCATGAGCGATGCCAAGCACCCCATGGACAGCGCATGCAACGCCCCCAGACCCAAACCACCCAGCCCCCAGCCACCGCCAGCCACTGCGCCGCGCCGCCCAGGACAAACGCCACGCCCAGCCACAAAAAGCCAATGTGCAGCATGGCCAGCAACTTGTTCTTGAGGCTTTGCACCAGCCCCCACACCCAGGCCAGCCAGACCAGCACGCAGCCCACAGCCACCTGCAAGCCACCGTGCACCCAGGCCCACGCCGGGCCCGCAGCGCTGGCGGACACCCCGGCAAACTCCAGCCAGGCCGCCAGCACCTGCATGGCCGCTGCCGCCAGCATGAGCCACAGCACCCAGAAGGGGCGCCACGCCTGCACCATGGGCATGGCGCTGGAGGTGAAAAACGGAATCATGCGGTGCGCCACCGAGACGTAGACCACCACCACAAAGCCCCACAGCGCGGTGAACACGCAGACACGGGCCAGCGCATGCGAATCCCACACCATCGCGAGTGCCACCCCAGCCGCACTCAGGCTGCCCACCACACAGGCCGTGGCAATGGCGCGGGCGTGCAGTTGGTCTTCAGCCTGGCTCAGGCGCACACGGCCCCAGAACTGTGCCGTCATCCAGCCCAGCCCCACACAGGCCAGCACCAGCCCCGCCAAGGCCAACGGCGCCCCCAGGTGTGCCCCCGCCAGCCACAGCAGCCACCCACCCGCCTGCAAAAACAACACGGGGCGCAAAGCAGACACGGGCAAGGGGTCTACCCCCAGCCACTTGGGGCCTGCCGTGAAGAGAAAGCCCGCAAAGTACAACGGAATGAAGCCCAGCACCATCACCGTGGAATGCACCAGCGTGGGCGACAAGGCCAGGGCCTGCGCGTACCCCAGCCCCCACCAGCCGGTGGCGCGGTCGACCTGCACCGCCAGCCACCAAACCGCCGAAGCCACCAGCACCACCATCGCCAAAAAGAAGCTGAGCCGGTGCGGCGCCAGCATGAGGTACTGCCAGCGCCAGCGCTTGTCGAGCTGGGCCAGCACCTCAGGCGATGGCTTGCCCGAGGCCACCTTCAGCGCAATGGTGGGGCGGGGCGTGTTCATCCACAGCTCCCCAGGTGACCGCACTGCGTGCAGTAGTCGCAGCCGTCCTTGCGGATCACCGCGTGGGCACCGCACTCGCTGCATTTTTTGCCTGCCATAGCGGGGGGCATGCCCAGAGGGGCTTCGGGCTCGTCCAGCGGCAGCGATTGCTGCTGCGGCTCGGCCACGCGGCGCGCCAGGATGTTTTGCACCGCAAAGGCAATGGCAGCCACTTCCGAGTCATGCCACATGGGCACCATGGCGCCGTCCGCACGCTGATGGGTGCCCAGGCGCACAGGGCCCCGGTCCCACGCGACCTTGCGCATGTCGGACAAAGCCCGCTCCAGAAAACCACCGCGCGCAGCCAGCGAGAGCAGCCGCATGCTGGAGGTGATCCACTGCTGCGACTCACCGCTTTGGCCCACAGGCATGAAGAACTCGATGGCGCGGTCCACCGTGCGGTTGCCGATACCCGTGGGCACGGGCAAGAAGGACACGATGATGTACAGCGTTTTGTGGCCCTCTTGCGTCCAGTACTCCACCTTTTCGGCCACGGCCGAGAGCCCCCCCTTGGGGCGGCTCTCAATCACAGTGCGCATGGGGTCGACCGGCGGGGCGGACACCGCTGCTGGCGCGGGTGCTGCGACGGGTGCTGGCGCAGGGGTCGTCACCTCGAGCACCGAGCCCAAGATGGCGTTGGGCCGGTAGGTGGCCAGGCCCTTGAGCCGCGCGCGCCAGGCCTGCAGGTACAGGTCCTTGAAGTCCTCGTAAGGGTAGTCCGCCGGGATGTTCACAGTCTTGGAAATGGCAGTGTCCACAAAGGGCTGCACTGCCTCCATCATGGCAATGTGGTCCTGCGCAGACATGGCCAGGGCCGACACGAAGTAGTCGGGGAGCGCGTTCACATCTCCACCACCGTCGCGGTACAGGCGCCAGGCGTGGTCTTCCACCGCGTATTCGCTGGTGCTGCCATCGGCCTCGCGCTTCTTGCGCTTGTACATCCACGAGAACGGTGGCTCGATGCCGTTCGAGGCATTGTCGGCAAACGCCAGGCTCACCGTGCCCGTGGGCGCAATGGACAACAGGTGGCTGTTGCGGATGCCGTGCTTGCGAATGCTCTTTTGCAAGGCCGCAGGCAAGCGGCTGGCAAAGGTGCCCGAGGCCAAGTAGCCCTCGGCATTGAATTGGGGAAAGGCGCCCTTCTCTTGCGCCAGTGCCACCGAGGCCTCGTACGCAGCATCCCGCATGCGCTCGGCAATGCGGGCCGCCAGGGCGCGCCCCTCGGGCGCGTCGTAGCGCTGGCACAGCATGGCAAGGGTGTTGCCCATGCCGGTAAAGCCCACGCCAATGCGGCGCTTGGCCATGGCCTCATCGCGCTGCTGCGGCAAGGGCCAAAACGTCACATCCAACACGTTGTCGAGCGCCCGCACCTGCAGCGCCACGGCCTGCTCAAACGACTCAAAATCAAACGCCGCCACACCGCCACGCCCAAACGGGTGGCGCACAAAGCGCGTGAGGATGATGGGCCCGAGGTCGCAGCAACCGTAGGAGGGCAATGGTTGCTCGCCGCAAGGATTCGTCGCAGCGATCTCTTCGCAGTAATGCAGGTTGTTGTCTTCGTTGATGCGACCCAAAAACAGGATGCCCGGCTCGGCAAAGTCGTAGGCCGATTTCATGATCGTGTCCCACAGCTCGCGGGCTGGCACGGTGGCGTAGACCCACTGGCCATCGGCGCGCTGGTGCGCACCCTGAGCTTGCAGGGCTGCGCCGGGGCGGGCCCGGTGCACCAGTTCCCAGGGGGCGTTGGCCTGCACGGCCTCGATGAACGCGTCCGACACGCCCACCGACACGTTGAAGTTATTCCAGCGGCCCGGCGTGCGCTTGGCCGTGATGAACTCCTTCACATCGGGGTGGTCGATGCGCAGCACACCCATCTGTGCACCGCGCCGCGAGCCTGCGCTCTCGACCGTTGAGCACGACTGGTCGAACACATTGATGTAGCTGCAGGGGCCAGACGCCATGGAGTGCGTGCCCTTGACTTCCGCGCCCCGTGGGCGGATGCGAGAGAAGTCATAACCCACGCCACCACCACGGCGCATGGTTTCTGCGGCTTCGCGCAGGGCTTCGTAAATGCCGGGGTAGCCTTCATCGTCCACACCCTGGATGCAGTCGCCCACGGGCTGCACAAAGCAGTTGATGAGCGTGGCCTGGATGTCGGTGCCCGCCGCACTCATGATGCGGCCCGCGCCGATGGCGCCCGCATGCAGATTGGCGAGGAACAGGGCCTCGTACTTTTCGCGCAGCTCGGGGGCCTCGACCGAGGCCAGCGCACGCGCCACACGGCGGTACAGGTCTTCCACACCGGTCTCGCCGGGCTTGAGGTATTTCTCGCGCAACACATCCAGGCTGATGGGTTGCAACGCAGACAGGGGGGAGGGAATGGAGGGGGGTGTTTCGCGCTTCATGGCTCGGAATGATTCAGGGTTACCTTCCCGGTGGTCTTGCGCTCCGTCAAGAAGGCATCAAAGCAGAGACCTGCCTTTCTGCGCAACCTGCGAAGACGGCAATCCCTAGTCCAGCAGCACCTGACCATCGTGCTCCACGTAGGGGTGATAGGGCCCAGTGCCGCTGTTGTCAGCCCGTGATGCCGGCACGAAACCACCCGTCTGCACATCAAAGACGTGGACTTCACCGTCTTCGATCACGTAGTGCCAGCCGTGCAGGCTGATCTGGCCACTCTGCACACGGCTGCGCACCATGGGGTACTCCATCAGGCGTTCGAGCTGAAGCACCACGGCACGCTGCTCCGTGCGGCGCAGCGCCTCGGGGCCCGGCTGCACGGGCAGCAAGGCCTCGCGCCCCAGGTCCAGCCAACGGTTGAGGTTGGGGGCCTCGGGCGAGACCTCACCATACATGGCCTTGATAGCCCCACAGTGACTGTGGCCGCACACGATGATGCGGCGCACCTGCAGATTGAGCACCGCAAACTCGATGGCGGCCGTGGTGCCATGGTGGCCGTGGGAGCCGTCATACGGAGGAATGAAGGCCCCCACATTGCGCACCAGAAACAGCTCGCCCGGCCCCGCACCGGTCAACAGGTAGGGCACCAGGCGCGAGTCAGAACAGCCGACAAACAAAGTGGTGGGGTGCTGCCCCTCATCCACCAGGGTCTGGAACTGCTCGCGGTACTGGGGAAATGCGTCGTTGTGAAAACGGCGCAGGCGGTCCAGCAGTTCGTCAGGCATAAGGTGGCAATCGAAAAAATGCAGTGCCGCTATTGCACCAGCGGCGATTCGGCAGCGTCGAGCGCCACCCCTTCGACCGCAGCAGCGCCTGCCAGCAGTTGCAGGTATTGGCGTAGCGCGTTCACCCAGGCCTGTTGGCGCAGGGTGAGCGCGATGGCCTGGCGTACTTCCTCGAACGAGGGCTGCTGCCCAGGGTCGCGGGCCACCACCTCCACCACATGCAGGCCAAAGCGGCTGTGCACCAGGCGCGCCAGCACACCGATCTCGGCGCCGCCAAACACCTCGCGGGCAAATTCGGGAGCGCAATCGGCGCGGGTGAGCCAGCCCAGGTCGCCGCCCTGCTGGCCGCTGGGGCAGTTGGACCACTGGGCAGCTGCCTTGGCAAACTGGGCACCGCCATCGTCCGCGCAGCGCAGCTCGATCAGCAAGGCCTCGGCCCGCAGGCGCAGCTGCTTCACATCCACGCCCGGCGTCACGGCAAAGAGCACATGGCGCAGCTGCGCACGCTCCCCCTGGGCGTGTGCCGCAGGGTGGGCGTCGTGGTAGCGGCGGCAGGCTTCTTCTGAAGGATCAGGGAGGTCCAGCTCGCGCTCCAGCAACTGCTCAATGGCATTGGAGGCCTGGACGCTGATGGCCCCCTCAACACCCGGCACATCGCTCGCGGGCAGCAGGCCCGCCTGCTGCGCAGCCTGGCGCAGCAGCTCGGTACATGCACGCTGGCGCAGGGCCTCTTCGTCCAGCAACTCGTGCGGGGCGTTGAGGGCCACGCCATTGACGCGTGCAACTTCGGCCACCACGGAGCCCATGCCCCCCGTGGCGCCAGCTTGTGGTGCCTGGGTGGCTTGCTGGGGCGCATCGGCCATCGTTGCCACCAGGGCCTCGTAGGCCGCTGTCTGCGTAGGGGTCAGTGTGCTGGCCGTGGCCGCAGCGCTGTTCTCGGAGGAGCTGCAGCCGCAGCTCCCGGTTCCACATCCGCTCATGGTGTGCTCCTTAGATGGGTGGGCTTCAGGCGCGGCGGTCTTGCGACTGCATATGGCCTGCGGGCAGGTTCAAGCGGCGCGCACGCACCACCTGGTAGGGGCGCAGCACATAGGCCAGCGTGCCAAAGCCGCTCCACACGTGCACCAGACGGGTGAACGGGAAGATCAGGAAAATGCTCATGCCCAGGAACATGTGGGCCTTGAAGATCCAGCCGGCTTCGGCCAGCAGCTCCACACCCCCACTGCGGAAGGTCACCACGCGTTGGCCCCACTCGGCCAGCTTCATCATCATGGAGCCGTCCAGATGCTGGGCCGACAGCGGGATGGTGGCCAGGCCCAGCGCCAGTTGCAGCCACAGCAGCACCAGGATCAGGATGTCGCTGACCTTGGACGTGGCGCGGATGCGCTCATCCGACAGGCGGCGGTGCAGCAGGATGGACAGGCCGATGAAGCCCAGCGTGCCCGCAATCCCCCCTGAGACCATGGCCATGAGCTGCTTGGCACCCGCACTCATGAAATGCTCATACAGAAAGTGCGGCGTGAGCATGCCCACGGTGTGGCCGAAGAACAGGAACAGCACGCCGATGTGGAACAGGTTGCTGCCCCAGCGCAAGCTGCCGGTGCGTAGCAGTTGCGACGAGTCGCTCTTCCAGGTGTACTGGTCGCGGTCAAACCGCGCCCAGCTGCCAATGAAGAAAACGGCCAGGCAAATGTAGGGATAGATGCCAAACAACAGGGTATCGAGCCAGGTGGTCATGCTGAGACTCCTTCTGGTGCCCGCTCGGCGCGGGGGGTACGAACAAAATGCATGGGCTGCGGCTGGTCAGGCTTGGCCTGGCCCTGGGTGCTGCAACCCCCAAACGCTTCGGGCTCGGCCCACACCTCGTCCATCTCGGGCTCGGGGGTGAGCGCCACCGACTGCACACGCTGGCCCGACACTTCGAGCACGGCAGCGATCACGCTGGCGTAGGGGCTGTTGCGCGCCACGAGGGCGCTGAACAGTGCGTTGAGGATGTGGGCCATTTCGCCCAGAAACTCCTTGGCCACTTCGGGCGGCTGGGTGGAGGCGAACTCCAGCACCACCGGCAGGTGGTCGGGCAGCTCGTCGGCCTGGAATTGCAGGCCGGCCTTTTCATAGGTCTGCATCAGGTCGATGAGCGCCGGTCCGCGGTCGCGCGAGTCGCCGTGCACATGCTCGAACATGTGCAGCGAGGTCTGGCGACCCCGGTCGAAGTTGTCCACGTAGCGGGCTTCGGCTTCCATCGGGTCGAGTGCAGCAAGGTGCTGGCACACGGCTTCGAGCTCGGCCATGCGTTCGGTGGTCAGAGCCTGCTCTACCTGCAGCGCGTCGATGAGCTGCGACATCACGCTGCGCAGCTGCGCATCGGGGTAGCTCAGCAGGTAGCCCAGGGCGCGCAGGGTCAGGCGCACAGAGGTCGGGTTCTTCTTGAACATGGTGATTCCTTCCTGTGTGCGATCAGACCGTGGCCTTGATCGGGATCGTGCGGGGCTTCTTGCCACCGAACATGCTGACCTCGCTGGCGCCGTCCG